>CAVQGR010000014.1:0-289491 GCA_963712105.1 uncultured beta proteobacterium
ACATCTCGGTCGCGAGCGCCTGCTGTTCAATGCGCGCGCGGCGATCGAGCGCTACCAGGCGCTACAAGCCGCAACGGCGCCGTTGCTGTCGCCCCTGCCCCCCGCAGCCTCCTGATCGCTGCCGTCACGGCTGCGATCACCTGGCGCGTCGTGGCCGGAGCGGTTCAGGAACTATCGAAGGCGCAGGCGGCAGAGGCGAACGCCACCGTCGTCAGGGTCGCGTGCGACGCTGAATCCGAGGCGCCTGGCAAGACCCAGCATCGACTTGTTGTCGGCCAGCACGAAACCTTCCATCTCCTCGAGTCCACGCCCCTTGGCGGCGTCGATCAGCGTCCGCAGCAGCGTGCTGCCAAGACCGGCCCCGCCGAATTCGGCGGACACATTGATCGCGAACTCGCAGTTCGAGGCGTCACCCCCAATCACGAAAAATGCAGCTCCGACGATGTCGATTCCGTCGATCGCCGGGATCGTCGCAACGATCGCAATTCCATTCTCCGGGAATGAGGCAAGTGCCTTGCGCAAGCGCTCCAGATCGGGTTCCTTGACGAAGCGCATGAAGCGCATGTAGCGCGCGGTCGGGCTCAGCCGGTCGAAGGCCTGCAGCAGTTCCGCCTCATCGGACTGGTGGATGGTGCGGATGTGCACGCTGCGCCCGTCGCGCAAGGTGACGTCGTTGGCAATGCGGTTCGAGTCCATACGTAGCCTGGCTGTCCTCCGTTGAAAGGTCATGCGTCACTTGTTGCGCCGGTAGACACACAATGTGGCACGTTTGGGATCCGAAATTCAAGCCGGGGACGGTCAAGAGATTCGGGTGACGCCATCGCGTCCTTCCGGTGCGGCAGGACCTATAATGCCTAAGGGGCGATCGCCTTGATCCAGGTCGACAATTGCGACTGAATCGCCAACCTACGCCCAGCCGTTCCACAACCAAAGGAGCAGCCATGCGCACACTCGCCGTCATCCTGTTCGCCGTGGCTGCCCTTGGCGCCACGTCATCCAACGCTCAGCCGGCGACCAGGACGGCCGCTCCCGTGACCGTGAAGGCCGTCGAGCCCGGACTCTACGAGGTGGCAGGTGAGCGCGTTCAGCAAGTTGCCGCTGCTGGTGTGCAGAAGATCACCGCGACGCCCGGCAAGGGCCGGCGCGCGATCGCGGTGGAATCACCGTGGGGTTCCAGCTATTTCGACTATCCCAAGAACGTAAAACAGGTGCCCTTTGAGATCTGGGTCGGCGGCTCGGCTGGCGGGGCGACCATCAGCGCCCCCGGCTTCGACGACACCAACAAGGCCGACTACAAGGCGGCGATCGAAGCTATCATTCCGCACGCCATCAAGAGCACGCAGCAAAACAGGGTCTACATGCAAGGTTCCGGTCGCTGAGAAATCGCAGGTTGCTGCGCTCGCCGGGGGCGCGCGGCTCGACGCACAGGCGGTCCCGCTACTCCCAGTTCAGCGCGCCGCCGGTCTGGTACTCGATCACCCGTGTCTCGAAGAAGTTCTTCTCCTTCTTGAGATCGATCATCTCCGCCATCCACGGGAACGGGTTGTCGGCCTTGTCGTACAGCGGGTCCAGGCCGATCTGCTGGCAGCGCCGATTGGCGATGAAGCGCAGGTACTCCTTGAACATCGGCGCGTTCAGCCCCAGCACGCCGCGCGGCATCGTGTCCTCGGCGTAGCGGTACTCGAGTTCGACGCCTTCCTGCATCAGCACGGCGATCTCGGCCTTGAACTCGTTGGTCCACAGCTGCGGATTCTCGAGCTTGATGGTGTTGATCAGGTCGACGCCGAAGCTGCAATGCATCGACTCGTCGCGCAGGATGTACTGGTACTGCTCCGAGGCACCGGTCATCTTGTTCTGCCGGCCCATGGCCAGGATCTGCACGAAGCCGACGTAGAAGAACAGTCCCTCCATGATGCAGGCGAAGACGATCAGGCTTTTCAGCAGCGCTTGGTCTGCCTCCGGCGTGCCGGTCTTGAACATCGGATCGGTCAGCACGTTGATGAAGGGGATCAGGAAGTCGTCCTTGTCCTTGATCGACTTGATCTCGTGATAGGCGTTGAAGATCTCGGCCTCGTCGAGGCCCAGACTCTCGGTGATGTACTGGTAGGCGTGGGTGTGGATCGCCTCCTCGAACGCCTGCCGCAGCAGGTACTGCCGGCACTCGGGCGCGGTGATATGGCGGTAGGTGCCCAACACGATGTTGTTGGCGGCCAGCGAATCGGCGGTGACGAAGAAACCCAGGTTGCGCTTGACGATCAGGCGCTCGTCGTCGGTGAGGCCGTTGGGATTTTTCCACAGCTCGATGTCGCGCTGCATGTTGACTTCCTGCGGCATCCAGTGATTGGCGCAGCCGGCAAGGTACTTCTCCCATGCCCAGCGGTACTTGAATGGGACCAGCTGGTTGACGTCGGCGGTGCCGTTGATGACCCGCTTGTCTTCCAGGCGGACGCGATTGAGGTTTTCAGGCATTGCTTCCTTGTCTACATCAATGTCGTGCACGGGCTCGCGCGAGAGAATGCCGCCCAGCACCTGTGCACGGATGGTTTCCGGCGTGCGGGGCGCACGGCCCGGGGGGGTGGAGGCGGGGGTGTCGTCGTCGAAGCTCAGCATTGTGTTTCTCCGGGTACTTTTCTGATGTTGGGGCAGTACATGGCAACTTCATCCGGGGCGAGAACCCCTGGCCGGTGCTCAGGCCAGGGATCCCGGGAGCCCGGTGCAGGTCCTCGCTAGTGCATGGCTCGCAACTTGTCGTACAGGAACTCGGGCGCGAAATCGGCCCCGTCCAGCCAGGCGATCGA
The DNA here is from genome assembly GCA_963712105.1 of uncultured beta proteobacterium. GTDB lineage: Bacteria > Pseudomonadota > Gammaproteobacteria > Burkholderiales > Casimicrobiaceae > VBCG01. The sequence goes on from CAVQGR010000014.1 coordinate 2,799, forward strand.
GGCAAGTCCATAGTCGAGATAGAACCCGGCGAACAGGTCACGATTGCGCAACGGCGTGTGCTCGTCGCCGTGCAACTCGTCCGCCAGATCGACCACGCCCTTGCGTCCATCGTTGAACTCCAGCCAGACCTTGTAATCACCGAGATAACGCGCTTCGACAACATGCCGGGGTGAAAACTCGTAGCGAGGCAATGGGTCCTTCCTTTCACGGTGTGGACAAAGGTGCAGCGTGTACCGACAACGACGATGCATGCCGAAATCCGGCCCGGGAAAAGAGGGTGCGCGGATGCTTTGGCGCACCTCCCGGATCAACGTCCTGCTTCGGGCCTTCCGGCTTGCGCCGGGTCTGGCCCGGGCCGACTTGCACCGGCCCTCCGGTACCGCCTGTCCCTCGCGTCCATGCACGAAAACCACTTCGCGCTCCTGTCTGGGTTACCGCGGGGTCGTGCTCGCCACGCCGATGCCGCGCGGCCCTGGCTGCGGCCGCTGCCGTCGCGTCTGCGCGTCACCGAATTCATGTGTCGATCAGTTGACCGTTTCTCCAATCATGTCCTGCAATGGTTCGGGTGCGTTGTGCACGACCTGACCTTGCAGAAATTCGTCGACCGAGTGCGTATGCCCCGGCAGGTACTGGCGGCGCAGGCGGGTGCACTCCCGCAGGCGCATCTCTGGATCGAGACCGTGCATGACGCAATAGGAAAGAAAAAGCCCGTTTCCCGACCGCTGATGCGCCAGCCACGCCACGAACTCGTCGGGCCCGTCGACCATCAGATCATCGTGCAGATTCATGCTTGCGCCGAAATGCAGCGGCTGCATTCGGCCGCCACGCCACCAGGAACCCGGCACCTGGATTGTGTACACACCCGGCGCGGCGGGCACGGTCGCTTCGAACATCGGTTCCGGAACGGTGAATTGAAGTCCTCCCAGTATTGGCGGTCGAAACCTGCGTCGTCGGAAGATCCACCTGCCGGCATCGCGCTTGCGCACATGCATCCATGTACCGATCCGTGCCAGCACCATCATGCGGTCCCTCCTGCGATGGGCATCGGGCAGCTGGCCGCCTGCCGCGAGTTGCGGTCAGTCAGCCGGTTGCCTGCCGCGCATCTACCGCCAAATTCGCATTTCGAATCGCCTGCTCAGAAATCCGTGCTGTCGCCGGCCCCGGCCTTGGCGGGGACTCATTGGCATGCTTCGCATGTGGGGTCATCGATCAGGCAGGCCTTGGGCAGCGGTTCGTCGTCGAGCCTGGCCGTTGCCGTCGCAACCGAACCTGCGGTCGCGCCAGCCGTGGCCATTGCCGAGCCGGTCTGCACGCCGCCCGACGAGACGGAGTTCAATTCGCCGCCGCGGCCGGTGGATTTTTCCGCCGAGGTCGCCGCCAGCGTACGCAGGTAATACGTGGTCTTGAGGCCGCGCACCCAGGCGAGCTTGTAGGTCTCATCGAGTTTCTTGCCCGATGCGCCAGCCATGTAGATGTTGAGGCTCTGCGCCTGGTCGATCCATTTCTGCCGCCGCGCGCCGGCCTCGACGATCCACTTGGTCTCGACCTCGAAGGCGGTGGCGTAGAGCTCGCGCATTTCAGCCGGAACCCGGTCGATCTTGGCCAGCGATCCGTCGAAGTACTTGAGGTCGGCGACCATCACTTCGTCCCACTGCCCGATCGCCTTCAGGTCGCGCACCAGTTGTTCGTTGACCACCGTGAATTCACCGGAGAGATTCGATTTGACGTAGATGTTCTGGTATTCGGGTTCGATTGACGCCCCCACCCCGATGATGTTGGAGATGGTTGCGGTCGGCGCGATGGCCACGCAGTTCGAGTTGCGCATCCCGTGCTCCCTGATCCGCGAGCGCAGCTCCGTCCAGTCGAGCGAAGCTGATTCGTCGATCTCGACGTAGCCGCCGCGCTCCTCGCGCAGCAGTTTGAGCGAGTCCTGCGGCAGGATGCCGCGGTCCCACAGGCTGCCCGAATACGACGAGTAGCGGCCGCGCTCGGCGGCGAGCTCGGTCGACGCCCAGTAGGCGTAGTAGCAGACGGCTTCCATCGAGCGGTCGGCAAATTCGACCGCGGCGTTGGACGAGTAGGGTGTGCGCGTCAGATGCAGGCAGTCCTGGAAGCCCATGATGCCGAGGCCCACCGGGCGGTGCTTGAGGTTGGAATTGCGCGCCTTGGCGACGGCGTAGTAGTTGATGTCGATCACGTTGTCGAGCATGCGCATTGCCGTGGTGATCGTGCGCTTCAGCTTTTCATGGTCGAGCTGCCAGCCGTCGTTCACTTGGTGCAGTGCGCGAGCAGGTTCACCGAGCCGAGGTTGCACACGGCGATTTCGGTGTCGCTGGTGTTCAGCGTGATCTCGGTGCACAGGTTGGAGCTGTGGACGGTGCCGACGTGCGACTGCGGCGAGCGCACGTTGCAGGCATCCTTGAAGGTGATCCACGGATGTCCGGTCTCGAACAGCATCGACAGCATCTTGCGCCAGAGTTGCACCGCGGGAATCCTGCGGAACAGCTTCAGTTCGCCGCGGGCGACGCGCTCCTCGTGGCGCTTGTACGCCTCCTCGAACGCATGGCCCCACTTGTCGTGCAGGTCGGGCGTGTCGGACGGCGAAAACAACGTCCAGTCGCCGCCTTCGACGACGCGCTTCATGAACAGGTCGGGGATCCAGTTGGCGGTGTTCATGTCGTGCGTACGCCGGCGATCGTCTCCGGTGTTCTTGCGCAGTTCGAGGAACTCCTCGATGTCCAGGTGCCAGGACTCGAGATAGGTGCAGACGGCACCCTTGCGCTTGCCGCCCTGGTTCACCGCCACCGCGGTGTCGTTGACCACCTTGAGAAAGGGGACCACGCCCTGCGACTTGCCGTTGGTGCCCTTGATATGCGAGCCCATCGCGCGAACGTTGGTCCAGTCGTTGCCCAACCCGCCGGCGAACTTGGACAGCAGCGCGTTTTCCTTGATCGCCTCGTAGATGCCGTCGAGGTCGTCGGCTACCGTGGTCAGATAGCAGGAGGACAGCTGCGAGCGGTGTGTGCCGGAGTTGAACAGCGTCGGCGTGCTGGACATGAAATCGAAGGTCGACAGCACGTTGTAGAACTCGATGGCGCGCGTCTCGCGGTCGACCTCGTTCAACGCCAGGCCCATGGCCACCCGCATGAAAAAGCATTGCGGCAGTTCGAAGCGGCGGCCGGAATTTCCGTGCACCGCGTATTGGTCGACCAGGAAATAACGGTCGTAGAGCGTCTGCAGGCCGAGGTAGCCGAACTGCAGGTCGCGCTCCGGATTGAGCGCCGCACCGAGCTTGGCCATGTCGTACTGGAGCAGCGCCTCGTTGAGCAGCCCGATCTTCACGCCGTGCTTGATGAAGCGCGGGAAATACTCCGGGTATTTCTCCGCCATTTCGTGTTGCGCGGCCTCCTCGCCGAGCGCCTCGAAGCGCAGCGCGTCGAGCAGCAGGCGGGCGGTGACGTAGGAATACGCCGGATCCTTCTCGATCAGCGCGCGCGCCGACAGCACGACGCCCTTGCGCACTTCCTCCACGGCGACTCCGTCGTAGAGGTCCTTCAGCGTGGCCTTGAGGATGCGGTCGGCATCGACGTCGGCCAGTCCGGCGCAGGATTCCTTGACCAGGTTCGTCAGTCGTTCGAGGTCGAGCGGTTTCTTGATGCCGTTGTCGGTGACGTTGATCGCATGCTCGACGGCCTTGCCGCGCTCGCGTCCCTTGGCCTGGGCGCGCTCCTGCGAACGCTTTTCGCGATAGAGCACGTAGGCGCGCGCGACCTCGTGCTCGCCGCCGCGCATCAGCTGCAGTTCGACCTGATCCTGGATTTCCTCGATGTGGATGGCGCCGCCTTCCGGCTTGCGCTTCACCAACGCCGCGACGACGCCCTCGGTCAGCTTGGTCACCTGTTCACGCACGCGCGCCGATGCCGCGCCCTGGCCGCCGTTGATGGCAAGGAAGGCCTTGGTCATGGCGATGGTGATCTTCGACGGTTCGAAGGCCACCACCGAACCGTTGCGGCGAATCACCTTGTACTGCGCGAAGCGGGGGTCGGCTCCACTGCTCACGGCACTGCCAGCCTCTCCCACGATCAGGTCCCGGGGTGGGACGGAGGATTGATTCGGCGTGGGCTCGCTGGCGGTCTGCATTGATGTCGCTCCTTCGTGTTTCTTGTAGTTGTGTGTGACAAATCGATGTTTCGCGCGTCCGGTGAGTTTTCCTGAAAACCCAAGCCTGGTGCGGGTTTCCGGGCAACGACAGGATCACTGTCGGTGGCCTTCCCCTCGGTGGTGGCGGGGTCGTCCGCGGGCTGCTCGGAAACGTCATGTAAATCAGAATCTACTACATCTTGTGTTCATGTGCCTGATGAACACCAAGCATAGTGGCTTGAGGCGGGCGCCGCAAGGGAATTTTCGTGCACAGGCAGGGTGGTCGAAAAGAACAGGTAAAACAGGCGCGTGCGGGGGTTTCGCTGGCATATCCCGCAACAATCCACCGGCTATCCACTGCCTTGTCCACTGTTGCGACCGTCGACGAACGGCGCGGCGAACGTTGCAGATTTACGACAGCCCTTGTGATGTTGCGGCGCAGCGTACGCTACAGCGACGGTCAATCGAACCCGGGCAACGCGATGACCTGGCGCAACTTGCCGCTACCGGCGGCTGCGGCCGGCGTTTCGCGCTCGAGTCCGATGCGCACATCGGACAGACCCTGCAGACGCAGGTAGGCGCGCAGCGCGCGACAGGCACGCGCACCGGCGCGGCGGCGATCGACGTCGGCGATGCGTAATCCTAGACGGTCCGGCGCGGTCTGCACGATCTGAAAATGGTGGATATCGGCGGCTTCCTCAACGACCGTGGTCAGCGCCAGCGGCACCAGCCGGCGGAGCGCACCGTCGGCTGCGCGCAGCGTGACGATATCGTCGCTGCGGCCCTCGATCTCCATCGCCGGCAATGGACTGCCGCAGGCGCAGGGGTCCTCCCGCAGGCGCATGCGGTCGCCCAGATCGTAGCGAATGATCGGCTGCAGTCCGTTGGCGAGGTTGGTGAGCAGCACGGTATGCGACAGCACGCCCGGCGGCGTCGGACTGCCGTCGCGTTCGACCGGCTCGAGGATCACCCAGTCGGCGTTCACGTGCAGCCACCCCTCGCGACAGCCATAACCGATGGTCAGGCACTCGGAGGCGCCGTATTCGTTGTGCAGCGGGCAGGCGAACGCCCGCTCGATCCGGCGTCGCGTCGATGGCGTCAGCACCTCCCCGCCTGACCACAGTCCGGTCGGCTGCAGATGCAGTCTGCCGGCCGCCTGCTCGTCCGCCAACAGCGACAGGACGGTCGGATAGGCGGCGACCACGTCCGGCGAACATGCGTCCAGCGCCGCGACGATTTGCGCAAGCGGAAGGTCGACGGAAATGCTTTCGAGCCTGAGCCACGGCTTGGCGCGCGCGATGCGGCGCCACGAGGCGATGCTGGCGAAGTGACCGCTGTCCACGGTAACCAGCGCTGCATGACAGGCATGCGGCGGGCGCTGACCACTCGCCGGAGCCGGCTGGCGGTGAAGCTGCGGCTGCTGCGCCAGTTGCACGCCGACCTGGGCATCGTAGGCGGCCAGTGCCGCATCGTTCTGCAGGAAAATCCCCGGCACTCCCGTCGTGCCGGAGCTCGTCCACACCAGATAGCGATCGGCAAAGCGTCCGCCGATCTCGCCGTCATGCAAAAAGCGCTCGACGTCGCGCAACCGGATGCTGCGGTCGGTGCACCATTCGTCGAACGCCGCCATCAGCGTCAACTTGGTGACGCGCGGCAGGTCGGCAAGTACAGGTTGCGCGGGCAGGCCGCGCCACAACTCGCCATACAGCGGCGAGCGCTGCCGCGCATGGGCGATGAGCCAGGCGAGGCGCGCGTCGCGCATCGCGTCGATTGCGGTACGGCCGAGGAAGCGTGTCCACAGCGTCTGCGCCGTCAACGCGCTTGCGGTCCATTGATCGGACGCAATGCGCAGCGATTCCTGGACGGATGCGGGGGCGGTCGGGGCGGTGGTCGGCATGGTCAGGCGTTGGTCGGAAAGCGCGGACGCTGAATCACGGAGTCCGCCTGATAAGTGTACCGGGCGTCCGGCGCCGGCGAACGCAACGCCGTGCCGGTGCGATCACTCGATCCATTGTTGACCCGTGTCAACGAAGCGTGCCGCGGCAACTTGTAACATGTCACTGCGACGCGGCGCGATGCCGGGTCCGACAGACGGCGGAAGCCACGGCGCAAGGGCAGATCGGCGTAGCAGACCATACTGCGGGCGCCGGTTCCTCAGAACCCTACGAGGAGCGCGATCATGGCTACTGCGAATCTCAAGACCTACGAACCCCTCGCGGAATTTGTCCGCGCGAATCCGTTCATGGATTTGATCAGCCTGACCGATTATCCCGGTCGGCGCATCGGCGGCGCGCTGCGGGTCGAGCCCGAGATCAGGATGGACGTGAAGGAGGGCACCGACGCCTATCACGTGAAAGCCGAGATCCCGGGCGTGAAGAAGGAAGATATCCGCATCGTCGTCGAAGGCAACATGGTATCGATCAGTGCGGAGGTCCGGCGCTTCAATGAGACCGGGACCGCGCAAACGGTTCTTTGCAGCGAACTCGTCGAAGGCAAGGTGGCCCGCAGCTTTACGCTGCCGGTCGATATCGACGACGCCAAGGCGGAAGCGAAATACGAGAACGGGATCCTGGAACTCACCTTGCCGAAGAAGGCTGGTGCGTCCACCCGGACACTGCCGGTTCGCTAGCGGCAGCAATCCGATCGCGCGCGGAAGCGTTCCGCGCGCGGTCCTCCGGCGGCACGCAGCCGCCACTACGACATGGAGGTGAGCATGACATCAAAAGCGAGAGCAAAGGCGCAAGCCGCGCCGCAAATTCCGTTCGACATGCGCAGGGTGTGGAACGGCGGAGCAAAGGCCTTCGGGTTCAGCGAAAAAGCCTCAAGTGCATGGTTCGACGGGGTGTCGCAGATGCAGGCAGAGGCCACGAGATTCTTCAACAGCCGCGTCGGCAAGGATGCGGCGGCGATCGCCGAGTTCGGCCAATGCACGACCGCAGCGGAGGCCTTCGCGATGCAGGTGCGTTATGTCGACGACGTTTTCAACGACTACGCCGCGGAAAGCCAGCGGATGCTGGAATTGGCCGGTGACGCGGTACGCAGCGAAGTCGCGGCGATCGGAGGACCAATGCGATGATCGCTGGGCCGGCGGTGGCGACACTGCGCAATTGCAGCGGGGCGGCAACGTGCCGGACCGATTGAAGCGAAAGGCGAGCGCGGCGGGATCGCACACCGCCGGCATCGTCATCCCATTCCCGCGCAAAGGCGCACGCCGGTCGAAAACGACCGCGCCGGCCGGGCCGCAAGGACCGCCGGGAATGCCGGATCAGTCGTACCTGCGCGACTCCTACGCTTCGACTGCGCTGGCCGAGACCGTGGACCGTTCGCTGGATGCGGCGCTGTCCCGCTACACGGCCGGACTCTCGCCGATGGCGCAGATCGCCGCCTACTGGGATTGGGCGTCACACCTGGCGTTTTCTCCGGGCAAGCGCGCGATGCTGGTCGAGAAGGCAGCGAAGAAGTGGCTGCGGCTGGCCAGCTACGCCGGACGCTCGGCGCTGCGCATCGACGGGCACGCGCCCTGCATCGAACCGCTGCCGCAGGATCGCCGCTTCGAGCACCCGGCATGGCGGACGATGCCCTTCGACCTGATGTGGCAGGCGTTCCTGCTGCAGCAGCAGTGGTGGCACAACGCGACGACGGATGTGCGCGGCGTCACCCGGCAGCATGAGCGGATGGTCGCTTTCGGGGCACGGCAGTTTCTGGATCTTCTTTCGCCGGCCAATTTCCCGTTCAGCAACCCGGAAGTCCTGCACCGCACGCTCAAGGAGGGCGGACGCAATCTGCTGCGCGGCGCCGGCAACTTCGTCGAGGACTGGGATCGTGCTCTGGGCGGCAGGCCACCGCCGGGTACCGAAGCGTTCCAGGTGGGACGCGACGTCGCCGTGACCCCAGGCAAGGTGGTGTTTCGCAACCGGCTGATCGAGTTGATCCAGTACGCGCCGACGACGACCACGGTGCGGCCCGAGCCGGTGCTGTTCATTCCGGCGTGGATCAACAAGTACTACATCCTCGACCTCTCGCCCGCCAACTCGCTGGTCCGCTGGCTGGTCGCGCAGGGATACACGGTGTTCATGATCTCCTGGCGCAATCCAGGTCCGGAGGATCGCGACACGACGATGGATGACTACCGGACCCTCGGCGCGCTCGCGGCGCTAGACGCCGTGACCGCGATCATGCCCCGGCGAAGGATCCACGCCGTCGGCTATTGCATTGGCGGCACGCTGCTCGCCATCACGGCCGCGGCGATGGCGCGCGATGGCGACGAGCGCCTGGCCACGACATCGTTTTTCGCGGCGCAGGTCGACTTCAGCGAGGCGGGTGAACTGATGTTGTTCATCGACGAAAGCCAACTGGCCTTCCTGGAGGATGTGATGTGGGAGCAGGGCTATCTGGACAGTCGGCAGATGGCCGGTGCGTTCCAGATGCTGCGCTCGAACGACCTCGTGTGGTCACGTCTGATGCACGAATACCTGATGGGTGAGCGTCGACGGCAGACCGACCTGACCGCCTGGAATGCCGACGCCACGCGGATGCCGTTTCGCATGCATGCCGAGTATTTGCGCAAGTTCTTCCTCGACAATGAACTGGCGGAAGGTCGCTACGAGATCGACGGCCGGCCGGTTGCGCTCAAGGATCTGAAGGTTCCGTTGTTCGCCGTGGGCACCGAGCGCGACCACGTCGCGCCATGGCGCTCGGTCTACAAATTGCATCTGTTGACCGGCGCCGAGACCACCTTCGTCCTCACCAGCGGTGGCCACAACGCGGGTATCGTTTCCGAGCCGGGTCACCGTGGCCGGCATTTCCGCGTCGCGACGAGCAAGCAAGGCAGTTCGTACGTCGACTCCCAGGTATGGGCGGATGGTGCGGAGCTTCAGCTGGGCTCATGGTGGCCGGCATGGGCGCGGTGGCTCGACGGGCACTCGGGAGTGCGGGTGCGTCCTCCGGCGGCCGGAGGCCTCGCCCCGGGGTTGCGCCCGCTTGCCGACGCGCCCGGCACCTACGTGCACCGGCGCTAGGATGCGGCGGCGACGCGACGGCCTTGGGGCAGCGCGAACAGTCGGCGGCCGGCGATGGCCACGAAACGGTCGCCCTGTCGTGGCGGGACGCGCGCCAGGCCGGTGAAGCTGCCGAACGCGGGCAGGATTGCGCGGCGGCGTCCGAGCACGTAACAGGGCAGGACCGCGGTGTCGTCGCCGCGTCCGTGCAGGCGCACGCCGGGATGCACATGCCCGCACAGCGCATAGCCGGTTGCCGGCGCCACCGGAACGTGGCAGGCGAGAAATGGCGCAAGCGGATGCGGTTCGGCGACGACGTTCACGTCCCATGCCGCCGGCGGGTCTCCGGCGCGGTCGTCGTGATTGCCGCGCACCAGCACGAGATCCAGCGCAGCATGGTGCGCGCGCCACGCCCGGAACGCCGTATCCAGCGCTGCCACGCGTCCGGCCGCTGCGTGCAGAAAGTCACCCAGCACCACCAGCCGGCGAGCATCGGTGGCGGCGAGCAACGCCGACAGCCGCGCCAGATCCGCCTGGGTGCCGCCGCGCGGCAGCGGCACACCGCCGGCGCGGAATGCGGCTGCCTTCCCCAGATGCAGGTCGGCGATGAACAACGTCGACGCGGCCGGCCAGTGCAGCGCACGCTGCGCAAGGAGATCCACGCGCTCCCCGGCCAGCAACACGGACAGGCGCGCGTGCTCGCCTGTGTCCGGCGCGGCGGATGAAGAATCAGGGACTGCGGAGTTTGAATCTTTCACGGCGGTGACGCAGCAAGGGGGCAGACGGCGCCGGAGTCATGGCTGGACGGCACGATCAACCGTTGCAGGCACGCCGCCGGCGGTGCACACTTCAATGTGTCGATCACCATTCCGTTGCCGTCCGCCATTGTGCCACGCGGACGGCGCAGCGCAGATCATGCCCCGATTCGCAGCCAACCTGTCCTTCCTGTTCAACGAGGTGCCATTCCTCGAGCGCTTCGGCGAGGCGGCGCAGACCGGTTTTCGCGCCGTGGAATTCATGTTCCCCTACGACTACCAGGTCAAGGAGGTCGTCGAAAAGGTACGCGAGCACAAGCTTGAAGTGGTGCTTTTCAATGCGCCGCCCGGCGACTGGCAGGCGGGCGACCGCGGTCTGGCGTCGTTGCCGGGTCGCGAACACGATTTTTCGGCGGGCGTGGTGACCGCGCTGCGCTACGCCCACGCACTCAACTGTCCGCGTCTGCATGTGATGGCGGGACTGCTGCCGGAAGGCGCGGACGACGAGGAACGCGCGCGCCGGCTGCGCACCTACAAGCGCAACCTCAAGTTCGCCTGTCAGGAAGCGGCGGAGCAGAACGTGACCATCCTGATCGAGCCGCTCAATACGCGCGACATACCGCGCTACCTGCTCAATACGCAGGCCGAAGCGCATGCGATCCGCGAGGAAGTGGCGATGCCCAACCTGCGCGTGCAGATGGACCTCTACCACGCGCAGATCGTCGAAGGAGACCTGGCCACGAAAATCCGCCGCTGGTTGCCGTACATCGGCCACTTCCAGATCGCCGGCGTACCCGCGCGCAACGAGCCGGATCAGGGCGAGGTGAACTACGACTTCCTGTTCAAGCTGCTCGACGAATTGAAGTACGACGGCTGGATCGGCTGCGAGTACCGGCCCGCGCAGGCTACCGCAGCCGGACTCGGCTGGCTCTACCGGCTCATCGACCGCAAGCGGACGGCAACCGCGGACGACTGAGCGCCGCTCGCGCGATGCCGTCTACAGCGCGACCGACATCCCGCCGTCCATCACCAGCATCTGCCCGGTCATGTAGTTCGACGCGGCGGAGGCCAGGAACACAGCGAGTCCCGCCATTTCCGCCGGTTCGCCCCAGCGGCCTGCCGGCGTGCGCTTGCAGACCCAGGCGTTGAATTCCGCATTGTCGATCAGCGCACGGTTCATCTCGGTGGCGAAATAGCCGGGAGCGATGGCGTTGACCTGGATGCCGTGCGGCGCCAACTCGACCGCCATGCCGCGCGTCAGTTGCCGCACGCCGCCCTTGGCAGCGGTGTAGGGCACGACAGTCGGGCGCGCGAGCTCGCTCATCAGCGAGGCGATATGGATGATCTTGCCGCGCTTGTTGGCGATCATGCCCGGCAGCACGGCTTGCGAAACCGTGAACGGCGCGGTGAGATTGGTGGCGATGACGTCGTTCCAGTCCTGTTCCGCGAAGTCGACCAGCGGACCGCGGCGCTGGATGCCGGCGTTGTTGACCAGGATGTCGATGCCGCCGTGCTTGGCCGCTACAGTGGCCACGCCCGCGTGGACGGCGTCGCGGTCGGTCACGTCGAAGGCAACGGTATCGACGGCAAGGCCGGCGTCGGTCAGTGTCCCGGCGGCGCTTGCCAGTGCCTCCGGCTTGCGGCCGTTCAGGACCACGGTCGCGCCGGCTTCACCGAGGCCGCGGGCGATTGCGAATCCCAGGCCACGGTAGGCGCCGGTGACCAGTGCCACTCGGCCGGTCAGGTCAAAAGTCGTAGCGAGCATGCAGATTCTCCTTGGTGTTTGTTGGCGATGGCTTGATGCGGGTTTTCAGGCAAGCTCGAAGGGCGGGTCCGGCACGGCGTCGGTGGCGCCTGCGTCGTGTTCAAGCGCTTCGACCATGCGCGCGATGCGGGCCTCGAGCGCCTCGGTGGACAATTTCTCGCCGAAGATCTCGACCATCAGCGGAAACGCGAACGGCGTCGGTCGGGACGGACTGGTCAGCACGGCCTTGCTGCGGCGTAGCCTGGCCAGCGCGCTGGTCAGGCGCGGCGCGTCCAGATGGCGCTCGAGCACCTCGCGCCGTGCCTGCAGCAGCAGTTCGTTCTGCGGATCGTACTGCGCGAACACGTCGTGCAGCAGGCCGCTGGACGCCTGCAGCTGCCGGCTCGACGGCGGCTGTCCCGGGAAACCCTGGAACACCAGTCCAGCCACGCGCGCGAGTTCACGGAACTGGCGCCGACCCATTTCCGCGGCGTTGACGCCGGCGAGAATGTGCGTCTCGATGTCGTCGGCGACCAGCAGCCGTCCGAGTGCGCCAATCGACAGTTCCACCGGGCGCTCGCACAGCAGGCCGAAACCGTAGTCGTTGACCGTGAGACTGAAGGTGCGCGGCGATTCACGCGACAGGCGGTAAGAGAACAGCGTGGCCAGTCCGAGGTGCGCGAGGCGGCCTTCGAACGGATAGAAGAACAGGTAGTGGCCGTCGCGCGTGGCAATGCGCTCGATCAGCCATTCGCTGGCGTCCGGAAGCGCCGACCAGCGTCGCTGCAGTTCGAGCAACGGCCGCACCAGTTCGAGTTCCGGAGAATCGTAGCGGCCGCGTCGGGCATCGGCGATGAGGCCGCGGGTGCGGTCGGCCAGCAGCGTCGACAGCGCCATCTTGCCGCCCGCCCAGCGCGGCACCACGCCGGCCTTCGCCGGCGCCGGACGCACCCATGCGGTCATTTCCTTCACCCGCACGAATTCCAGCACGCGTCCGGCGAACACGAAGCAGTCGCCAGGCGCAAGCCGCGCGACAAAGCCTTCCTCGACGTGGCCGAGGCGCTGTCCGTTGCGAAAGCGCACGGCGATGCTGGCCTCCGAGACAATGGTGCCGATCGACGCGCGATGGCGCCGGGCAATCCCCGCGTCGGGCACCCGGGCCACGCCATCCGCGTCGAGGACCACGCGGCGGTACTCCGGATAGGCATTGAGACTGGCGCCGCCGTGAACGACGAAGTCGTGCGCCCATTGCCAGGCGGCGTCATCGAGTCCGGCGAAGGCGTGCGTCGAGCGGACCTCGGCAAGCAGTTCTGTCGGGCGATAGCCGCCGCCCAGCGCGCAGGTGACCAGATGCTGGACCAGCACGTCCAGTGCACCTGCAAGCGGCGTGCGCGGCTCGACGGCGCGCTCGGCCGCTGCCGCGCGCGCCGCTGCGGCCTCGACCAGTTCCAGCGCCTGCGTGGGCACGATGGTGATGCGCGAGACTGCGCCGGGTTGATGGCCGCTGCGCCCGGCACGCTGCAGCAGGCGGGCAACCCCCTTGGGCGAGCCGATCTGCAGCACCTGGTCCACCGGCGTGAAATCCACGCCCAGATCGAGGCTCGATGTGCACACGACGGCCTTGAGCTTGCCCAGGCGCAGGCCTTCCTCGACCCAGTCGCGCACGTCGCGTTCCAGCGAACCGTGATGCAGCGCGATGCGTCCAGCCCAGTCGGGGCGGGCGTTCAGCAGCGCCTGATACCAGATCTCGGTCTGCGAGCGGACATTGGTGAACACCAGTGTCGAGCGCGCGTGGTCGATGGCACGCACGACCTGCGGCAGCAGCTTCAGGCCGATGTGCCCGGCCCAGGGAAAGCGCTCGATCGAGGCCGGCCGCGCGGTGTCGATGTCGATGGTCTTGGCGTCCAATCCGCGCACGATGCGCCCTTGCTTCGCGGCTACGCCGGTCAGGCAGCGCAGCGCGACGTCGAGATTGGCCAGTGTCGCCGACAGGCCCCAGACGCGCAGGTCCGGACGTGCGCCGCGCAGCCGCGCCAGCGCGAGTTCGACCTGCACGCCGCGCTTGCTGGACATCAGTTCATGCCATTCGTCGACGATCACCGCGGCGACCTGCGCGAAGCGCTCGCGCCAGTCCGGGCGCGAGAGCATCAGGCTCAGGCTTTCCGGCGTGGTGACCAGCGCGGTCGGCAGCCGTCGCGCCTGGCGGGTTCGGACGGCGGCCGACGTGTCGCCGGTGCGTACGCCGACGGTCCAGTGCGGGTTCAGTGCGCCGGTTGCCTGGGCGAGCGCAAGGCCAGTGTCGCCGGCGAGCGCGCGCAAGGGCGTCAACCAGAGGAGGGTGAGCGGCGGCGGGTCGGAGTCCGCACCTCTTTCGCCGAACGCGATGGGACCCAGCGCCGCGGCATAGGTCTTGCCCATGCCGGTGGGCGCGTGGACGAGTCCGCTTTCACCGGACGCGTAGGCCGACCACACCTCCTCCTGGAACGCAAAGGGCTGGAATCCCTGCAGGCTGAACCAGGTCCGGATGGACGCGGCGCGGTCGCCGCTGGCGCGTGCATCGGGTGGAGGCATTCCCCGATTCTACGGGCAATCCCCGGCAGACTCGTCGCGGGGTCAAACCACGACGCGAACCACTGCCGGCACCGGCGCCGGGTCGGGCGACCGGAATGCGGCGAGAAGGGCGGCCTCACGGGCCTTGGCGACCTGCAGGTGCGACGCCCGGACGTGCCCGTAGCCGCGGATGTGTTCCGGGACACTCGCCAACTCGACCGCAGTGCCATGGTTGGCGGGCGTCAGCCGGGTCAGGATCTCTCCGAGCATCGTCTCGTATTCGCCGATCAGCGCGCGTTCGCGCCGGCGCTCGGCCGACTTGCCGAAGACATCCAGCGCACCACCGCGATGGCGGCGCAACTTCGCGAGCATGCCGAAGGCCTTCATCATCCACGGGCCGTAGGTCGACTTGCGCGGCACGCCGGTCGCCGGATCGGGTTTGTTGAAGATCGGCGGAGCGAGGTTGAAAGTCAGCTTGTAGTCGCCTTCGAACTGCGCGGCGACGCGTTTCCTGAAATCGCTCTCTGCGTACAGCCGTGCGACCTCATACTCGTCCTTGATCGCCAGCAGCTTGAAGTAATAGCGGGCAACGGCCTGGGTGAGTTCGGTGATCCCGGGCATTGCCTTGGCCTCTGCCGCGCGCGCACGCGCGACCAGGTCGGCGTAGCGCCCGGCATAGGCAGCGTCCTGGTAGTCAGTCAGGAAGCGCACGCGGCGCTCGACCATTTCGTCGAGCGAAGCGGACAGACGCTGCGAGTCCGGCAGCGCGCGCGGCACTGCCAGCGCGGCGACCTTTTCGGGCTCGACCACTGCCAGCCGGCCCCACGCGAAACTGCGCTTGTTGGACTCGACGGCGGCGCCGTTCAATTCGATTGCCTTGACGATCGCCGCTTCCGACAGCGGAATCAGTCCGCGCTGATAGGCGTAGCCGACCATGAACAGGTTGGTCGCGATGGAATCGCCCATCAGCCCGGTGGCGAGCCGGCTGGCATCGAGGAACTCGGCGTCGCCCGGACCGACCGCGTCCTTGATCTCCTGCTCCATCGAACCGAGCGGAAAGCGCAGGTCGGGATCGCGGGTGAACTGCGCCGGCATGACCAGTGCGGAATTCACCAGCGCCCGCGTCACGCCCTTCTGCATCTTGGCCAGCGCCTCGGAACCTGCACCGGTCAGGATGTCGCAGGCCAGCACCAGCGTGGCCTCGCCCGCGGCGATGCGCGTGGCGTACAGGCGCTCGGGCGATTCGGCGATGCGCACATGCGACACCACCGCGCCGTTCTTCTGCGCCAGCCCGGTCATGTCGAGCACACTGCAGCCCTTGTCCTCCAGATGCGCGGCCATGCCGAGCAGCGCGCCGATGGTGACCACGCCGGTGCCGCCGATGCCGGTGACCAGGATGCTGTAGGGCTGGGCGACGTCCGGCAGCACGGGATCGGGCAGATTGGAGAAGTCGCCACCCTCAGCCTTCCTCGGTTTGCGCAGCGTGCCACCCTCGACGATGACAAACGACGGGCAGAAGCCATTGACGCAGGAAAAATCCTTGTTGCACGACGACTGGTCAATGCTGCGCTTGCGGCCGAACTCGGTTTCAACCGGCGCGACCGACACGCAGTTGGACGCGATGCCGCAGTCGCCGCAACCCTCGCAAACGAGCTCGTTGATGATCACCCGCCTCGCCGGGTCGGGGTACTTGCCGCGCTTGCGCCGGCGGCGCTTTTCGGCGGCGCAGGTCTGGTCGTAGAGCAGGACGGTGACACCGGGAATCTCGCGCAGTTCACGCTGCACGGCGTCGAGTTCGTCGCGATGATGGATGCGGACGTCGCCGCTGAAATAGCCGTTGGGATACTTGTCCGGCTCGTCGCTGACGACGATGACCCGCTTTACCCCCTCGGCCGCGACCTGGCGGGCGACGTCTGCCGGCGACAGCGGCCCGTCGATCGGCTGGCCGCCGGTCATCGCCACAGCGTCGTTGTAGAGAATCTTGTAGGTGATGTTGACGTCGGCGGCAATCGCGGCACGAATGGCCAGGATGCCGCTGTGATAGTAGGTGCCGTCGCCGAGATTGGCGAAGATATGCTTTTCGTCGGTGAACGGCGCCTGGCCGATCCATGGCGCGCCCTCGGCGCCCATGTGCGTGAACTCCGACGTGTTGCGATCCATCCAGATCGCCATCACATGGCAGCCGATGCCGGCGGTGGCGCGGCTGCCTTCGGGCAGCCTGGTCGACGTGTTGTGCGGGCAGCCGGAACAGAAATACGGCTGGCGCACCAGGCTGATCTTCGGCTTCTCGAGCGCCGCTTCCTTGGCATTGATCCAGTCGACCCGGGCGCGCAGCTTTTCCATGGTGCGCGCGGTCAGGCTGAGGCGTTCGATGCGCCGGGCGATCACCCGGGCGATCATCGCCGGCGTCAGCTCGCCTTCCGCCGGCAGCAGCCAGTCGCCGTGCGGGCGCACCCATTCGCCCTTTTCGTCGAACTTGCCAACCACCCGCGGGCGCACGTCGTCGCGCCAGTTGTAGAGTTGCTCCTTCAACTGGTATTCGACGACCTGCCGCTTCTCCTCGACGACCAGAATCTCCTCCAGGCCCTCGGCGAACTGACGCACGCCCTCCGGTTCCAGCGGCCAGGGCATGGCGATCTTGTAGACGCGCAGACCCATTTCCGCAGCGTCGGCATCGGTGATGCCCAGGTCGTCCAATGCCTGCCGTACGTCCTGGTAGCTCTTGCCCGACGTGGCGATGCCAAGTCGCGGCTTCGGGGCATCGATGACGATGCGGTTCAGCTGGTTGACGCGGCAGTAGTGCAGTGCCGCGTAGATCTTGAAGTTCTGCATCCGTGCTTCGGTCTCGAGGAAGCCGTCGGGCCAGCGGATCGACACACCGGAGGGCGGGAAGGCAAAATCGTCGGGCACGATGATGCGCGTACGCTCCGGGTCGACATGGACCGATGACGAACTCTCGACCGTGTCGGCGACGCACTTGAAGCCGACCCAGCAGCCGGAATAGCGCGACATCGCCCAGCCGTGCAGGCCGAGGTCGAGGATTTCCTGCACCGACGACGGATAGAGCACCGGCATCATCGCCGCGGAGAACTGGTGGTCGGACTGGTGCGGCACCGTCGAGGATTTGGCCGCATGGTCGTCGCCTGCAAGCGCGATGACACCGCCGTGCTTCGATGTCCCGGCCATGTTGGCGTGCTTGAACACGTCGCCGCAGCGGTCCACGCCCGGTCCCTTGCCGTACCACATGGAAAACACGCCATCGACCCTGGCACCCTTGTGGAGATTCAGCTGTTGCGTCCCCCAGATCGCCGTCGCCGCGAGGTCCTCGTTCAATCCCGGCTGGAATTTCACGTTGGCACGCTCGAGGAATTTCGCCGCCTTCCACAGCGACTGGTCGAGCGCACCCAACGGGGAACCCCGATAGCCGGAGACGAAGCCGCCGGTGTTCAATCCGGCCAGTCGGTCGCGCTGCTGCTGCAGCAGCAGCAGGCGCACAAAGGCTTGCGCGCCGGTCAGGTAGACGCGACCGGATTCGATTTCGTACTTGTCGTCGAGCGCGACCTCGCGCAGCACGGGCAGGGCTGGGGCCATCGGAGTCTCCGCAAAAATCGTGTTTTTGGGACGCGCGGGCACCGGATAGGTCCCGCCACGCACGCCGCGCGAAGATTTTGTCTCCGGAGCGCTCGGTGCGCGGATTTTACGCTGCCGCACCTGCTGCGGCAATCCGGACCACCGCCGGATTCGCGGCATGAATGGTGCGACGCGCCGGCTACTTGTAGTTCATCGTTCCCGGCAGCCAGAGCGCAATCTGCGGAAACATCATCACCAACGCCAGGCCGAACAGCAGCAAACCGACATAGGGTGCGACACCGACGATGATCTCGCGCAGCGGCGCGCGGGTGATGGCCTTGATGGCGAAAAGGTTGAGGCCCACCGGCGGAGTGATCAGCGCCAGTTCCAGGTTCAGCGTCAGCATGATGCCGTACCAGATCGGGTTGATGTCGAGCGCCGCCAATACCGGCAACACCACCGGCGTGGTGATCAGGATGATGGAGATGGTCTCCAGGAACATGCCAAGCACGAAGATCAGCGCCATCACGGCGAGCAGGAAGCCGAGCTGCGATACGCCGTACTCGGCGACCAGGTCAACCATCTGATTGGGAACGCGCAGTTTGGTCAGCACGTGGCCGAGCAGCGCGGCAGCCACCAGAATCAGGAACAGCATGGCGGAGCTGCGTGCCGCATCGATCGCCGACAGCCACAGGTCCTTCCAGCCGAAATTACGATAGACGAGGACCGCGATGCAGAGCGCACCCAGTGCGCCGACGGCGGCGGCTTCGGTGGCGGTGAACACGCCGAAATACATGCCACCCAGCACCAGCACCGGCAGCGTGAAGGCCCAGAACGACCGGCGCAGCGCGGCCAGGATTTCGGTGCCGGACGCGCGGGGTTCGGTGCGCACGCGCAGCTTCGCGTAGCGCGCGGACGTCATCGCGTAAATCGCGAAGATCGCCGCCAGCATCAGCCCGGGCACGACGCCGGCGACGAACAGCGCGCCGATCGAGGTGTCCGACACCACGCCGTAGAGAATCATCGGCCCCGACGGTGGAATGAGGATGCCGAGCGTGCCGCCGGCGCCAACGACGCCGTAGGCCACGCGGGGACTGTACCCATAGCGGATCATCAGCGGAATGGCGGCCGAGCCGATGGTCAGCGCCGTGGCGACGCTCGATCCGGATATGGCCGCGAACACCGTGCATGCGGCGACCGTGGCCACGCCCATGCCGCCCGGGATGTGGCGCAGCATGGTGTTGGCAGCGCCGAAGAGATCATCGACGACCTTGCCGCGGATCATGAAATGCGCCATCAGCGTGAACAGCGGAATGGCCACCAGCAGGTAGGTGTCGAGCTTGCCGAACACCAGGTCGCCGATGCCGCCCAGCTTGCCTTCGACCGCGACCAGCAGCGCCGTGGAAAACAGCATGAGGCCGGCGAACACCGGCACTCCAGTGAGCAGCACCAGCACCAGCCCGCCGAGGATCAGCGCGAAGGTCATTCGATGGCCGGTGGCTTTTCGACGCCATCGCTGTCGTCGCCATCGGCGGTGTTCGCCGTGCCGCGCCAGGCGACGCCGAAGGCACCGATGGCGGCAAGCAGCAACAGGACGCCGCCGATGGGAATCGGCAACTGCGGAATCCACATGGGTAGGGCCAGGTAGCCATTGGACATCAGCCCGACCATGCGCGAAAAGGCGACCATGTCCCAGCCTTCGACGACCAGCAACAGCGCAGCCGCTGCCACCGCAACCATGCCCAGCAGCGCGGCCCGGCGCTTGCCGCGTGCAGCCAGCTTTTCGGTAAGGATGTCCACGGCAATGTGTTCGCCGTGGCGCAGCGCGTCGGCGGCGGCAAACATGACGCCGAAAACGAGCAGATAGCCGACCAGCTCGTCGACCCACGGTACCGGTTGGTTGAGCAGGTAGCGCATCACCACCGAGTAGCTGATCAGTGTCATCGATACCAGCAGTGCGACGGCAGCGAAGGCGATACCGATGCGCGCCAGCCAGTCAACGAGGCGGCCGAAAGTCTTCATCAACCAGGGAAAATCATGGCACAGCCGCGCAATCCATCGTCACCCCGGACCCGGTCCGGCGTGACGATCGACGGCTGTGATGACGCTCTAGAGTTTGCCCAGCAGTTCGATGATCTTGGCGCCACCATCGGGCGCTGTCTTCAGGAAGGCGTCGACCACCGGCTTTTGCATCGCCGCCTTCCATGCCTGCTGGTCGGCCGGCGACTGGAGGTGCAGCGTCATGCCCTTGGCCTTGAGCCCGGTGACTGCCTCGGCAGCCGTTGCCTCGGTGATCGGGATCGCGTCCTGTTCGGCCTTGGCCGCTGCGGCCTCGATCGCCTGGCGATGCGTTGGCGACAGCTTGCCCCACCACGCCGGATTGGCGTACATGTGGAAATAGATGGTGAAGATCGGCCCGACGGTGCCGAACTTCTGCACTTCGTAGTACTTGCGGCTGTAGGCGGCCGACAGGTCGGTGAGTCCGGCGTCGAGGACCCCGGACTGCAGCGCCTGGTAAACCTCCGAGCCTGGCATCGCCGTCGGCGCCGCGCCCACGGCCGTCAGCGCGTTGTCGGTGAGCTTGTTCAATCCGCGGATTTTCACTCCCTTGAAATCACCCAGCGCTACGATCGGTGCCTTGGACGACGTGACGATCGTCTCGCGCGTGATGTACAGCCAGGCGACGCTCTTCAGCCCGCGTGCCGCAAGCTTCTCGTCCAGGAATTTTCGCGCTTCGGAAGTCGGAAATTTTCTGATCCGGTCCAGGCTGTCCATCGCGTAGGGGATCAGCGTCGCGCTCATTTCGGGGATGGTCGTGCCCCACTGGAAATTGACGCTGAGCGCGGCCTCGATGTTGCCCTTGGCGACCGAGGGAAAGTTCTCGCCTGCCTTGGCGAGCTGCTCGGAGCCATAGAGCTGGACCTCGACCTGGCCGTTGGTGCGCGCCTTTACGTCGGCCGCGAAGCCCTCAAGCATCTTGGTCAGGTGATGCGCCGGCGGCACCTGGTGCGATACCCGCATGACGATGGGTTGCGCGAACGCGGTCGCGGCCGCGAACAGCGCGGTCGCGGCGATCAGGATGCTGCGAATTGATGCGGGCTTCATGGGTGCTTCCTCCGTCGGGATGGAAATGACGTCAATGCGTTCGGTGGACTCCCCGCGCGGCGTGCGCGGCAACGACAACCGTGATCGGCTTCGCTGGATTCGGGCAGTGTCCTCGTGGTGGCGGCGCCTGGGTCCTGGACCCGGTGCCGTTCGTATGGCGCCATTGTCACATAAACCGGCCGCGGAGCGTTTCCGACTACCCGGCTAGAATGCGCGCTTTCCCATTCGTGACGATTCTCATGACCAATCTGCTCCCCGCCATCGAGATCGAGACCTCAGCCAATCCGACGGCGGCCGTCATCTGGTTGCATGGACTTGGCGACGATGGCCACGGCTGGTCGCAGATCGTCGGCTCGCTGGGATTGCCGGCCACGCCCGCGATCCGCTTCCTGTTCCCGCATGCACCGACGATGCCGGTGGCTATCAACAACGGCATGGTGATGCGGGCGTGGTACGACATCCGCGACGCCGATCTGCATTCGCGCGCCGACCTGCCGGGCGTGCGCCGCTCTACGGCGCTGATCGAAGCGCTGATGGCGCGCGAGAATGCTCGCGGCATTCCCGACGAGCGCATCGTCCTGGCGGGTTTTTCACAGGGTGGGGCGATCGCGCTGTACGCGGCATTGCGGCATCCGACAAGCTTGGCCGGCGTGGTTGCGCTTTCGACCTACCTGATCGATCCAGCGGGACTTGCCGCCGAGGCCTCGCCCGCGAATCGGGACCTGCCGATATTCATGGCGCACGGCACCCACGATCCCGTGGTGCGCTTCGCCTGGGCCGAGGCCTCGCGCGACGCGCTGATCAGCGGAGGCTGGAAGGTCGAGTGGCACAGCTATCCGATGGAACACTCGGCGGTGCTGGAGGAAATCGCGGCGGCGGGAGACTTCCTGCGGCGCGTGCTCGGCGGCCCGGCACGAGGGTCGTCGTTGCGCTGAACCGAATCAGCGCGCGTTGTTCGCCACTACCGAAAGTTTGGCGCGCGGCGATTCTGGTGCGGCGTCGCCCCCGGTGCCGGCAACGCTCTGTGTTCGCCTGACGAATGTCGTCAGCTCGGTCGAGCGCAGCGGCTTCGCCAAATGGAAGCCCTGGGCTTCGTCACAGCCGATTTCGCGCACGAATGCCATTTGCTCGGCGGTGGCCACGCCTTCCGCGACGACCTGCTTCTGCAAGGCGTGCGCCATCGAGACGATCGCCGCGGTAATGGCTGCCGAACTCCGGTCGGCCGGGAGGTCCTTGATGAAGGCGCGATCGATCTTGACGACATCCACCGGAAAACGCTTGAGATAGGCCAGCGACGAGTATCCGGTGCCGAAATCGTCGAGCGCAAAGCGTACGCCGTCATTGTCCAGTGCGGCCATCGTGCGATCGACCTGGGGCGTGGCGTCGAGCAGCAGACTTTCGGTAATCTCGAGTTCCAGCGATGTGGCAGGCACGCCGGTCTCCCGCAATACCCTGCGCACTACATCGACGAAATTCGGCTGCTTGAACTGTCGCGCGGAGACGTTTACCGAGATTTTCGGCAGGGGCAGGCCCTCGGCCTCGAGCGCCGACAACTCGGAGCAGGCCTCTCGCAGCACCCATTCGCCCAGCCGGTCGATGAGTCCTGTTTCCTCGGCAAGCTGGATGAATTCGGTCGGCGCCAGCGCACCGTGTTCGGGGTGATTCCAGCGCAGCAGCGCCTCGGCGCCCGCGAGCCTGCCGGAATGCAGGTTCAGCATCGGCTGATAGACGACGTAGAACTCCTCGTGCTCAAGCGCGTGCCGCAGATCGCGTTCCGAGCGCACCCGTTCCAGCGCCGCGGAGTTCATCTTCTCCTCGAAATAGACGCTCCGGCCACGCCCATTCTCCTTGGCACGGTACATGGCGGTGTCCGCGTTGCGCAACAGCTCCTCCGCGGTCGCGCCGTCGGTCGGATAGATGGCGATCCCGATGCTCGCGCTCAGGAAATATTCCTGACCTCCGTTGACAAAGGGCCTCGACATTGCCGCGATGACATTCTGTGACACGACACGCAGATCGCTGCCACCCTTGATATCGGAAATCAGAATCGTGAACTCGTCTCCGCCCAGGCGCCCGACGATGTCGGTGGAACGCACGCAGTTGCGCATACGGGCGGCGGCCTCGACGAGCACCTCGTCGCCGGCGGCGTGGCCCATGCTGTCGTTGACGTGCTTGAAGAAATCGAGATCGACGAAGAGCACCGCAAACTCGGCACGATTGCGCTCGGCCCGGACGATGGAGCGCTCCATCTGGTCGCGGAAGTAGAGGCGATTCGGCAAATGCGTCAGCGAGTCGTAGTGCGCCTGGAAATAGAGCTGCTCGTCTTTCGAAGCGGCCGCATAGGCGACGCCGATGCGATCGGCGAGATCGCGGACCCGGGCCTCCTCGTCGCTGTCGAGAGCGCGCATGCGGGACGCCCCGACCAGGATGGAACCGATGACCTCTCCCTGCAGCATGATCGGCACCGCAAACACCGCCACAGCGCCGAGGTTCACCAGCGTAGCGGCACAGGTCGTCGCGACCGGTACGGCGGCCAGCCAGACCCCCTCCGACTTGTTTGCCAGCAGGCGCAAGTCGTCGGCAGTGCCCGCGACACGCGTGCGGTCGATCGCGGTAGTGTCGCCATGGCCGCGCGTGTAGAGACGCAGTATTTGCGGGGTTCGCCGATCGGCCATCGCGATGCTCGCGCAGGGTGCCGGGACGATGTCGCGAATTCGGCGCAGCACCGCCTCGATCACCTGTTCGACGTCCGGCCGCGACAGGATGGTGCGATCGATCGCCGACAGCGTCGACAGCGCTGTGAACTGCCGCCCCAGACGGGAGGTCATCGTATTGAAGGATTCGGCCAGTTCGCCAAACTCGTCGTTACCGTCGACTTCGACGCGAACGCTGAAGTCCTTGTGCGCGGCGCGCCTGGTGCCGTCGATCAGCCGCTCGAGCGGCACCAGCGTCCTGCGGATCTGCCAGACGCTTACCAGGGCGATGCCGAGCAGCGCCAACGCGATCGCCAGCATGGAATTCTGTTCGAACGCGGCGATTGGCGCCAGCACCTCGGCCTCCGGTCGCGTTGCGACGATCGTCCATCCCGGAAGAAAAAATCTGCCACCAAGGTACAGCTCCCGAAAGCTCGCAAGCTCAGGGCCGGCGTTTCCAGCGTAGGTCAGGCGACCGTTAGGAGAGCGCGGCGTGCGTTGTGCCAATGCGGTGACCAGCGGTGCAGGCTGGTCCAGCGATGAAAACAGCAGCCGTCCGGCGCCGTCGATGACGCTCAGGTCCGTTACCGCCGGGAGAACGTCCGCCTCGCCCCAGATGTATTTGGAATTCAGTTCGGCGACCACGATACCGGCGGTGAGATCGGCAGGGTCGATGGCGCGGGCCATGATCACCGTAACGCCGGAGTCCGGAATCGCCCGAATCCGCAGCACGGATTCGCCCGAGGCCAGGTATTTCCGTTCAGACTCGCTGGGCGGTGCGAACGGATGCGGCGAACCCTTGACGCGCGTCGCCGCGCCACGGTCCGGGCGGACGATGGCAATCGCCTCGACCCTGCCCAGCAGGCTCTCCAGCTGACGATCGGCGCCCACCGGCAGTTTTGGGGCATTCGGCTCGATGGTTCCGAGCAGCGAATGCACGATCGTAAGCCGCTCGTAAAGCGCCTGTGCATACGACTGGCCCAACTGGGCAAGGTGGAGGTAGCTCTTGTCGAACAGCAGCCGGCGCACGTGATCGCTCGAAAGGACCGCGGTCGCGACGATCGGGACGAGCGCGCAAAAGACGAACAGCGCGACGATCCGCCGCGCCACCCGGCTTCGCAGGAAGCCGCGTTGGAGCTTCACGGATCGTAATCTGAGGCGAGGCCGATGAAACGCCCGTCGTTGGCGCGAACGATGTCGTCTCGGCTGTGCTTCGCGGTCAGCGGCGGGACGCTGCGGCCGTCCTCGCCCATGCTGAACACGTCGAAATCGTTGTTGATCGGGACGATGTTCTTGTCCTTCCGCCATTGACCGCGGCTGCGCCGGTCCTCGTGGTTGACGTACTGGTACGGATTGCCCCACGGGTCGCGCATCGCATTGGCGCCTACCTCGACCAGCGTGGCTGGAAATGCTCCGTCGTCATGCGCGAATTTGTAGATCAGCGTGCTGATCGCGCCGATGTCGTTCACCGCCTGGAAGACACGGATGCGCTCACGGTAGCGTTCGTAGGCCGGCAGGGCGATCGCGGCGAAGATTCCCAGGATGGCGACGATCAACATCAACTCGATGATGGTCAGCCCCTTGGCGCGACCGAGGGCCGTGCGCCGCCGTCCATGGCAGCCGCCTGTCGGCTGCGCTTCTGGCGAGCAGCGCAGGGTTGACGCGAGCGACCTGATCGTGGGTGCGGTGGGCATCGGTGTGGCTTGTCGTGATCAGAGGAGCACAAGCAGCAATCGTGCCTCGGGCACGCCTTCCCGATTCGAGCGCCAAGCGCCAACATAAGCCCAGCCGTCGTCGCCCGGTGCGCCGCGCGGCGGGTTCGCGCGGCCGCCGGTCATGCTTGATGCAGACGACACTCTGTGCGCTACACGCCCGTTACGGGACTCGTCCTGTCGATTGTCCGGTGACGCGGCGCCCATGCCCGCTGCCGACCGGCGATTCGGAGGCGGGCGCGGGCCGACATCGCACCCGGGCCCGGCGCTCAATCGCCGGATGGCCGCTCGTCGTCGGCAATCCGCGCGGCCTCGACGCGGGCCCGTAGGCCGCGGCGATTGAGTCCTTCGCGCAGCAGGAATTCGACCTCCGCGTTGGCGCTGCGCAGGTCGGCCTGGGCGAGGCGCTCGACCTCGGCCCAGAGGGCGGGGTCGATGCGCAACAGAAAGGACTTCTTGGCCGTCATGGGCAGGAAAGGGGTTGCCCCGATCAGTGGTGCCGACGCATTCGCCGCGTCAGGATGATGCTCCATAGGATCACCACTGCCAGAAACGCTCCGAGCGCGACCAGGAACGCCGGCTCCGCCAGTTGCGCCGGGCGGCGCAGGTTCGCGTCCACGACAAAAAGGTGCACGGCGGAAAGGAACACGACCATGGCGATGCCCAGCCAATACGCATGCGTGCGCCGCCAGGCGTCGATCGCCGGGTCCGGCGTCGCGTCGCTGGTGGAGGACGCGCGCATGCTGAACAAGTTGCGCCGACGCCAGCCCTGTGGCGCGTAGCCGGTGATGGCGACCACCAGCGTCGGCATGACGATCACGAACAGGCTGATGAACCAGTAGTAGCCATGGCGCGGCATCCAGCCGTTGGCGAGGCCGCCAGAACCAAAATGCGAGGCGACAGGGTCCGGCAGGCCGCCGGAGGTGGCATAGATCACCGCCGGCGCGACTATCAGCACCAGTACGAACAGCAATCTTGGCAACATCTCCATGATCCCTCCCGTGCGCGGGCGTCAGTTGTACAGCGTGCCGGTGTTGATCACCGGCTGGACTTCGGATTCGGCGCAGAGCACGGTCATCAGGTTGGACACCATCGACGCCTTGCGCTCGTCGTCGAGGTTGACCACTTTCTTGACCGACAGCTCGTGCAGCGCCATCTCGACCATCGAGACCGCGCCGTGAACGATCTTGGCGCGCGCGGCGATGATCGCCTCGGCCTGCTGGCGGCGCAGCATGACCTGCGCGATCTCGGGCGCGTAGGCCAGGTGGGTGAGGCGGGCTTCCTCAACCACCACACCCGCCTGCTCGAGCCGGGCCTGCAATTCGTGCACCAGCGCCCGGGCGACGACGTCGGCGGCCTCGAGCAACGTTGGCTCCTTCACCTCCTGGCCTTCCTCGGAGTCGTAGGCGAAATTGGACGCCAGGTGGCGCACCGCGGCTTCGCTTTGCACCTTGACGAACATTTCGTAGTCGTCGACGTCGAAGGCCGCCTTGGCGGTGTCGTCGACGTGCCAGACCACGACCGCGGCGATCTCGACCGGATTGCCGCGCTTGTCGTTGACCTTCAGGCGCTCGCCGTTCAGATTGCGCGCGCGCAACGAGAGTTTCTTGCGCGTGTAGAACGGGTTGGTGGCGCGCAGTCCCGGAACGCGGCTGGTGCCGCGGTAGGCGCCGAAGAGCTGCAGGATCGCCGCCTCGTTGGGCTGCAGCGTGTACAGCCCGGCAAGGATCATGATGCCGGTGATCAGCAGCACGATGGCGGCGACGAACAGGCCCCAGCGCAGGCCCTGGAAGGAAATGGCCTGCGCCAGCAGCAGCCCGCCGGCAGCCATTACCGCCAGCGCGATGAACAGCGCGATGAAGCCGTTCATGGTTGCGATCGGCCGCTCGTCGTGCGCCGGGCCCTGCTTTCTCGTCACGCGATCCATCGTCGTCTCCTGATGTTGAGCTCCGACGGCTACTTCTCCGTCGTTGCTCCGTATCAAAATGATATCACTTCAATATCCAGACGTGTCAATGCCGTTCGTCTGCCGGTGACCGAGAACGCAATATCAATAAAAATGCAATTAACCAATTCATTACCGGACATATTTCACAATGTTCATTAACTAATGGATATGCAAGATTGGAGTCCGGGGAGTTGACCAATCGGTGACCGGCCGGTGCCGTCGCGCCGCCGCGAGCGCGTGAGCCGCATCCGCCGCCATGGGTGGTTCGGCGGTGGTGGTCGTGGGTTGACCGCTGCCGCCGCACCGGGACCCATAGGCGGATGTTCGCGGCTCCCGCGCCCGCGGCGGTGCGACGGCACCGGCAGGCATGGCGTGACCAAATTCAGCGCCCGGAAGGCGCCGCCGTCATTCCTTGGGCTCGAACTTCAGCGCCGCCGAATTCATGCAATAGCGCTGGCCGGTGGGCTCGGGGCCATCGGGAAAGACATGGCCCAGGTGGGCATCGCAGGCGGTGCAGACGACCTCGGTCCGCCGCGAAAACAACGAAATGTCATCCTGTTCGCGCACGAATTCGCCGGAGACCGGCTGCCAGAAGGAAGGCCAGCCGGTGCCGGAATCGAACTTGGTGGCGGCATCGAACAGCGTCGCCCCGCAACACACGCAGTGGTACATGCCGTTCTGGTGATTGTCCCAGTATTCGCCCGAAAACGCCCGCTCGGTGCCCTTGCGGCGAGTGACGTGATACTGCTCGCGATTGAGTTGCGCCTTCCATTCGGCGTCGGATTTCTGCACTTTGTCGACCATGGGCCTGCTCCTGGCGATGGCGGCGCAAAGAGCCCAGAAAAGCGGGCGCCGCCGGTACGCTATAGTGTCATTTTCCGCCTCGACCTTACAGTCGCGTCCTTTCGCTGTCCGTGGAATCCGCTGCCCCAGAATCGTTGCGCCGCGACGTGCGCGTCATTGGCCTCGTGGGCTCGGCGCACGCGCTGTCGCACTTCTTCCAGCTCGCGCTGCCGCCGCTGTTCCCGTTGTTGCGCGCCGAGTTCGACGTGTCCTGGACGGTGCTTGGCGTGCTCGTCGGCGTCTTTTACGCAGCCAGCGGTGTCACCCAGTTCGTTGCCGGTTTCGTGGTCGACCGGGTCGGCGCGCGGCCGATCCTGTTCGGCGGGCTGGCGTTGCTCGCCGGTGGCACGATGGCCGCGTCACTGGCGCCGGGTCCGTATTGGCTGTTTCCCATCGCGGCGCTGATGGGCGTCGGCAACGGCGTATTCCACCCGGCCGATTTTGCGATCCTCAATGCCAGCGTGGCGCCGCGCCGGCTCGGCTACGCCTACTCGATGCATGGCATCGGCGGCAACCTGGGCTATGCGGCGGCGCCGATCGTGAGTTTCGCGCTGGCGGTGGCCTTCGATTGGCGGATCGCGCTCGCCTGCATGGGCGCAGCGGGCCTGGTGGCGCTGGTACTGCTCGCGTCGCAGCGCGAATACCTGCAGTCGGACCGCGCACCGGACGCGCACCTGCACACGCTCAAGGGCAGCCTCGGCATGTTTGCCGAGCCGGCAATCGCGCTGTGCTTCCTGTACTTCATCGTGCAAACCACGGCGTCGGTCGGCCTGCAGACCTTTCTGCCGTCTGCGCTGAATGCGGGCCTGGATGTTTCGCTGGTGCTGGCGGCGTCTGCGTTCACCGCGTATCTGCTGGGTGGCAGTGGCGGCATCCTGACCGGAGGCTTTCTCGCCGCGCGCACCGCCCGCCACGATCGCGTGGCGGCGACCGGGTTGCTGACCGCTGCGGTGCTGCTGCTCCCGGTCGCCGTCGGCGCCACTCCCCATGTGCTGATCGTGCCGCTGTTTGCGCTGATCGGATTCGTTCTGGGTACCACCGGGCCTTCGCGCGATCTGATCGTCCGCAATGCGACGCCCAAGGGCGCAGCCGGCCGCGTCTATGGCTTTGTATACTCGGGCCTCGATCTGGGCGCGATGATCGGTCCGGTATGGTTCGGCCTGATGCTCGATCACGGTCAGGGCCGCGAAATGTTCTATGTCGTTGCCGCTTTGCTGGTCGTCGCGGTGCTGACGGTCATACGCGTGCGGCGAGCCATCGTCCCCGCATAACGCAACACACTGTAAAGGAATCACATGGATCTGGGAATTGCCGGGCGGCGCGCATTGGTTTGCGCCGCAAGCAAGGGGTTGGGACGTGGCTGCGCCGAGGCGCTGTCGCAGGCGGGTGTCGAAGTCACCATCGTGGCGCGTACCGCTGCCGACGTCGAACGCACTGCGGCCGAAATCGGCGCGGCGACCAAGCATCCGGTCGCCTGGGTCGCCTGCGACATCACGACGCCCGAGGGCCGCGCCGCGGCGCTGGCCGCGTGTCCGGAGCCGGATATCCTGGTCAACAACGCCGGTGGTCCGCCGCCGGGGGATTTTCGCGACTGGGACCGTGACGCATGGTTGCGCGCCATCGACGCGAACATGCTCACGCCGATCGAACTCATCCGCGCCACCATCGACCCGATGATCGCGCGCAAGTTCGGCCGCGTCGTCAACATCACCTCGGGCGCGGTGAAGGCGCCCATCGACGTGCTCGGTCTGTCCAACGGCGCGCGCAGCGGACTGACCGGATTCATCGCCGGCCTGGCGCGCAAGGTGGCGCGCGACGGCGTGACCATCAACAACATGCTGCCGGGTTTTTTCGACACCGATCGCTTTCGTACGACGATGACCGCGCGCGCCAAGGCGGCCGGTATCGATCTGGACAAGGCGGTGGCGGCGGCGCGCAACGGCGTTCCCGCCGGCCGGGTTGGCGTGCCGGCGGAATTCGGCGCGACCTGCGCATTCCTTTGCAGCACGCATGCGTCCTTCATCGTCGGCCAGAACATCCTGATCGACGGTGGCGCCTACCCGGGAACCTTCTGATCCCGGGTGGCGTTTCGACGCGGCGTAGCACCGGACAATGCGAACCGGCATGATCGATCTCTATTACTGGACGACCCCGAACGGGCACAAGATCACCATCTTCCTCGAGGAGACCGGACTCCCCTACACGGTCAAGCCGATCAACATGTCCAGGGGCGAACAATTCGGCCGGGAGTTTCTGGCCATTTCGCCCAACAACCGCATCCCGGCGATCGTCGATCACGACCCGCCTGATGGCGACGGCCCGCTGGCGCTGTTCGAGTCGGGCGCTATCCTGCTCTACCTGGCCGGCAAGACCGGGCGCTTCTATCCGGCGGACCTGCGCGGCCGTTGCGAGTGCGCGCAGTGGCTGTTCTGGCAGATGGCCGGCCTGGGCCCGATGGCCGGGCAGAATCACCACTTCGCGCACTACGCGGACGAGAAGATTCCCTACGCCATTGACCGCTACATCAGGGAAACTGGCCGGCTCTACGGCGTTCTCAACAAGCGCCTTGCCGACCGTGAATACGTTGCCGGCGACTACGGCATTGCCGACATGGCCTGCTATCCGTGGATCATCCCGGTGCGCCAGGGTCTGGACATCGACGCCTTCCCCCACCTGAAACGCTGGCGGGAGGCCATTCGCGCGCGGCCCGCGGTAAGGCGTGCCTACGAATTGGCCAAGTCGGTCAACGTGGTGCCGGCGGTGAGTGACGCCGAGGCGCGGCGGATCCTGTTCGGACAGGATCAGAACACGGTGCGCTAACGCGCGCCGGCGACTGTCCGCGCCTGCGCGATCAGCGCGGGCCAATCGGTCCGGCGAATGCGCGCGGCGACGCTGAATCGTCCGTTGCCCTCGGGCAGTACGACGGCCATTTCCCCCTCCGCCAGGTAGGGCGGACCGGCGACGGCGACAAAGGGATTGCCGTGGCTGGCGATTGCCAGATTGGTGCCCGGAACCAGCGGGGTCGAAAACAGCACCCGCAACTCTGCGTAGCGGTCGGCGTTGTCGGTTTGCGCCGGTCCGCCACGCGCGGCAGGCGCCGGCGTCGCATCGCCGAACACCAGGCGGCCAGTTTCCATCGTCCTGCAATAGGGACTGGCGAGCACCGGGCCGACGGGTATCGCCAGTGCCGCCAGCGCCGCGCCGATTTCGCGCGCTTCGGCGCGCCCGGCATCGGTCAGATTGCGCTGCGTCGCGCAATCCGCGTAGCCGGTCATCGCCCGGTCGTTCTGGCTGAAGTCGGTCGACGTGTGGCGCAGATAGAGCACATAGCCGCCGCGACGCAGCGCTTCGACCAGCCTGCGTCCTGACAACGCCGCATCGGCCGTCGCGGCGGTGGATTCAGCGCTGTGCGGTTGCGCTGCCGGGACCTGCGCGCCGAGTATTCCGGCGGCGAGCAGCCACCCGGCGGCGATGGCGACGACCGGCAGGCGCAGGCGCGGGCGCATGACGCTAGCCGGTGGTAACCGGTGCCTTCTGCTTCAGCGCGATCACCGGCGGCAATCCCGCATCGGCTTCGCCCGCCATCGACTCCACCGCGGCCTCCAGCGCCGCGTCGACGTCGAATGCAATGTCGCCGTCCGGCTCCGGCCGGCCGGTGGCGCGCAGCGCAGCAAAATCCTGCAGTCGCCGATCGAGCAGGTGCGAAGGCTGGACGGTGCCGAGGGCATGAAAGATGGAATCGATGCGGCCCGGGAACTTGCGCTCCCACTCGCGCAGCATCAGTGTGACCTGCTTGCGCTGCAGGTGTTCCTGCGAGCCGCACAGCGTGCAGGGAATCAGCGGAAACCGGCGCAGCTCGGCGAAGCGCGAAAGATCGCGTTCGCGCACATAGGCCAGCGGGCGGATCACCACGTGCTTGCCGTTGTCGGACACCAGCTTGGGCGGCATCGTCTTCAGCTTGCCGCCGAAGAACAGATTGAGGAAAAAGGTCGCCATCAGGTCGTCGGCATGGTGACCAAGCGCGATCTTGGTCGCACCCAGTTCTCCGGCAACCCGATAAAGCACGCCGCGGCGGAGCCGCGAACACAGCGAACACATCGTCTCGCCTTCGGGAATCAGCCGCTTGACCACGCTGTAGGTGTCCTGCTCGGCGATATGGAATTCGACGCCGAGCTCGGTCAGGTAGCGCGGCAGCACGTCGGCTGGGAACCCCGGTTGCTTCTGGTCGAGGTTGACGGCGACGATGTCGAAGGCGATCGGCGCGCGCCGCCGCAATGACAGCAGGATGTCGAGCAGTCCGTAGCTGTCCTTGCCGCCGGACAGGCAGACCATCACGCGGTCACCGGCCTCGATCATCGAAAAGTCCGCGATCGCCTCACCGGTCTGGCGCTCGACGCGCTTGACCAGCTTGCGCGCCTCGAAATCCTCGCGCCGCGTGTCGCGCGGACGCTGCGGCGGCGCGCCAGCCGTTGCCGAAGCGGGCAGCATGTCCGTCCGGGCGGCGTCGTTGCGGGTCAACTTGTCCATTGGGTCGATTTTACCCGCCGTCGGCGGTGTTAGCATTGCCTGGTGCCGGCGAGGCCTCGCCGGCGGCGTCTCATCCGGATCCTCCCCATGTCGCCTCGCATTTCCGCCGTGTTCGATTCCGGCGCCATCGAAGTGGTCGATATGGCGCGTGTCGACGACCTGCAGGTCGCGCTGCGCGCCGATTCGCACGCCAATTTCCGCCAGTGGTTTCATTTTCGCGTGACCGGCGCCCGCGGCGAGGCGCTACGGATTCGCTTCGTCAACGCATCCGCCGCGACCTACTTGGAGGGCTGGCGCGGCTATCAGGCGGTCGCTTCCCACGATTGCATCGACTGGTTTCGCGTGCCGACGCGCTTCGACGGCCGCGAACTGGTGATCGAACACACGTCCACTCGCGACAACGTCTGGTACGCCTACTTCGAGCCCTATTCCTGGGACCGGCACCAGGCGCTGCTCGGGCGCGCCGACGCGTCGCCGCGCGCGCGGGTCAGCGCGTTGGGCGCGACCGTCGAGGGCCGCGATCTCGACCTGGTCACGGTGGGCGAGCCGAAACCGGGCAAGAAGCACATCTGGGTGATCGCCCGGCAGCATCCGGGCGAGACCATGGCGGAATGGTTCGTCGAGGGCATGCTGGAGCGGCTGCTCGACCCGGCCGATCCGGTGGCGCGGCGCCTGCTCGAGCGCGCGGTGCTGCAGCTGGTGCCGAACATGAATCCCGACGGCAGCGTCCGCGGCAATCTGCGCACCAACGCCGCCGGTGCCAACCTCAATCGGGAATGGCTGTCACCGTCGGCCGAGCGCAGTCCCGAGGTGCTGCACGTGCGCGCGGCCATGCAGGCCGGAGGTGTCGATGCCTTTCTCGATATTCACGGCGACGAGGGCCTGCCCTATGTGTTCACCGACGGCAACGAACGCCTTGCTTCATATTCGCCGCGCATGCAGGCGCTTGAGTCGGGTTTCGCCGCTGCGCTGGTCGGTGCCAATCCGGATTTCCAGACCGTGCATGGCTATCCATCCAACAAGGAAACCAAGGTGAATCTCACCATCGCGTCGAAGTGGGTCGGACACACCTATGGCGGGCTGGCGCTGACGCTCGAAATGCCATTCAAGGACAACGCCGATCTGCCGGATCCGCGCCACGGCTGGAGTGCGGCGCGTTCCCGCCGGCTGGGTGCGGACACGTTGACCGCGTTGCTGGCGATGGTGCCGTCGTTGTGACGCAACGGATTCCGAGCGCAGATAAGGGGGACGTGACGTGCAGAACATACTCGTGGCCAATCCCAAGGGCGGTAGCGGCAAGACCACGCTCGCCACCAACCTCGCCGGTTGGCTCGCCGGCCGACGCCAGTCGGTCGGTATCCTCGACCTGGATCCGCAGCGATCGGCCAGCCAATGGCTGCAACGCAGGCCGGCGCTGTTTCCGCCGGTCGCCGGGTTCGCCGCCGATACCGGCAGGAAGGAAATCAAGGGGATCGGCATTCAGTGGCTGGTCGTGGACAGCCCCGCCGGACTGCACGGCGATTTGCTGCGCGACGCCGTGAAGCGTGCCGCAGCCTTGATCGTGCCGGTGTCACCGTCGGCATTCGACATGGCGGCGACCCGCAATTTTCTTGACGCCGTTGCCGAACGCAAGGTGGTGCGGGAGGGCACGCTGCCGATCGCTACCGTAGCGATGCGCGTCGACCCGCGTACGCATGCCGCGGCGGAGCTCGACGAATTCCTGAAGACGCTCGGCGTGCCGCTGGTCGCGCACCTGCGCGACACCCAGGTCTATGTGCATTGCGCGCGCGACGGCGCCAGCGTGTTCGATCTGCCCCGCTCGCGCGGCGAGCAGGATCAGGAACAATGGCGGCCGCTGACGCGCTGGATCGCCCGGTTGGCTCAGGCGCGCAACGCCTGACCGACGACACCGTCGCAATCCCGGCGGCTTCGCGTCCGGAATGCCGGCAGCTGCCGCCGGCCCCGTACTATTTCTTCGCCGCTTCCTTGGCAGCCTCGACGGCCTTGGCCGCCGCGTCCTTGCTCGCGTCCATGGCCTTGCTGGTGGCGTCGGACGCGGCCGTCGCGGCGTCCTTGGTCCCTTCGGCGACATCCTTGGCCGCATCCTTCACCGCTTCCGTCGTCCTTGCCGCGGCTTCTGCCGCCGATGCTTTGGCCGCCTCCGCTGCCTTCGCGGCCGCATCCTTGGCAGCCATCGCCGCCTGTTCGGCGGATTTCTTCGCGGCGTCGGCCGCTTCCTTGGCCTTGTCGCCGCAGGCGCTCAGCGAGACGGCAAGCGCCAGGGCCGAAACAGCAGCAATCAGTCTGGATTTCATCGAAGTGACTCCTTGGTGATGGGTGAATGGGTGGGTGGCACACGGCACCACCGACAATAACCGATGCTTCCTTTCGTGGAGTGCTCGTCAGCGCATGAGGTCAGTGCGCCGTCGTCGTTTTCGCCGCCAGCAGCGGGCGGATCGCCAGCAACACCGTCGCCAGCGATATCCCGCCGGCCAGCGCGACGGCCCAGGCCAGCGGAAACACGCTGTCGAAATTGGCGGCGCCCAGCGCGATGCCGACCCCGGAGGCTGCCACCATGGCGAGAAAGCCGAACATTCCCGCCGCGGCGCCGGCGTGGCGCGGAAATGGCGCGACCGAGCCCGCGGTCGCGCAGGTGAAATTGATGCCGTGCGAGGCCATGTAAAGGAATTGCGGCACCGCGACCGCGGCCCAATGTGACACGCCGGCGTGCGCCAGCAGCGCCATGGTCCCGCCACCGGTGGCGGCAAGCGTGGCGCCGAACGTCACCGCCGCGCGCATGCCGCGTCGCGCCAATATGCGTTGGCAGACCAGTGTCCCGAGCAGATAGCCGACGATCACGCTTGCGAACAAGGCGCCGAACCAGGCCGTCGGCACGTGCAGGACCGTGATGAACACGAAGGACGACGACGACAGGAAGGCGAACAGCCCGCCATAGCTGGCCGCGCCCAGCAGCGCGAAGACGTTGAACTCGTGCGAGCGCAGCACCAGCAGGTAGTTGGCCAGCACCCTGCCCGGGGCGACGGCATCGGGGTTGCGCTGGTCATTGGTCTCGATGAGGCGACGCACAGTGAGCACCAGCAGCACAGTGGCGAAGGTGGCCAGCGCGAGAAATATCGCCACGTGGCCGAAGCGCACTTCCAGCGCTGCGCCAAGCAGCGGCCCGAAGATCGGCCCCAGCGCCAGCACCGTAAGCGCCTGGGCCAGCGCCCGTGCGCTGCCGACCGGTCCGTAGACATCGCGGACGATTGCGCGGGCGACGACTACCGCGGTACAGCAGCCGACTGCCTGCGCAAAGCGCGCGACGATCAGTGCCTCGACGCTTGGCGCCGCGGCGCAGGCGAGGGTGGCGGCGACGTACAGCGAGAGTCCAGCCAGGATCACCGGCCGCCGGCCGAAGCGGTCGGACAGCGGTCCGCTGACCAGTTGCATGATGCCGAAGCCCAGGATGAACACCGACAGCGTTAGTTGCACCGTCGCGATGGAGGTCGAGAAGCGGGCCACCAGTCCGGGCAGCGACGCCAGGTACATGTCGGTGGACAGGGGTTGCAGCATCAGGAAGCTGCCCAGCAGCACCAGGAGGCCGCGCGATCCGGGCAGCGGTGAAGCGGCCGTGTTCACGGAAACGCGCGCGCCAGGCGTGCCCGCCGGCGCTCGAGCAGGGCCAGCATGACGCCGCTGCCGACGATGATCGCCATGCCCACGGCCGACCAGCCGTCGGGCAGATGGCCGAACACCAGCCAGCCGAAGAGCACGGCCCAGATCATCTGCGCATAGGCAAACGGCGACAGCATCGCCGCCGGCGCAAGCAGGAAGGCGCGAATCAGCAACCAGTGCGCGGTGCCGGCCAGCAGGCCCATCGCCAGCAGCATCGCGCCATCGCGCCAGCCGAGCGCGCCGCCGGTGTCGACCCACGGCAGCGCCACGGTGAAGGCGATCGCGCCAACCAGCGCACTGTAGAACAACGTCGTGTAGGCGCTGTCCCCGGGCAGCAGCCGCGTCGTCAGCTGGTACAAGCCGTTGCAGACCGCCGCCGCGAGCAGCAGCATCGCCGCCGGGTGCAGCAGATCGCCGCCCGGGCGCAGCAGCACCAGCACGCCGCTGAAACCCAGGAACACCGCCACCCAGCGCGCCCGGGTCGGCTTTTCGCCCAGCAGAGGCTGCGACAGGATGACGATGAACACCGGCGCCAGATGGAACATGGCCGAGGCCTCGGCCAGCGGCAGGTAGCGGAGCCCGCTGAAAAAGCTGACGGTCGCCAGCATCAGGAACACCGAGCGCAGCAGCTGCATCCTCAGGTTGCGGGTGCGCCAGAACGCGGGACCGGCGCGATGACGGACAAAGGGCGTGACCACCAGCATCTGGCCCACGTAACGTGCCCATACGACCAGCGCCAACGGATGGTCGCGGATCAGGTACTTGGCGGTGGCGTCGAGCGTGGTCAGGCACAGCCCGGCCAGCAGGAACAGCGGCAGCGCGACGACGAGCGGATGCGGATGCAGGGTGCCAGACGACATTGGGATTGAGCGCGAACGGGCCCGCGCAGAATGAGGGGATTCGCGCGGGGAGGCGCGTTGCGGACCCCGACACTGGGCCCGCAACGCGCATGGCGGTTACGCGGCGACCAGCTCGCGCAGCACGAACGGCAGGATGCCACCGTTCCTGTAGTAGTCGACCTCGATCGGCGTATCGATCCGGCACAGCAGCGGCACGTTCTTCTTCTTGCCGTCGGCGTAGGTGATGACCAGCGTCAGATCCTGCTGCGGCTTGATTTCCGCCGGTACCGCGATGGCGAATGTCTCTTTGCCGGTGATGTGCAGCGTTTGCGCGCTGTCGTTGCCCTTGAACTGCAGTGGCAGCACGCCCATGCCGACCAGGTTGGAGCGATGGATGCGCTCGAAACTGCGCGCGATCACCGCCTTGACGCCGAGCAGCTGCGTCCCCTTGGCGGCCCAGTCGCGCGAACTGCCGGTGCCGTATTCCTCGCCGCCGAAGACGACGGTCGGCGTGCCGGCACCGACGTATTTCATCGCCGCGTCGTAGATGAACATCTTTTCGCCCGACGGCTGGAACAGCGTGACACCGCCCTCTTCGCGTGACCCATCCGCGCCCGGCGGGATCATCAGATTCCTGATGCGGACGTTGGCGAAGGTGCCGCGCATCATGACTTCGTGATTGCCCCGGCGCGAACCATAGCTGTTGAAATCGGCCTTCGGAACGCCGTTGTCCACCAGCCACTTGCCGGCGGGCGAGTTCTCCTTGATCGCGCCGGCGGGCGATATATGGTCGGTGGTGACCGAGTCGCCGAAGATGCCCAGCGCGCGCGCGTCGACGATGTCGCCGGTCGGCGCAGGCTGCATCGCGAAGTCGTCGAAGAACGGCGGCATGGCGATGTAGGTCGACGTCGGCCAGTCGTAGACCTGGCCCTTGGCGCCGGCGACTTCGCCCCACAACGGGGTGGCGTTGTCGAGGTCGCCGTAGAGACTGCGGTAGGTGTCCGGGTTGCGGGCGATGGGCAGCACCGCGGCAATCTCGTGCGAAGTCGGCCAGATATCCTTCAGGAATACCGGCTTGCCGTCCTTGCCGTTGCCCAGCGACTCGGTGGTGAGGTCGCGCAGCACCGTGCCCGCAATCGCGTAGGCGACCACCAGCGGCGGCGAGGCCAGGAAATTGGCCTTGAGATTGGGATGGATGCGCGCTTCGAAATTGCGGTTGCCGGAGAGCACTGCGGCGCAGATCAGGTCGTTGCTGACGATGGCATCGTTGATTTCCGGCGACAGGTCGCCGGCATTGCCGATGCAGGTCGTGCAGCCGTACGCGGCCACGGCAAAGCCCAGTTGCTCGAGATAGGGCAGCAGCCCGGTCTTGGTCAGATAGTCGGTGACCACGCGCGAACCCGGAGCCAGCGAAGTCTTGATGTGCGGACGCACGGTCAGGCCGCGCTCGACGGCCTTCTTGGCGAGCAGCCCTGCCGCGAGCAGCACGCCGGGATTGGAGGTGTTGGTGCACGAGGTGATCGCGGCGATGAGCACGTCGCCGCTGCCGATGGCGACATCCTTGCCGCCGGACCCGGCCACGCCGTCGGTGGTCGGGCGATTGTTGACCATCTCGACCACGTCACGCGGTGCAGTGCCGTTGGCGAGTTTCAGCGAGGCGTCGCTTATTGCTCCGGCGCCGTCGGTACTGCGTTTGGTCTCGATGCGCCGGGCGAGTTCGGCCGGTGCCTTGGCAAAGCCGCTTTCGGCGACCGGCTTGCTGAACAGATCGGTGAAGGTGGACTTGAGGCTGCCGAGTTCGATCCGGTCCTGCGGCCGCTTCGGACCCGCGACCGAGGGTTTGATCGATTCGAGATCCAGCGTCAGTGTCCTGGTGTAGTCGATGTCGCCGGCGCGCGGAATGCCGAACAGCCCCTGCGCCTTGAAATAGGACGCGAAGGCATCGATTTCCTCAGCCGTCCGGCCGGTGAAGGTCAGGTAGTCGACCGTCGCCTGGTCCACCGGGAAGAAGCCCATGGTTGCGCCGTACTCCGGTGCCATGTTGGCGATGGTCGCGCGGTCGGGAACGGCCAGCGAGGTGGTACCCTCGCCGAAGAACTCGACGAACTTGCCGACGACCTTTTCGCGCCGAAGCAATTCGGTGACGCACAGCACCAGGTCGGTGGCGGTGATGCCCTCGTTGAGCTTGCCCTTCAACTCGACGCCGATGACGTCCGGCGTGAGGATATACACCGGCTGGCCGAGCATGCCGGCCTCGGCCTCGATGCCGCCAACGCCCCAGCCGACCACGCCGATGCCGTTGATCATCGTGGTGTGGCTGTCGGTGCCGACCAGCGAGTCTGGATAGTAGACTCCGTTTTTGCTGTGCACGCCGCGCGCCAGGTACTCGAGGTTGACCTGGTGCACGATGCCGATCCCCGGCGGCACGACGCCGAAGGTGTCGAAGGCCTGCATGCCCCATTTCATGAACTGGTAGCGCTCGTTGTTGCGCTTGAACTCGAGCTTCATGTTCAGATCGAGCGCTTCAGGCTTGCCGTAGTGGTCGATCATCACCGAATGGTCGACGACCAGGTCCACCGGCACCAGCGGTTCGATGATCTTGGGGTTCTTGCCGAGGTCCTTCGCCACGTTGCGCATGGCGGCCAGGTCGGCCAGCAAGGGCACGCCGGTGAAATCCTGCAACACGACGCGCGCGACGACGAACGGGATCTCGTCGACGCGGTCTGCGGTGGCGCTCCATCCGGCCAGCTGGCGGACGTGTTCCTCGGTGACCTTCTTGCCGTCGCAGTTGCGCAGCACCGATTCCAGGACGATGCGGATCGATACGGGAAGGCGCGAGATGCGGCCGATCCCGGCCTTCTCGAGCGCGGGCAGCGAATGCAGCTTGCCGGGGGTGCCGGAGGCCAGCTTGAATTCAGACAGGGTGGACGGCAGCGACGGGCTCATGACGGGGACCTCTGGGGTGGGGTTCATTTGGACAGGATGGGCGACTTGCCGGCCAGTACGCCCTTGATGTTGATCTTCTGCCCGCCGGCGGTGACCAGGTCTCCCGGCGCGAGGCCGTCGCGGCAGGCGCCGACGTACTTGCCCTCGATGCTGGACTTGGTTTCCTTCATGCCCATGAACGGTGGCTCGTAGGTCGCCGCGATCTCGGTCCGGTAGGCGGTATCTCCGGTGAGCGTCATCACCGTGCGCGAGCGGATGGTCGACGTCCCGACCTTGCATTCGGCGGTGGTGACGATGCGTGATCCTTCGCGCTTGAATTCGCTCTTGGTGCACATTTCCTTGCGCATGCCGGCGCTCATTTCGATCAGCTGCTGCTGCATCGCCTCGTCGGTGCACATGGTCGACTTGGCCGGAGTGCTGGCGGTCGCGCCGGACTTGGCGGCGGCACCGATGGGCGTCGTGGTGGTGGTCATTTCCCACTGTCCGGGCTTGAGCTTCGGATAGTCCTGCGCGGACGCCACGGGAACGCAGGCCAGCGCAATTGCGGAAGCGACGATCAGTATCGATGTGCGCATGAGAGCCTCGGTTCGGAAGACCAGTCGATCATCATAACGACCATTCGTCGCGCGGTGACGGCGATGGGCGCACAGGCGGCTCAATTCGGTGTCCGCGGCGGGTCGAACAGCGCCAGGGCGGCTTCGGGCAGCGTCGCACCGGCGGCTCCGGCACGGCGCAGAATCGACCAGGCGAGGCGGTAGGACGCGCGATCATGCAGTTCACCATCAAGACGCAGCGGCGCCCAGTCGGCGGCCTGCGCGGCGAGCAATACCGCGACCGCCTCGTCGACCGCACCCGCCTCGGGCCGCAGCGCGTCGACAATCGGTCCGATCTGCGCCGGATGGATGCTCCACA
This sequence comes from uncultured beta proteobacterium, assembly GCA_963712105.1. GTDB lineage: Bacteria > Pseudomonadota > Gammaproteobacteria > Burkholderiales > Casimicrobiaceae > VBCG01. The sequence goes on from CAVQGR010000014.1 coordinate 43,756, forward strand.
TGCGCAGAAAGCCGAATTCGTCGCGCGCACGGCGCGCGTCGGCGAAGGTTGCCGCAGGGTCGTCCAGGGCGCGAGTGACGTTGTGCACGGGGACCACGCCGTGGGCGAGCGCGGCGGCCACGATCTGGCACTTGGCGTGACGCACCAGGGCATGGTCGAACTGCCCCGGCGTCACCATCGCGCTGCCGGGAATCGCGCCGTCGTGTGCGCTGACGAAGTCCAGCAGGCCGAAGTCCAGCGACACGACGCCGGGAAGCGCCGCGATGCGCCAGGCATCGTGGACCGCGCCCGGCGTTTCCAGCAGCACGCTCACCGGAATGCTTCGGCCGAGTCCGAGGCGTGTGCCGCGATCCGCGACGTAGGCCATGAAGTGCTCGACGTCGGCGACCGATTGGGCCTTGGGGAGCGTCAGGAAGGCGATGCGGTCGCCGGCACCGTCGAGCAGCAGGTCGATCTCGAGCTGCCAGGCCGGGTGTCCGACGTCGTGCACGCGGGCACCGACGCGGCCGTAACGGTTCTCGGGGCTCCCGATCAGCGCGGCCATGGCGACCGCGTGCGCGCGTTCCTCGCCCAGCGGCGCGCCGTCCTCGCAGTCGCAGGCGACGTCGAACACCGGTCCGCGCTCGGCCTGCAGCGCGAGCGCCTTGGACAGATAGCGCACCTGGCCCGCGTAATGAACGCAGGGCGGCAACGCCGGCAGGGGCCGGCGGCCGTCGTAGAGAGCGGACTCCGGCGTCAACCGCTGCGGCGGTGCAGTCTGCGTCACGTCAGCCAAGCATCGGGGCGACGCCCGCGCGTTCCTCGTTCAATTCCTTCAACGTCGCGTCCATTCGTTCACGCGAAAACGCGTCGATGGTCAGGTCGGTGACGCGCGTGTACTCGCCGTTTGCGGTGGTGACAGGTACGCCGTACATGGTGTCGACGGGAATTCCGTAGCTGCCGTCTGAGGGAATACCCATGGTCACCCACTTGCCGTTGCTGCCCAGCACCCAGTCGCGAATATGGTCGATGGCGGCGTTGGCGGCGGAGGCCGCCGAGGACAGCCCGCGCGCCTCGATGATCGCGGCGCCGCGCTTGCCGACCTTGGGCAGGAACTCGTCGCGATTCCAGGCCTCGTCGTTGATCATGTCCTTCACCAATTTCCCGTCCACGGTGGCGAAACGGTAATCGGCGTACATCGTAGGCGAGTGATTGCCCCAGACCACCATTCTCTCGACGGTGCCCACCGGCTTGCCGGCCTTGGAAGCGACCTGGGAACGGGCGCGGTTGTGATCGAGGCGCAACATGGCGGTGAAGTTCTTTTTCGGCAGCGACGGCGCGGATTTCATCGCAATATAGGCATTGGTGTTGGCCGGATTGCCGACCACCAGCACCTTGACGTTGCGCGAAGCGACGGCGTCCAGCGCCTTGCCCTGCTCGACGAAGATCTTGGCGTTCTCGAGTAGCAGATCCTTGCGCTCCATGCCCGGCCCACGCGGCTTTGCGCCGACCAGCATCGCGATGTCGGCGTCCTTGAAGGCGACCATGGGATCACCGGTGCCGATCATTCCGGCGAGGAGGGGGAAGGCACAATCCTCGAGTTCCATCATGACCCCGCGTAGCGCGGCCTGCGCCTTGTCCAGCGGCAGTTCGAGCATTTGCAGGATTACCGGCTGGTCGCGACCGAGCATTTCGCCCGAGGCAATCCTGAAGAGGAGGGCGTAACCGATCTGGCCGGCGGCGCCGGTCACGGCAACGCGGATGGGTGCGTTCATCTGAGGCTCCTGACGAGTGAGAGCATGCGAAGTTTCACGTGTCGGCCGGCGTTGACGCGGTGCAGCATGGTCTGCGCTCCCGGGGCGCGCAACGTGAAGGCGAAAAGCGTGGACCGCAGTGCGGAATTCTAGGCTTGCGTCAGGTCGGTGTCAACGAGATCATGTATCTGATATAAGATATAAGACATGAATTCGACAGCAGCCCGGACGGTGACCATAATCGCAGTTGTCTGCCGCTCCCGACCGGCGCTCTTTCCGGCGTCGCAACCACGATGACCGAACCGCCTGCTCCGTCTTTCGCCCCGTTGTACCTGCAGATCAAGGCCCTGGTCGAGCGCAGTCTCGATGCCGGCGAATGGCACCCGGGCGAGGCGATTCCGTCGGAGATCGAACTGGCAGCGCGTTTCCGGGTATCGCAGGGGACCGTGCGCAAGGCCATCGACGCGCTCGCCGCCGACAATCTGGTCGTTCGTCGGCAGGGCAAGGGGACCTTCGTCGCCACCCATACCGAGGAGAGCACCTCCAATTTCCGCTTTCTGCGCATCCGCCGCGACGATGGCGGCGTGGAACAACCGGCAAGCCGCCTGCTCGACGTCCGCCGTGGCAAGGCGACCTCGGAAATCGCCCGCTTGCTCGCCTTGAAACCCGGGGAACCCGTGCTGCTGCTGCGCCGCGTTCTCGACTACGCCGGGACGGCGGTGGTCTACGATGAAATCTCGCTGCCGGCCGCACTGTTTCGCGGCCTGACCAAGGAACGTTACGACGCCTACCACGGCTCGATGTACGGCTTTTTCGAAACCGAGTTCGGCGTGCGCATGCTGAAGGCGCAGGAGCGCCTTCGCGCGGTCGCCGCCGACGCCGCCAGCGCGGCCGCGCTCGGCGTGCCGGAGGGTACGCCGCTGCTCGCTGTCGACCGCGTGACGCTCACCTACGGCGAGCGCCCGGTGGAGGTGCGCCGCGGACTATGCGCCACGCACGGCTTCCATTATTTGAACGAACTATTCTGATTGCGCGCCGGCGGGGCGAGTCGGCGCGAGATTCGCTGCCGCGACACGTTGTCCGGTCCACTTCTGGCGTGGATTAGCCCGCTGCGGCTATAATTCTGTGCTGTGCACAAAAGTAAAGCTTTCTCGTGCCGCCACGCCAGTTTTTTCCGTTTTCACCGCCAAGAGGTGACCGCCAATGGCCGCGCTGGACCGTTCTGCCGCTAAGCCGCGCCCGATCTATCTGAATCTGTTCGCGATCCGGATGCCGCTGCCGGCCTTCGTGTCCATCCTGCACCGGGCGAGCGGCGCGCTGCTGTTCGTGCTCGGGACGCCGCTGCTGCTCTGGGTGACCCAACGTGCGCTGGCCTCGCCCGACGGCTGGGCGGCGATGCGCGCGGCGTTTGCCTCCCCGGTTGTCAAGCTGCTGGCGCTGGCGCTGGCGTGGGCATTCATCCACCACCTGCTGGCCGGAATCCGGCACCTGGTCATGGACATGCACGTGGGCGTGGATCTCAGGTCGGCGAGGCAGTCGGCGGCGCTGGTCTTCGTGCTGGCGCTGGTGCTGACGCTGACCGTGGGGGTGAAATTATGGTGAGCGCAGAACGCGTCGTCGTCGGCGCCCACTACGGTTGGCGTGACTGGCTGGTCCAGCGCGTCAGCGCCGTCATCATGGCGCTCTACACGCTGCTCGTCCTGGGCCTGTTGCTGTGGCATGGTGGACTGGAGTACGCGGCGTGGAAGGCCACGTTCGCCAACGAGGCGTTCCGCCTCGCCACCTTCATCGTGATGGTGGCCGCGCTGTGGCATGCGTGGGTCGGCGTGCGCAACATCCTGATGGACTACGTCAAGCCGGTCGGCGTGCGTCTCGCCATGCAGGTTGCGGTGATCGCGCTGCTGGTCGCCCAGGTCGGCTGGACCATCCAGATCCTGTGGGGCATGCCGTGACCGGTCGGCGCAACCGAAATAACCACTTACCCGAAGAGGCCCTCGATTGACGCCGGTCGCCGCACTTCCCGTTCGCAAGTTTGACGCGATCATCGTCGGCGCCGGCGGGTCCGGCATGCGCGCCTCGCTGCAACTCGCCGAGGCCGGCCTGTCGGTGGCGGTGCTGTCCAAGGTGTTCCCGACCCGCTCGCATACAGTGGCCGCGCAGGGCGGCATCGGCGCATCGCTGGGCAACATGGCCGAGGATCACTGGCTCTGGCACATGTACGACACCATCAAGGGTTCGGACTGGCTGGGCGACCAGGACGCCATCGAATACATGTGCCGGATGGCCCCGCAGGTCGTCTACGAACTTGAACACTTCGGCATGCCGTTCGACCGCAACGCCGACGGCACCATCTACCAGCGTCCGTTCGGCGGGCACATGGCCAATTTCGGCGAGACGCCGGTGCAGCGTGCCTGCGCGGCCGCCGACCGCACCGGCCACGCGATGCTGCATACGCTCTACCAGCGCAACGTCCGCGCGCACACGCAGTTCTTCGTCGAATGGATGGCGCTCGATCTCATCCGCGATGCCGATGGCGACGTGATTGGCGTCGTGGCCTACGAGATGGAGACCGGGCAGGTGATGATCCTGCAGGCCAAGGTGACCATGCTCGCCACCGGCGGCGCCGGGCGCATCTTCGCTGCCTCGACCAACGCCTTTATCAACACCGGCGACGGGCTGGGCATGGCGGCGCGCGCGGGATTGCCACTGGAAGACATGGAATTCTGGCAGTTCCACCCGACCGGCGTGGCCGGCGCGGGCGTACTGATCACCGAGGGCGTGCGCGGCGAGGGCGGCATCCTGCTCAACAGCGAAGGCGAGCGCTTCATGGAGCGCTATGCGCCCAATGCCAAGGATCTGGCGTCGCGTGATGTCGTCTCGCGGTCGATGGACCAGGAAATCAAGGAGGGCCGCGGCTGCGGTCCCGACAAGGACCACGTGATGCTCAAGCTCGATCATCTCGGTCCCGAGGTGATCATGAAGCGGCTGCCGTCGATCCGCGAGATCGCCATCAAGTTCGCCAACGTCGACCCGATCAGGGAGCCGATTCCCGTCGTGCCGACCATTCATTACCAGATGGGCGGCGTGCCGACCAACATCCACGGCCAGGTCGTCGCGCCGCGGGATGGCGACCCCAACGCAGTCGTCCACGGGCTGTACGCAGTCGGCGAATGCTCGTGCGTGTCGGTGCACGGCGCCAATCGGCTGGGCACCAATTCGCTGCTCGACCTGCTGGTGTTCGGCCGCGCCGCCGGGATGCACATCGTCGAGCAGAATCTGAAGGCAACCGCGCACAAGTCGCTGCCGAAGGACGCGGGCGACCTGTCGCGCGCGCGGTTGGCGCGCCTGGATGGCGCCAAGTCCGGCGAGTCGGTGCCGGAGGTGGCGGCAGCGATCCGCAGGATGATGCAGTCGCATTGCGGCGTGTTCCGCAACCAGGAATTGCTGAGCGAGGGCGTGCGGATGATCGGTGAACTTGAGGCGCGCGTGCAGCGCACCGCGATCAAGGATCACAGCCGCACCTTCAACACCGCCCGGGTCGAGGCGCTGGAACTGGACAACCTGATCGAGACCGCCAAAGCCACGGTTATTTCCGCGGAAGCGCGACGCGAGTCGCGCGGCGCGCAGGCGCGCAGCGACTATCCGGACCGCGACGATGCGAGCTTTCTCAAGCATTCGCTGTGGTATCGCGAGGGCAACCGCCTCGACTACAAGCCGGTCAACCTGAAGCCGCTGTCGGTGGATTCATTCCCGCCGAAAGCACGCGCGTACTGACCGCGCATTGAACCCGGAGCCCCGATGAAATTCCGCGTCTACCGCTACGATCCCGAGAAGGACGCCAAGCCCTACACGCAGGAGTACGACGTCGCGCTGCAGCCGACCGATCGCATGCTGCTCGACGCGCTGATGCGCCTGAAGATGCAGGACGACACGTTGTCGTTTCGCCGCAGTTGCCGCGAAGGGGTCTGTGGTTCCGACGCCATGAACATCAACGGCAAGAACGGCCTCGCCTGCATCACCAATCTCAAGGACGTGCGCGAACCGGTCGAGCTGCGCCCGCTGCCTGGGTTGCCGGTGATCCGCGACCTCATCGTCGACATGACGCAGTTCTTTGAGCAGTACCATTCGATCAAGCCCTACCTGGTCAACGATACGCCCGCGCCGGAGAAGGAACGTCTGCAGTCGCCGGGTGAGCGCGAGGAACTCGACGGCCTTTACGAGTGCATCCTCTGCGCCTGCTGTTCGACGGCCTGCCCGTCGTTCTGGTGGAACCCGGACAAGTTCGTCGGCCCGGCCGGCCTGCTTGCCGCCTATCGCTTCATCGCCGACAGCCGCGATCAGGCAACGGGCGCGCGTCTGGATAACCTGGAGGATCCGTATCGGCTGTTCCGCTGTCATTCGATCATGAACTGTGTCGATGTCTGCCCCAAGGGGCTCAATCCGACGCAGGCGATCGGCAGGATCAAGGACATCATGGTCAAACGTGCCATCTGACCGCAACGATGACGCCGGAGCGGTGGAACAGGATCGTCTGGCGCTGCCGTCGCGGCATGCTTGAGAACGACCTCGTGCTGACCCGGTTTCTGCAATCCCGGGGACGCGCGATGAGCGAGGGCGAGTTGGCGATGCTGGATCGCCTGCTTGACCTCCCGGACAACGAACTTTGGGAGTTGATTGCCGGGCGCTGCGAGCCCGATGACCCAGGAGTACTGCCGCTACTGGCGCAATTGCGCGCGGCGTGAACGTCGTCGCGGACTTGCGAGTTTCGATTCAGCAACCGGTCCGGCCCGTGCCGGATCAACAGCACGCCCTCAGGGCGCCAAGGAGACCATAGCCATGACCGACCGAACCGCGACTCTTTCCTTCTCCGATGGCGCACCGCCTGTGACCTTTCCGATACATGCGGGTACCATCGGCCCCGACGTCGTCGACATCCGGACGCTGTACGCCAAGACCGGTGATTTCACTCTAGATCCAGGTTTCCTTTCCACCGCCTCCTGCAGTTCGGCAATCACCTACATCGACGGCGACAAGGGCGAACTGCTCTATCGCGGCTATCCGATCGAGGAACTCGCGACGCGCTGCGACTTCCTGGAAACCTGCCACCTGCTGCTGTACGGCGAACTGCCCAATGCCGTGCAGAGGGCGGACTTCTCGAAACTCGTCATGAGCCACACGCTGGTCAACGAGCAGATGCATTTCTTCCTGCGCGGATTCCGCCGCAATTCGCACCCGATGGCGGTGTTGACCGGACTGGTCGGCGCACTTTCGGCGTTCTATCCGGACTCCATGAATCTGAACGACGAGCACCAGCGCAACATTTCGGCCATCCGGCTGATTGCCAAGATGCCGACGATGGTGGCGATGGCCTACAAGTACACGATCGGCGAACCGTACATGTACCCGCAGAATCACCTGTCCTACGGCGCGAATTTCATGCGCATGATGTTCGCCACGCCCTGCGAGGAGTACATTGCCAACGAGGTGCTGGTGCGCGCGCTCGACCGGATCTTCATCCTGCACGCCGACCACGAGCAGAACGCGTCGACGTCGACGGTGCGCCTGTGCGGATCGTCGGGCACCAATCCGTTCGCGGCGATCGCCGCCGGCGTAGCCTGCCTGTGGGGCCCTGCGCATGGCGGCGCCAACGAGGCCGCGCTCAGCATGCTCTACGACATCCAGGCGCAGGGCGGCGTTGCCAAGATCGGCGAGTTCATCGCCAAGGTCAAGGACAAGGACTCGCCGGTGCGGCTGATGGGTTTCGGCCATCGCGTCTACAAGAACTACGATCCGCGAGCCAAGCTGATGCGCGAGACCTGCTACGAGGTACTCAACGAGCTGGGACTGCAGAAGGACCCGCTGTTCGAACTGGCGATGACGCTGGAGAAGATCGCGCTCGAGGACGACTACTTCGTGCAGCGCAAGCTGTATCCGAACGTGGACTTCTATTCGGGCATCGTGCAGAAGGCCATTGGCATCCCGGTACAGCTGTTCACGGCGGTCTTCGCGCTGGCGCGTACCGCAGGCTGGATCGCGCAGCTGAACGAGATGATCGTCGATCCGGACCAGAAGATCGGTCGGCCACGGCAGCTCTATATCGGTGCGGCGCGCCGCTCGGTGGTCCCGGTGGCGGAGCGTGCCTGACGGCTGGTCCCGTTTTAGACCAGTGGGTGCCTGCGGCGCGACGAGCGCCGCAGCCTCAATGCAGATGAATGAAGGGTAACGCATGGGCGTGATGCAGGAATTGGGAACTACCAGCACGCTGTTCGGCTCGAACGCGCCGTTCATCGAGGAGCTGTACGAACGCTATCTGGCGGATCGCGACAGCGTTTCGGCGGAGTGGGGCACGTACTTCGACCAGTTGCGTGACGGCGCCGCCGATGTTGCGCACGCGCCGGTGATTGCTTCGTTCGTCGAACTCGGCCGCAGTCGCCGTGTCGCCAGCGCGATGGTCGACGCGACGACCATGCACAAGCAGGTGCTGGTATTGCGGCTGATTTCCAAGTACCGGACGCTTGGCGTCTACAGCGCCGACCTCGATCCACTGAGTCTGCATGCGCCGGATTACATCGCCGACCTGGACCTGGCCACCTACGGATTCACCGAGGCCGACATGGATTCGGAGTTCGACGTGGGTTCCTACAGGGCGGGTCCGTCGCGCATGCGCCTGCGCGACCTGGTGCAGGCGCTGAAGGAAACCTATACCGGCAAGCTGGGCGCCGAGTACATGTACATCAGCGACACCGCCACCAAGCGATTTTTCCAGGAACGACTCGAGCCGATCCGCTCACGGCCGGCCTACACGCCGGAACAGCGGCGGCACGTACTGGAGCGGCTGACCGCGGCCGAGACGCTGGAGCGCTACCTGCACACCAAGTACGTCGGGCAGAAGCGCTTCTCCGGCGAGGGTGGCGAAACCATCATTCCCATGCTCGATCGCCTGATCGAGAGGGCCGGCGCCGCCGGCGTGCAGGAAATCGTCTTGGGCATGGCGCACCGCAGCCGGCTGAACGTTCTGGTCAACATCCTTGGCAAGATGCCCTCGGACCTGTTCTCCGAATTCGAAGGCAAGTCGGCGCAGGAGCTGCCCGCAGGCGACGTGAAGTACCACCAGGGTTTCTCCTCGGATGTCTCCACCCCCGGTGGGCCGATCCACCTGACCCTGGCCTTCAATCCGTCGCATCTGGAAATCGTCAACCCGGTGGTCGAAGGATCGGTACGCGCCCGGCAGAACCGCCGCGCCGACACACGCGGCGACCAGGTCCTGCCGATCCTGATCCATGGCGATGCCGCCATCGCCGGGCAGGGTGTGAACCAGGAATGCCTGAACATGGCGCAAACCCGCGGCTACTACACGGGCGGCACCATCCACATCGTCGTCAACAACCAGATCGGCTTCACCACCTCGGATCGACGCGACGCCCGCGGCACGCCGTTCTGCACCGACATCGCCAAGATGATCGAGGCGCCGGTGCTGCACGTCAACGGCGACGATCCCGAGGTCGCGTTGCTCGCGGTCGAACTGGCGCTGGAGTACCGGCAGCGCTTTCACAAGGACGTGTTCATCGATCTGATCTGTTTTCGCCGGCTCGGGCACAACGAGGCTGACGAACCGCAACTGACCCAGCCGCTGATGTACAGGCGCATTGCCCAGCACCATGGCGCGCGCCGGCTGTATGCCGAGCGGCTCGAATCCGACGGCGTGGTCACCGCCGACGAGGCCGAAGGCATGGTCGGCGCCTATCGCGCCGCCATGGACCGCGGGCAGCACACCAACAGCACCATCCTGTCCAATTACAAGACACCGTTCACCATCGACTGGACGCCGTACCTGGGCGGACACTGGACCGACCCGGTCGATACGCGCGTTCCGGCCAAGGACATCAATGCGCTGGCAGTACGGCTGACCACGGTGCCCGACGGGTTTCGACTGCACGCGCGCGCCGAGAAGGTGATCGCCGACCGTCGCCTGATGGGCGAGGGCAAGCTGCCGATCGACTGGGGCATGGGCGAAACGCTGGGCTATGCGTCGCTGCTGATGGATGGTTACGGCGTGCGGCTGTCCGGCGAGGATATCGGACGCGGCACGTTCTCGCACCGGCACGCCGTGTTGCACGATCAGGATCGTGAACGCTGGGATACCGGCGCCTACACGCCGCTGCAGCACATCGCACCCGGGCAACCGGCCTGCGAGATCATCGACTCGGTACTGACCGAGCAGGCGATCGTGGCCTTCGAATACGGCTACTCGACGTCCGACCCGACCCGCCTCGTGGTCTGGGAGGCGCAGTTCGGCGATTTCGCCAACGGCGCACAGGTGGTGATCGACCAGTTCATCAGCGCGGGTCAGGTGAAGTGGGGACGCATCAGCGGGCTGGTCCTGCTGCTGCCACATGGCTACGAGGGCCAGGGTCCCGAACATTCGTCGGCGCGCCCGGAACGCTTCCTGCAGCAGTGTGCGCAGCACAACATGCAGGTCCTGGTGCCGTCGACGCCGGCGCAGGTGTTTCACATGCTGCGCCGGCAGATGCTGCGCAAGTACCGCAAGCCGTTGATCGTGATGAGCCCGAAGAGCCTGTTGCGGCACAAGGAAGCGGTTTCCTCGATCGACGATTTTTCCAAGCGCGGTTTTCAGACAGTGATCGGCGAAGTCGCGAAAATGGACGCCAGGAAGATTAAGCGGGTGCTGGCGTGCTCGGGAAAGGTCTACTACGAGCTCGCGGCCTACCGGCGCGACCACGGCATCGACAGCGTTGCGATCGTTCGCCTGGAGCAGCAGTATCCGTTCCCGCACGAAGATTTTCGGCGCGAGGTGGCGAAATTCGCCAACGCGAAGGAAGTCGTATGGGTGCAGGAGGAGCCGCAGAACAAGGGCGCGTGGTATCGGTTGCGCTCATATTTCAGCCGCGACATCCTGCCCAGGCAGGTCCTGGCCTACGCCGGACGCGCCGTCTCGGCATCGCCCGCGGTCGGCTATGCCGCCAAGCACCACGCTGAGCAGAAGCAGCTGATCGAGGAGGCATTTGCGCCGAAACTATCCAGCGGTGAAATGCTCGTCGCCCCCTGATCGACCGGCGGATCCTTGCGGCGCGGTTCGGCTGCAACGCGTCGCCGCATTCCCGTAACAGCCAGAGTCCAACATGCGCATCGAAGTGAAAGTCCCGCAGTTGCCCGAGTCGGTCACCGAAGCGACCCTGGTCAGCTGGCACAGGAAGGCCGGCGACGCGGTCCGCCGCGACGAAAACCTGATCGACCTGGAGACCGACAAGGTGGTGCTGGAATTGCCGGCGCCCGCCGATGGCGTCATCGTCGAACTGGTGCAGCAGAACGGTGCCACGGTTGTTTCGAACGACGTGATCGCGATCATCGATACCGAAGCCAAGGGTGCCGCGGCGGCGTCTGCGCAGGCGGACGCGAAGCCCGCTGCGGCCCCGGCGCCGGAGAAGGCCGCGACGGATGCCGCCGGCCAGCGGCCTGCCGCCGCCGCGAAACAGGGCACGCCGCAGGCGCAGACCGCGCTCCCGGCAGCGCGCAGAATGCTCGCCGAGACGGGCATCGACCCGGCATCGGTGGCGGGCACCGGGCGGGACGGCCGCCTGACCAAGGGCGATGTGATCGCCGCGGCCGAGGCGCGTGCACCCGCCGCCGCGTCGCCCGCCGCAGCCCCTGCGCCCGTCGTGGCGCCCCAGACGCAGGGTGCCCGACCCGAACAGCGGGTGCCGATGTCGCGCCTGCGCCAGCGGGTCGCCGAACGCCTGATTCAGTCGCAGTCGCTGGCGGCGATCCTGACCACGTTCAACGAAGTAAACATGCAGCCGGTGATCGACCTGCGCAACCGTTACAAGGAGCGCTTCGAGAAGGAGCACGGCGTCAAGCTCGGCTTCATGAGTTTTTTCGTCAAGGCGGCCGTGCACGCGCTGCGGAAATATCCATTGGTCAATGCGTCGATCGACGGCAGCGACATCGTCTACCACGGCTATTACGACATCGGCATCGCCGTGGGCAGCCCGCGCGGCCTGGTCGTGCCCATCCTGCGCGATGCCGACCAGATGTCGATCGCGGACATCGAGCGTCAGATCGCCGAATACGGCAAGCGTGCCCAGGAGGGCAAGCTCACCATAGAGGAGCTGACCGGCGGCACCTACACGATCAGCAATGGCGGGGTTTTCGGATCGATGCTGTCGACACCGATCATCAACCCGCCGCAATCGGCGATTCTGGGCGTGCACGCGACGCGGGACCGCGCGGTGGTCGAGAACGGCCAGGTCGTGGTGCGGCCGATCAACTATCTCGCCCAGTCCTACGATCACCGGATCATCGACGGCCGCGAAGCCGTGCTGTCGCTGGTCGCCATCAAGGAGGCGCTGGAGGATCCGGCACGGCTGCTACTCGACCTGTGAAGCGCATGCAACGAACAGGGATCTGTGACTCATGAGTGAAAAATTTGACGTGGTGGTCATTGGCGCCGGTCCCGGCGGCTACATTGCCGCGATCCGTGCCGCGCAGCTCGGCCTGTCGGTCGCCTGCATCGACGACTGGTCGCGGGCGGACGGCAAGCCTGCGCCGGGCGGCACCTGCACCAACGTGGGTTGCATTCCGTCCAAGGCGCTGCTGCAATCCTCCGAGCATTACGAGCACGCCGGCCATGCGTTCGCCGACCACGGCATCGGCGTCAAGGGGCTGTCTATCGACGTGGCGAAGATGCTCGCGCGCAAGGATCGCGTGGTCGCGCAGAACAACGATGGAATTCTCTACCTGTTCAAGAAGAACAAGGTGGCCTTCTTCCACGGCAGGGGCAGCCTTGCCGGCCACGCGAGCGGGGCCAATCTGATCGCCGTTCACGGCGACAAGCCGGCGCAACTCTCGGCCACGCACGTCATTGTTGCCACGGGCTCCCGGCCCCGGCCATTGCCGGGCGTGGCGATCGACAATGTCCGCGTGCTCGACAATGCCGGCGCGCTGGCGCTCGATGTCGTGCCCGAAACGCTCGGCGTCATCGGCGCCGGAGTGATCGGCCTGGAACTGGGCAGCGTCTGGCGGCGTCTGGGCGCGAAGGTCACTGTGCTCGAGGCGCTGCCGGCTTTTCTGGGCGTTGTCGACGATGCGGTGGCCAAGGAGGCGGAAAAACTATTTCGCAAGCAGGGTCTGGCGATTCATACCGGCGCCAGGATTACCGGAGTGCGCGCCGGAAAGAAGAACGTCGCGGTCGACTGGAACGATGCCGCCGGCACTGCGCAAAAGAGCGTTTTCGAACGACTGATCGTATCCATCGGCCGCGTACCGCATACCGAGGGCCTCGGGGCGGAGGCGGTCGGCCTGGCACTGGACGAGCGCGGCTTCATCGCGGTCGACGACGACTGCCGGGCCAACCTGCCCAACGTCTGGGCAGTCGGCGATGTCGTCCGCGGGCCAATGCTGGCGCACAAGGCCGAGGAGGAGGGCGTGGCGGTGGCCGAGCGTATCGCCGGCCGGCATGGTCATGTGGATTTCAACACGGTGCCGTGGGTCGTCTACACGTCGCCCGAAATTGCCTGGGTCGGCCGGACCGAGCAGCAACTGAAGGCCGACGGAGTGGACTATCGCGCCGGCACTTTTCCGTTCATGGCCAACGGGCGCGCGCGCGCGCTGGGCGACACCAATGGCTTTGTGAAGATCCTGGCCGATCGCCAAAGCGACCGCATCCTCGGCATGCATGTGATCGGTCCCTACGCGTCTGAGTTGATCGCCGAAGGCGTCGTCGCGATGGAATTCGGCGCCTCGAGCGAGGACCTGGCGAGAATCTGTCATGCGCATCCGACGCTGTCCGAGGCAACCCGCGAAGCCGCACTGGCGGTGGACGGGCGGACGCTTAACCTCTAGCATTGGCGGCATGGGGAACCCTGCGGACCGGCGCCGGGAAGATGGATAACCGGAGGAACATGGCAGTGGCAGGGATCAATATCGCAATGGCATCCTTCAGGCGGACGGCGGGCTGCGCCGCCGCACGTCGGGCATGACCGGGGCCCTCGCCCCGGAACGAATCGCGCGCCGAAAGGGTGCGCTCCTCGATTACCTTGATCCGCTTCTCGCGCAGCGCGGATCGGCGCTGGATGCTGCACAGGTCGACGCGCTTGATCGTCTGCAACGGCTCTCCGACGAACTCATGGCGTTTCGCACGGTCAGGCAATCAACGCTGAAGCGCCTGTTCACGCCACCGCCGGTCCCCCGCGGCATCTATCTCTGGGGCGGCGTCGGCCGGGGCAAGAGCCTGCTGATGGACAGTTTTTTCGCGACCGTTCCGATCAGGCGCAAGACCCGCGTGCACTTTCACGCCTTCATGCGCAGCGTCCACGAGGAGCTGAAGACGCTGAAAAGCGAGGCCGATCCGCTGGTGGCTGTCGGCGCGCGCATCGCTCGCCGTTGGCGGCTGGTCTGCTTCGACGAGTTTCACGTCTCCGATATCGCCGACGCGATGATTCTCGGTCGACTGCTGACCGTGCTGTTCGCCCAGGGCGTGGTATTCGTGATGACGTCGAACTACCCGCCCGGCGGCCTCTACCCGAACGGCCTGCAGCGCGAGAGTTTCCTGCCGGCGATTCGCCGGATCGAGGAATGGATGGATGTCGTCGAGGTTGACGGCGGCATCGACTACCGGCTGCGCGCACTCGAGCAGCTCGACGTCTTCATCGTGCCGGCCGATGCGGAATCGGAGGCGCGCATGGCGGCGGCGTTCGAGAAGGTGCGCGGAGGACCCGACGAGGACACGCGGATGGTCGTTGACGGGCGGACGCTGACCGCGCGGCGACGTGCCGGCAGCGCGGTCTGGTTCGATTTCAACGCGTTGTGCGACGGCCCGCGTTCGCAGCGGGACTACCTCGAACTCGCGCAGCGATTCGCGGTAATGTTCATTTCCGGCATTCCGGCACTCACCGCGCAACAGGGCGACATGGCGCGCCGCTTCACCTGGCTCATCGACATCCTGTACGACCATCGTGTCAAGCTCGTGGCGTCGGCTGCGGCGCCGGTGGAAGGTCTCTACGTCGCCGGGCCCAACGTGCGGGAATTCCCGCGGACCATCAGCCGCCTGGTCGAAATGCGCACTCACGACTATATGGCGGGCGCGCACATCGCTCGTGCGCCCGCCGCCGAACCCGTACCAGCCTGATCGCAGCATTCACCACAAGGAGATCAACGTGCAAAAATTCAGGGCCTTTCGGACATTCGAGGAAAACGGCGTCATTGCCAGCCGCTTTGTCGATCTGTCCGTCGACGAGCTCGACCCCGGCGAAGTGGTGATCCGGACCAAGTACTCGACGATCAACTTCAAGGACGCGCTGTCGCACAACGGCACGGGCAAGATCATGCGCAAGTACCCGACCAACGCCGGCATCGACATGGCGGGCACGGTCGAGACTTCGGTCGATCCGCGGTTCAAGCCTGGCGACAAGGTGATCGTGACCGGATATGACCTCGGCGTCGCGCATGACGGCGGTTATTCCGAGCACGTGCGCGTTCCGGCGAACTGGGTGGTGCGCAGGCCCGAGAGCATGACCGCGTTCGATGCGATGACGCTTGGCACCGCAGGATTCACCGCGGCGCTGGCGATTACCCGGATGGAGCACAATGGCCTGAAGCCTGACGGCGGGCCGGTCGCCGTCACCGGCGCCACCGGCGGGGTGGGTTCGGTGGCCATTGAGATTCTGGCCAAGTCGGGCTATCACGTGGTCGCAATCACCGGCAAGGCCGAGGAGGCAGACTACCTGAAGGGCATCGGGGCCAAGGAAGTGGTGCTGCGGTCGTCGCTCGATTTCTCGCGCATCCGCCCGCTGGAGCGCGCGACTTTTGCCGGTGCGATCGACAATCTTGGCGGCGATATCCTGGCCTGGCTGCTCGCCAATTCAAAGATCGGTGGCACCGTGGCGGCGGTCGGGCTGGCCGCCGACCACAAGCTGCCGACGACGGTGATGCCGTTCATCCTGCGCGGTGTTGCGCTGTTGGGCGCCGACAGCGCCAACTGCCCGATGCCGAGCCGGCAGCGGATCTGGAACAAGCTGGCGAACGAATGGCGTCCCGACCGCGTGCACGATCAGGTGCGCACCATCGACTTCGACGAATTGCCGACGCATTTCGATGCCTACCTGAAGGGGCTGGTGCGTGGTCGCACGGTGGTGCGCATCGCCCCGGACTCGCATGGCGGCTGAGTCGGACGCAACTGAGTCGGCCGCAAGTCGCCCCGCTTGATCGCGCGCAAGGCCTGGCTGCGGCGCCGGGGCTAGGATGCCCGATTGCCGCGCAACCGCGAGGTCTGCGCACGCGGGTCGAAAGTCCGAGTCTGAAATCCGGAGGAATACGCCATGCCCAGCTCCCGTGATGTCCATCGTCGCTCCCTGGCCGACCGCGATGCCTTTTGGCGCGAGCGCGCGGCGCTGATCGACTGGAAAGCGCCGTTCGACACGGTACTCGACTATTCCCGGCCGCCGTTCGCGCGCTGGTTCGTCGGCGGGACGACCAATCTGTGCCACAACGCGGTGGATCGGCATCTCGAAAAGCGGGCCGACCAGCCGGCGTTGATCTTCCTGTCGTCGGAAACCGGCGCCGACGCCACGTATACGTATCGGGAACTCCATGCCGAGGTGAACCGCTGCGCCGCCATGCTGGTCGAGCTCGGCGTCGGCCGTGGCGACCGCGTGCTGCTGTACATGCCGATGATCCCCGAGGCGGTGTTCGCGATGCTCGCCTGCGCCCGTATCGGCGCCGTGCATTCGGTAGTGTTCGGCGGGTTCGCCGCCGGGAGTCTCGCCACCCGCATCGACGACGCCAGTCCGAAGGTGATGATGACCGCCGATGCCGGCATGCGCGGCGGCAAGGCCGTGCCCTATAAGCACCTGGTCGATGAGGCCTGCCGCCTCGCCAAGCGTCCGCCCAAGCACGTGGTGATCGTCAACCGCGGTCTCGTCCCGGCGCTGACGCGGGTGGCTGGCCGCGACCTCGACTATGCCGAGTTGCGCGAACGGCACATGGGCGCGAGCGTCCCCTGCACCTGGCTCGAATCCAGCGAACCGTCGTACATCCTGTACACGTCCGGCACCACCGGCAAGCCCAAGGGCGTGCAGCGCGACACCGGTGGTTACGCGGTCGCGCTGGCTGCGTCGATGCGCGATATCTTCTGCGTGGCACCGGGCGAGCCGATGTTCACCACCAGCGACATTGGCTGGGTCGTCGGTCATTCGTACATCGTCTACGGCCCGCTGCTCAACGGCTCGGCGACCATCATGTACGAGGGCCTGCCGATCCGGCCCGATCCGGCGATCTGGTGGAAGATCGTCGCCGAGCACGGTGTGAAGACGATGTTCAGTTCGCCGACAGCGATCCGCGTACTCAAGAAGCAGGATCCGGCGTTCATGAAGCAGCACGACGTGTCAGGACTCAAGTACCTGTTTCTCGCCGGCGAGCCGCTGGACGAGCCGACGGCACGCTGGGTGTCCGATGCGTTGTCCGGAGTCGCCATCGTCGACAATTACTGGCAAACGGAGACCGGCTGGCCGATCCTGTCGGCGCAACCGGGAATCGAGGAGACGCCGCGTAAGTTCGGCAGCCCGTCCTTCCCGGTCTATGGCTACGACGTGCATCTGCTCGACGAGAACACCGGCGAGGACGTCGGCGCCGGGCAGAAGGGGGTGTTGGCGATCATGCCCCCGCTGCCGCCAGGATGCATGAGCACGATCTGGGGCGACGACCAGCGCTTTGTCGAGACCTATTTTTCCACGATACCCGGCAAACTGGCTTATTCGACCTTCGACTGGGCCACGCGCGATGCCGATGGCTATTATTTTGTGCTCGGACGTACCGACGACGTGATCAACGTCGCCGGCCATCGGCTCGGCACCAGAGAAATCGAGGAGGCGGTGCAGGCGCACGCGGGCATCGCCGAAGTGGCCGTGGTTGGCGTCGCCGATGCGCTGAAGGGGCAGGTGCCGGTGGCCTTCGCGGTGGTCAAGGACCCGGCCCGCGTGGCCACACCCGACGCCGAGAAGGCGATGCGCAAGGAGGTCATGGACACCGTCGACCGTGAACTCGGTGCGATTGCGCGACCCGGCGCCGTCCATTTCGTCGGCGTGCTGCCCAAGACGCGTTCCGGCAAACTTCTGCGCCGCTCGCTGCAGGCGCTGGCCGAGGGGCGCGACCCCGGCGATCTGACGACGATCGAGGATCCCGCCGCGCTCGAGCAGATCCGCGTCGCACTCGCGAAATAGCCATCGGCGCGGCCTGGGGCGCACCGTCCGTCTGCGCCGCGCCGGCGCAATGATGCCCTTGCCCGCGGCGAGGCATGGCACCATACTTGCGCGCCGTTTGCATACGCCGCGCGCCGGCGCGCCGGTTGCTCGCCGGCGCCAGGGAAGCCGAAGGCGATCGTCGCGCCGTGCTTCGGCCAGTTACCGCAATTCGATGTTCAGGGGGATTCCATGGAAGTACTCAAGTCCAGCTCCGACACGCTGTTCATACTGCTGGGCGCCATCATGGTGCTGGCGATGCATGCGGGCTTCGCGTTTCTCGAACTCGGCACCGTGCGCAAGAAAAACCAGGTCAATGCGCTGGTCAAGATCCTGGTCGATTTCGCGGTGTCGACGATCGCCTATTTCTTCATCGGCTTCGCGATCGCCTACGGCACGACATTCTTCACCGGCGCGGAGTCGCTGGCGCAGAAGAACGGCTACGAAATGGTGCGCTTCTTCTTCCTGCTTACCTTCGCCGCGGCGATTCCCGCAATCGTGTCGGGAGGTATTGCCGAGCGCGCGCGGTTCAATCCGCAACTGGCGGCAACGTTTGCGTTGGTTGGCTTCTGCTATCCGTTCTTCGAAGGCATCGCCTGGAACCAGCAATACGGCATCCAGGGGATGATCAAGGCCGCCTTTGGCGAGGAATTCCACGATTTCGCCGGCAGCGTCGTCGTGCACGCCTTCGGCGGCTGGGTTGCCCTGGTCGCAGTGATGCTGCTGGGACCGCGGCGCGGCCGTTATTCGAAGGAGGGTGGCGTTGCTGCGCACCCGCCGTCATCGATTCCCTTCCTGGCGCTCGGCGCGTGGATCCTCACGGTCGGCTGGTTCGGCTTCAACGTGATGAGCGCGCAGACGCTGGACAAGATTTCGGGCCTGGTGGCCATGAACTCGCTGCTGGCAATGTCCGGCGGCACCATCGCGGCGTTCCTTGCCGGCCGCAACGACCCGGGCTTTGTCCACAACGGCCCGCTGGCTGGCCTGGTCGCGGTCTGCGCCGGTTCCGACGTCATGCATCCGCTGGGTGCGCTGGCCACTGGATTGGTGGCGGGCGCGCTGTTCGTCTGGCTGTTCACGCTGACGCAAAACCGGCTGAAGATCGACGACGTGCTTGGCGTCTGGCCGCTGCACGGGGTCTGCGGCGCCTGGGGCGGGCTGGCCGCGGGCATTTTCGGCGCCAAGGCGCTGGGCGGGCTGGGTGGTGTGGCCTTTGGCGCACAGTTGGCCGGCACGGCGCTCGGTGTAACCGTCGCCGTCCTCTCCGGCCTGATCGTCTACGGCGCGCTCAAGGCGGCGGTTGGACTGCGCCTCGATCCGGAGGAGGAATTCAACGGCGCCGACCTCACCATCCACCGCACGTCAGCGACCCCGGAGCGTGAAGTGTCCTGGTGACCGGCTGTCGCGTGGGCAGCGCGTGGAATCGGCGATAATACGAGGTTGCCCATTCCAAAACACCTAGCGTTGCACATGTCCATTTCGTCATCCAACGGTTTGGTCGCCGATTTCGTTCCCCTGACCGAGATCGCGCGCGCGGACGTCGTCGAAAGCGTACATGCTGGGGCGGTGGCCGTCGTCGATCGTGCCGGCAAGCTGCTCTACACCGCGGGCAACGCAGCCAGATTGACCTTTGCACGCAGCGCGTTGAAGCCGTTTCAGGCGCTGCCCTTTGTTGCGGCCGGCGGGGTCGAGCGCTATGGATTGGCACCTGTGGAGGTCGCGCTGCTGTGCGCCAGCCACTCCGGCGAAGACCACCATGTCCAGGCGGCTGCCGCCATTCTGGCCAAGGCCGGAAACCGGGAACAGGACCTGCAATGTGGCGCGCATGCGCCGGGGCACTATGCGGTCAGCGGCGTGTTGCCGCCGCCGCCACCCTATTCGCCGCTCGCCCACAACTGTTCGGGGAAGCACGCCGGGATGCTGGCGCATTGCGCTGCCTGCGGTCACGACAAGCACGACTACCTCGACAGCGGACATCCGCTGCAGGTAGAGATCCGTGACGCAGTCGCGCGATTCACCTCGGTCCCGGCGCAACAGCTGGCCAGCGGTACCGACGGCTGTTCGGCGCCCACCTATGCGATGCCGCTGGCACGGCTGGCGCAGGCCTACGCGCGCTTGGCGACCGCGGACGTCGACGCCGACTATGGCGAGGCGCCGCGGCGCCTTGCCGATGCGATGCGCGCGCACCCGGAAATGGTATCCGGAGAAGGCCGCATGGACCTCGCGTTGGCCAGGGCCGGCCGCGGGGATTGGCTGCCCAAGTCGGGGGCCGAAGGTGTCCAGACCATTGGCGTTCGCAGCCGCGGCTGGGGCATTGCGGTAAAAGTCGCGGACGGCAATCCCCGAGGCCTGCAGCCGGCGGTCGTGGCAGTTCTCGACCAGCTGGGACTTGTCGATGCCCCAGCAAGGGCGGCGCTGGCGGCGTTCGAAGCGCCGGTTCAGCGAAATTACCGGCAATTGCCGACGGGAAATGCCCGTGCGGTCGTTGTCCTGGACAAAATTGGCTAACCCGCCGATTTCCATTGCCTCGAACAACCGACCGCGACGCCCGCTGCAAATGAACTTAACCCCTCGTCAAGAGTCTGTATTTGCAAGCGTGGGCCGCAACCGCCGCGGGGTCAGCAAGCCGCTCGGCAAGGCTGCAACGTCGGCCCTCGCACCCTCCGTTCGGCGGGATAACAACAAATGAACCAGGGAATACCCGCGGATGGGTGATCGGGAAGTCGATCAGCAGCTTGTTGAGCGGGCACAGCGTGGCGACAAGCGTGCCTTCGAGCTGCTGGTGTTGAAGTACCAGCGCAAGCTGCATCGGCTGCTCTCGCGGCTGGTGCGCGACCCGGCCGAGGTCGAGGACGTGGCGCAGGAAGCCTTCATCAAGGCCTATCGCGCGCTTCCGAGCTTTCGTGGCGACAGTGCGTTCTACACGTGGCTGTATCGCATTGCGATCAACACGGCGAAGAACTACCTGGTCGCGCTGGGTCGAAGGGCGCCTACATCGACGTCGTTTGACAACGAGGAGGCGGAAGGGTTCGAGGATGCGGAGCAGCTGCGCAACAGTGCGACACCGGAAGACGAACTGGCTGGCAAGCAGATTGCGGCGACGGTGAACCGCGCGATGGATGCACTGCCTGAAGATTTGCGCAAGGCAATCACGCTGCGTGAAATCGAAGGCTTGAGTTACGAGGAAATTGCCAGTGTCATGAATTGTCCGATCGGCACTGTGCGATCGCGAATCTTTAGGGCGCGCGAGGCGATCGCCACTGAATTGCGCCCGCAGCTTGGTACCGACGAAAACCGGAGATGGTGATGAACGAGAACATTTCGCGCCTGATGGACGGCGAGCTCGACGATGACGAGTTCGCCCGTCACTATGCCGACCTTCGCGAACAGGACGCGCTGCGTACCTGGACCTGCTACCACCTGATCGGTGACCACCTGCGCGGCGCGCCTGCGGCAGCGAGCGGGTTTTCCGTCCGCTTTGCCGCGGCGCTGGCGAACGAGCCGACCGTGCTGGCACCGGCGCTGAAGAGTGTCCGCGCCGAACGCCCGGCGGCCTTCGCCTGGGCGGTGGCGGCAACGCTGGCGGCAATCACCGTCGTCGGCTGGACAGCGTTCTCGATGGTCGAATTGCCGCCGGGCGCCGTGGCGACCGCCCGCGAGGCCTCGTCGGTGCGCTCCGCGCAGGTCGCACCGCCCATGCCGGTACCGACGGATTACGTGCTCGCGCACCAGGAATACTCGCCGGCGGCCGCGATCCAAGGCGGCCGGCCGTTCGTACGTGCGGTAGTCACAACCGGCGGGGAGCCACGCCAGTGAGCCGCACCAAGTCATGAGATTGCTTACGTCGATAGTCACCGGCGTCCCTGCTCGCGCCGGGTTCATGGCGGGCCTTTGCGGCGCGCTCGTCGCGACGCCGGCGGTTGCGGCGCCGGAGGCTCCATCCGAAGCGATGCAATGGCTTGCCCGGGCGGCGCAGGCTGCACGCTCGCTCAATTACACGGGTACGATCGTCTACCAGTCCGGCGGCCGGGTGGAAACATGGCGCCTGGTGCACCAGAACGAGGGCGGGATCGAACTGGAAAAACTCACCAGTCTCGACGGACCGGCGCGCGAGGTCATTCGCAGCGCCGAGGAGGTCCGCTATTTCTACCCGGAGGCCAAATTGGTCCGGGTCGAGCCGAGGACGTTTCGCAACGTCTTCCCTTCGCTGTCTGCCGATCAGGTACGCAACCTGACGCATTACTACAACTATCGCGCCGTGTCCGGGGAGCGGATCGCCGGACACGCGGCGCGGATCGTCGCCTTCGAACCGAAGGACGGGTTGCGCTATGGACACAAGTTCTGGTCCGATACTGCCACCGGACTTCTGCTCAAAGCGCAGTTGCTGAACGAAAAAGGCGAGGTGGTCGAGCAATTCTCCTTCACCGATGTAGCGGTCAACGCCAGGATCGATCGCGACATGGTCAAGCCATCCTTCCCGCCGGTTCCGGCTGACTGGGAGGTCCGCGAAAGTTCGCGCAACGACGTGGCAAACGACGACACCGGCTGGGCCGTAAGCCGACTGCCTCCGGGATTTGCCAAGATCATGGAAGGCTATCGCAAGCTGCGCGGCAAGCGTGAGCCGGTGGCTCATATCGTCTTTTCCGACGGCCTGGTCGCGGTCAGTGTATTCATCGAGCCGATGAACGTCACCCAGACCCAGATCGGTTTGTCGCGGCAGGGCGGTCTCAATATCTACACGCTGCGCAACGACGCCTTCCTGGTGACCGTCCTGGGCGAGGTGCCTCCGGTCACGATCCGGCAGATCGCCCAGTCCGTGGCGCGTCGCTAGCTTCGCCAGGTGCCTTGCGCTTGCCTATTTCCGCTCCTATCTACGCCTTGAACTTCCCGATTCAACGAGGACCTACATGCTGATGCAATCGAATTCGTTTCGTGGTGCGGTGGGCGCCACCCTTGTCGCCCTGCTTGCCGCCGGATTCGCGCCGTTCGCCGGCGCGCAGGCCCGGGGTGGCTTCCTGCCCGATTTCACCGAGTTGTACGAGAGGAACGGGCCAGCCGTCGTTTCTATCGACGTGACGCAGAAGGCGAGGCGCCCCCGCGGAATGCCCGAGCTTTCGGAAGACGATCCGTTCTACGAATTCTTCCGCCGCTTCGGCCAGGTGCCGCCGCGGCGCGGACCGGAGCGCGATCCCGAGCCGCAGGCGGTGGGTTCCGGCTTCATCATCGGCAGCGACGGGCACGTGCTGACCAACGCGCACGTGGTCGACGGCGCCGACGAAGTGACCGTCAAGCTGTCCGACAAGCGGGAATACAAGGCCAAGGTGCTCGGCGCCGACAAGCGCACCGACATCGCGCTGCTCAAAATCGACGCTCGCGACCTGCCCAAGGTCACCATCGGTGACCCGGACAAGCTGCGGGTCGGCGAATGGGTGGTGGCGATCGGCAAGCCCTTCGGGCTGGAGAACACCATGACCGCCGGCATCGTCAGCGCCAAGGGCCGCGACCTGCCGCAGGAGAATCTGGTGCCGTTCATCCAGACCGATGTCGCGATCAACCCCGGCAATTCCGGTGGGCCGCTGTTCAACATGAAGGGCGAGGTCGTCGGCATCAATTCGCTGATCTATTCGCGCACCGGCGGCTACATGGGGCTCGCCTTCGCGATTCCCATCGACGTGGCCATGAACACGGCATCGCAGCTGAAGGACAAGGGCCGCGTCACGCGCGGGCGCATCGGCGTGCAGATCCAGACGGTGACCAAGGAAGAGGCCTCCGGCTTCGGCCTCGACTCGGCGCGTGGCGCGCTGGTCAACGGGGTCGAGAAGGACGGGCCGGCTGCCAAGGCGGGCATTGAGGTCGGCGACATCATCCTCAAGGTTGACGGTCGCGACGTGAAGAACTCCACCGAGCTTCCGCGGATCATCACCGCCGTGCGCCCGGGGACCAAGATCAACCTTACCGTCTGGCGCAAGGGTGCGCAGAAGGAACTCGCGGTTACGGTTGGCGAAATGAAGGAAGACGCGGCGGCGCTGCCGCAGCGCGGCGGAGCCCCGACGCCGAAGGAAAAGGCCAAGCCGAACCGGATGGGTCTGTCGCTTGCCGACCTCACCGACGAGCAGAAAAAGGAACTCGAGGTCAAGGCCGGCGTGCTGATCGAGGACATCGCACCGAGCGTGCGCGGCAACGTCCAGCCGGGCGACGTGATACTGGCCATCGTCAATCGCGGCATCTCGATCGAAACCAGGAGCGTGGCGCAAGTCAACGAATTCGTCGCCAAACTCGACAAGGGCGCCTCGGTCACCCTTCAACTGAAGCGCGGCGGGCAGCAGTTCTTTTCCACGTTGCGCGTGAACAACGGCGAATGACGGCTTCGGCGGGAGTGGGACCGAAGCTGACCCTGCTCTCGCGCGCCTACTGCCATCTCTGCGACGACATGCGCGACGCGCTGGAACCCATTGCCCGGCGCCATGGCGCGAACGTGGTCGAGCTGGACGTGGATGCCGATCCCGCGCTGGAACGCGTTTTTGGCGAGCGGGTGCCGGTTCTGCTGCTCGGCCCGGTCGAGGCCGCGGTCGAACTGGCGGTGTTTCATCTGGATCCGGCGACGGTCGAGGCGGCCTTGAAGCGGCGCTGACGCGATTGTCCGCCGCGAATTCGCTTCCGTGGGCGAAATGCGCTAAAATTCAAAGGTTTCCGATAACATTCCCGCGGTCCGGCCCCTGTGTCGGACGCGCCTTTCGGGCACTTGCGGGTGCCCTTTCCATTTTTCAGGCAGTCCCGTGCGTCACATCCGCAATTTCTCGATCATCGCGCATATCGACCACGGCAAATCGACGCTGGCCGACCGCTTCATCCAGCGTTGCGGCGGGCTGTCGCAGCGGGAGATGAGCGAGCAGGTCCTGGACTCGATGGATCTGGAGCGCGAGCGGGGCATCACCATCAAGGCGCAGACCGCGTCGCTGACCTACAAGGCGCGCGACGGGGAAATCTACGAGCTGAATCTGATCGACACGCCCGGGCACGTCGACTTCGCCTACGAGGTGTCGCGGTCGCTGGCCGCCTGCGAGGGCGCGCTGCTGGTCGTCGACGCGTCGCAGGGCGTCGAGGCGCAGACGGTTGCCAACTGCTATACCGCCATCGAGCAGGGCGTCGAGGTGGTCCCGGTGCTCAACAAGATCGACCTTCCGTCGGCGGATGCCGAGCGGGTGATCGACGAGATCGAGGACATCATCGGCATCGATGCCACCGACGCGGTGCGGGCCAGCGCCAAGAATGGCGTCGGCATCGACGACATTCTCGAGGCGGTGATCGCCAAGGTGCCGCCGCCCACCGGCGACGCCGAGGCGCCGCTGTCGGCGCTGATCATCGATTCCTGGTTCGACAACTACGTCGGCGTGGTGATGCTGGTGCGGGTGAAGGACGGCACGCTGCGCCCCAAGGAAAAAATCCGCCTGATGGCGGCAGGGGGCATCTACGGTTGCGAGCAGGTCGGGGTTTTCACGCCCAAGGCGATCGAGCGCGATCAGCTTTCGGCGGGCGACGTCGGCTTCATCATTGCCGGCATCAAGGAGATCGACGCGGCCAAGGTCGGCGATACGGTGACCAGCGCGGTGCGTCCCGCAGCTGCGCCGCTGCCCGGATTCAAGGAGGTGAAGCCGCAGGTCTTCGCCGGTCTCTATCCGGTCGAATCGAACCAGTACGAGGCGCTGCGCGATGCGCTGAACAAGCTGAAACTCAACGACGCTTCGCTGCACTACGAGCCGGAAGTGTCGCAGGCGCTGGGCTTCGGCTTCCGCTGCGGCTTCCTCGGCCTGCTGCACATGGACATCGTGCAGGAGCGCCTGGAGCGCGAGTACGACATGGACCTGATCACCACGGCGCCGACCGTCGTCTACCAGGTGCTGATGCGCGATGGCCAGGTGCTGGAGATCGAGAACCCGTCCAAGCTGCCGGACCTGTCCAAGGTCGAGGAAATCCGCGAACCCATCATCACGGCGACCATCCTGATGCCGCAGGAGTACGTCGGTCCGGTGATCACGCTGTGCACCGAGAAGCGCGGCGTGCAGAAGAACATGCAGTACCTCGGTCGCCAGGTGATGCTGACCTACGAACTGCCGATGGCCGAGGTGGTGATGGACTTCTTCGACCGGCTGAAATCGGTCTCGCGTGGCTACGCGTCGCTGGATTACGACTTCAGGGAGTTCCGCGCCGCGGACGTCGTCAAGCTCGACATCCTGATCAACAGCGAGCGCGTCGACGCGCTGTCGGTGATGGTGCACCGGACCGTGTCGCAGTACCGCGGTCGCGAGGTCGCGGCCAAGATGCGCTCGCTGATCCCGCGGCAGATGTTCGACGTGGCCGTGCAGTCGGCGATCGGGGCGAACATCATCGCCCGCGAGACCATCAAGGCGATGCGCAAGAATGTGCTGGCCAAGTGCTATGGTGGCGACATCTCCCGCAAGAAGAAGCTGCTCGAGAAGCAGAAGGCCGGCAAGAAGCGCATGAAGTCGGTGGGCAGCGTGGAAATCCCCCAGGAAGCCTTTCTTGCGATCCTGCAGGTGGGCGAAAAATAGTCGAAACGCCGAAGTGGTAGTCCGGAAGGCGGCCTGGCCCAAACCGGCGCATGGCACAATTCGCCGGCCCTACGATCCAACCCCGACCCGAACCCATCGAAATCCATGAATTTCGCGCTGATACTTTTCCTGCTGACGCTGGCCACCGGGATCCTCTGGCTGGTTGACCGCGCCTATTTTGCCCGACGCCGCGCGCCGGACGCGCCGGAGCCGGCATGGGTGGAGTACGCGGCCAGCTTCTTTCCGGTGCTTCTGGTGGTGTTCCTGCTGCGCTCCTTCATCGCCGAGCCGTTCAAGATCCCCTCGTCGTCGATGCGGCCGACGCTGGAGGTAGGCGACTTCATCCTGGTCAACAAGTACACCTACGGGCTGCGCCTGCCGATCATCGAGAAGAAATTCATTCCGGTGGGAGATCCGCAGCGCGGCGATGTCGTCGTCTTCCGCTATCCGGTCAATCCGACGCAGGACTTCATCAAGCGCGTCGTCGGCGTTGGTGGCGACACGGTGGTCTACCGCGACAAGGAACTGACCGTCAACGGCAAGCCGCTGCCGCAACGCCGCGACGGGACCTACAGCTATGTGGACGATGGGTTGCGATTCGAGACGCTCGACAAGGCAATCGAGACCGCCAACCCGCCTCCGGGACCGCACGCATATACGATCGGGATGAGCCCCAGGTCGGCCCCAGTCTATCCTCAGAACGTCCGGCCGTATCCGGGGCGTGAGAATTGCGAATACAATGACCACGGATTTTCCTGCAAGGTGCCGGCGGGACACTATTTCGTGATGGGCGACAATCGCGACAACAGCGACGACAGCCGCTACTGGGGATTCGTCCCGGACGACCATATCCGGGGCCGCGCCTTTTTCATCTGGTTCAACTGGGACGATATTTCGAGCTTCGCGTTCAAACGGGTCGGCAGCGGGATCCGCTAGGTTCGCGAAGCGAGTCGGGGAGGCACATGGCAATGCGAGCTTCGCAACGCGGGCTGTCGATGGTTGGATTCCTGTTCGTGTCCACGGTTCTGGTGATCGTGGCGCTGCTGACGTTCAGGATGCTGCCCTCGTACATCGAGCACTACACCATACAGCGGGCGCTCGAGGGCGCGCTAGCCGATTCCAACGATCTCTCGGTCGCCAACATCCGTCGCTTGATGGATCGGCGCCTGGCCGCCGACTATGCCGACGCCGTGCAGGGCAAGGACGTGGAAGTCAGCAAGTTGGGCAATTCCATCACTGCCTCGGTTGCCTGGGAACAGAAACTGCATGTCGTCGGCAACGTGAACCTGTTGCTGGAGTTCCAGGCCGAGGCGACGCGCTAGCCGGCGCCCACCGCATGGCCGCGCCGCTGCGCGAGCGACTTGGGTACGCATTTCGCGAACCCGACCTGTTGCGACAAGCGCTCACCCATCGCAGTTTCAGCAGTGCGCACAACGAGCGACTCGAATTCGTCGGTGACGCGGTCCTGAACTGCGCGATCGGGCTGTCGCTATACGAACGCTTTCCCTCGCTGGACGAAGGCGAGCTGTCGCGCATCCGGGCGAGCCTGGTCAGCCAGCCCATGCTGGCGACGGTCGCGCGGCAACTGAACCTGGCCGACGACCTGCGTCTTGGCGACGGCGAGGTGCGCAGTGGCGGCGCCGACCGGCCGTCGATCCTCGCCGATGCCCTCGAGGCGGTGTTCGGCAGCGTCTTCCTCGACGGAGGCTTTGATGCGGCGCGCGCCGTTGTCGCCAACTGTTTCGGCGAAATCCTGAGCAATCTCGACCCGGCAGCGCAGAACAAGGATCCCAAGACCCGACTGCAGGAGCTGCTGCAGGCGCGGCGCCTGCCGGTGCCGGAGTATGCGGTGCACGCGGTGTCGGGCGAACCGCATGCGCAGTCGTTCGAAGTCGAGTGCCGCATTCCGTCGCTGGCGATAGCCACCCGGGGAACGGGCGGCAGCCGCCGGGCTGCCGAGCAGGCGGCAGCCGAGGCCGCGGAGCGCCTCGCGGCCGGCACAGCAGAGGGACAGCGCCGTGGCGGCAACTGAACCCACGGCCGCGCCGGCTCACCGCTGCGGGCACGTGGCCATCGTCGGTCGACCCAGCGTGGGCAAGTCCACGCTGCTCAATGCGCTGATCGGACAGAAAATCAGCATCACGTCGAAAAAGCCGCAAACCACGCGCCACCGGATCATGGGCATTGTCAACACGCCCGATGCGCAGTGTGTGTTCGTCGATACACCGGGTTTCCAGACGCGCCACCGTTCCCGGCTCAACGACCGGCTCAATCGATCGGTGCGCGAGAGCCTCACCGGCGTAGACGCGGTACTGCTGGTGCTCGACGCGACGCGAATCATCGGGGCCGACCGTGAAGTGGTTGCCTTGCTGCCGCCGGACATTGCGGTCATCGCCGCGGTCAACAAGATCGACCTGGTCGCCGACAAATCGGCGCTGCTGCCGCGGTTGGCGGAGGTGTCCGGATTGCGGCCGTTTGCGGCCATCGTGCCGGTATCGGCGGACCGCGGGACGCAGTTGCCGGAATTGCTGGCGGCAATCGTCCATGAATTGCCGCCCGGGGTGGCGCTGTATCCGGCGGACGACCTCACCGACCGCGACGAGCGCTTTCTCGCCGCCGAATTCATCCGGGAGAAGATCTTCCGCCTGCTTGGTGACGAAGTACCCTATGCGACGACCGTCGGCATCGACAGCTTCGCCCAGGAAGGTGCGTTGCGACGCATCCTCGCTACCGTGTACGTCGACAAGCCCGGACAGCGTGCGATTCTGCTGGGGGAAGGCGGCGCGCGGATGAAGTCCATCGCCTCGCAGGCGCGCTCGGACATGGAGCGCCTCTTCGGCGGCAAGGTCTACCTCGAGGTCTGGGTGCGCGTGAAAAGCGGCTGGGCCAGCACCGACGCGTCGCTCACGCGCTTCGGGTACTAGGCCGGATCATTGCCATGGCGGCGCGGGCATTGACCCAGGTCAGAGAAGAGGAGCCGGCATTCGTCCTGCACAGCTATCCCTATCGCGAGACCAGCCTGATCGTCGAGGCGTTCACCGCGCAATATGGACGCGTGGCGATGGTGGCCCGCGGCGCAAAGCGGCCGCGCTCCGAATTGCGTGGCTTGCTGCAGGCGTTCCAGCCGCTCGCACTGTCCTTCGCCGGCGCCGGAGAGTTGAAGACGCTGCAGCGCGCGCAGTGGCGCGGCGGGCAGGCCCCCCCCCAGGGTTCGGCGCTGCTGTGCGGTTTCTACCTGAATGAGTTGCTGCTCAAACTCCTGCTGCGCGAGGACGCGCATCCGGCGTTGTTCGATGCCTATGCGTCGGCGCTGCAGGCGCTTGCCGGGACGCCGCTTGCGGTGGCGCAGGGTGCGATCCTGCGCCGCTTCGAAGTCAGGCTGCTGGCGGAACTCGGTTATGCGCTGCCACTGTCGCGCGATGCGGATACCGGCGAGGCGATCGATCCGGATGCGCGGTACCATTATCATTTCGATAGCGGCCCGCGCCGTGCCGACGTCCGGGTGGCACGCGAACCTGGTCTTCGGCGGCCGTTGGTGCGCGGGGCCACGCTCATCGCACTGGATACCCTGGTATTCGTGGATGCGGACATCGCGACCGAGGCGAAGCACCTGATGCGCGACGTGCTCGATCATCACCTCGAAGAACGGCGAATTTTCAGCCGCCGCATCGTGCGTGATCTGCAGGCGCTGGACGAGGAGGGAGTTCCGCAGTGATCGAACTGGGCGTCAACATCGACCACGTAGCGACACTGCGGCAGGCGCGCCGCACCTACGAGCCGGATCCCGTGTGGGCCGCTGTCGAGGCGCATTTGGGCGGCGCCGATGGCATCACCGTCCACCTGCGCGAAGATCGCAGGCATATCCAGGACGAGGATGTGCGCCGGCTGCGCGAACTCACCCACATCAAGCTCAATCTGGAGATGGCCGCGACGGCCGAGATGATAGCGATTGCCTGCAAGCTCAAGCCCGAAATGGCCATGCTGGTGCCGGAAGGGCGCCACGAGATCACCACCGAAGGCGGACTCGACGTGGCCGGGCAGGAGCGGACGCTGCGCGACGTGGTCGGGCGGCTGGGCGACGCCGGCATCGTGACCTCGGTGTTCGTCGACGCGGAGGAGGCCCAGGTTGACGCCGCCTGGCGCATCGGCGCCAAGGTCTGCGAAGTGCATACCGGACCCTACGCGCATGCGTTTCACGCCAAGGGGCGCGACCCGGAGAGCGCGGCCGTGGTCGCCGAGCTGGTGCGCATCCGCGCGGCAGGCGAGGCGATACGCGCGCGGGACATGCGCTTCAATGCCGGCCATGCACTCAATTACTTCAACGTGCAGCCGGTGGCGGCCCTGCCCGGCGTGCGCGAACTGCACATCGGCCATGCCATTGTGGCGCGGAGCATCTTCGTTGGGCTGCGGGAGGCGGTGCGGCAGATGAAGGCACTGGCGCGGGAGGCGCAGCGCTGATCTTGCCCATGGGAGAGACCCTTTGCCCTCTGTGAATCGCGCACGCGGACCCATCTTTCTCGGCGTCGAAGGCTGTACGCTCGACACTGCCGATCGCGAGCGGCTGGCGCACCCGCTGGTGGGCGGCGTGATCCTGTTCACCCGCAATTTCTCCGACTGTGCACAGCTCACGGCGCTGACCGCGTCGATTCATGCGTTGCGCACGCCTTCTCTGCTGATCGCCGTCGACCACGAGGGCGGACGGGTGCAGCGCTTTCGCGATGGATTCACGCTGATTCCGCCGATGCGGTCGCTGGGCGAGCATTGGGATCGCGACGTGGCTGCAGCTTCGGCCGAGGCATTTCGCCTGGGCGAGGTCATGGCGCGCGAACTGCGCGCGCACGGCGTGGATTTCAGTTTTGCGCCGGTGCTGGACCTTGATTTCGGCGCCAGCACGGTGATCGGCGACCGCGCGTTTCATGCCAATCCCAATGCCGCGGCGCACCTGGCCTCGTCGCTGCGCCGCGGCCTTGCCGCGGGCGGCTGCGCTGCAGTGGGCAAGCATTTTCCCGGGCATGGCCATGTCGCCGCGGATTCGCATGTGGACGTCCCGGTCGACGAACGTCCGCTCGACGCGCTGATTGCGGCAGACCTGGTGCCTTTCGCGGCACTCGCGCGCGAGGGACTGGAGGCGGTGATGCCGGCGCATGTCATCTTCCCGGCGGTCGATGCGGTGCCTGCCGGCTATTCGCGCATCTGGTTGCAGGACATCCTGCGAGGGCGCCTCGGATTCGACGGCATCGTGTTTTCCGACGACCTCGGCATGGCCGGTGCCCATACTGCGGGCAACATGGTGGCGCGTGCCGAGGCCGCCGTATCGGCGGGCTGCGACATGATCCTCACCTGCAACGACCCCGCGGCTGCGGACCTGCTGCTGTCACGCTGGCGGCCGCCGGTGCAGCCGCGCCTCGACGAACGCACGGCGCGCATGCAGGGGCGTTGAACGCGCGCGCTGTGCCGTGGCCCGATAGGGAAGGGCGTTTGCGGCATCCGTGACGCGGTGGCAGGCGGTTGATTATGTTGACGTAAAATAGCCGGATATGGGCGAAAATACCGTACAAATGGCCCATATCCTGTGATCAGGTCGCCGTTCGTCGCCTCGCCCTGCCAGCGTCATGGGTACGGAATGCCTCTTGCTTTGGTACCCGATGCCGGCGTGTTGGTGCTGCCGGGTCGCATTGCCTGCAGGCGTGATCGCGGGTGGGATGTGGCCCACGCGGCCATGGCGTGATGCCTCAGCGCGGGTCGGCCTGTCCTTCGAACGGGGAGCAAGGAATGCTGGTCTCCATCTGGTGGGTCTTGGTTGCACTGGTTCTCGGCGGTACCTTCGGCGTTGTGGCGCTCGGTCTACTTTCGGCCACGGTCGATGAGGACGAAAATGAAGTCCTGAACTACGACATCCCGAATCCGACGCGCTAGGTCTCGCCGGCGCGGCGGCCGTGCGGCCAACGGCCGCCCAGGCGCAGCGTGAGTTCCTCCGCGGTGTGGGCGACAAGCGTTCCCAGCTGGCGGATGCGTTCGTCGGGTAGCCGCGATGACGGACCGGCCAGGGAAATCGCTCCCAGCGCTTCGGCATGCTCGTCGTAGATGGGCGCGGCGACACAGCGGGTGCCCAGCGCATGTTCCTCGTCGTCGAACGACCAGCCGCGCTGGCGAATGACGCGAACGGCGGACCACATGGTCTCCGGCGAAGTGATGGTGTTTCCGGTGATCCGCTGCAGGCCCTTTACCTTCAGGATGGCGTCGATCTGCTCGTCGGGCAGCGCGGCGAAGATCGCCTTGCCCACACCGGAGGCGTGCAGCGGCACACGGCTGCCCAGTTTGACGATGGTGCGCATCATCTCCCGGCACTGCACCTGGTCGATGAATACCGCTTCGGTGCCGTCGAGAATGCCCAGGTTGGCTGTTTCGCCCGATTGCTCCATCAAGCGGCGCAGGTACGGATGGCTCTGCTCGACGAAATCGCGATTGGCCAGGAAACTCGAGCCGACGGCGAAGGCCTGCAGCCCGATGTACCAGCGGCCCATTTCGCCGCCCTGATAGACGTAGCCCATTTTTTCCAGCGTAGCGAGCAGTCGATGTGCGGTCGACGGTGCCAGCGTCACGCGCTGCGCCAGGTCGGTGAGCGTCAGGCCGCCTTCGGCACGGGCAAGCGCCTCGAGCAGGTTGAGACCGCGTGTCAGGCTCTGTACCTGGGCGGTGGTGGTTCCGGCCTTGCCGGGGGTGCGGCCGCGCTTGGGCGGGACGGGGGAGGGGCGATTGAGCATGGGAAGGTGTCGTCATAGGCCGCGCGTCAGGTCGCAGCGCAGCCTGCACGGGCGGGGTTCAACTGAGCTGCACAGAATTTGAATTCCGGAATCTTGCCCTGCGGGTCGAGTGCGGCGTTGGTGAGCAGGTTGGCCGCAGCCTCGTGGAAGCAGAAGGGTAGAAATACCACGTTCGGGGGCAGACCGGGGTCGGCGCGCGCACGCAGGGTCACCGATCCGCGCCGCGTCGACACACGCACATAATCGCCGGGTGCTACGGCCATGGCCGTCAATGTACTCGGCGCAAGATGCACGACCGGGTCCGGTTCAAGCGCGTCCAGAACGCGGGTGCGGCGGGTCATCACGCCGGTATGCCAGTGCTCAAGTTCGCGGCCGGTGATCAGCGTGTACGGATACGCGGCGTCGGGCAGCTCGGCGGCGGGTGAAGCTGTGACCGGGACCAGGCGCCCGCGTCCGCTGGCAGTTGGAAAACGGTCGGTGAAAACAATCGGTTCGCCTGGCGCGTCCTCGTCCGGGCGGGGATAGACCAGCGAGTCCTCGCGCGCGAGCCGGTCCCAGGTCATGCCACCCAGCGACGGCATCGCCCGGCGCATTTCGTCGAACACCGTTGCGACGCCGTGATGCCCGCCGGTGTAATCCCATTCGAGCCCGAGGCGCCGCGCGAGCTGCTGAATGATCCACAGGTCGGCGCGCGCGTCGCCCGGGAGTTCGAGAACCGGGCGCCCCAGTTGCACCGTGCGATCGGTGTTGGTGAAGCTGCCGGATTTTTCCAGGAAAGACGACGCCGGCAGGATCACATCGGCGAAACCCGCGGTCTCGGTCGGGAAGATGTCCTGCACGACCAGGTGTTCCAGCCGGGCGAAGGCCACCCGCGCGCGTGCGACGTCGGGGTCCGACATGGCCGGGTTCTCGCCCATGATCAACATGCCGCGGATGGTCCCCGCATGGATGGCTTCGGTGATTTCGACCACCGTCAGCCCGGGGTGCGCGTCGAGCGAAGCATTCCAGTAGCGCTCGAACCAGGCGCGCGCCTGAGCGTCGCCGACCGGCTGATAATCCGGCAGCACCATGGGGATCAGGCCTGCATCCGAGGCACCCTGCACATTGTTCTGGCCGCGCAGCGGGTGCAGGCCGGTGCCCGGACGGCCGATCTGGCCGGTAATGAGCGCCAGCGCGATCAGGCAGCGTGCGTTGTCGGTGCCATGCGTGTGCTGCGAGATGCCCATCCCCCACAGAATCATGGCTGCCGATGCCTGTGCATAGCGGCGGGCGACGTCGCGCAGGACGTCGGCGGCAATGCCGCAGACGGGGGCCATCGCCTCGGGTGTCGCGTTGCGCACACTCTGCGCGAGCGCCTCGAAGTCGCTGGTCCGCTCGCGCACGAATCTGTGGTCGACCAGGTCCTCATTGATGATGACGTGCAGCAACGCCTGCAGCATCGCCACGTCGGTGTCGGGGCGAAAGCCGAGGTGGATGCGCGCATGACGGGCGAGTTCGTTACGACGGGGATCGGCGACGACCAGTGTCGCGCCGCGGCGGGCCGCATTCTTGATCCACGTCGCCGCCACCGGATGGTTCGAGGTCGGATGCGCGCCGATCACCAGGATGAAGTCGGCATGCGCGACATCGCGGACCGGGTTGGACACCGCGGCCGAGCCGATGCCCTCCAGCAGCGCAGCGACGGACGACGCGTGACACAGGCGCGTGCAATGGTCGACATTGTTGCTGCGCAAGCCGGTGCGCACCAGCTTCTGGAACAGATAGGCCTCCTCGTTGCTGCCCTTGGCCGAGCCGAAGCCGGCCAGCGACCCCGGGCCGGTCGAGTCGCGTAGCGTGACCAGTCCGGCGGCGGCACGGTCGAGTGCCTCGTCCCAGGACGCTTCGCGGAATACCTCGGCAAAGCGTGCCGGCGGCACGATATCCGTCGATTTTGCGACGCCGTCGCGGCGGATAAGCGGCCGGGTAAGTCGTTGCGGATGCGCGGTGTAGTCGAAGCCGTAGCGACCCTTGACACACAGCCGCGACGCGTTGGCCGGGCCGTCGCGGCCCTCGACCCAGGCGATCCTGCCGTCTTTGACGTGATAGCTGACCTGGCAGCCGACGCCGCAGTACGGACACAGCGAGTCGACGCTGCGCTCGGGTGCCCGGGCGGCGACGCCGGCCATGGGCGCCAGCGCACCGGTCGGACAGGCCTGTACGCATTCGCCGCAGGCGACGCAGGAGCTGGCCCCCAGAGGATCGGCGACGTCGAAAACAATGGCGCTGGCAGCGCCGCGATGCGCCATTCCGATCACGTCGTTGCCCTGCACCTCACGGCAGGCACGCACGCAGCGCGTGCACTGGATACAGGCGTCGAGGTTGACGGCGATGGCCGGGTGCGAGACATCGGGTGCGGGCGGGTTGGTCGCCCGGGGAAAGCGTGAACCCGGCAGGCCCAATTCGCGTGCCCAATGCGCGAGTTCGGAATCGTGGCGATACGGCGCGGTGAGCGCATCCGCCGGCAGGTCGGTGAGCAGCAGTTCGATCACCGTGCGGCGGGCACCGAGCGCCCGCTCAGACGCGGCGCGCACCTGCATGCCGGGCGAGGGTGCCCGGCAACAGGAGGGCGCCAGCACGCGCTCGCCGTCGATTTCCACCACACAGGCGCGGCAGTTGCCGTCGGCGCGATAGCTTTCCTTCCAGCACAGGTGAGGAATGGCGATGCCCGCGCGCGCTGCGGCGGTCAGGATGGTGTCGCCTGCAGTCGCGGCGACAGGCACGCCGTCGAGCTCGAAGCGGAAGGCCGATTTGCCGCCGCCCGTCATGGCGTCACCGCTGCTCATCGGCAAAATGGCGCAGCACCGAGCGAATGGGATTGGGCGCCGCCTGACCGAGGCCGCAGATCGACGCATCGGCCATTGCCGCGCAGAGTTCCTCGAGCAGCGCGGCGTCCCATTGCGGTGCGCGCATCAGTTCGACTGCCTTTGCCGTTCCGACGCGGCAGGGCGTGCACTGGCCGCAGGACTCGTCGCGGAAAAAGGCCAGCAGGTTGCGCGCTGCGTCGCTCGCGCGGTCGTGCTGTGACAGCACGATCAGCGCACCGGAGCCAACAAAGCAGTCGTGCGCGGCCAGCGCTTCGAAGTCCAGCGGCAGGTCGGCCAACGCCGCCGGCAGGATGCCGCCGGAGGCGCCGCCGGGCAGATAGGCGTACAGCCGATGACCGGGTACCATGCCGCCGGCGAATTCGTCGATCAGTTCGCGCGCGGTGATGCCCGCCGGCGCCACGTGAACGCCGGGCCGGGCGACGCGTCCCGACACCGAGAATGCGCGCATGCCGCTGTGCCCGCGACGCCCCTGCGCTGCGAACCAGGTGCCGCCGTGCTCGAGGATTGCCGGAATCCAGTGCAGCGTTTCGAGGTTGTGCTCGAGCGTGGGCCGGCCGAACAGTCCGCGTTGCGCGACGTAGGGCGGACGCAGTCGGGGCAGGCCGCGTTTGCCCTCGATCGACTCGATCATCGCCGACTCCTCGCCGCAGATGTACGCACCGGCGCCGCGCCGCAGTTCGATTTGCGGCAGCGCGTGGCCCGGGACCGGGGGATCGCTGCACAAGGCGGCGATCTCGCGGGCCAGCAGCGCGCGTTCGGCATGGTATTCGTCGCGCACGTAGATATGCACGGTGGCGGCCTCGACCGCCTGTGCGGCGATGAGCATGCCTTCGAGAAAGGCATGCGGGTCCGATGCGAGGAAATGGCGATCCTTGAAGGTGCCGGGTTCACCTTCGTCGACATTGACCGCGAACTGCCGGGGTGTCGCCTCCGCGCGCACCGCGCGCCACTTGCGCGCCACCGGAAAACCGGCGCCACCCAGACCGCGCAGGCCGGCGGCCTCGAGTTCGGCGATGACCGTATCCATGTTCAGCGCGCCGCCGGCCACCCGTGCGTACTGGCCATAGCCGCCGCGCGCCCGGGCCTGCGCATAATCGACGGCGGCAGGCGCCGGATCGTCACGGTGTTCCGCAGCCAGCGCCGCGGCGATCATGGCGGCGTCGGCATGCAGCACGTGGCGGCGGCCGACCACGGCCGCCGGCGCGCTGTCGCAGCGGCCGATGCACGGCGCCTCCAGCACACGCACGCCGGGAGCAAACGCGCGCAGGCAATCCCGGTGCAGGGCAGCGCCGCCGGCCAGCGCGCAGGACAGCGACGTGCAGATGCGCACGGTGGCGGCGGGCGGCGGCGTCTCGCCGTCGTCGACGACGTCGAAGTGATGGTAGAAGCTTGCGACTTCGTAGACCTCGACCGGTGCCAGCGCCAGCAGGTCGGCGAGCGCCACCAGTTCGTCGGCGCGCAGATGCCCGTTGCCGTCCTGGAGGATGTGCAGGTATTCGATCAGCAGGTCGCGGCGCCGGGGCAGATGTCCGATGCCGGCGGCGACCCGCGTGCGGACCTCGGGGTCGGCGCGGCGGCCCTTCGGATGCGCTCGAAACGTCAGCGGTCGTGAATCGTTGTACGTGGACATGATGGCCATTGGCCCCGTCCGGCACGGCGCGGTGGTCGTGCGATGCGGAGTCGGATCAGCGTAACTGCAAGTGCGGGGTCACTGCAAACTCGGTGCCGGCGATGTCGACCGCATAGCGGGCACCGGTCAGCAACGCGTCGGACAGTGCCGGACCATCAGGCTTGCCTCGCGCATAGCCCATCGCAATCGCGCGGCCATGCTTGCGGCTATAGCCGGCCGAGGTGATCTCGCCAACATTGACGCCGTCCATCTGGATCGGCTCACCGCCCCAGGGAAACGCCGCTGGATCGTCGAAGGACAGCAGCACCAGCCGCTTTCGCACGCCCGCCGCTTGCTGGCTGACGAGCGCCTCGCGGCCGATGAAGGGCACCGCCTTGTCCATTTTCACCGCGTAGGCGAGGCCGGCCTCCCAAGGCGTCTCGTCGGGCGAGAGTTCGGCACCCCAGGCGCGCCGACCGGCCTCGATGCGCAGCGCGTCAATGGTGTAGTAGCCGGCGTCGCGCAATCCATGCGCCGGGCCTGCACTCCACAGGGCGTCGTAGAGCGTCGCGCACTGGTCGGTGGGCACCACCATTTCATAGCCGGGGCCGCCGACGTAACTCATGCGCGCGGCACGCACGCGGGTGTGCCCGACGTCGATGTCCGCGGTCATGGAAAAAGGCAGCGCGGCCTTGTCGATGTCGTCGCCGGACAGCAGGTTCAATAGCGCCTGCGCCCTCGGACCCATCAGCGAAATCACGCTGAACGCGCTGGTGACGTCGACCAGCGCGGCGAACGCTTCGGCCGGGATATGGCGTTCGATCCAGGACGCGTCCCGCGTGGCCTGCCCCGAGCCGGTCAGGATGAAAAACGTGTCGGTGGACAGCCGGGTGATCGTGAGGTCACTTTCGAAACCGCCGCGCGCGTTGAGCATGGCGGTGTAGACCATCCGGCCGACGGGCACGTCGACATCGTTGGCGCACAGCCGCTGCAGCACGGCCAGCGCATCGCGGCCCTTGAGCATGAATTTCGAAAACGACGTCTGGTCGAAGACGACCACGTCCTCACGACAGGCGCGCTGCTCGTCGAGTATCCAGGGCAGCCAACCGGGGGCACCGAATGTCGGCGGTGGCACCGTGGCGCCCTGGGGCAGAAAATAGTTGGCGCGCTCCCAGTTGAGCTTGGTTCCGAATACCGCGCCCCTGGCCGCGAGCCGGTCGTAGAGCGGCGAGCGTCGCAACGGACGCACGGTAACGAGTTCCTCGCGCGGCCAGCGCATCGCGTAGTGCAGTCCCAGCGACTCGACCGTGCGGTCGGCCAGATGGCGCCGGTTGGCATGTAACGGGGCGAAGCGGCGAACGTCGACATCCCACAGGTCGAGCGGCGCTTCGCCGCCGGCGATCCACTCGGCGACCAGCCGTCCGGCGCCACCGGAATTGGCGATACCGGCAGAATTGAATCCGGCACAGACGAAATAGCCGCCGACCTCGGGCGCCTCGCCGAGAATGAAATTGCCGTCCGGGGTGAAACTCTCTGGTCCGTTCAGCAGCATCTTCACCTGCGCGGTTTCAAGGCAGGGCGTGCGGTGGATGGCATTGGTCATCAATACCTCGAACTGGTCCCAGTCCTCGGGCAACAACTGGAATTCGAAGTTTTCGGGAATCGGCGAGACGTTCCATGGCTTGGCCACCGGCTCGAAGCCGCCCATTACCAGGCCGCCGACTTCCTCCTTGTAGTAGATGAACCCGTCCGGATCGCGGATCACCGGCAGCGCGGGGGTGACGCCATCGATCGGCTTGGTGACGATGTAGAAGTGTTCCGCTGCGTACAGCGGAACGTTCACGCCCGCCATGCGGCCGAATGCGCGTGCCCAATGGCCGGCGCAGTTGACCACCGTCTCGCAGCGGATTGTGCCTTCATCGTCGCCGCTCTGCCACGCAACGCCAGCGACGCGCCCCGCAGTCACTTCGACGGCGGTGACCTTGACGCCCTCGTACAGGCGGGCGCCGCGTTGCCGCGCGCCCCGCGCCAGAGACTGGGTCAGATCGGTGGGATTGGCCTTGCCGTCGCCGGGGATCCAGACCGCGCCGGCCAGGTCGTCGGTACGCAGGATCGGCGCGATCTTCCCGGCCTCCGTCGGTGTGACGAATTCGAACTCGACACCGAAATTCTTGGCGCGGGACATTTGTCGGCGCAGCAGTTGCATGCGTTCGGGCGTTTTCGCCACGTTGAGGCTGCCGCAGGCCTTCCAGCC
The DNA here is from genome assembly GCA_963712105.1 of uncultured beta proteobacterium. Taxonomy (GTDB): domain Bacteria; phylum Pseudomonadota; class Gammaproteobacteria; order Burkholderiales; family Casimicrobiaceae; genus VBCG01. Next base: position 83,800 of record CAVQGR010000014.1, read on the forward strand.
GGTGGCGAGCCCGGTTTCCGCCTCCAGGCTGGAGTACAACTCGATGCCGTAGCGGCTCATCCGGGTGGCGTTGCGCGTGGCGCGGGTCTGCCCGATCAGGCCGGCCGCATGCCAGGTGGTGCCGCAGGTGAGCCGGCCCTGCTCGAGCAGCACCACATCGGTAATGCCGAGCTTGGCGAGATGGTAGGCGGTCGACACGCCGGCGATGCCGCCGCCGACGACGACAACACGCGCCTGCGTCTGAACAGTGCGGGCAGGTTCCCCCCGAACGGCGCTTTGCGCCGCTCCCCCCGGGGGGCGAGCGCCTTGGGACGGCCCTGCGGCGCTTGAATGTTCCCCCCGAACGGCGCTTTGCGCCGCTCCCCCCGGGGGGCGAGCGCCTTGGGACGGCCATGCGGCGCTCATGTCACTGCCTCGCCTTGATCGATTGCATGATGTTGCCTCACAGTTTGAGGGTCGCCACGCCGGCCACTACGGTGGCTGCGCCAACGATACGGGCCAGGCCGAACCCTTCCTTCAGAATGACGGCGCCGATGATTGCGGCGAACAGCACCGAAGTCTCGCGCAGCGCGGACACCGCTGCGACCGGTGCCCGGGTCATTGCCCACAGGACGATCGCATACGCGGCGACGCTGAACAGCCCGCCGAGCAGGCCGCGCCGCCATTGTCGGCCGACATAGTCAAATGCACGCTGCCCGCGGCGGAGGCCGATCCACAGCATGAACACCACACCCTCGGCGAACGACAGCCACAGCACGTACGACAACGCATTGCCCGAGGCACGCGCGCCGGCGCCATCGACCAGCGTGTAGACGGCGATGATCGCGGCGTTGGTCAGCGCCCACCAGACGGCGCTGCGCGTGTGGCGGTGGCGTTGCGAAAAGGCGATGGCCACGATGCCGGTGCAGATGAGCAGGATGCCCAGCGTGATCTGCGCCGACGGCAATTCGCGCAGGAATACCACCCCGAGCAGCGTCACCAGCAGCGGTGCGGTGCCGCGCATCAGCGGATAGGCAAACGACAGGTCCCCGGTGCGGTAGGCCTGTGCGAGCGTCAGGTAGTACGCGAAGTGGATGACCACCGAAGTGGCAGCATAGGGCCAGGCGGCGACATCCGGTGGCGCAATGAAGGGCAGGGCCAGCAGAGATATTGCCGTCGCCCCGCCGACCACCGTCGCGGTGTCGAGTAGCGGATCCCCACCGCCCGCGGACTTGAGCAGCGCATTCCAGCCGGCGTGCAGCAGGCCCGCGCCAAGCACGGCGAAGGTGACGCCTAGGGAAAGCTCCACTGTGCGGGTTCAGTCGGTCGGATTACCACTATTCGCCGTCCGTTGCGCAGCCTCCAGCGTCACGACGAAGTGCGCCAGCGGCGGCGTCTGCGCATCGGCGACCTTGGCAAGGTCATCCCACAGGCGCACGCGGACGGCGTCGTGCGCATGGGGTTGGGCGATGAAAGCCTCTGCCTCGGCAGCTGTGAAGGCGCCGCCCTGCAGGACCAGACTGCGTTTGGAATCGATCGACAGCGCGTCGGAATAGCCGGCGCGCGTTGCGCACAGGTAACGCTTGGCGTCGACATGCAGCCGGATCGGCGTGAGCACGTCGTCGCCGAACAGCGGGCGCAGGAAGGGCAGCGCGGCGAACTGGTGCAGATCGTCGACGCCGCGCAGCGTGGGCGTCTCGCCCTGGTCGTTGAGCAGGTGACCAAGGTCATGCAGCAGCGCAGCGGAGACCAGCGCGGAATCAGCGCCTTCCTCGGCCGCACGCGTGGCCGACTGCAGCGCATGCTCGAGTTGGGTGACCGGTTCGCCGTCATAGGCACGACCACCCTTGCGGGCAAACAACAGGCAGATATCGGAAATGGACATGGTGGGATCGGATTGGGTGAATTCAGGCGGTGCGCGGCTTGCGCTTCTGCCAACCGGCGGGCCTTCCACGGACGCCCGGCGCTGCTTCAGGATCGTCGTCGGGCGCGGCGTCCGGCTCCTTGAGGCGAGTCCGCGCGAGGACGCCAGCCTGTTCCAGAATCGGGTAGGCGATCGAGCAGATGTGCGAGTTGATGCGCTTGAAGTCGGAGATCAGGTCGAGGTGCAGCGACGAGGTCTCGATACTTTCCAGCGTATTACCGGCAAGGCGGCCGAGATGCGAGTCGGCGTAGGCGCGCTCCAGATCGCGGAACAGCACCTTTTGCGCGAGCAGCTCCTGCGCGCTCTTCAGGTCGCCGTTGAGGAACACGCTCATGCCCAGGCGCAGGTTGGCGACGAGGCGCGCGTGCAGATCGCAGATCTCGGCCATGCCGGCGTCGGAGAAGTTGCGCTTCTTGTCGATCTTCTTGTCCTCGATGTCGGTGAGGACGCGCTCGATGATGTCGCCGACCTGCTCCAGGTTGATGGTGAAGGAGACGATGTCCGCCCAGCGCTTGCCTTCCTTGTCGTCCAGCGCCTCGCGCGAGACCTGCGTCAGGTAGAGCTTGACCGCGGTGTAGAGCTCGTCGACGACGTCGTCCTTCTCGCGCAGGCGCTGCGCCAGCAGCTTGTCGTCGGTGCGAATCACGGCGAGCATGCCGTTGAGCATGTCCTCGACGACGTCGCCGATGCGCATGGCCTCGCGCGCGGCGTTGGCGATCGCCAGCGTCGGCGTGCCCAGCGCGGTGGGATCGAGGTGGCGCGGCTTGGACGGATCGTCGGCAATGGGTTTGTCGGGCAAAAGGCGCTCGGCGACCTGCGCGATCTTTTCGGTCCAGAAGATGAACAGCAGCGCCAGTGCGACATTGAAGAAAAAGTGGAACAGCACGACTTCGCGCGCGGGGTCGAGATTCAGGCCCTCGATCCAGCCGTCGACGTGCCCGAGGAAGGGGATCGCCAGCACGCAGCCGATCAGCTTGAACAGGAAATTGCCCAGCGTAACCCGTCGCGCCTCCGGCGGCGAGCGCAACGTCGACAGCATGCCCAGCAGCCCACTGCCGAGGTTGGCGCCGAGAACCAGCCCCAGCGCGATCGGCAGCGGGATCATGGACAGCGAGGCCAGCGTGGCGATCAGCAGTACGACCGCCAGGCTCGAGTAGCAGAGAATGGTGAACAGCGCGGCGATCAGCATGTCGAGCAGCACGTCGCCGGTCAGCGAGGCGAAGATCACCTTGACGCCCGCGGCCTGGACAAAGGGTTTGGCGGCCACCGAGATCCACTGCAGCGCGAAGATGATAAGGCCCAGGCCGATGAGAATGCGACCGAAGCGGCCGACGTTGGTCGACTGCCAGGCGAGGAACAATGTGACGCCGACGAAAATCAGCAGCGGCGCAAGCCACGACAGGTCGAAGGACAGGATGATCGTGACCAGCGACGTGCCGACGTCGGCGCCGAGCATGACCGCCAGCGCGGGCGCGGTGCTGATCAGCCCCTGACCGGCAAATGCGGCGACGATCAGCGCGGTCGCGGTGGAGCTTTGGATCAGCCCGGTGACGCCCAGCCCGGCCGCGAAGGCGGTGAAGCGCTGATTCACACTGCGGCGCAGGAATCGCCGCAGGTCGCCGCCGTACAGGCGCAGGATGCCCGTGCGCACGATATGCGTCCCCCAAACCAGGAGGGAGACGCCGGCCAGCAGGTTGAGCAGGACTTGCAAGTCGTCCGTTCCTTACCAGGGCAGTGAGTAGGTCTTGGTGTTGGTGAAACTCTTCATCGCTTCCTGCACGCCTTCCTTGTAGCCCAGGCCCGAGTCCTTGATTCCGCCGAATGGCGTCAACTCCAGCCGATAGCCGGGGACCTCGCGAATGTTGACGGTTCCGACGTGCAGCTCCGACACAAACCGGGTGATGTAGTCCAGACGGTTCGTGCATACCGACGACGACAGCCCGTAGGCGGTGCCGTTGACGATGCCGATGGCCTCATCGATGTCGCGAAAGCGGATCACCGGCGAGACCGGGCCGAAGGTCTCGGTGTGCACGACATTCATTTCCGGCCGAACGTGGTCGATCAGCGTCGGCGAATACATCGCGCCGCGGCGGACGTTGCCTACCAGCAGCTTCGCCCCCTTCGCCACGGCGTCGTTGACCCGCGACTCGCAATTGATCGCGGACTCCTCGTCGATGACCGTGCCCATGTCCACCTTGGGGTCGGCCGGGTCGCCGTAGCTCCACGCGCTGGTGTTTGCCACCAGCCGCTCGACGAAGTCATCCGCCACGCTCTCGTGCACCAGAATGCGCTTGACGGCCGTGCAGCGCTGTCCCGAATTCTTGTACGAGCCGGCTGCGGCGAGTGCGGCGGCTTCGGCGATGTCGGCATCCTCCATGACCACGATCGGATCGTTGCCACCCAATTCGAGCACCTGGCGCTTGTAGACCGCCTTCGCGGCGATGTACTTGCCGATGGGCACGCCGCCGGTGAAGGTGACCAGATCGACGTCCGGATTGGTGAGCATTTCGTCAGCGATCTCGCGCGGGTCGCCGGTGACCACCGAGAACATCGGCGGCGGCAGCCCCGCCTCGTAGAGGAGGTCGGCAAGCAGCAGCGCCGACAGCGGCGTCTTTTCCGTGGGTTTGAGCACCATGCGGTTGTTGGTCGCGATCGACGGGGCGATCTTGTGTGCGACCTGGTTCAGCGGGTGGTTGAAGGGCGTGATCGCCGAGATCACCCCAAGCAGCGGTTCGCGCAGCGTGTAGACCTTGCGCGACTTGCCGTGCGGCGTCAGGTCGCAGGAGAAGACCTGCCCGTCGTCCTGCAACGCGGCGTTGCCGGCAAAGATGAACACGTCGCAGGCACGGCCAACCTCGTACATCGAATCCTTCTTGCAAATGCCGCACTCGGCGGTGATGAGATCGGAAATCGCGTCGGCCCTTTCGCGCATCAGCGCCGCAACCCGCCCCATGATTTCGTAGCGCTGGTAGCGGGTCAGTGTCGGGCGATAGGCGCGCGCCGCGGCGAAGGCCCGGCGGATGTCGTCGACGGTGGCCTTGGGCACAGTGCCGACCACCGCGCCGGTGTAGGGATTGTGGACGTCGATGACGCGGTCATTGCCCACCAGTTTGCCGGCGATGCGCATTTTGGCGTTGAGCGGAGCGCCATGCTTCACCTGCGCGAGTTCGGTCATCATGTTCATGGACGAAAGGCTTTCACTGGAGATGGTTGAGCGCCAGGTCGAAGGCGTCGAAGTTGCGCCAGCGACGCCCGGGCAGCGCCGCGGATGGCCGGTTGGCGAGCAACGGCACGCGCTGCTCCGAAATGCCGCCGTGCGAACGCAACGGAACATCGAGACCGGACAGGTCGTGGCGGTCGGGCGTCGTGCCGACCACGGTCAGTCTCTCGGTGACCACGACCAGATCGCCAACGCGATCGGGTGGGAGTTCGAATTCCGCGCAGGCTTCCTCGCGGGTTTGGACCCGTTCGACGCCCGGAAGGTTCGCGATTCGCGTCGCGGCGTCGGCGCAGCGGGCGGCATCGTCGATGTACACGGTCGCATACGAGCCCAGCGCACCGTGATGAACGACATAGGGATCGGTGATCGGCAGTATGACCCGCGTCGTGCCGGCGCCGAACCATTCATCGAGACGCTGCTGCAGGAAGACGATGTTCGGTCGGCCCAGCGCGTCGGTCTTGGCATTCATGCCGTGATCCGCGGTCAGCACCACCGTCGCGCCCAACGCGTCCAGTTTCGCCAGATAGCGGTCGAGCATGGCCGTGAACTCGTTGGCGGCCGGCGTGCCCGGCGCGGCCTTGTGCTGGACGTAATCGGTGGTCGACAGGTACATCACGTCCGGCCGCTCGCGTTCGAGCAGGGCAACGCCGGCGGCGAATACGAATTCGGACAGCGCCGCGCTGTAGACCGAGGGTACGGGCATGCCGGTGAGCGACAACGCGTCGGCGATGCCATTGGCCTCGAGCGTCACTTCGGCGGACTTCTCCGACGAAAAGCAGATGCCCTTGAGCTTGTGTCCCAGCAGCGAGCGCAGCTTGTCCTTGGCCGTGACGACCGCGACCCGCGCGCCCGCGTCGGCCAGTGCGGCGAGGATGGTGCCGGCGCGCAGGTACTTGGCGTCGTTCATCATCACTTCCGCGCCGGCGTCCGGGTCCCAGAAAAAATTGCCGCAGATGCCATGCACCGAGGGCGGCGCACCGGTCACGATCGACAGGTTGTTCGGATTGGTGAACGAAGGCACGACGCAGTCGGCGGTCAGGCAGGTGCCGCGAAGCTTGAGCGAGGCCAGGAATGGCGCCTTGCCGGCCTCGATGGCCTGATTGATGTAGTCGGGCTCGCAACCATCGACGCAGACGATGACGACCGGTCGCTGCGGCCAGCGGTAATCCCGCCCATTCACGGTAATCGAGCGGGGTGGGGCGGTGGTCATGCCTTTCTCCTGGTGCGTGGCGGCAGCGCGGCTGCGCGCGCGGTCTGCGTCTGTTGGTGGCGGTGCATGCGCTCGCGGCTGCCGAGCGCATGTTGCAGCAGGGCATGACCGGCGGCGGCGGCGTCGCCGGCAGCGATCCTGTCCAGAATGTCGTGGTGTTCGCGCGCCGACAGCGGCAGCGTTCCATCCTGCGACAGCGCAGCGCGTCGGTACAGGTTCAACTCGTTGACCAGGCGACGATAGGTAAACAGCAGCTTGGCGTTGCCGGCCAGTTCGACCAGGCGATCGTGGAAGGCGACGTTGGCCTGGAAATAGCGGTCGACGTCCTTGTCCAGCGCGGCATCGTCCATCTTCTCGACGCATCGGCGCAGTTCACTGATGGCGACGGGCGTCGCGGTTGCGGCGACGCGGCGACCGGCGAATTCCTCGAGCAATGCGCGCAGTTCGAAGATGTCGTCGGCCTCGGCCACGCTGATCTGGCGCACGAAAACGCCGCGGTTCTTTTCCAGCCGGACCAGGCCCGACGCCTCGAGGGCGCGAAATGCCTCGCGCACCGGTCCACGAGAAACGCCGAGCTGCATGGCGATGTCCGCTTCGGTGATCTTGGCGCCTGCCGGCAGGTCGCCGGCGAGGATCATCCGTTCCAGTTCGCGCTGCACCAGCGAAGGCAGCGAATTGGATTTCAGCACGGCAATGGTGCCTTCCACCGCTCCGGGAACAGGTGGCCGCGCCGCCGCTGCCGAGGCGTCTTGATCAGACTTGAGCATCTTGTCATTAAACGGCGCACACTGTAGATTGTCAACAATCTGCAATATTCGCTGGATTGCCTCTGCGGGGTCGCGTGCGCAGACGCGTCGACCGGAAGACGATGCGGCGTCGTTGCCCGTAGCCCCACCCGCGAGTAGCATCCCCGGATGTTCGGGCAGCGGTATCCGAAGGCGGCGCAGTCGCCGGACGTTTTCAGCAAGTCCATGTCAACCAGGAGCACACGATGAAAGTCGCAGCAGGAATTCGCTTGTTGTCGTCGGCGGCGTGCATCGCCGCGCTGGCATTCTCCGGCGTCGTCGCCGCCCAGAAAACGCAGCTCACCGTCTACACGGCGCTGGAAACCGACCAGCTGAAGGCCTACCAGGAAGGATTCAACAAGGCGAATCCAGATATCGAAATCGTCTGGGTTCGCGATTCCACCGGGGTCATCACCGCCAAGATCCTGGCCGAGAAGGCTGCGCCCAAGGCGGATGTGATCATGGGCGTTGCCGCCACCAGTCTGGCCATTTTTGCTAACGAGGGCATGCTGATGCCCTATGCGCCGGCCGGCCTATCGCGGATCGCCGCGCAGTACCGCGACCCGAAGAATCCGCCGAGCTGGGTCGGCATGGACGTCTGGGGCGCCACCATCTGCTTCAACACGGTCGAGGCGGCCAAGCGCAACGTTCCCAAGCCGGAAACCTGGCAGGACCTGACCAAGCCGGTCTACAAGGGCCAGGTGGTGATGCCGCATCCGGCCTCGTCGGGCACGGGCTTCTTCGACGTCTCGGCGTGGCTGCAGATGTTTGGTGAAGCCAATGGCTGGAAGTTCATGGACGGTCTGCACGAGAACATCGCCCAGTACATGCACTCGGGCTCGCGTCCCTGCGCCGCGGCGGCTGCCGGTGAATTCGTGGTCGGCATCTCGTTCGAATATCGTGCCAATCGTGAAAAGGCGCGCGGCGCACCGATCGAGCTGGTGTTCCCGAAGGAGGGCCTGGGCTGGGATCTCGAGGCGATCGCCATCGTCAAGACCACGACCAAGATGGACGCCGCCAAGAAACTAGAGGACTGGGCGGTTTCCGATGCGGCCATGGCGCTGTATGCAGCCAACTTCGCCATCGTCGCCGTGCCGTCGATGTCCAAGCCGCTGCCCAATGTTCCGGCCGATTACGCCAGTCGACTGGCGAAGAACGACTTTGCCTGGGCTGCAACCAACCGGGAAAAAATCCTGGCCGAGTGGTCGAAGCGCTACGAGTCGAAGGCCGCACCCAAGTAGCCAAACCGCAAGTTCGCGGGTGCCGACGCAAGCTGCCGGTGCCCGCGATTTCCCTGCGTTTCGGTCCGGCAAGGCCTCTCGCAGCTCATCATTTCGACCGCCCGGGATCGCCCATGCCGCCCGAAGCCGCGAACACGCCCGCGGAAGCACTCCGCATCGAAGGCGTTTACAAGAATTTCGGCGATTTCGTCGCATTGCGCGACATCGACCTGAGCATCGCCCAGGGTGAAATGGTCTGCTTCGTCGGCCCGTCCGGTTGTGGCAAGACGACGCTGCTGCGAATCATTGCCGGCCTGGAGTCGCAGACCCGCGGTCGGGTGATCCAGAACGGCCGCGACGTTTCGCATGCGCCGCCCGCCGCGCGAGACTACGGAATCGTATTCCAGTCCTACGCGCTGTTTCCCAACCTGACCATTACCGCCAATGTGGCGTACGGGCTGGTCAACCGGCGCCGCGCTCGCGTCGAGATTGCCGCGCGCGTGGCCGAGTTGCTGGAACTGGTCGGATTGCCCGACTCCGGCGCCAAGTATCCGGGGCAGCTCTCCGGCGGACAGCAACAGCGCGTGGCGCTGGCCCGCGCGCTGGCGACCTCGCCGTCATTGCTGCTGCTCGACGAACCGCTGTCCGCGCTCGATGCCAAGGTCCGCGAGCACCTGCGCGGTGAGATCCGCATGCTGCAGCGTCGCCTGAACGTGACCACGGTGATGGTGACCCACGACCAGGAGGAAGCCCTGTCGATGTCCGATCGGGTGGTCGTGATGAATCGAGGCGGCATCGAGCAGATCGGCAGCCCGCAGGATGTCTACGAGCGCCCGGCCACGCCCTTCGTCGCCGACTTCCTGGGTACCGCGAGCGTGCTGTCCGGTACCAGCCTAGGCGGCGGGCGCTTTCGCGTCGGCGCGACCGAGATCACGCTGCCCGCGGCACAGTTCGCCAGCGGTGCGGCGGTGCATATCTACATGCGGCCCGAGGATAGGCACGTCGAGGGCGACCTGTCGGAACTGCCCAATCGCCTGTCCGGCCTCGTCCGTCGCATCGAATATCTGGGGACCGTCTGCCACGCCGAGGTGCAGTGCGCCGGCCTCGCCCAGACGGTGCTCATTTCGCTGTCGCTCAACCAGCTGCACGATTTGAATGTCCGCGAAGGGGAGAAACTTTCTTTTGCGCTGCGTCCGGATCGCGTGCGCGTGTTCCCGGTTTCGGCCGAGTCATGACAGCCGCGGTGGCGCCACCTGTTGGCGTGACGCGCAAGGTCGCCTTCGAGAGCCTGGCAACACATGGTGGCTTGTGGCTGCTCGGCGCGGGACTGGTGGTGTTCCTGGCGTTGCCGCTGGCCACACTGCTGGTGCGCAGCTTCGAGGATCGAGCCGGGACGTTCATCGGCCTCGCCAACTTCGTCCAATACATCCAGACGCCCGCACTGGCGCATTCGACCTGGAACACGCTGACCTTTGCCGCGCTCACCACGCTGATCACCGTGCCGATGGCCTTCGTGTTCGCCTATGCGATCCAGCGCAGCTGCATCCCGGCCAAGGGTCTGTGGCGCAGCATCGCGCTGATCCCCATCCTGGCGCCGTCGCTGATGGCGGCGCTTTCGTTCATCTACCTGTTCGGCAACCAGGGCGCTTTCAAGGTCGTGCTGTCCTGGTTCGGCGTGGCGACCATCTATGGTTTGCCGGGCATGGTGCTGTCGATGAGTTTTGCGTCGTTCCCGCATGCGGTGATGATCCTGCTGGCCGGGTTGGCGTTGTCGGACGCGCGCCTCTATGAGGCGGCCGAGTCATTGGGTACGCGGCCGTGGCGCAGCTTCTTGACCATCACGCTGCCAGGCGCCAAGTACGGCCTGGTCTCGGCGGCGATGGTCGTGTTCACCATGGCGGTATCGGAGTTCGGCGTGCCCAAGGTGATCGGCGGTAACTATTCGGTGCTGGCCATCGACATCTACAAGCAGGTGATCGGGCAGCAGAACTTCCAGATGGGCGCGGTGGTTGGCCTGGTGCTGCTGCTGCCTGCGGTGGTGGCTTTCACCATTGACCGCCAGGTGCGCAGCCGGCAGCAGGCGCTGCTCACCGCGCGCAGCATCCCCTATGCGCCGCGACCCGCACGCTGGCGCGACGCGCTGTGCCTCGCCTTCGTGCTGCTGATGTCGGCCGCGATGCTGCTGGTGATGGGCATGGCGGTGTTCGGCTCCTTCGTGAAATTCTGGCCCTACGACCTGTCGTTCACGCTCAACCATTATCTGTATGGGTTTGCCGAGGCAGGCGTCGAGCACGCCTACTGGAACAGTCTGAAGCTGGCCGCCTGGTGCGCCGTGCTTGGCGCCACGGTGACCTTTGCCGGCGCCTATTGGGTCGAAAAGACCAAGGGTGCGGCCTGGCTGCGCCCGGTGATCCGTTTCCAGGCAATGCTGCCGATGGCCGTTCCCGGCATGGTCCTCGGGATCGGCTACATCCTGTTCTTCAATGAACCCGGTAACCCGCTGTCATTCATGTATGGAACGATGGGAATCCTTGTCGCCTGCACCGTCGTTCACTTCTATTCGTCCAGCCACCTGACTGCCGTGACGGCGCTGAAGCAGCTAGACGGGGAGTTCGAGTCGGTGTCGGCATCGCTCAAGGTGCCGTTCTACAAGACGTTCTGGCGGGTCACCGTCCCCGTGTGTTTGCCGTCGGTGCTGGACATTGGCCGCTATTATTTCGTCAATGCGATGACAACGATTTCCGCAGTCGTATTCCTCTATTCGCCGAAGACCACGCTCGCGGCTATATCGATCCTGCAACTCGACGAGGCCGGCGCCATAGGATCGGCGGCGGCGATGGCGACGCTGATCGTCGTCACGTCAGGGACCGTCACCGTCGCCACGCTGGTCGTGGAATCCTGGTTGCTGCGCCGTACCCAGGGCTGGCGGCTGACGGCTCGCGGCGCCTGAGCCGCCATCATTCGAACTTCCGGAACAATCGACCATGAACCTTCATCCCCGCGATCCGATACTGCTGACCCCCGGTCCCCTGACGACATCGCTGCCGACCAAGGCGGCGATGCTGCGCGACTGGGGCTCCTGGGATGATGCCTTCAACGCGGTCACCGCGCAGCTGCGCGCGAAGCTGATCGAGGTCATTCACGGCGGCGCCAGCCACGTCTGCGTCCCGCTGCAGGGTAGTGGAACCTTCGCGGTCGAGGCCGCGGTGAACACGCTGGTGCCGCGCGACGGTCATGTGCTGGTGTTGATCAACGGCGCCTATGGCAAGCGCCTTGCGAAACTGACGACCATGATGGGCAGGCGGATCAGCACGTTCGAGGCTGCCGACGACGTGACGATTACCGCGGCCGACGTCGACCGCCTGCTCAGCGCCGACACGTCGATCAGCCACGTCGCGCTGATTCACTGCGAGACGTCCACCGGAATAGAGAACCCGCTCGCGGAAATCGCCACGACGGTTGCCGGCCACGACAGGCGGTTGATCGTCGATGCGATGAGTTCGTTCGGCGCGTTGCCCATCGATGCACGCACGATCCCCTTCGATGCGCTGATCGCCGCGTCGGGAAAATGCATCGAAGGTCCGCCCGGCATGGGCTTCGTGTTCGTCCGTCGCGAAGCCCTGGAAAAGAGCGCGGGGAACTGCTCGTCGCTGGCGCTCGATCTGCACGACCAGTGGGTGTACATGGAGAAGACCACGCAGTGGCGCTTCACGCCGCCTACGCATATCGTGGTTGCGCTCAACACCGCGCTCGACCAGTTCATTGCCCAGGGTGGACAACCGGCGCGGCTGGCGCGTTACACGGCCAACTGTGCGACGCTGGTCGCCGGCATGAAGGAGCTGGGTTTCGCGCCATTTCTGCCCGCCGCCATCCAGGCCCCGATCATCGTCACTTTTCACGCGCCTGAGGATGCGCGCTACACGTTTCGTGATTTCTACGAACGGGTACGCGAAAAGGGCTTCATCCTTTATCCAGGCAAGCTCACGCAGGTGGAGACGTTTCGCGTCGGCTGCATCGGCGCGATCGGCCCGATCGAGTTGCGGCATGCGGTCAATGCGATTCGCGATACGCTGTCGGAAATGGGAATCAGTACCGTCAGCCTCGCCCAGGGGAAACGTGTGGCGGGCTGAGCGCGGCGCGATCGCATAGCGCCTGCAGCGGCGACAACCACGTCGCGGCTTCGGCGAATACCCGCAGTCGCAGCAGGCAGTCGAGGGCGACCAGGCTCGCGTCTGCGGTCACCTCGTCCGTGCCTGCCTGGAGACCGATCAGCCGGGCAGCCTCCGCCAGATCGACCAGCCGATGTCCGCAGGCTTCGCCGTCCTGGCTTGCCGGCACGAACGTGGCGGGGAGATCGAGATCGTGCGTGTAGATGGTTTCGCGCTGCAGTCCGTCGGGCTGATCGCGGCACAGTGAAAGCGTTCCCGTGCGGCGTGCGGTTCTCGCCAGCGGCGCCGCGATGCCGGCTTCCTCCCAAGCTTCGCCGACCACGGTGGCGGACACCGTGGCACCGGCGCGAATGCCGCCGCCAACGAGATTGTCGAGCATGCCCGGATCGATCGCCTTGACTGGGCTGCGGCGCGCGAACCACATGCGTGTTCCGCCTTTGCCGCGAACGAGGCCATTGACGTGCGCGGCCCAGGTGCGCACGCCGAAATAGCGTGCCGCGGCGCGTTCGAGCAGGAACCAGGGTGCCGTGCCGAATTCCGGCCGCACGCCATAGCGCTCGTCGCGCCAGGCGCTGAGCGCGCCCTCGGCGGCGAGCGCGCTGGTGACCTCGGCAATCGCCTCGTTGCGTGAGTCGACGCTCGCCAGTGCCGGAGCGAAACGGATGCCGCCGGCATCCAATTGGAAAATCCGGCTGAACTCCAGCAGGCGCGCGACCCGGTCCGGCGTCACGTATCCGACCGTCTGGCCGTCCAGGCGAAGCGTGGCGTAATCGCGCGTGGGCGTCGCCAGCATCCGCGAAAGGCGCTCGACGATGGCCGCCGCAGCCGCAGTGGTCGGGGCATCATGCATCCGGTTGATTCTAGCGCTGCCGCATTCTGCTGCGTCCTGCACGGCGGGCGCAGCGGCAGCACCTGCTAAAATGCGCGCCCCCACACTCTTTGGTTGCCCATGAGCGCACGCATCATCGATGGCAAGGCGGTCGCCCAACGCGTTACCGACGAAGTGCGCGCCGGGGTGGCCGCGCATGTCGCCGACGGTCATCCTGCGCCGGGGCTCGCCGTTGTCCTGGTCGGTGACAGCGCGGCGTCGCAGGTCTACGTGCGCAGCAAGCGCCGGACCACCGAGGCCGTGGGCATGCGCTCATTTGCCCATGACCTTCCGGCGACAGTGCCGGAGGCGCAACTGCTTGAACTGGTGGACCGGCTGAACGCCGATCCCGCGGTGGACGGCATCCTGGTCCAGCTGCCGCTGCCCAAGCAGATCGACCCCGAGCGCGTGATCGAACGCATCGATCCGGCCAAGGACGTCGATGGATTCCATCCCTACAATGTCGGCAGGCTGGTGCTCAAGATGCCCACACTGCGCCCGTGCACGCCCTATGGCTGCATGCGCCTGCTGGAGGAAACCGGACAGAATCTGGCCGGAATGCATGCGGTAATCATCGGCCAGTCGAACATCGTCGGTCGCCCGATGGCGCTGGAACTGCTGATGGCGCGTTGCACGGTGACCATTTGCCATTCGGCGACCCGCGATCTCCCGGGCCTGGTTCGGCAGGCGGACATCGTCGTTGCCGGGGTGGGCAAGCCGAAGTTCGTTCCCGGGGATTGGGTCAAGCCGGGCGCGATCGTCATCGATGTCGGCATCAACCGGCTGTCCGACGGCAAGCTGTGCGGCGACGTCGACTTCGATGCCGCGCGCGAGGTCGCTGGCTGGATCACCCCGGTGCCCGGCGGCGTGGGGCCGATGACCATCGCCACGCTGCTGGCCAACACGCTGCGCGCCGCGCAGTTGCGGCTGGCGCGCGCTGGTTGAACGCGGCCCGGAGCGCAGGCTAGGGCTGTTTCAGATGCCAGGCCTTCGGGCGGGTGAAGGTCTGGATGCCGTAGGTGGACAGCGTCAGGCCGATGCCCGAGTGTTTGACGCCTGACCAGGGCAGGCGCGGGCTCACCCGGTCGCAACAATTCCAGTAGACCGTGCCGGCGTGTACCTGCTTCAGGACGCGCCGCGCGCGCTTTTCGTCCGCGCTGTAGACGCCGGCGGTGAGTCCGTAGTCGGAATCGTTCATCAGGTCGACGGCAGCGTCGTCGTCGGCGACGGCCTGCAGGCCGATGATCGGCCCGAACGATTCCTCGCGCATCAGCAGCATCGAGTGATCGACATCGCCCAGTACCGTCGGTGCGAACCAGTTGCCGCGGCCCCTGATCACGCCACCGCCGACGAGCAGCTTCGCGCCTTTGCGCTTGGCATCCGCGACCTGCTTTTGCAGTATCGCGATCTGCGCCGGCCGGGTGATCGCGCCGATGTAGGTGGATTCGTCCAGCGGATCGCCGACCTTGAAGCCCTTGACCTCGGCGACGAAGGCGGCGACGAAGGCGTCATAGATCCCCTCGTGCACGTAGATGCGCTCGACCGCGCAGCATGACTGGCCCGTGTTGTAGAAGGCCCCATCGGCGATGGCCGCCGCTGCGGCCTTGACGTTGACGTCATCGCATACGTAGATCGGATCCTTGCCGCCCAATTCGAGCTGGGTCTTGATCATCCTGGATCCCGTGCTTGCGGCGATCTTCGCCCCGGTGGCGTAGGAACCCGTGAAGAACACACCGTCAACCGGCTGACGCAACAGGGCAGTACCGGTCTTGCCGTCGCCGATGACGAGCGCGAAGACATCGTCAGGGACCCCGGCCTGATGCATCATGTTGGCGATGTGCATTCCCGTAAGCGTCGCGTACTCGGAAGGCTTGTACAGCACTGCATTGCCCGCTGCGAGGGCAGGCACGAACACGTTGCCGCCGACAAAATACGGGTAATTCCAGGCGGAGATATTGGCGATCACGCCCAGCGGATCGTGGCCGATACGCTCCTCCAGCCCGCCCTCCGCATCGGCGAAGACCTTCTCGTCGCGCAATGTGCGCTCGGTTTCGGCAAGGAAAAAGGCCAGTCGGGCGACCAGTCCGGCCAGCTCGTTACGCGACTGGCGGATCGGTTTGCCTACTTCGTGGGTCAGCGTGCGTGCGAGTTCCGGTCCACGTTCGACCAGGAGGTCGCGAAACCGTGTCAGCGCAGCAAGGCGCTTGCGAATCGGCAGCGCAGCCCATCGGGGTTGAGCCGTGCGTGCGCGTTCGAACTTGGCGCGAACGTCGGCGGAACTGTCGGCGACGAGGTCGGCCAGCAAGGCGCCTGTCGCGGGATTGACGATTTTCATGGCTTCGACTCTCTAAAGGGCATAGGCGGAAGACTTGTGGCGCAGGGTAGCGGCGAGGAAATCGTCCAGCAGCGGCGTGTCATCGAACCAGGTGACATCTCCAGGGGGATGAAACTCGGGGTGCCATTGCACGCCGAGCAGATACGAGGGGCCGCGCCAGCGGATCGCCTCGACGATCCGGTCGGGCTCCGACCACGCTTCAACCTCGAGATCGCGGCCGAGATCCTTCAGCGCCTGATGATGGACCGAATTGATCCTGAACAAGCCAAGCCCGGGGTACAGCGCAGCCAACCCGGATCCCGGGACCAGCGACGCTGCGTGGCAATTCTTCTCGTAGATTTCCTGCAGCCGATGCCGCAGCGCGTCGGGGCGCTGCGTCGCAATATCTTGATATAGCGTGCCGCCCATGGCCACATTGATGACCTGCGCCCCCCGGCAAAGTCCAAGGACAGGCTTGCCCCGCGCAACGAAGGCGCGCAGCAGCGCGATTTCGTAGTCGTCGCGGATGCGATCGCCGTTCCAGGCCGGGGAAAGCGGGGATTCACCATACGACGCCGGACACATGTCCACGCCGCCCATGAGCACCAGCGCGTCGAGTTCGTGCGCGTAGTCGTCCAGTTTGACGCGGCTGCCGGGACGGCGCGTCGCCCCCTCGGGCGATGGAATCATCAACGCCAGCACTTCGCGCTGCATCAACCAGTGCGCGACGTTCTGCTCGATGTACTGCAGCGTCATGCCCGGAAAGACGCGGCGCGGTTCCTCGCTGTGGAAAAAACACGCCGATATGCCGATTTTCAGCATGGACTGGTCGACCCGACCGCGCCTAGAACGCGGCGTTGAACAGCCGCTCGAAGTCGATGGCGGTGCAGGGTCGTGGATTGGTGTTGTGGCAGATGTCGGCCACGGCAATCTCGACCAGGCGCGGCATTTCGGCGGCGGTCAACGGCCGCGCCGCGCGGTGTTCGGAAAGCCTGGCCGGAATGCCGAGCTGCGATTTCAATTGCGTCAGCCACGACACGAACGCCTGCGCCCGCGCTTCCACCGAGCCCGAATCACCGCCTGGCGCGCCGACCACTCGGGCGAGCTCGGCCATTTTTTCCGTCGCTACGGGAAGGTTGAAGCGCATCACATGGTCGATCATGATGCCGTTGGCGAGTCCGTGGTGCAGGTCGAAGACCGTGGACAGCGCGTGCGCGCAGGAATGTACGGCGCCCAGGTCCTTCTGGAAAGCGATGGCGCCCATCATCGAACTCATCAGCATGTCGGCGCGTGCGGGCAGGTCGCGCCCGTTCGCGAACGCAACGGGCAGGGCGCGGGCGGCGATGCGCGCACCCTCCAGCGCAATGCCGTCGCACAGCGGATGGTAGGCGGGGGACAGATAGGACTCGACATTGTGCGTAAGCGCGTCCATGCCCGTCGCCGCGGTGATCGGTCCGGGCAGGTCCAGCGTCAGCTCGGGGTCGGCGTAGACGGCCCTGGCAAGCAGCAACGGCGAAAAGATGATGCGCTTGACGTGGGTGACGTCATCGCCGATCACCGACGAGCGTCCGACTTCGGAGCCGGTGCCGGCGGTGGTCGGCAGCGCGACGAACCAGGGAAACGCCCGATCCATCGGTCTCACCTGCGGGTGGTCCCACGCGTATTCGAGGATGTCGCCAGGGTGCGCGGCCATCAGCGCAATGGCCTTGGCGACGTCGAGCGCAGCGCCGCCGCCGAGTCCGATCACCGCATCGGCCGAATGCGCGTTGTACGCCTGCGCCCCGGCCATCACCTGGCTGCGCACCGGATTGCCGGCGACCTCGGAAAAGACCGCGACGTCGAGCCCCGTCAACTCGGCAATGAAGGCAGGCAGCAGCGGCAGCGCGGCGATGCCGCGGTCGGTGACCAGCAACGGCCGGGCGATGCCCTGCGCCTTGAGATCGTCGGCGACGCGGTGGCGCGCGCCGGCGCCGAAATGGATGGTGGTCGGAAAGGCGAAACGTTCGATGGCCATGGTGCTCTGCGGAAGTGGACGGGGACGCGGGGACGGAAACGCGGCGGCCGCGTCAGATGATTTCGAAATAGCGCTTGAGTTCCCAGTCGGTGACGGCGTCCAGCCACTGGCGCCACTCCCATTCCCGGGTCGCGGCGAAGTGGTCGACGAAGTCGTCGCCGAACCAATCGCGGGCGAGTTCGGAATCGCGGAAGACGCGCGTGGTTTCGATCAGCGTGCGCGGCGCGCGCGGAACATCCTCGGCGCCTTCGTTGGTTCCGGTGATCGGCTTGGCGGTCAGCTTGAGATTCTTTTCGACGCCGGAGAGGCCCGCGGCCAGCACTGCCGCCATGGCCAGATAGGGATTGACGTCGGCTCCGGGGCAGCGTGTCTCCAGCCGCGTGGACTTGGGCGAGCCCGGAATCACCCTGAAGCTTGCGGTGCGGTTGTCGACGCCCCAGGTGGGTTTCACCGGCGCCCAGAAGCCGTCGACCAGGCGCTTGTAGCTGTTGACGGTCGGCCAGAACATCGGTGCCAATTCCATCAATCCGCCAACCTGGCCGGCGAGGTAGTGCTCGAACAGCTTGCTCATTCCATGCCGTCCCTTGGGGTCGTAGAAACGGTTGACCTTGCCGTCGGACAGCGACTGATGGATATGCCCGGAACAGCCGGGATATTTCGCGCTCCATTTGGCCATGAAACTCGGCATGATGTCGAAGCGCGATCCGATTTCCTTGGCGCCGGACTTGAACAGGATGGCGCGGTCGGCGGCCTCCAGCGCTTCGGAGAACAGGATCGCCACTTCGTAGACGCCGGGACCCGTTTCGGTGTGCAGCCCTTCGATGGGAATGCCGAAGGCGCCGAGTTCGTCGAACAGCGCAGCAAAGTAGGGCTGCGCCGAGTTGGCACGAAGCAGTGAATAGCCGAACATCCCCGGCGTGATCGGCTCGGGCGCGATGCCCTGTTTCGCGGCCCAGGACTGCGGCGTCTCGGCGAAATTGAACCACTCGAACTCCATGCCGCACATCGGCTTGACGCCGAGCTTCTCTGCCCGCTTCAGCACCCGCTTGAGCACCTGGCGCGGACACAGTGGAAACGGCGCTTCGCGGCCGTCCTTCTGCCAGACGAATTCGCCCAGGAAAAACGGCACGTCGTCGTCCCAGGGCACGGTCCGGTAGGTGCCCAGGTCGATGCGCGCCAGCGCATCCGGATAGCCCTTGTGCCAGCCGGTGAGCTTGGTGTTGTCGTAGCAGACGTCCTGCGAGTCCCAGCCGAACACGACGTCACAGAAGCCGAAGCCTCCGTCCGCCGCCGACAGGAACTTGTCCTTGTGCATGTACTTGCCGCGCAGGATGCCGTCGATGTCCGATACCGCGACTTTCACGCGCGTGCCGGGTGCTTTCCGGACCGCATCGATGACTTTCGCGGGGGTTGTCGGGGTCGGCATGGGGAGGCTCCTGGCAATTCGGCATGGGCGGGGCAGGCAGGCGATTCTAGCGCAGCGGTGCAGGCCCGATGGCATGATGCGACAGCCTGAAGCACACGCTGCCTGCGGATTCACCATGTCGCCCACCCATCATCTTGTCGCCCTGCACGTCGCCGTCGCCCTGTTCGGCTTTGCCGGCCTGTTCGGCAAATGGATCACCTGGAATCCCGAGGCGATCGCGTTCGGGCGCACGGCGGTGGCCGCGCTGGCGCTGACCGCCTTCATCGCGGTCCGTGGCCAACGGCTGCCGCGACCATCGCGCGCCGTCGCCGGCAACGGAGCGCTGCTGGCCCTGCACTGGTACGCGTTCTTCGCTGCGATCGAGGCGGCGACGGTTGCCATCGGCTTGCTCGGATTCGCCAGTTTCCCGTTGTTCGTCCTGCTGCTCGAGCAACGCCTGCTCGGACGTCGGCGCCGCCGAGGGGATCTGCTGACTGCCGGGCTGGTGGTCGCCGGCATCGCGACGCTGGTACCGAGCCCGTCGTGGGACAACGCCGCGGTGCAGGGACTTGCCTGGGGCGTGTTGTCGGGATTCTCCTTTGCGTGGCTGACCGTGCGCTCTCGACGATTGCGTACGCAATCGTCGGCATCGGCGTTGATGCTCTGGCAGCAGGCATTCGCGGCGCTGTGCCTGGCGCCATTCGTAGTCTCAAACGGCTTCGGTGGGCCGCTCGACGCCGCGGTGATGGCCCAGCTGCTGGTGCTCGGCATTGTCTGTACCGCACTGGCGCATACGCTGTTCGTATTCAGCCTGGGCAGCCTCTCAGCCTATGCCGCGGGCGTCGCGGCGGCGCTGGAACCGGTCTACGGCATCGCGCTGGCCATGCTGCTCCTGGCCGAAATACCCGATGCGCGAACCCTTGCGGGTGCCGCGATCCTGACCGTCGCAGCGGTGCTGGCCGCGCAGCACGACAGTACGGATGCGCCGATCTGACGCCGCATGGCGCCAAGACAGCCGATTGGGTAGCATCGTGGCGTTGCTGCGATTGCCGGTTCGGGTATCGTAGCCAGCATCCTCAGGTTGATTGAATACGCGAACGGGAGCAACGCTTGATTCTGGTACTGATGGGAGTTTGCGGCTGCGGCAAGACCACGATCGGGCAGGCGCTTGCGACGGCGATGCATTGGCCTTTCCATGATGCCGACGATTTCCATCCGGCGGCCAATGTCGCCAAGATGGCCGCGGGAGAGCCATTGACCGACGCCGACCGCTGGCCGTGGCTCGATCGCATCGCCGCGGAGGCGCGGGCCGTTCTTTCCCGTGGCGGACATGCGGTCATCGCCTGTTCGGCATTGAAGCAGGCGTATCGCGAGCGGCTGCAGCGCGCCGGGGATGTGCGCTTCGTGTACCTGAAAGGGGACGCGGACACCATCGCCGGGCGACTGGCGGCGCGCCAGCATCGCTATATGCCGTCGTCGCTGCTGCCCAGCCAGTTTGCCGCACTCGAAGTGCCGGACGATGCGCTGGAAATTGACATTCGCGTCGGCGTGGCCGAGCAGGTGGAGCGCATCTGCGATGGATACGGGCTGACGGCGGAACCGGCCGCACAGGCGCGCCGATGAGCGCCAGGCCTCCGCGTGGCAAGTCGACCCGCGGCGACTCGACCCGTACCACGCATCTGGGCCGCAAGCCGAAACGTTGGCTGGGCGCGGTCAACACGCCGGTGTTTCGCGCATCGACAATCCTGTTTCCGACGGTCGCCGATCTCCAGGCCTCCGCGCGCGGCGAGTACGAGAGCCTGTCCTACGGTTTACACGGATTGCCGACGGTCACCGACCTGCAGGACGCGGTGGCCGAGCTCGAGGGCGGCCACGCCGCGTTGGCAGTACCCTCCGGCCTTACGGCGACCACGCTGCCGCTGCTGGCGCTGACGGCGCCGGGCGATCATGTGCTGGTCACCGACTCGGTCTATGGCCCCACGCGGCGGTTCTGCAACCTGCATCTGACCCGGCTCGGGGTGGACGTCGAGTTCTACGACCCATTGATCGGTGCCGGCATCGAGCGCCTGCTGCGTCCGCAGACCCGCGTGGTCTTCGTCGAGTCGCCGGGTTCGCTGACGTTCGAAGTGCAGGACGTTCCGGCCATCGCGGCCGCGGCGCATGCGCGCGGAGCGTACGTCGTGATGGACAACAGCTGGGCCACACCGCTGTTCTTCCGCGCATTCGAGCACGGCGTCGACGTTTCGCTGCACGCGGCCACCAAGTACATCGGCGGCCATTCCGATGTGCTGCTCGGCCTAATCGTCGCCAACGAGGCGACCTATCCGAAGCTGCACCGGCTGTGGACCGATATGGGCGTGACCGCATCCTCCGATGACTGCTTTCTGGGCCTGCGCGGCCTGCGCACGCTGCCGACGCGACTGGCGCAGCAGCAGGCCAGCGGCTTCACACTTGCGCGATGGCTTCAGGCGCGCCCCGAGGTGAAGGAAGTGTTGCACCCGGGGCTGCCCGGCGCGCGCGGACACGAGCTGTGGTCGCGCGATTTCCTTGGTGCCTCGGCGCTGTTCGGCGTGGTGCTGCACCCGGTCGCCGATGCGCGCATTGCGGCGATGCTCGATGGGCTGGAACTGTTCGGCATGGGCTGGAGCTGGGGCGGGTTCGAGAGCCTGGTGATTCCCACGCATCCGGAACGTACGCGCAGTGCGACCACCTGGTCGCCAGGGGGACCCTGTCTTCGCTTCGCCATCGGACTGGAAGCTCCTGCGGATCTCATCGCCGACCTGGAGGCGGGCTTCGCGCGCCTGTCCGGTCAGGTCGCGCCGGCGTCGTCCTCGCCAAGGTAGACGGCCTGTACGCGCGCGTTGGCGCGGACCTCGCCCGGCGTGCCCTGCGCCAGGATGCGACCGCGGTCGAGGACGATCACCCGATCGGCGAAACCGAACACGACGTCCATGTCGTGCTCGGTGAAGAGCACCGCGATGTCGTCGCCCGCGGTAACTTCCGCCGCAATGCGCATCTGCCGCAGCCGCGAACTCGGCGACATGCCGGCGGTGGGCTCGTCCATCAGCAGCAGTCGTGGCCGGTCGGCCAGCGCCAGCGCCAGTTCGACGCGCTTGACGTCGCCGTAGGCCAGCGCCGCGCAATGCGCGTCGGCGATATCCGCGCAATCGACGCGCGCGAGCAGCGCGTCGGCCTCGACCTGCGCGCGAGCGGTCTCCAATGGACCGAAGCGCCCGCTTCTCCCGGCATGCGCCGCCAGCGCCAGCAGCAGATTCTCGCGCACGGTCATCGATGCGAAGGTGGCGGCGACCTGAAACGTCCGGCCGACGCCGCGGCGGGCGATCGCCTGCGGTGGCAGGCCATCGATTCTCTCGCCGGCAAGCCTGACGCTGCCGGCGTCGAGCGCGAGTTGTCCATTGACCAGATTGAAGCAGGTCGACTTGCCGGCGCCATTGGGTCCGATCAGGGCCACGCGTTCGCCGGCGTCGACGGTGAAGCTCACGTCGTCAACCGCGTGCACACCGTCGAAAAATCGCGACAATCCGTCGGCTTCGAGGATCGGTACGCTCATCGCGCGGTCGTCCGGCGCAGCAGGCCCGCAAGCGCGCCGCCGATGCCCATTGGAAACACGAGCACGATGAACAGGATCAATCCGCCGAGCACGGCGCGCCAGTACTCGGTACCGCGGGCAAGCGTGTCCGCGAGCAGCGTGAAGGTGGCGGCCCCCAGCAACGGACCGAATAATGCGTTGAGTCCACCGAGCAGGACCATCACCAGCGCGTCGACCGAACGGGCGATTCCGAGTGTTTCCGGCGAGATGCTGCCCTTGGAAAAGGCGAACAGCCCGCCCGCAAGCCCGGCGAAGGTCCCCGCCACGACAAAGCCCAGCCAGCGCGCTCGCGCGACGCCGATGCCGGCCGCGGCGGCGCGCAGCGGCGAATCGCGCGCTCCGCGCAGTGCGAAGCCGAACGCCGACCCGGCGATTGCGACCAGCGCGCACAGCGCTGCAGCCACGATCGCCAGCGTCATGACGTAGAAATGCGTGCGCTCCGCCAGCCACTGTGGCGGCCAGATCCCGACCAGTCCGTTGGAGCCGCCGGTCAGACGGTCCCATTGAAAGGCGATCGACCAGACGATCTGGGCGAAGGCCAGCGTCAGCATCGCCAGGTAGACGCCGGCCAGGCGAACGCAGAACCAGCCGAACAACAACGCCACGAAAAATGCGGCGGCAGGGGCTGCCATCAGCGCGGCCGGCAGCGCCCAACCGGCCTTGGTTGCCAGCGCGGCGGCATAGGCGCCGACACCGAAATACGCGGCATGGCCGAACGAGGTCATGCCACCGCTGCCCAGCATGAACTGCAGGCTGGCCGCGAACAGCGCGGCGATCAGGATATCGGTGCCCAGGACCACCGCGTAGTCGTCGCCGAGCCAGGGCAGGGCGATCAGCGCTGCGAGCACGACCGCTGCGACCCAGGCCTCGCGTCGCCCCGGGCGCAGGACCAGTTCGCGCTGCTCGGGCAGCGGCGTATCCACCGGCGCCGGTGGTGGTCGGCCGAGCAGTCCGTGCGGCCGCACCACCAGAACCACGGCCATGACGATGAACTCCGCCACCAGCGTCAGTTTGGGAAACGCAAAGGCGACGCCGGCGATCTCGACCGTGCCCAGCGCGATGCATAGCGCCTTGACGAGGGAGATGATCAACGCCGCGAGAAAGGCGCCCGGAATCGATCCCAGGCCGCCGACCACGGTGACCACGAAGGCGTCGGCGATGATGCCCAGGTCCATGCCGAGATTCGCCGGCTCGCGCGGCAATGCCAGCGCACCGGCGAGTCCCGCCAGGAAGGCGCCCAGCGCGAATACCGCGGTGAACAGCCGCGCCTGGTCGACGCCGAGCGCCGCGGTCAGCACGCGATTCTCCGACGCCGCCCGCACCAGCAGCCCGAAGCGGGAGCGGGTAACCAGCAGGTGCAACGCCACCAGGACCAGGGGTCCGATCGCCATCAGGAACAGATCATATTGCGGAACCAGATTGCCGAAGAATTCGACGGTTCCGGACAGACCCGGCGCGCGCGGTCCGAGCAGGTCCTCGGGTCCGAACAGCGCCAGGACGGCATCGCTGACCACGAGCACGACGGCAAACGTCGCCAGCAATTGCAGCAGTTCCGGCGCCGCGTAGAGGCGTTTCAGCAGCAGTGCTTCAAGCAGCGCACCCAGTAGCGCCACGATCAGCGCCGCCAGCACGACCGCGATCCAGAACGCCGCTGCGCCCGGACCGAATGCGGAAGCAAGCCATTCGCCGAGGCCATAGGCACAGTACGCACCCAGCATGTACAGCGATCCATGGGCAAAATTGACCACCCGGGTGACGCCGAAGATCAGCGTCAAGCCGACCGACACCAGGAACAGCGCCGATGCCGACGACAGTCCGTTCAGCAGCTGCGGCAGGATCGATGCGGCGGTCATGGCGACGCCGCCGGAGCCGCATCAGGGCGCTCCGGACGAGTTTCCATGCGGGGGCGACCGGCGCGGGTCAATACGCCGGGCGCAACTTGCGCACTGCGGCGTCGTCGGGCTGGAAGTCCTTGCCGTCGGCATAGCGCCAGTCGACCATCACGCCCTTGCCG
This sequence comes from uncultured beta proteobacterium, assembly GCA_963712105.1. GTDB lineage: Bacteria > Pseudomonadota > Gammaproteobacteria > Burkholderiales > Casimicrobiaceae > VBCG01. The sequence continues at coordinate 108,532 of CAVQGR010000014.1, forward strand.
TCCTTGACCGCGGTGCGGCCGACATATGCGCCCATGGTCGACTGATGGTCGATGGCGCGGAAATTGACGGGACCGAAGGGAGTGGAAAAGCCGAGTCCCCGCATTGCCGTGACGATCTTCTCCGGATCGGTGGACCCAGCGCGACGGATCGCCGCCGCGGCGGCGATGACCGCGCTGTAGCCGACCACCGACCCCAGTCGTGGATAGTCGGAGAAACGCGCCTGGTAGGCGTCGCGAAAGCGCTTGTGAGCCGGCGTGTCGATCGCCTGCCACGGATAGCCGGTGACGTACCAGCCGACCGGCGCCTCGTCCTTGAGCGGGTCGAGGTACTCGGGTTCGCCGCCGAGCAGGTTGAAAACCGGACGACCGCGAAACAGGCCGCGCAGCTGGCCTTCGCGCACGAAGCGAGCGAGGTCGGGTCCGAACAGCGAAGAGAATATCGCGTCGGGCTTGGCGTCGAGCATCGCCTGCACCACCGGACCGGCGTCGATCTTGCCCAGCGGCACGGCGATTTCGATGAACTCGAGGCCGCCGCTTTGCGCGAAATTCAACTGCTTCTTGAAGGCCGCGGTCGCCGATTGTCCGTACTCGTAGTTCGGATAGACGATCGCCCAGCGCTTCTTGCCCAGTTTTGCCGCCTCGGGCACCAGCATCGCCGTCTGCATGAACGTCGATGCGCGCAATCTGAACGTGTACTTGTTGCCGCTTTCCCAGACGATCTTGTCGGACAGCGGTTCCGCCGCTAGGAAGGGCACGCGTCGCTGCCTGGCGAAATCGGCCACGGCCAGGCCCACGTGCGAGGCGAAAGTCCCCATCAGCATCACGACTTTTTCGCGAACGACGAGTTCTTCGGCGACGCGGACCGCGTCCCCGGGCGTGCCGTTGTCGTCGCGTACGACGATCTCGAGCTTGCGGCCGAGCACGCCACCGGCGGCATTGACCTCGTCCAGCGCCAGTTCCATGCCCTTGCGATAGGGCTCGAGGAACGCCGGGAAGACCTTGTAGCTATTGAGTTCACCCAGCCGGATCGGCTGCGCCGCGGCGGAGAACGCCAGTGCGCACAGCAGCGTCGTTGCGAGGATCCGGCCGGCCGCAAACATGTTCGAATCTCCGTCGTTGAGTAGGACGTGTGGCCGCATGAAACGCTTCCAGGGCAGCCATGGTTGACCGCGCCAAAGGCAGTCGGGTCGGCGACGCAAGGCCCGCATCGGATGCGCCGACCGATCCGGGAAACATCCACCAGATCGGCGACCGGCCGAAACCGCCAGTAAGGGTAAAATAGCAGGCTTTTGCCTCGTTCGGTGCCGGAGCAGATTCTACCTGCGCCAGCATCCCTATTCTGCCGCATGCTCGAACTCGCCAACGGACTGTCCTTCGCCGACCTGCATTCCCGGTCCGGATTGCAGCGTGTCGACGACTTGTTCGTTGGTCAGCTCGCTGCGATCGAGCCCACCCTCGCGCAGCGCCTGACCGAGGCGCGCCGGGCCCCCGACGCCCTCCCGCGGCTGGCCGAATCGGACCTGCTGGTCGCACTGGCACCGCATGTCGAGGATTTTCTCGCTTCGTTGTTCGCGATCGCGCCCGAGGTGCGCACGCTTGAGACGCGCCACCACGAGTTCGCGCCGCTGTTTGCGCTTCGGCGCCAATTCGTCCAGCGCAAGGCAATGAACACCTGGAAGGCGGAGGTCGCGGCGGATTTCGACGGTCCCGCGCTCAGGCGGCGCCTGGAGGAACTGCTGGCGAAAACGTTCAGTGAACTGGCGTTTGCCGAGGCAGTGACGCGCTGGTTGGCCGACGAGCCCTTGCATGCGGACGCGCTGGACGTGGCAATGCGCTATGCCGCCTGGGCGGCGCACACGCCGGCGGGTCGCGCCGCGCATCGGGGCGGCGTGCTCTTTCGCGCCCCGCGCAGGCTGGACATGCTGCGCCTCGTGCCGGTGGAATCCGTGCGCGAACACGACGTGCCGATGTGGAAGCTGCCCACGGATCACTCGCTGCGTCAGCGCGATGGCTTCAAGCTGACCGACGCGGGCACCGATTTCGCCGGCAGCCTCGGCGAGGCGCACTACTGCATCTGGTGCCACGAGCAAGGCAAGGATTCGTGCGCGCGCGGCCTGCCCGAGAAAAAGCCGCTGCCCGGTGATATTCCGTTCAAGAAGTCGCCGTTCCACGTCCCACTGGCCGGATGCCCGCTGGAGGAACGGATTTCCGAGTTCCAGCAACTGCGCGCGCAAGGCTGGCCCATCGGCGCACTGGCGATGATCTGCATCGACAACCCGATGGTGGCGGCTACCGGTCACCGCATCTGCAACGATTGCATGAAATCCTGCATCTACCAGAAGCAGGACCCGGTCGACATACCGCAGTCGGAGACGCGGCTGCTGCGCGATGTGCTGGCACTGCCCTGGGGTTTCGAGCTGTATTCGCTGCTGACGCGGTGGAATCCGCTCAACCTGCGCCGGCCGTTGCCGCTGCCGGCCACTGGCAGGCGGGTGCTTGTCGTGGGCATGGGTCCGGCGGGATTCACGCTGGCGCACCACCTGCTCAACGACGGCCACACGGTCGTCGGCATCGATGGCCTGAAGATCGAGCCGCTGGATCCCGCACGGTCGGGCATCACCATCCGTGGCGAGCGGGTGGCGTTCCTGCCGGTGCGTGAAGTCGACACATTGCGCGAACCGCTCGACGAGCGACTGATGGCCGGGTTCGGCGGCGTCGCCGAATACGGCATCACTGTCCGCTGGGACAAGAATTTTCTCGGCATGATCCGGTTGCTGCTCGAGCGCCACGACCGCTTTGCGCTTTATGGCGGCGTGCGCTTCGGTGGCACGCTTGACGATGCTGGCGCATTCGCACAGGGCTTCGATCACATCGCGCTGGCAACAGGAGCGGGCAAGCCGACGGTGCTGGAATTGCCGAATGGACTTGCCAAGGGCGTGCGTACCGCGTCGGACTTCCTGATGGCGCTGCAGCTCACCGGCGCGGCCAAGCGCGATTCCATCGCCAACATGCAACTGCGGCTGCCGGTGGTGGTGGTTGGTGGTGGGCTCACGGCGATCGACACTGCCACCGAGGCGCTCGCCTATTACCCGGTGCAGGTCGAGAAATTTCGCTTGCGCCACGACGCGCTGGTCGCGGCCCGGAGGCAGACGGCGGTGGTCGCCGAGTGGACTGCCGACGAGGCCGGGGTCGCCGCCGAATTCCTGGCGCATGCGCACGCCATCGCCGACGAGCGCGCGACCGCGGCGCGCGAGGGCCGGCCGGCGCGCATCACCGAACTGCTGCAAGGCTGGGGCGGCGTCACGGTCGCCTATCGCCGCCGGCTGATCGACAGCCCGTCGTACACGCTCAACCACGAAGAGGTCGAAAAAGCGCTGGAGGAGGGCATTCGGTTCGCCGAAGGCCTCACTCCGTTGGCGATCGAGGTCGATGCTGCCGGGGCGGCGACCGGACTCAAGGTCTCGCTGCAGCGTACCGACGGCGATGGCGTCTGGCACGAAGTCACCCACGCCCGGCTACCCGCGCATACCATCCTGATTGCCGCCGGCACGCAGCCCAACACCGTGCTTGCCCGCGAGGATGCGCAGCACTTCCACCTTGACGGCAAGTACTTCCGGGTCCTGGACGAGGACGGCCAACCGATACAGGTGTTGCGGGGCCTGGCCAAGCCCGACCTGCCCGCGGTGCTGACCGACATCCTGCCGGATGGCCGCGCCACCAGTTTTTTCGGCGACCTGCATCCGTCGTACTCCGGCAACGTGGTCAAGGCCATGGCCAGCGCCAAGCAGGGTTATCCAATCGTGTCGCGGATGCTGGCGAAGGTGACGCCGGCCTGCGCCGACGATGACGCCGCGTTCTTCACGCGCCTCGACGCGCAATTGCGGGCCACCGTCGAGCGCGTCGAGCGTCTGACGCCGACCATCGTCGAGGTCGTCGTGCGCGCGCCGGCCGCCGCGGCGCAATTCGCGCCCGGGCAGTTCTACCGTCTGCAGAATTACGAGGCGCTGGCGCCTGTGGTCGGCGGGACGCGCATGGCGATGGAGGGACTGGCGCTGACCGGCGCGTGGGTCGATCGCGAGCGCGGGCTGGTGTCGACGATCGTGCTGGAAATGGGCGGCTCGTCCGACTTGTGCGCGCTGCTGAAACCGGGCGAGCCCGTGGTACTGATGGGCCCGACCGGCGCGCCCACGGAGATTGTTTCCGGCGAGACGATGGTGCTGGCCGGTGGCGGGCTTGGCAATGCGGTGCTTTTCTCGATCGGCCAGGCATTCCGCGCCGCGGGATCCAAGGTCCTCTATTTCGCCGGCTACAAGAGGATGATCGACCGCTACAAGGTCGCCGACATCGAGGCCGCCGCCGACGTGGTCGTGTGGTGCAGCGACGAGTCGCCGGGATTTGCGCCGACCCGGCCGCAGGACCGCGCCTACGTCGGCAACATCGTCGAAGCGATGCACGCCTATGCGCAGGGAGCGCTCGGCGCGCAGCCGATTGCGTTTTCAGCCTGTGACCGGATCATCGCCATCGGCTCGGACCGGATGATGGCTGCGGTCACGCGCGCGCGCCACGGCGTGCTGGCGGCGCACCTGAAGCCGACCCATCGCGCCATCGGCTCGATCAATTCGCCGATGCAGTGCATGCTCAAGGAGATCTGCGCCCAATGCCTGCAGCCGTGGCGTGACCCGCAGACCGGCAAGGTGAGCTACGTGTTCTCGTGCTTCAACCAGGACCAGCCGCTGGACCAGGTCGATTTTGGCGGTCTGGAGCTACGCCTTGCGCAGAATTCTGTGCAGGAGAAGCTTACGGCGCAGTGGGTGGCGAAGGTCCTGGCCGACTGAGTCTGGAGGTGACCGGATAGGTTCAGCGGTGACGACGACGGCCGTGCGACGCTGCAGGAAGCGTTAGCCGACTGCCGGCGCGCACTCAACGTGTTGTCGGAACAGGCGACGCGAAAAACCAAGTCCGGCGAGGCCAAGGGCCAGTAGCGCGAGCGTGGCGGGCTCGGGAACCGTCTGCACCAAGTCCCCACTGAGGCGAAACGCCAGTTTGAAGTTGATGGGATCCGCAGTGTCACTCCACGGGCTCCCCAGCGACACCTCATCGTCGTTGCCGTGTGGCGTCGCGCCGAACCCGGCCGTTGATGCATACCAAAAGATGGGCGACTGATCATAGGCCGACCCCCAGGTACCCTCGTGCAGGCCTAGCCAGTACGTCCCTGGCCCAAGGATCGGACCGCTCAGGGCTAATTTGGCGATGACCACATCAACCCCAATACCAGTGCCATTGAAGCCCGTGTCAGTCAGCACCGGCGTGCCGGCGCCTGATGCCAGGAGCGTGCCGGGGGCGCCTGCGCTGTTGGCGAAGATTCCCCAGCTCAGCGTTCCGCCGAAATTGTCCAGAACGCCGTTGTCGGTCGTGCCTCGGGAGTCCGCCAGCCAAACCCACAGCTCCGTGAGCGTCACCGTGCTGCTGACGGTGAAGTCATCGGCGCTCACATAGTCGCTGATATTGAGCGAACCGACCGTGGCGGCGGCGACGGAGGATTGGTCGAAGACCGGGTCCGCCTGCGCCGGCTGACCGCTGCAAGCCAGCGCCAGCCCAAGAACCATGACACTGCAATGGACCAATCTTCGTGCGGGCATGGTGAGCCATCCCTAGTCTTGTCATTGGGAGCTTGACCAGATGGTCAACTCAAGCCAGCGCGGTCGATGGAGCGTAGCCCAGCGGAAACCCAAAGCACTATTCATGCTACGAATTCAAGTCATGGATTGTATTCAAGTTGTCATCAGGCTGTGCCATTGCTGGCGAGCGCGATGTAAAGTAATTCGACACCGGAACATCTCAACGTATGTTGACGCAGGCATGCAAGAAGCACGCGCCTGGCCGGCGCCGCTGCGCCTCTATCTGTTCCGCTACCGCGACCGGCGGACCGGCAAGTGGACGCGTGCGCGATACGTTGCCGAGCGCGGCGTGATCGCGGCGCAGTACCAGGAATGGAAGATTGTCGGACCGGCGGCGGGTCTTTCAGTCCTTGGCGGGACTGAAGAGCGAGAGAGTCGCTGTTGCTGTCATGACGCAGTTACGAGCAGAAACCCAGTGCCGCAAAATCAAGCAACGGATTGATATATTGGTGCCGGCGAAGAGAGTCGAACTCCCGACCTTCGCATTACGAATGCGCTGCTCTACCAACTGAGCTACGCCGGCGGTGCTGCCGAACCTTCGCGACCATGCGCGACAGTCGGTGGCAAGCCAATAATTATAGCGTTCCACCAGTATGCCGGGCAAGAGCGACGACAAGCGCGTCAGTTGGGCGACGCCAGCGTGGAGCGCGCGGCCAGCAGCGCGTCCACACCGTTCCAGATGATCTGCACGCCGATGCACAGCAGAATGAAGGCCGACAGGCGCAGGATGACCGCAGTACCGGTCGCGCCCAACCAGATGCCCAGGCGGCGCGAATAGCGAAAACAGGCGTAGATGGCGCTACAGACGGCGACGATACCCAGAACCGACGAGACCACGTCGGCGACGAACGGCTGCGGGGTGGACGGGTAGTTGGCGCCGATGGTGATCGCCACGGAAATCGCCCCCGGACCGACGGTGAGCGGCAAGGTCATCGGATAGAAGGCGCGGGTCGCCAGCGTGGCCGGGGACTCGATCACTGGCGGTCCATCGACGTGGGGTTCGTCGTTGAGAAGCTTCCAGGCGAGGCTGCAGACCACCAGTCCGCCACCGACCTGCACCACCGGCACGGACAGGCCGAAGAATTCGAGTACCAGGCCACCGACCAGCACCGAGGCAACGAGCAGGATGAAGCCGTTGACGGCGACTCGGCGGGCGAGCATCGCCCGGGTGGCGTCGTCGGCGTTGCCGGTCATGGCGAGAAACACCGGCGCGCCGCCGAGGGGATTGACGATGGGCAGCAGCGCGGCCGCGGCCAGCAGTGCGCCCTCGAGCAGCTGGCGGAACTCGAAGCTCATTTGACCTCGCCGGCCGGTACCGCCGTCGCCGGCGCGGCTGCGGGCGGGATTGCGAACGGCAACTCCTTGGAGAGATTGCGAACACCGTTCCAGGTGATCTCGACGCCGATGCACAGAAGAACGAATGCGGACAGGCGCAGGATGACCATCATCCGCGTATGCCCGATCCAGTGTCCTACCTGCTGCGCGTAGCGGTAGACCAGCCAGACCGCGACCGAGATCAGCGTGACACCGATCAGCGCCCCGATGAACGAGACGATGATGCGTTCGACCCCGTGCGCATGATTGGCGCCCAGCGTGATGGCGACCGAAATCGCCCCCGGGTCGACGGTCACCGGCAGCGTCAGCGGATAGAACGCCCTCAGGATGACATCGCTGTTTGCCTTGGCGTCCGGCGTCTCGTCCGCCTGTCCATCGTCGTGCAGCAGGTTCCAGGCAAGGGCAATCAGCACGGCGCCGCCGGCGACCTGCACCACCGGGATCGACAGACCGAAGAGCTTGAGGACGAAGGCGCCGAAAACGAGCGAGCCCATCAGCAGCAGGAAGCTGCTGATGGCGATCTCGACCGCGAGCTTCTCCCTGGTCGCCGCGTCGCTGCCGCGCGTCATCTTCAGAAACACCGGCGCGCTGGCCACCGGATTGACGATCGGCAGCAGGCCGCCGATTACCAGAAGCAACGCCGTGAGAAACTGCCGGAGGTCCTCGCTGATCGCCATATGCTTGCCGATTCGGCGGCGCGGATTGCGCCGCGCGCTACACTAGCACAGCGAGCGACCGTTGCAGCTCTGGCCGCCGTAACCCCAACCGCATCCATCCCGACCGCCCAGTTCAACGAGCATGTCCTCGACCCGTTCACTGTTCGGCTTCCACGCGGTCACCGCACGGCTGCGCCAGCGGCCCGAGGCGGTGCGCGAGATCTATGTTCTCGCCGGCCGCGACGATGTGCGCATGCGCGATCTGGCCGCCAGGGCGAATGCCGTGGGTGTTGTGACGCATGTGGTGGACACGGCGCGCCTCGATGCGCTGGCCGGACACGGCCGCCACCAGGGCGTGGTTGCGATGGTGGACGCCGCGCTTCCGCACGTGACGCTCGACGACGTCCTGGAGAATTCTGCCGAGCCACCGCTGCTGCTGATTCTCGATGGCGTCACCGATCCGCACAACCTCGGCGCCTGCCTGCGCAGCGCCGACGCGTTCGGTGCGCAGGCGGTGGTGGTGCCGAAGGATCGCGCGGTCGGCGTCAACGCTACGGTGGCAAAGGCCGCCTGCGGGGCGGCCGACACCGTGCCTGTCATTACCGTCACCAACCTGGCCCGGACCATGCGCGCGCTGAAGGATCGTGGCGTGTGGCTGCTGGGTGCGGATGCGGGGGGCGAAAGCCTGTTTGGCGCCGAATTGTCCGGTCCGTTGGCGTGGGTACTCGGAGCGGAGGGTGCGGGCCTGCGTCGGCTGACCCGTGAATCCTGCGATCGCGTCGTCGGCATCCCGCTTGCCGGCAGTGTCGAGAGCCTCAACGTATCCGTCGCCGCGGGTATCTGCCTGTACGCAACGCGGGCGGCAAGGGAGCGCCCCTCGGGATGATCGACCGAAAATGGGTTCTCGACTGCCGGTTCGACCGCGCGGCCAAGGCCGCACCTGCGTCGACGGCCTTGTGGCATGATCCGCGCGTGTCATCGTCGCGACGGTTCAAGCCATACATCCGGTCCTGCTACGCGGGCTGGTTGACGCCAGGATCATGATCGCCTTCGTCATCCGTCGTCTGCTGCAATCCGTGCTGGTGATGGCGGTGGTCGCGCTCATTGCCTTTTCCCTGTTCAACTTCACCGGGGATCCGGTGGCGTTCATGGTGGGCCAGGACGCCACGGCTCAGGAACGACAGCAGCTGCGCGCGGATCTGGGTCTCGACCGCCCGTTCTATGTCCAGTTCGCGCGCTTCGTGAACAATGCCGCCCATGGCGACTTCGGCCTCTCGCTGCGCCAGGGCCGGCCGGTGTCGGTGCTCATCCGTGAGCGCATTCCCGCCACGCTGGAGCTTGCCGGTGCCGCAGCGCTGCTTGCGGTGTTCCTGGGCATCCCGCTGGGCGTCTACACGGCGCTGCGTCGGAACAGCATCAGCGCGCACCTGCTGCTGGCCGGCTCGCTGATCGGGGTCAGCCTGCCGACGTTCCTGATCGGCATCCTGCTGATCCTGGTGTTCGCGGTCTACCTCGGCTGGCTGCCATCCTTCGGCCGCGGCGACGTTGTCGCGCTCGGATGGTGGAATACCGGATTCCTGACCAAGAGTGGATTGAAGGCGCTGATCCTGCCGGCGATCACGCTGTCGCTGTTCCAGATGACGCTGATCATGCGCCTGGTACGGGCCGAGATGCTGGAGGTGCTGCGCACCGATTACGTCAAGTTCGCCCGCGCCCGGGGGCTGACCGACCGGGCCATCCATTTCGGCCATGCGCTGAAGAACACGCTGGTGCCGGTGATCACCATCACCGGCCTGCAACTCGGGGCGATCATCGCCTTTGCCATCATCACCGAGACGGTGTTCCAATGGCCCGGCATGGGCCTGCTGTTCATCCAGGCGGTCAACTTCGCCGACATCCCGGTGATGGCGGCATACCTGTGCTTCATCGCACTGGTGTTCGTGCTGATCAACCTCATCGTCGACCTCATGTACTACGCGGTCGATCCACGCCTGCGTATCGAGCGCGGCACGACAGGACACTGATTGCAACGCCGATGAAACCCACCGAGCACATTGCACGCTGGCAGGACGAGTTCACGGCCATTCGGCGCGACCTGCACGCCCACCCCGAGCTCGGCTTCGAGGAACACCGGACTGCGCGGGTGGTGCAGGAGTACCTGGCGGCACTCGGCATCGAACATCACACGGGCATCGGCAAGACCGGCATCGTTGCAGTCGTTCGCGGCCGCCGGCAGGAAAGCGGTCGAACGATCGGCCTGCGCGCCGACATGGATGCGCTGCCGCTGCTCGAAGAGAACGAGTTCGCGCACAAGTCGCGCTACGAGGGCCGGATGCACGGCTGCGGCCATGACGGCCACACGACGATGCTTCTGGCCGCAGCGCGTTACCTGGCCGAGACGCGGGCCTTCGACGGCACCGCCTACCTGATCTTCCAGCCGGGCGAGGAGGGACACGGCGGGGCGCAGGCGATGATCGCCGATGGACTGTTCGAGCGCTTCCCCGCCGAACAGGTGTACGCGCTGCACAACTGGCCGGCATTGCCCCCGGGGCAAATCGGCATCTCTCCTGGCCCGGCGATGGCGGCGGCCGACCGCTTCGAGATCACCATCGACGGTAACGGCGGCCACGGCGCGCATCCGCACCGGGCGATCGATCCGGTACTCGTCGCCGGGCACATCATCACCGCTGCGCAGTCGATCGTCAGTCGCAACGTCAATCCCCTCGATACCGCGGTGGTCAGCCTGTGCGCGATGCATGCAGGCCACCCTGGGGCGATGAGCGTCATTCCCGCGCATGCGAAGTTGGTCGGCACCGCGCGCAGCTTCCGGAAGGAAACGCAGGATCTGATCGAGCACCGGCTGGGCGAGCTGGTGCGCTCAATCGCGACCGCATTCGGCGCCCGTGCGACGTTGCATTACGAGCGCCTCTATCCGGCGACCATCAATCATGTCGACGAGGCGCATTTTGCCGCCGACGTGGCGGAAACACTGGTCGGCGGGGAAAATGTCGCGCGCTACCTCGAGCCCTCGATGGGCGCCGAGGACTTCTCGTTCATGCTGCAGCAACGACCCGGCGCCTTTGCCCGTCTGGGCCAGGGCGGCGTGGAAGGCGGTTGCTTCTTGCACAACAGCAAGTACGATTTCAACGACGATGTCATTCCGCTGGGCGCCGGTTTCCTCGCCGCGCTGGCCGAGCATTCGATGCCATTGCCCGGACAGGACGGCAGCGCCCGATGACGTTGCCGCGGAATGCATCTGGCGTGAGTTCCTGCTTCAGCGCGGACTATGCCGAGGCGCGGGACAGGTTCCTGGCGCAGGCGCAGGCGGCGGGTTTTGCGCTCGACCGGCACGAACATCCGACCGCGCGCGGCGCGCAGGGCGAGTCGCTGACGATCGATGTCGCCACTGCCGGGCCGGCGACGGCGCCCGCGCTGCTCATCGTGCTGTCGGGCACGCACGGCGCCGAGGGCTTCTGCGGCTCCGGCTGCCAGGTTGCCCTGATGCGCGACGCCGCGTTTCGGGCCGCCGCGGCGCCGATTCGACTGGTGTTCGTGCATGCGCTGAACCCCTATGGCTTCTCGCATCTGTCGCGAACCAACGAGGACAACGTCGACCTGAACCGCAATTTTCTTGAGTTCTCGTCGCCGCCGGCTGCGTCCGCCGCCTACGCGGGCGTGCATGGGTTCATCGTCCCGGATGAATGGCCGCCCGGACCGGAGAACGTGCAGCGCGTGAAAGACTACATTGCTGCTCACGGCATGGCGGCGTTGCAGGCCGCCGTCAGCGGCGGACAGCACGAGTTCCCGGACGGCCTGTTCTATGGCGGCGTGCGGCCGGCCTGGAGCAATGCCGTGCTGCGTGGCGTGCTGCGGGAGGAGGGCAGGTCCCGGCAGGTGATCGCCTGGATCGACGTGCATACCGGACTCGGGCCGCGCGGTCACGGTGAAAGAATCTACGCCGGCCGGGCGGATGCCGTGGAACTTGCTCGCGCCCGGGACTGGTGGGGAGACGCGGTGACGTCCTTCCACGACGGCTCGTCAACCTCTGCGCCGCTGACCGGCGTCAACTTTCAGGCCGTGTACGACGAATGCCCTCAGGCGCAGTGCGCCGGGATCGCACTGGAATTCGGGACCCTGCCGATGATGGATGTGCTGCAGGCGCTGCGTGCGGACCAATGGCTCGCCAATCATCCCGACGCATCGAAGGAGACGCGGGCGACGATCAAAAGAATGGTCCGCGATGCGTTCTACCAGGATGCGGATGACTGGAAGGTGCAGGTCTTGCAGCAAGGACAGGCATCTGCGCGCGACGCACTGGCAGGTCTGACCGCGAAAGCCGGGGCAGTCCGCTGACGCGGGTGAATGCGATGAACGAAGTCACGATCGCGCCACCCACGCTCAGGGAGCGCGCCGCTACCGCCTGGGACAGCGATGTCGCCTGGAGTTTCCGCCATTCACCGGTCGCGGTGGTGTCGTTCACGATTCTGGCAATTTGCGTGATCGGTGCGTTGTTCGCGCCCTGGCTCGCGCCGCACAATCCGTTCGACCTGAAGACGCTGAATCTGCTCGACTCGCTGTCGCCGCCGAGCTGGAGTCCGGGTGGCCGGGCGCAGTACCTGTTGGGTACCGACGACCAGGGTCGCGACATGCTTTCGGCCATCATGTACGGCGCGCGCATATCGCTGATGGTGGGTCTCGCGTCGGTTGCGCTCGCCATCGTGCTCGGGGTTTCGCTGGGGCTGTTGGCCGGGTATGCCGGCGGGCGTACCGATGCGTTCATCATGCGGGTCGCGGACGTCCAGCTGTCGTTTCCGGCGATCCTGATCGCGCTGCTGATCGACGGCGTGTTCCGCGCCGCGCTGCCGCGCGACGCCCACGATCAGGTGGCGCTGTTCGTGCTGATCCTGGCCATCGGCTTTTCCAACTGGGTGCAGTACGCGCGGACGGTGCGTGGTTCGACCATGGTCGAGAAGAACAAGGAGTACATTCAGGCGGCGCGCGTGATCGGCGTGTCCCCGTACGGCATCATGCTGCGGCATCTGCTGCCCAACGTGCTCGGGCCGGTTCTGGTCCTGGCGACGATCAACATCGCCACGGCGATCATCACCGAGGCCACACTATCGTTCCTGGGCGTCGGGGTGCCACCGACGCAGCCGTCGCTGGGAACGCTCATCCGCGTGGGCAATGACTTTTTGTTCTCGGGAGAGTGGTGGATTACCATCTTCCCGGGTGTCGCGCTGGTCACGATGGTGCTGTCGATCAACCTGCTCGGCGACTGGCTGCGCGATGCACTCAATCCCAGGCTGCAATGACCGCGGCCGGGCGTTTTCCCACGGAGCTTTTCGACGCGGACCCTGTCGAAGCACCGACGATGTTTCGCGGCGCATGCCGCACAACCCACGACGAGGAGTAAGTTCATGCGCAAGCTGCCTTTGCTGATGATTCCAGTGCTGCTGGCCGGATGCCAGACCTGGGGGCCAACCTGGAGCGAACTCACCGGCCAGCGATACAACGTGACCATTCAGAACCGACGTCCGGCGCTCATCGATCGGGTCGACGACCAGGGCGCGTTCACCGACCCGAATCTCATCAAGGTCGAGCCCGGCAAACATCGGCTGGTCGTGCAAGGTCCGGCCCCGGGCTGGGCCGGAGGTCCGCCGCTGCACGTCATGATGCTCGATGCTGCGCCCTGCAAGCGCTACTACATCAACGCCCAGTTCGAAAACACCATAACGCAGCAGTGGACTCCGGTCATCGACTACGTCGAGCAGATCCCGGGCTGCCAGGTGCCCGCTGCCAAGTAACACGGTGACGTCGCCCCGGCCGGTGGAACCGCTTCTCACCGTCGAGCGCCTGCGCGTGGAGTTTCCGACGCGCCGGGGGACGCTGGTCGCCGTTCACGACGTGTCGTTCGAAATCGCGCCGGGTGAGGTCCTCGGCGTCGTGGGCGAGTCGGGTGCCGGTAAATCGCTGACCGGTTCGGCGATCATCGGCCTCATCGATCCGCCTGGACGTGTCGCCGCCGGCGAGATCCACCTTGGCGGCCGGCGTATCGACAATCTGTCCTACGACGCCATGCGCCGCATCCGCGGCCGCGAGATCGGTGCCATATTCCAGGATCCGCTGACTTCGCTGAACCCGCTCTACACGGTGGGTCGGCAGCTGATCGAGACCATCCGCACGCATCTCGACCTGTCGGAGACGGATGCGCGCGCCCGTGCGATCGCTTTGCTGGAGGAAGTCGGCATCCCGGCGGCAGCGCGCCGCATCGAACACTATCCGCACCAGTTTTCCGGTGGCATGCGACAGCGGGTGGTGATCGCGCTCGCCTTGGCAGCGAAGCCCAGGCTGATCGTGGCCGACGAGCCGACGACTGCGCTCGACGTCTCGATCCAGGCGCAAATCATCGAGCTGCTCAAGCGACTGTGCCGGGAGCACGATACGGCGGTGATGCTGGTGACGCACGACATGGGTGTCATCGCCGAGACCGCCGACCGGGTCGCCGTCATGTACGCCGGCCGCATCGTCGAGATCGGACCGGTGGCCGATGTCATCCATCGGCCGAAGCATCCGTACACGGTCGGGCTGATGGGTTCGATTCCGTCGATTGTCGAGGAGCGTGAGCGTCTGACCCAGATCGACGGTGCGATGCCGCGCCTGACCGCGGTTCCTGCCGGTTGTGCGTTCCACCCCCGCTGCCCGAAGGTGTTCGATCGCTGCAAACGGGAGCGCCCGGAACTCGTCGAGGCTGGCGCGACGCGCGCGGCGTGCTGGCTGGCTGTTGACCAGTCGCAAGCCGAGGCGGTCGCGACATGAGCGCCGGCGGCGGAAGCGTCGGCGTCGTGACGGGAGTGGATGCCGGTGAGCGGATCCGGGACAGGCAGCGCGCCGCTTCGGGCGGCGAGGCGCCCGCGGGCGCGAAGGAACTGTTGCGCCTGACCGATGTGGCCCGCTACTTCGATGTCTCACCGCCGTGGCTCGACCGGATGCTCGAGCGTCGACCACGCGTGTTGCTGAAGGCCGTGGATGGCGTAAGCCTGACCATTCGAAGCGGCGAGACGCTGGGGCTGGTCGGCGAATCCGGTTGCGGCAAGTCGACCGTCGCGCGGCTGATTGTCGGTTTGTACAAGCCCACGCGCGGCAACATCAGCTACGACGGCGCCGCCATTGCAGGCAAGGGCGCGGTTACCGATGCCGCGCAGCTGCGCGCTGCGCGCCGCGGGATGCAGATGATCTTCCAGGACCCCTACGCCAGTCTGAATCCGCGCTGGCGGGTAGCCGACATCGTCGCCGAGCCGATACGCGTCCAGTCGCCGGAGTTGGCGAAGGCGCAGGTCGACGAAAAGGTGGCGGCCTTACTCGCCCAGGTTGGTTTGGCTACGGCCGACGGCGTCAAGTACCCGCACCAGTTTTCAGGCGGGCAAAGGCAACGCATCTCCATTGCTCGCGCGCTGTCGACCAATCCGGCGTTCCTGGTCTGCGACGAACCCACGTCGGCACTGGATGTCTCGGTGCAGGCGCAGGTGCTCAATCTGATGCGCGATCTGCAGCGCAGGCGCGGACTGACCTATCTGTTCATTTCGCACAATCTGGCGGTTGTGCATCACATCGCCGACCGCGTCGGCGTCATGTATCTGGGGCGAGTGGTTGAACTCGCCCCGACCCGGACGCTGTTCCACCGGCCGTTGCACCCATATACCCGCATGCTGCTCGACGCCGTGCCCGATCTCGAGATGACCGGCGAGGCGCGTGTCGCCGTGGCCGGCGAGGTGCCCAATCCGCTCGATCCGCCCCCCGGCTGCACTTTTCATCCCCGCTGTCCGCTGGCGAACGATCGTTGCCGGCGAGAGAGTCCGGCGTTGTTGTCTGCCGATGCCGGCCAGGTTGCCTGCCACGCGGTGGAGGAGGGAAGGCTTCCGCCGCGAGCCGATCCGGTCGTTGCGTTCACCGAGCCGGGCCGGTGATTCCGCTATAATTCGGCGTTTTCCCGACACGTTCGCCGGGACGCTTGCGGGCGACTCGTTTGAGTCTCCGCCAGGTCGGCGACCCGGCGTCTTCCGATCACGTTCCTCGTAATAAACATCCTGTGCGCCTCACCCAGATCAAGCTGTCGGGCTTCAAGTCGTTTGTCGACACCACCACCATCGCCACTCCCGGGCAGCTGGTTGGCATTGTCGGACCCAACGGCTGCGGGAAGTCCAATGTCATCGATGCGGTGCGCTGGGTGCTGGGCGAGTCCAAGGCCTCGGCACTTCGCGGTGAGACCATGCAGGACGTCATCTTCAATGGCGCCGGCGAACGCAAGCCGGTCGGCCGCGCCTCGGTCGAACTGCATTTCGACAACAGCCTGGGCCGGATCGGCGGGCAATGGGGTCAGTACACCGACATTTCGATCAAGCGCGTGCTGACGCGCGACGGGGACTCGACCTACTACATCAACAATATTCCGGTCCGGCGCCGAGACATCCACGATCTGTTCCTGGGCACGGGACTCGGCCCGCGCGCCTACGCGATCATCGAGCAGGGAATGATCTCCCGGGTGATCGAGGCCAAGCCCGAGGAACTGCGTATCTTTCTCGAGGAGGCGGCCGGTGTCTCCAAGTACAAGGAACGGCGCAAGGAAACCGAAGGCCGCCTGTCCGATGCCCGCGAAAATCTTTCTCGGGTGGAGGATATCCGCCAGGAACTCGGCAACCAGCTGATGCGCCTCGAACAACAGGCGCAGGTGGCTGCCCAGCATCAGGAACTAACCGGCCGACTGAAGCAGTCGCAGCACATGCTGTGGTACGCGAAGCAGCAGGATGCGGTGCGTGCGCGGGAACGGTGTGCGACCGAGATCGTGAATCTGACGGTCGCCTACGACGCGATCCAGGCCGAGTTGCGCGCGACGGAGACGAAGCTCGAAGCGCTGCGCGCCGAGCATTACACCGCCGGCGACGCGCTGCACGGGAAACAGGGCGAGTTCTACGCGGCGAATGCCGAGGTGACCCGCCTGGAGCAGCAGTTGAGCTATGCGCGGGAATCGCAGACCCGGCTGACACAGCAGGTAGCGCAACTCACCGAGGCATTGGGCGCGATCTCGGGCCAGATGAGTTCGCTTGCCGATGACCGCGGTGCCGCGGAAACCGCGCGTGCCGCAGCCGTGCAGACGCGCCAGCTGGCCGTTGTTGCCGAGCAGGACACCCTGGCCGGCGTGCCTGCGCTGGAAGAGGCATTGGTCGCCGCAGGCGCCGCCTTGACCGAGCTGCAGCAGGCCATCGCGCTGATAGAGCAGGGCGTGCGGGTGGCCGAGACGCGGCGCGAAAACACCGCGCAGGCGCTGAATCAGCTTGATGACCGGCATACGAGACTGACGGCCGAGCTCGAAAGCATTGCCGCACCCAGGACCGATCCGGTGCAGGTCGTCGAAGAGCAGCTGGCGCAGGAAACCGCCGACCTCACGGTGAAGCAGCGCTCACTCGAGACACTGCAACTTGCGGTGACTGGGCTGCAGTCGCGGCAACGCGAGACCGCCGATGCCTGGGAACGCGACAGCCGCCGCCTGGCCGACCTCGAGGCTCGCGAGCAGGCGCTGTCGGCGCTGCAGGAGAAGATCGGGCACGGGTCGGATATCGATGGCTGGCTGGACGCGCACAAGCTGTCGAGTTCGCCCCGGCTCTGGCAAGCGTTGGACATCGAGCCGGGCTGGGAAGACGCGCTCGAGGCCGTGTTGCGCGAGCGCCTGGGAGCATTCGAACTCGCGCGACTCGAGGAGGTCGCCGACTGGGCCACGGAGGGCGGACAACCGCCGCGACGCGTCGCGGCCTATCGACCGGCGCCGGCACTGCAACTTCCGCAGAATGCGCCGGACGCCCTGCTGGCGAAGCTGCGGTTCCGACAGCCGGACGTCGCCCGAATCGTGGCCGACGGCCTGCACGGCATCCGCTGCCGAACCGATCTCGCAGCCGCGCTTGCCGAGTGCGCGAGCCTGGGTGTCGGCGAGGCCTTCGTCACGCCGGCCGGTCACCTGGTCTCGGCGCAGTCCGTCTCGTTCTTTGCGCCCGACAACGAACTGCATGGCGTGCTGGCGCGCCGCCGCGAGCTCGAGTCGCTGGCCGCGGCGATCACCTCGGCACGCGCAACAGCGCACGACGCGCGCGAGCAGCGCGACGCCGTGGACGCCGAACTCGCCACGACCCAGAAGACCTGGCATGCCGAGAGCCTTGCCGTCGGATCGCAGCAGCGCAGGGTGCACGACCTCGATCTCGAACTCCTGCAGCTGCGGCAGGCGGCCGAGGCGGCGCAGCAGCGGCGGACCCAGATCGCGCATGAGCTCGCCGAACTCGACACGGCGCGCGAGGCGCAACGCGGAGCGCGCGCGACGATCGTGTCCGAAATCGCGGACCTGCAGACCAGGGTGCACGACGAATTGGCCCGGCGGGAAACCGCGCGCCATGTCCGCAACGAAGCTGAGCTGGCGCTGGCGCGGGGCCGGGAGCGGGTGCGGCAGGCGGAGCGCGAGGCGCAGGAGGCCGGATTCGCGGAACGCAGCGTGATCGCGCGTATCGCCGAATTCGAGCGCCGGCAGGAGACGCTTGCGGCCAGCGAACAGCAGCAGCGGGGTTTGCTGGCGCAGTTGACCAGCGAACACGCAGCCGTGGACTGGACGCCGGTCGAGGAGGCGTTGCAGCGGCAGTTGTCGGCGCGTGGCGACGCCGAGCAGGCGCTGGCGGCGGCGCGCGACCGGCTCGAGGAACTCGGTGCGGCGATGCGCACGGCGGAGGAAGCGCGTCTGGCGATCGAGCAGAAGCTGGAACCGAGTCGTGCCAGAAATCAGGAAATGCAATTGAAGGAGCAGGCCGCCGTGCTTGCCGAGCAACAATTCGCCGAGCTGCTGGCCGATGCGCGTGCCGACGTGGCGGTGCTGCCGGAGGCGCTGAAAGCCTGGGGCAGCCCCCGCACGCTGCCTGCGGAGATCGAGCGCCTGACGCTGGCCATCGGCGAGCTTGGCGCGGTCAACCTGGCCGCGCTGGATGAACTCGCCCAGGCGCGCGAGCGCAAGGAGTACCTGGATCGACAGGCGGCGGACCTGACCGAAGCGATGACGACCCTGGAGACGGCAATCCGGCAAATCGATCGGGAGTCGCGGCAGCTGCTGCAGCAGACCTTCGAAGCGGTCAATGCCAATTTTGCGAAACTGTTTCCCTTGCTGTTCGGCGGCGGACAGGCGAGGCTGGTGCTCACCGGCGAGGAAATTCTCGATTCCGGTGTGCAGGTCGTCGCCCAACCACCCGGCAAGCGCAATACGTCGATCCATCTGCTTTCCGGTGGGGAGAAGGCGCTGACCGCCATTTCGCTGGTCTTTGCCCTGTTTCAGATCAATCCCGCGCCGTTTTGTCTGCTCGACGAGGTCGATGCCCCGCTCGATGATCCGAACACCGAACGCTTCTGCTCGATGGTGAGGGACATGGCGACGGAGACCCAGTTCCTGTTCATCTCGCACAACAAGATCACCATGGAAATGGCCAGCCAGCTGGTCGGCATCACCATGCCCGAAGCGGGCGTGTCGCGCGTCGTGGCCGTCGACATCGCCGAGGCGCTGTCGTTGGCCGAAAACGCTGCGTAGCGGCCCGTGCCCGTGCCCGAGGACGCGACGACGATTACGGCAACCACGGCGACCGGCCTGCGGCGATCGCGCTATACTCGCGCCCTATCCATGCGCGCCACGATTTCCGAATGCCGATGAGTCCGCTCCAGATCGGCCTCATCATTGCCGGTGTCGTCCTGGTCATCGGGGTACTTCTCTATAACTGGTGGCAGGAACGGCGCGTACGCCGCCGCATCGATTCGGCCTTTGGCAAGCCATCCGGCACCGACGCAGCGGCACGACCTGCTTCCACGGCGTCCCGGATCGAACCGTCGCTGCGCCAGGATGCGGAGGCGCCACCGGAAGGGGACGAACCTGACGGCGACAGCGCCGTGGTCCCGGATCCCGGCATGTCCCTGGATGGTGGCGACGCAGCAGTGCCCATGGACATCATCGCGCACGTTGACCGGCCTGATGCCGCTGACGTCGATTCGGCAATGACCGCCAGCAGCGAAACCGCGACCGCTAGGGTCGCAGGCACCGCTGCGCAAATTGCCCGAGCCCCGGGCGAGGACGGCCCGATACGTCGTCCCGACCCCGAAATCGAGTGCGTGGTCACGCTGCAGCCGGCCCGCCCTCTGGGGGCAGGCGCTCTTGCCGCAGGCCTGCACGCACGCGTCGGCAAACGCCTGACCTGGTATGGCCGGAGCGTGCCGGACGGCGCGTGGCAGCCGCTGGCCTCGGACACGCGTGGCGAGTTTGTCGAACTGGCCGCCTGCATGCTGCTTGCCGACCGCAACGGCGCGGCCAGCCGGGCGCAACTCGACACGTTCGTGCGGGTGATCGGTGAGCTCGCGCCGCTGCTGCCGGCAGCGGTCTCGGTACCCGATGTCGGAGCGGAAGCCGATCGGGCCGAGACGCTCGACCGGCTCTGTGCCGACGTGGACGTGCAGATCGGTCTGACGGTGATCAAGGCGGATGCAAACAGCATTCCCGGAACCCGTCTGCGCGGTGTTGCCGAGGCGGCGGGATTCCGCCTGGCGTCCGGTGGCCGCTTCGAACTGGTCGCCGAGGACACCGGCGCAGTTCTTTACACGCTGCAGAACCTGCGCAACGAGCCCTTTACCGTGGACACGCTTCGCCAATCGGCCACCAACGGGCTGGTGCTGATCCTCGACGTGCCGCGCGTGAGCGACCCGATGCGGGTGTTCGACCAGATGAAGCTGGCCGCGCGCCGCCTGGCCCAGCAACTTGGCTGCGAACTCGTCGACGACAATCGGCGACCGCTGGACGATACCGCGCTTGCCGCAATACGCAAGCAGGTGGGCACCGCAGCCGAGGCGCTGCGCGACAGCGGAATCGAGCCCGGCAGCAGCCGCGCACTGGCGCTGTTCGGCGCCTGAAGCGGCCGATGGGCGAGGCCGAACGCGCAACGGGCGCGGTGCCTGCCGCGACGATGCGACGGGCGGAAGAGCTGCGCGAGACGCTTGCTGCCCACGATCATGCCTACTATGTACTCGACGTCCCGACCATCGGCGACGCCGAGTACGATGTGTTGTTTCGCGAACTCCAGGCGCTGGAACGCGAGCATCCGGCATTGCGGACCGCCGATTCGCCGACACAGCGCGTCGGTGGCGCCCGGGCGGCCGAATTCGCGCCGGTTGCCCACCGCGTGCCGATGCTGTCGATCCGGACCGAGACCGATACCACGGCCAACGGCGCTGCCGAATTCGACGCACGGATCCGCCGCGACCTGAAGCTTGCTGCGGACGCGCCGCCGGTTGCATACATGGCGGAACTGAAATTCGACGGCCTTGCCGTCAGCCTGCGCTATGAGAATGGCACGCTGGTGGTGGCTGCCACCCGCGGTGACGGCGAGACGGGCGAGGACGTCACTGCAAACGTGCGCACGATCTCCGAAATTCCGGCACGGTTGCAGGGCAGGGCGCCGCCGGTGCTCGAAGTGCGTGGCGAAATCTACATGACGCGTGCGGATTTTGCGGCGCTGAATGAACGCCAGCTGGCGGCGGGTCAGCGTTTGTTCGTCAATCCGCGCAACACCGCCGCCGGAGCGGTGCGCCAGCTCGATCCGGCGATCACCGCGCAACGGCGGTTGCGCTTTTTTGCCTACGGTATCGGGGAAATCGAGGGCGCGGTGCTCCCGCCTGCGCACAGCGACCTGCTCGATGCGCTGGCGGTGTACGGGCTGCCGGTGAATGCAGATCGGCGCATCGCCCATGGTGCGGCAGACCTGGCCGCCTACTACGAGGCCGTGCAGGCGCGACGCGGCGAATTGCCTTTCGAGATCGACGGCGTCGTCTACAAGGTCGACAGCCTCGAGCTGCAACGCGCGCTGGGCTTTCGCACCCGGGAACCGCGCTGGGCAGTGGCGCACAAGTTTCCGCCCGAGGAATTGCCGACCCGGCTGCTCGCCATCGACGTCCAGGTCGGCCGTACCGGGGCGGTGACCCCGGTGGCCCGATTGGAGCCGATCTTTGTCGGCGGCACCACGGTCACCAACGTCACGCTGCATAACGAGGACGAAATCCGCCGGCGGGATCTGCGCATCGGCGACACCGTGATCGTGCGGCGAGCGGGCGATGTGATTCCGCAAGTGGTCCGCGTGATGCTCGAGCGACGCCCGGCCGGCACGCGCGAATTCAGGATGCCGACGCATTGCCCCGAGTGCGGCTCGGCCATCGCGCGGCTGCCCGACGAGGTCGTTGCCCGGTGCACCGGCGGTCTGGTGTGTCCTGCCCAACGCAAGCAGGCGCTGCTGCACTATGCGGGCAGGCGCGCGCTCGACATCGAGGGACTGGGGGACAAGCTGGTCGATCAACTGGTCGACGCTGACATCGTGCATACGCCGGCGGATCTCTACCGGCTCGACCAGTCGACACTGGCCGCGCTCGAACGGATGGCCGACCGGAGTGCGGCCAACGTCGTTGCGGCCATCGAGCGCAGCCGGACGACTACGCTGGCCCGCTTCATCTTCGGACTTGGCATCCGCCAGGTTGGCGAAGCCACTGCCCGCGATCTCGCGGCGCACTTCGGATCGCTCGACGCATTGATGGCTGCCGATGAGCAGGCACTGCTCGAAGTGTCCGACGTCGGACCCGTGGTCGCGGCATCCATTGCCGCTTTCCTGGCCGAGACACACAACCGCGACGTCATCGAGGCGCTGCGTGCCGCCGGCGTCCACTGGCCGGAGGGAGTGCCGTCGCGCAGGCCCGCAGGCGCACTCGCCGGTCTGGGTTTTGTCCTGACAGGTACACTCACTGGAATGACGCGCGACCAGGCTGCCGTGCTGATCCAGGGCGAGGGCGGCAAGGTAACCGGCAGCGTGTCGAAGAAAACCGATTACGTCGTCGCCGGCGAGGACGCAGGCGGCAAGCTCGACCGGGCGCGGGCCCTGGGCGTTTCCGTGCTTGACGAAGCCGGGCTTCTCCAACTTATCGAATCCAGACGCGCCCAACATCAATGACGATGCAGACCATCACCAAAGCGGTATTTCCGGTCGCCGGCCTTGGCAGCCGCTTCCTGCCCGCCACCAAGGCAAGTCCGAAGGAAATGCTGCCTGTCGTCGACAAGCCGCTGATCCAGTACGCGGTCGAGGAGGCGGCGGCCGCAGGCATCACTGACATGATCTTCGTCACCGGTCGCAGCAAGCGGGCGATCGAGGATCACTTCGACAAGGCCTACGAACTGGAAACCGAACTCGCGCTGCGCAACAAGACCGCGCTGCTGGAGGCGGTTCAAGCAGCCACGCCGCCGGGCATCAACTGCATCTATATCCGCCAAGCCGAGCCGCTTGGGCTCGGTCACGCCGTGCTGTGCGCCGCGCCGGCGGTGGGCGACCAACCCTTCGCCATCATCCTCGCCGATGACCTGATCGATGCACGGATACCGGTCATGAAGCAGATGGTCGACGTCGCGGCGCGCGAGAAGGCGTCGACCATCGGCGTCATGGAGGTCCCGGCCAGCGACGTCGCCAGCTGGGGCATCGTGGAAACCGCAAGCGCCGGTGCCGACGCCCGGATCGCCGATGTCACCAGGATCGTCGAAAAGCCCAAGCCCGGCGCTACACCGTCGACTCTGGCCGTGGTCGGCCGCTATGTGCTGTCGCCCCGGATCTTCCACCACCTGCGGACCATGCCGCCCGGCGCCGGTGGCGAGATCCAGCTCTCCGACGGCATCGAGCGCCTGCTTGCGGAGGAACGGGTCGTTGCCTACCGGTTCGAGGGACGACGCTACGATTGTGGCCGCAAGCTGGGCTATCTCGAGGCCACGGTCGACTTCGGCCTCAAGCATCCGGAGACCGGGGCGGAGTTCGCGCGCTTTCTGGCGCAGCGTTCGCGGTGAACGGACGATGACGCTCAACGAGTTGCGTTACCTGGTCGCGGTAGCGCAGCAACGCAATTTCGGCCGTGCTGCGCAGAAGTGCTTCATCAGCCAACCGGCGCTGTCGGTTGCCGTGCAGAAGCTCGAGGAGGAACTGGGCACGACGGTGTTCGAGCGCGGTCCCGGCGAAGTCACCATCACTCCGGTGGGCGAGCGCATCGTCGAGCAGGCGCAGCGCGTGCTGGAGGAGGCCGCCAGGGTCCGCGACATCGCCCAAGCCGGTGGCAATCAGCTCATCGGCACGCTCAGGCTGGGCGTGATCTACACGGTTGCGCCCTATCTGTTGCCCGACCTGATTCCGGCGCTGCATGCACGGGCGCCCAGGATGCCGCTGGACATCGAGGAAAACCTGACCGAAAACCTGGAGCAGGCGCTTCGCTCCGGCCGAATCGACGCCGCGATCGTGGCGCTGCCGTTCTCGCCGCCGGGCATGGTTACCGAATTCCTGTACGAGGAGCCGTTCCAGGTGGTCGTGCCGGCGGGCCACAAGTGGGCGAAACGCAAGTCGGTGCGCCCGGACGAGTTGGCCGGGGAGGCGACCATTCTGCTCAACGTCGGACATTGTTTCCGCGACCAGGTACTCGAATCCTGTCCGGAATTGAACGACGCCGATGCGCACGTGCCCAGAACCAATTCGCTCGAAACCGTGCGCAACATGGTGGCGTCCGGCCTGGGCGTGTCAGTATTGCCGCGCGACGCCATGACGCCGCGCTATCACAGCGACCTGGTGGTTCCGGTGCCGTTTGGCAAGCCGGTGCCCGCGCGACGGGTCGCGCTGGCCTACCGCAAGAGCTTTCCGCGGCCAGCGGCGATCGAGGCAATCCGCCAGGCCATGATTGAATGCCGAACCCGCCGGCGGGCACCTTCGCCGCGCGCGGCAACACGTTCCCCCAAGACCAGAAAGAAGGAGAGCAATAAATGAGCAGCGATCTGAAAGGCAAGGTAGTTCTCATCACCGGCGCATCGACCGGCATCGGCGCGGCCGCAGCGCGGGCCTTCGCCGGCGCCGGCAGCAAGGTCATCGTCCACTACAACGCCAGCCGCGACGCGGCTGAAGCGGTCGCCGCGGACATCAAGGGAGCCGGCGGCGCTGTCGCGCTGGTCGGCGGCGACGTCATGGTCGAGTCCGAGGTGAAGCGCATCGTCGCCGAGTCGCTGGCTGCGTTCGGACGTATCGACGTGCTGATCAACAACGCCGGTGGCATGCTGGGCCGCGTCGCCATCGAGGACTACACGGTCGAGCACATCGATCGTGTGCTGATGCTGAACTGCACCCAGGTCGCGCTGTTCATGCGCGAGGTCATTCCGCACATGCGGCGGCAGAAATCGGGCAACGTCATCAACGTGACGTCGATCGCC
Organism: uncultured beta proteobacterium; assembly: GCA_963712105.1. Classification (GTDB taxonomy): domain Bacteria; phylum Pseudomonadota; class Gammaproteobacteria; order Burkholderiales; family Casimicrobiaceae; genus VBCG01. The sequence goes on from CAVQGR010000014.1 coordinate 133,527, forward strand.
GCGCGCAACGGTGGTGGTGGCGGCGCCATCCTGTATGCCGGCTCGAAGGGATTCATCTCCACCGTCACGCATGGGTGGGCCAAGGAAGTGGTCGGCGACGGCATCCGCGTCAACGCGGTCTCGCCCGGCGTGATCACCACGCCGTTCCACGACCGCTATTCGACGGCGGCGCAGCTGGCCACCATGCAGGCGACCATCCCGATGAATCGCCTGGGCAGTGCCGACGAATGCGCCGGCACCTTCCTCTACCTCGCGTCGGATGCGCTGTCGGGCTATGTGACCGGGCAGGTGATCGAGGTCAACGGCGGGCAGTACATGCCCTGACCGACAGTCGCCCGCCTGTTCGCTTCAGGCGGGCGCGAGCGTGGGCAACTCGGCAAGCTCGCCAAGGATGAAGTCGGGCGCCGGACCGTGCCGGTCCACGGGCAGGCCGGCGCGGTTGATCCAGAACGACGTGAATCCAAACGCGCGCGCGCCGATGGCGTCCCAGGCGTTGGCCGACACGAATCCGATCTTCGCCGCCGGCAGGCCGAGGCGCTGCACCGCCAATGCATAGACTTCCGGCGCCGGCTTGAACCGGCCTGCAGACTCGACCGAAATTACCTCATCGAGTTGTTCGTCCAATTTGTTGTGGCGAATCACCGGTTCGAGCAGGTCGAGCGTTCCATTGGAGAGGATTGCCCGGGGCCGCGGAGCCAGTGCCGCGAGTGTGGCCTGCGCATCGGCATAGGCGGGCAGCGTACGCCAGGCTTCGCACAGGCCTTGCTTGTCGGCTGCCGTAAGCGGAAGCACCAGTGCTGCGACTGCATAGTCGAGCGCCGCGGCGGTGACTTGCACGAAATCACCGCGCCGGAAACCGTCGCCGGCCATCAGTGTCTGCAGCCACGTGTATTCCAGCTGCTTCGCCCGCCAGATGCGTGACAGGTCGGCGCCATGGCCGGGGGCGAGGGCCTCTGCGGTTGCCGCCAGCGACTGCACATCGAACAGCGTTCCGTAGGCATCGAAGACAAACGCGGCGAGGCGAATCGATTCGGAAGTTTGCATGGCAATCTCCATGTAGAGCGGGAAGCGCGGCAATCGAATCGTGACTTCCGACAGCGCGGCGCGGGCAAAAAGAGGGGTTACACTTGCGCGTAACCCCTTGGTTCAGTGTGGTGGGCATTGCTGGGTTCGAACCAGCGACCCCTCCCGTGTGAGGGGAGTGCTCTACCGCTGAGCTAAACGCCCCGCGAACCCAGACAGGAGCCACGATTTAACCACGCAGCCGGGGGAGGGTCAAACCATCCGATTTTGTTCGTCCATGCGCGTCCTGGACAATAGCGCTCCGAGTTGGTGCACAGCCGATCCGGTTCCGGGATTTGCCCCGGTGTTGCCCGCGGGGAAATCATATAAAGTGCTGTTTAATAACATACTTAGTTAATGGCCCGATGTTTGCTAACATTGGCCATTGACTGTCTCAGGCGCCCACATGTCTGTTCGACCCTACGATGAAATGACACCTCCCGGCGGGGGCGTTCGTGCGCATTACGAGGCCTTTTCCAACTGGCTGGAGCACACCGAACCCGCCCACATCGCGCAAAAGCGCGAGGAGGCGGATCGCGCCTTTCATCGAGTCGGCATCACCTTCGCCGTCTACGGCGAGAACGCCGGAACCGAACGCCTGATCCCGTTCGACATCGTGCCCCGCATCATTCCGGCAGACGAATGGCAAATGCTGGATCGTGGACTCAAGCAGCGCGTGCGGGCGCTGAATCTGTTTCTCGCCGACGTCTATCACGACCAGAAGATTCTCAAGGCCGGCAAGGTGCCCACCGATCGTGTTCTGGGCAATGCGCAGTTCCGGCCGGAGATGAGCGGCGTCGCCCTGCCCGGGGGCATCTACGCGCATATTGCCGGCGTGGACATCGTGCGGGCCGGTGAAGGCGAATACTACGTGCTTGAGGACAACCTGCGCGTGCCCTCGGGCGTTTCCTACATGCTCGAAAACCGCAAGATGATGATGCGCTTGTTCCCGGAGCTGTTCGCTACCCGCTCGATCCGCCCGGTGCAGCATTACCCGGACCTGCTGCTTGACGATCTTCGTTCGGTGAGTCCGCATGGCGAAGAGGAGCCGACCGTCGCCGTCCTGACACCGGGCGCGCACAACTCTGCCTATTTCGAGCATGCGTTCCTCGCGCAGCAGATGGGTGTCGAACTGGTGCAGGGCGTCGACCTGTTCGTCCAGAACGACACGGTATTCATGCGCACGACGCGCGGCCCGCAGCGGGTCCACGTGATCTACCGGCGCGTCGACGACGACTTCCTGGATCCGCTCGCCTTCCGCGCTGATTCGACACTGGGTGTTCCGGGGCTGTTTTCCGCGTACCGAGCCGGGCGGGTGACGCTGGCCAACGCCATCGGCACCGGCGTTGCCGATGACAAGTCGATCTACCCCTATGTGCCGGACATGATCCGCTACTACCTGGACGAGTCGCCGATCCTCAACAACGTGCCGACCTTCATGTTGCACCGGCCGCAGGAACGCGACCACGTGCTGGCGCACCTGGCCGAGTTGGTGGTCAAGGAGGTGCATGGCGCGGGCGGGTACGGGATGCTGGTCGGACCCGCCTCCACCCAAGCCGAGCGCGAGGCGTTTCGGGCGCAGATCATTGCGGCACCCGAGAAATACATCGCGCAGCCGACGCTGGCGCTTTCCACCTGTCCCACCTTTGTCGAATCGGGCCTTGCTCCGCGGCATATCGACCTGCGTCCCTATGTGCTCTCCGGCAACGACAGCGAAATCGAAATCGTCCCCGGCGGACTGACCCGCGTCGCGCTGCGCGAGGGTTCGCTGGTGGTGAATTCGTCGCAGGGCGGCGGCACCAAGGACACTTGGGTGCTGGCATGAGGACGACGAGCCGCCCAAGCGCCGCCGGGCAGCCCCAAGGCGCTCGCCCCCCTGGGGGGGAACGGCGCGCAGCGCCGATCGGGGGGGGAAACTCCAGCGTCGCCTTGCCGCCTCAAGACGCGAATAGGGCCCCCGTTGGGGGCAGCGCTGCGGCCGAATTGATCAATGAGGCCGCAAGCGTGGGGGTCGTATGAACGTATTGCTCTCCCGCGTCGCCAACGACCTGTACTGGATGGCCCGCCATATCGAACGCGCCGAGAACACCGCGCGGCTGCTCGACGTGACCTACCGGACGTCGTTGCTTCCCTATGGCAGGCAGGAGCCCGGGCTGTCCTGGGCGGAGCCATGGGCGGTGCCTTTGATCTCCATGGGTTCGGCCACCGGGTTCTATCGCAAATCGCCGGAGCTTTCGGCAACCAACGTGTTGAAGTACATGATTCTCGACGAAACCAACCCGTCGTCGATTTTTTCCTGCCTGCGCAGTGCGCGGGAGTCGGCGCGCAGCGTCCGCGGCTCGATCACCACCGAGATGTACGAGGACCTGAACGGCGCCTGGATCGACATCCGCAACTACGATTTCGAGCGCCTTGAGGCCATGGGCATTTCGGAGTTCCTCGACTGGGTGAAGATGCGCTCGCACCTGATCCGCGGCGTGACCTTCGGCACCATGCTGCGCGACGAGGCGTTCTACTTCATCCGCCTCGGAACGCATATCGAGCGCGCCGACAACACGGCACGGATCCTCGACACCAAATACCACATCCTGCTGCCGTCGGCCGCCGACGTCGGTGGCGCCGTCGACTATTACCAGTGGGCGTCGCTGCTGCAGTCGCTGTCCTCGTTCGTTTCCTACCGCAAGGTGTACAGTGACGTGATCTCGCCGCGTCGCGTCGCGGAGTTGCTGGTGTTGCGCGATGACATGCCGCGCTCGCTGCACAGTTGCCTCAACCTGATAGACGAGACGCTGGAAATCCTGTGCGACGACCGCAGCCGGGAATTGCGGCGGCAGGCGGGCGAGTTGCACGCGCGGCTGCACTTCGGCCGCACCGACGACATCATCCGCTACGGCCTGCACGAGTACCTGATGGATTTCCTGCAGCGCGTGTCCAAACTGGGCGACGAAATCAGCCGCCGCTTCCTGGTCCCGGACGACTGACCGGGGCCGCGCTCCGGAAGTGGGTAAAATTCACTGTTTTGCGCCCGCTTGGCGGGCGTTCCCTTCGACCTGCGCACCAAACGACCCATGACCTATTGCGTTGCCATGTCCCTCGATGCCGGGATGATCTTTGCCTCGGATTCCCGCACCAATGCGGGTGTCGACCAGATCGCCCGTTTCTCCAAGATGAAGGTGTTCGCCCACGACGGCGAACGCGTCATCGTCACGCTGGCGTCGGGAAATCTCTCGATCACCCAGAACGCGCTCAGCATGCTTGAGCAACGGAAGGGCAACGACGACGGTGCGCACGACCTGTGGAGCGCGCCATCGATGTTCGATGTCGCCCGGCTCATCGGCGACTCGCTGCGGGAGGTGAAGACAGTCGACGCGCCCTATCTTGTGCAGAGCAACATCGATGCTTCGGCCAATTTCCTGGTCGGCGGGCAGATACGAGGTGAGCCGCCACGGCTGTTCACCGTCTACGGCGAAGGCAATTTCATCGAGGCGACCCCCGAAACCTGCTATTTCCAGACCGGGGAGACCAAGTACGGCAAGCCGATCATCGACCGGGTGGTCTCACGCAGCACCAGCCTGGTCGACGCCACCAAGTGCACGGTGGTTTCCTTCGATTCGACCATGAGGTCGAACATTTCCGTGGGCCTGCCGGTCGACCTGCTGGTGTACGAGACCGATGCACTGCGGGTGAAGATGAAGCGCCGAATCGAGGAGTCCGACGACTACTACCAGATGGTTCACAGCCAGTGGGGAGAAGGCCTGCGGCGCGTATTCGCGCAGTTGCCGGATCCCGACTGGACCTAGCGGCCACGTCGCAACCCGATGGCCATCCGCGTCGCGCTCTCCCATCGTACGACCTACCGTTTCGACCACCACGTCGGCGTCGGCCCCCACGAAATCCGCCTGCGCCCGGCCGCGCATTGCCGTACGCCGGTGCTGAGCTACTCGCTGACCGTCGAGCCCGAGTCGCATTTTCTCAACTGGCAGCAGGACCCCTACGGCAACTGGGTCGCACGGCTGGTTTTTCCGGAGAAGGCCGAAGCGCTCTCGATCGAGGTCGACCTCGTCGCCGACCTGACGGTCATCAATCCGTTCGACTTCTTCGTCGAGGAATACGCCGAGCACTTTCCGTTCACCTATGCGCCGTCGCTGGCCAAGGAACTGATCCCGTTCCTCGAGACCGAGCCGGTCGGCGCCCGGCTGGCGGCATGGCTGAACGAGTTCCGCGCGACCATCCGGGCGGACGAGAGCACCGTGCTGATGCTGGTGCGCCTGAATCAGCTGCTGCAGTCGCAGACGCGCTATCTGGTGCGGATGGAGCCGGGTGTGCAGACGCCCGAGGAGACGCTTGGCGCCGCCTGCGGATCCTGCCGCGACACCGCCTGGCTGCTGGTGCAGATCATCCGGCATCTGGGCATAGCCGCCCGCTTCGCATCGGGCTACCTGATCCAGCTGGTCGCCGACGTGAAGCCGCTGGACGGTCCGGCCGGAACCGATCGCGACTTCACCGACCTGCATGCCTGGGCCGAGGCATTCATTCCGGGCGCGGGCTGGATCGGGCTCGACCCGACGTCGGGCCTTCTGGCGGGAGAAGGGCATTTGCCGCTCGCCTGCACGGCAGACCCCGGCAATGCGGCGCCGGTGGTCGGGCGCACCGAGTCGACCGGCGTCCAGTTCGACTTCGCGATGAGCGTGACACGGGTGCACGAGGATCCGCGCGTCACGCGCCCCTATACCGACGCGCAGTGGACGGATATCGACGCGCTTGGCCACGCCGTGGATGCCGACCTTGCCGCGCAGGATGTACGCCTCACGCAGGGCGGCGAGCCGACGTTCGTCTCGGTTGACGACGTCGACGGTCCGGAGTGGAATTTCCTGGCGATGTCGCCGAAGAAGCGCGAACTCGCCAGCGAACTGCTGTGGCGGCTCAAGGCGCGCCACGCGCCGGCCGGGCTGGTCTGCGACGGGCAGGGCAAGTGGTATCCGGGCGAGCCGCTGCCGCGCTGGGCCATGGGCATCTACTGGCGCCACGACGGCGAGCCCATGTGGCGCGACGAATCGCTGCTGGCGCGGACGGCGACGCCGGGCGACGCGTCCATCGACGACGCGCGCCGATTCGCCGTGGAACTTGCCGCCGCGCTGGGCCTGCCGGACACCATGGTGCTCACCGCCTACGAGGACGTCGAGCAGTTGCTCGAATCCGAGGCAGCGCTGCCGGCAAATGCGGATCCGCTGCAGGCGGATCTCGCGCTGCCGACCGAACGATCGCGCCTGGCGCGCGCCTTGAAAGCCGGACTCGCTACCCCGGCGGGGCTGGTTCTGCCGCTGAAAGTAGTGACCGAAGACGATGGCGCCGTCAGTTTCCGCTCCAGTCCGTGGCCACTGCGGCGAGAGCATCTGTACGCGGTGCCGGGCGAGTCGCCGCTCGGGCTGCGCCTGCCGCTGAAGTCGTTGCCGGAAGTACTTCCCGACGAGCTCGAGCCGGAATTCGCAGTCGACCCGTTCGCTCCGAAGACGCCGTTGCAACCCCGGGGCGGACCGGCATTTCCGTTGGCCCATTTGCGTGGTGGACACCCGCGCGAGGTGGTTAGGACCGCGCTTTCGCTGGAGGTGCGCAACGGCGTGCTCCGGCTTTTCCTGCCTCCCTGCGATCGCCTCGAAGGCTATCTCGCGCTGCTGGCGGCGATCGAGGACAGCGCGGCGAAACTTCGCCTTGCGGTGGTCCTCGAAGGCTACCCGCCGCCGCGCGACCCGAGGGTCGCGGTGTTGATGGTGACGCCGGACCCCGGCGTGATCGAGGTCAATGTCCATCCGGCCGCCAACTGGCAGGCGCTGGTCGATATCACCAGCACGCTCTACGAGGATGCGCGGCAGACGCGACTGACCACCGAAAAATTCATGCTCGACGGCCGCCATACCGGCACCGGCGGCGGCAATCACGTCACGCTTGGCGCGGAGACGCCGACGGACAGCCCGTTCCTGCGCCGTCCCGACCTGCTGCAAAGCCTCATCACCTACTGGCAGAATCATCCGTCGCTGTCGTACCTGTTTTCCGGCATGTTCATTGGCCCGACCAGCCAGGCGCCACGGGTGGACGAAGCGCGCGACGATCGCCTGTACGAACTGGAGATCGCCTTCCAGCAACTTGCCCGACAGCGCAATGGCGAAGGCTCCCCTCCGGGTCCCTGGATCACCGACCGGCTGCTGCGACACCTGCTCACCGATCTGACCGGCAATACACACCGGGCGGAATTCTCGATCGACAAGCTGTATTCGCCGGACGGGCCGGCCGGCCGGCTCGGATTGCTCGAATTCCGGGCGTTCGAGATGCCGCCGCACTGGCGAATGAGTGCCGTGCAGATGCTGCTGGTTCGCGCATTGGTCGCGCGTTTCTGGCGCGAGCCCTACCGCGGCACGCTCAAGCCCTGGGGTACCGCACTGCACGACCGTTGGCTGCTGCCGCATTTCGTCACGGCGGATATTCGCGACGTGGCGATGGACCTGCAACGCTCGGGCTATCCGTTCGACCCCGTGTGGTTCGAGCCATTCATCGAGTTCCGCTTTCCGCGCTTCGGGACCGTCACCTATGACGGCGTCACCATCGAATTGCGGCAGGCAATCGAACCCTGGCATGTGCTGGGCGAGGAGGTGAGCGGCACCGGCACAGCGCGCTATGTCGATTCGTCGGTTGAGCGCCTTGAAGTCAAGGTCGTCGGAATGACCTCGGGCCGGCATGCAATCACCTGCAACGGGCGGGCGCTGCCCTTGACGCCCACCGGCGTCCCTGGCGAATACGTCGCCGGCGTGCGCTTTCGCGCCTGGAATCCTCCGTCGGCGCTGCATCCGACCATCGGTGTGCAGGCGCCGCTCACCTTCGACCTGGTCGACACCTGGGCGCAACGCGCGCTTGGTGGATGCATGTACCACGTCGTGCATCCCGGTGGCCGGAATTACGCGACCTTCCCGGTCAACGCCAACGAGGCCGAGGCCCGCCGGGTGGCGCGCTTCTGGACGCATGGCCACACGCCGGGGCCGATGCGCGTTTACCCCGAGGCGCCGAATCCGGCGACGCCGGCGACGCTGGATTTGCGCTGGCAGGCGGGGCGCGTGGCCACCGTCGCGTAGACTTCGGCTCTTTCCCGGACGCACCGAGCATGACGCAGGTCCGCACCCGTTTCGCCCCCAGCCCTACCGGCTTTCTTCACCTCGGCGGCGCACGCACCGCGCTGTTCGCCTGGGCCTACGCACGCCACTGCGGCGGGACCTTCATTCTGCGCATCGAGGACACCGACGTCGAGCGGTCGACGCCTGCGGCCGTGCGGGCGATCCTGGACGCGATGGCCTGGCTGCAACTCGATTACGACGAGGGCCCGTTCTACCAGATGCAGCGGATGGATCGCTACCGTGAAGTGCTGGCGCAGATGCTGGAGCGTGGATTGGCCTACCGCTGCTACATGTCGCCGGCCGAACTCGACGCGTTGCGCGCCGAGCAATCGGAGCGGGGCGAGAAGCCGCGCTACGATGGCCGCTGGCGGCCCGAGCGGGCGGCCGACCGCTCGCCACCGGTCGACGTTCGACCGGTGCTCCGCTTCCGCAATCCCGATACCGGCGTCGTGGCCTGGGACGACGGCGTCAAGGGCCGCATCGAGATTGCCAACGCGGAACTGGATGACCTGGTCATCGCCCGTCCGGATGGAACGCCGACCTACAATTTCTGCGTCGTTGTCGATGACCTCGACATGGGTATCACCGACGTGATCCGCGGCGACGACCACGTCAACAACACGCCGAGGCAGATCAACATCATTCGTGCCCTCGGCGGCTCCGTGCCCAACTACGCGCACGTGCCGACGGTGCTGGGCGAGGACGGCGCCAAGCTGTCGAAGCGCCACGGCGCGGTCGGCGTCATGGATTACGAGGCGGCCGGTTACCTGCCCGAAGCCATGGTGAATTTCCTGGCACGTATCGGCTGGGGCCACGGCGACGACGAATTGTTCACGCGCGAACAGCTGGTCGAATGGTTCGACCTGCCGGGGATCAGTCCATCGCCGTCGCGCTTCAACGCCGGCAAGCTCAACTGGACGAATCAGGAGCACATGAAACGACTGTCCGAAGCGGAACTCGGGGAGCGACTGGCCCCCTATCTGCTGCGTGCCGGTCTCGACCCGGCCGCGGGACCCGACGCCGGCGCCGTGGCCCTGCTGCTGCGCGATCGCGCCGAAACGCTGGTGGCAATGGCCGACGCCGGCTGGTATTTCTACCGGACACCCGCCGTGCCGACCGAACGCCTGGCCGAGCTGGTCGACGCGACCAACCGTCCGGCGCTGGCCGAACTGCACGCCGAGTTTGCGACGCTGGCCTGGACACGCGAGGCACTGGCAGCGGCGCTGAAGGCGGCGGCGACGCGCCACGGCCTGAAGGTACCGAAGATCATGATGGCGCTGCGCTTCATCGTCGCCGGCACGCCCACAACGCCGGCCATCGACGCCGTTCTGGCGCTGCTCGGCAGGGAGGCGACGCGCTCGCGCCTGGCTGACGCGCTCGGGATACGATGATGTTTCCAATGCGCGCGACCGCCGCCACACCGGACAACTGAAGGGAATTCGAACATGGCACTGGATGCCCACGTAAGCGCCGCACTGGCGCAGGTCACCACCGCGACCATCACCACGGTCCTGCTCAAGCGGGGCCTGCGCAACGTCTGGATGCGCGGCACTGCTCCGTTGACCCCCGGCCAGCCGCGCATCGTCGGCTCCGCGTTCACGCTGCGTTTCGTGCCGGCGCGCGAGGATCTCGCCACCCCGGCGTCCTGGTCCAATCCGATTTCGACGCGGGCGGCGATCGAGGCGATGCCCGAAGGCTGTGTCGCGGTGGTCGATGCGATGGGAGTCACCGATGCGGGCATCTTCGGCGACATACTGTGCGCGCGCATGCGCCGCCGTGGCGTCGCCGCACTGGTCACCGACGGCGTCGTGCGCGACGTCGCCGGCGTGCGTGGAACCGGGTTGCCGGTCTGGTGCGCGGGTGTTGCCGCGCCGGCGTCGGTGGCAGGACTTACCTTCGTCGGCTGGGGCGAGCCGATCGGCTGCGGCGGCGTCGCCGTGTTTCCCGACGACGTGGTCGTGGTCGACGAGGACGGCGCGGTGCTGATCCCCGCTGCGCTGGTCGATGACGTGGTGGCGGACGCGCTGGAACAGGAGCGCCTGGAGAACTGGATCATGGACGAGGTGGCCCGTGGCGCCGCGTTGCCGGGCCTGTATCCGCCCAACGCCGAAAACCGTGCACGCTACGAAAAGACCAGGAAATGAAACTCCAGAGCAACGCACGGGGCGTCTACGTGATTGCGCCCACGCCGTTTCATCCGGACGGTCGCATCGACGATGCCTCGGTCGACCGGATGACCGATTTCTTCATCGAGGCCGGTGCCGACGGCATGACCGTTCTGGGCCAACTCGGTGAAGCCCCGAAGATGACCCACGACGAGGCGGTGGCGATCGTACGGCGCGTGGTTGCGCGCACGCGCTTTGCGATCATCGTCGGCGTGTCCGCGCCGGGTTTCGCCGCCATGCGCGCGCTGACCCAGGACGTGATGGCCGCAGGCGCCGCCGGGGTGATGATCGCGCCGCCGAACACGCTGCGTACCGACGATGCGATCGTTCAGTACTACGCGCAGGCGTCCGCGGCCATCGGCGCCGACGTGCCGTTCGTGATCCAGGACTATCCGCTGACGTTTTCGGTGCAGATGACTCCGGCGGTCATCCGCCGCATCGTCGCCGCGAACGAAGCCTGCGTCATGCTCAAGCACGAGGACTGGCCCGGACTCGAGAAAATTTCGCAGCTACGCGCCTGGGAACGCGAAGGGTCGCTGCGCCATATCGCGATCCTCACCGGCAACAATGCGCTGTTCCTCGACTTCGAGGTGGAACGTGGCGCCGACGGTGCGAATACCGGCTACTGCTTTCCCGACATGCTGGTCGACGTCGTGCGGCTCTCGGCCGCCGGGCGCCGCGACGAGGCGCATGACCTGTTCGACGCGCACCTGCCGCTGATCCGCTACGAGCAGCAGCCGGGTGTGGGTCTGGCCGTGCGCAAGTACGTGATGATGCGGCGTGGCATCATTGCCTCTGACAGCCTGCGCAGCCCGGCCACGGCGCTGACGCCGGCGGCGCGCTCCGAAGTGGAGTATCTGCTGGCCCGGCTCGCGGGCAAGGATACCCGGGCAAAGGTCTGATCCGCATCGATCGAACTACAGGCGGGCGCGGCGGCGCGCCTGGGGTTCGCGCAGGCGTTCTTTCCTCGTCCCGGCGAGTTCGAGTAAAATGACAATTTCCGGGACGAAAAGAATCATGACCAAGTTCGTCTTCGTGACTGGCGGTGTGGTTTCCTCACTCGGGAAGGGCATCGCCGCCGCCTCGCTGGCCGCCATCCTCACCTCCCGCGGCGTCCGCGTCACCAATCTCAAGCTCGACCCCTACATCAACGTCGATCCGGGCACGATGTCGCCATTCCAGCACGGCGAGGTCTTCGTGACCGACGATGGCGCGGAAACCGATCTGGATCTCGGCCATTACGAGCGCTTCACCGATGTGCGAATGGGCAAGCGCAACAATTTCACTACCGGGCAGATCTACGAGTCGGTGATTCGCAAGGAGCGCCGCGGCGACTACCTGGGCGGTACCGTGCAGGTCATCCCGCACATCACCGACGAGATCAAGCAATGGATCGTCGCCGGCGCCGGGGATGCGGAAGTGGCGATGGTCGAGGTCGGCGGGACCGTCGGTGACATCGAGTCTCTGCCCTTCCTCGAGGCGATCCGCCAGCTCGGCATCACGCTGGGCCGGGACAACGTCTGCTATATCCACCTGACGCTGGTGCCCTACATCCCGTCGGCCGGCGAAATGAAGACCAAGCCGACGCAGCACTCGGTCAAGGAACTGCGCGAAATCGGCATCCAGCCCGACGTGGTGCTGTGCCGCGCCGACCGGCCGGTGCCCGAAGGGGACCGGCGCAAGATCGCGCTGTTCACCAACGTCCCGCCCGATGCGGTGATCCAGGCGCTGGATGCGAATTCGATCTACAAGATTCCGGGCATGCTGCACGCCGAAGGCCTGGATGTCATCGTCTGCAAGAAGCTCAGGCTGGAACCACCGCCGGCCGACCTCACCTCCTGGAATACCCTGGTCGAAGCGCTCGAGCACCCGACGCAGCAGGTGGACATCGCCATGGTCGGCAAGTATGTCGACCTGACCGAGTCGTACAAGTCGCTGTCCGAGGCGCTGACCCACGCCGGCATCCACACACGATCGAAGGTGGTCATCCACTACGTCGACTCGGAGGACATCGAGAAGTCCGGCGTCGAGTCGCTGCGCGGCATGGACGCGATCCTGGTGCCGGGAGGCTTCGGCAAACGCGGCGTCGAAGGCAAGATCGCGGCGATCCGTCTCGCCCGCGAGTCGGGCATTCCCTACCTGGGCATCTGCCTGGGCATGCAGCTTGCGGTGATCGAGAGCGCGCGCCATTGCGCCGGGCTCATCGACGCCAACAGCACCGAATTCGATCCGCAAACGCCGCACCCGGTGGTCGCGCTGATCACCGAATGGCAGAACCGCGACGGCCTGATCGAAAAGCGCAGCGGCGACTCGGACCTGGGCGGCACCATGCGCCTGGGCGCGCAGCCCTGCGAAGTCGTTCCGGGATCGCTCGCCCATCGCATCTACGGCGCCACGACCGTCGCCGAGCGGCATCGCCATCGCTACGAGGTCAACAACCACTATCTGGCGCGCATCGAGGCCGCGGGCGTGGTGGTCGCGGCGCGGGCCAAGAGCGCCGCGGCCGGCGATTTGGTCGAGATGATCGAGCTACCGGACCATCCCTGGTTTTTCGGCTGCCAGTTCCACCCGGAATTCACGTCGAACCCGCGTCGCGGACATCCGCTGTTCATCAGTTTCATCCGGGCGGCCCTCGACCACCGGCGACGCGCTTCCGGCGACAGCATGCATGCCGCGGCCGAACTGGTGACGTCGATCTGACCATGACAGCTGCGCGCAGTCTCACCGATCGCGTCGGTCGATCGCACCGGTCACCGCAACCATGAAACTCTGCGGCTTCGATGTCGGACTCGATCGACCGCTGTTCCTGATCGCCGGACCCTGCGTCGTCGAATCGCGTCAGTTGCAGATGGACGTGGCCGGAGAACTGAAGGGAATCTGCGCGTCGCTTGGCATTCCCTTCATCTTCAAGTCCTCCTACGACAAGGCCAACCGCAGTTCGCACGCGTCGTACCGCGGTCCCGGCATGGACGAAGGGCTGGCCATCCTCGCCGATGTGCGACGCCACGTGCAGGTTCCGGTGCTCACCGATGTGCATGCGATCGGAGAAATCGACGCAGTCGCCAAGGTGGTCGATGTGCTGCAGACCCCGGCCTTCCTTTGCCGTCAGACCGACTTCATCCAGGCCATAGCCGCCACAGGCATGCCGGTCAACATCAAGAAGGGCCAGTTCCTGGCGCCGGAGGACATGCTGCAGGTCGTCGCCAAGGCACGGGCGGCGAGCGGCGCCGACAACATCATGGTCTGCGAGCGCGGGGCGTCGTTCGGCTACCACAACCTGGTGTCCGACATGCGTTCACTGGCGATCATGCGTTCGACCGGCTGTCCGGTGGTCTTCGACGCCACGCACTCGGTACAGTTGCCGGGCGGGCAGGGCACCTCGTCGGGTGGTCGTCGCGAATTCGTGCCGGTGCTTGCCCGTGCCGCGGTCGCCGCCGGCGTTGCCGGCGTGTTCATGGAAACGCATCCGGATCCCGCCAAGGCGTTGTCCGATGGTCCCAATGCCTGGCCGCTGCCGCGCATGCGCGAATTGCTCGAGACGCTGGTCGAGCTCGATGCCGTCGTCAAGCGGCGAAGCTTTCCTGAAGCACAAATGATGGCGGCACCTGCCTGACTGGCGGCAATGCCTTCGCCCTGACCACACCAACACCTCGAGGTCCCATGTTCGTCCATCTCGTCCTGATCAAGCTGAAGCCGGGCATCACCCGCGCCGATCCCCGCGTTCCCGCATGGGAGGCCAAGTTCGCTGCGCTTGCCGACAAATGCGACGGCATCGTTCGCTGCGAGTACGGCTGGAATGTTACCGACCGTCCGGTCGCCTACGACGTCGGCATCAACATGGCTTTCGCCACCCGCGCCGATCTCGAAGCCTATGGTCCGCATCCGGCGCACCAGGAGGTCGTTGCCCTGTTGCGCCAGCTCGCCGAGTGGGTGATCTGCGACTACGAGGTCCCCGACCAGCCGGCCGTCATGACCCGACCGACCGAAGCCCAGGTCGCCAATCAACCCACTGCCTGATCCAACCGACCAATCACCATGAGCGCAATCGTCGATGTCATCGCCCGCGAAATTCTCGATTCACGCGGTAATCCCACCATCGAAGCGGACGTTGTGCTCGAGTCCGGCGTGTCCGGCCGGGCCGCTGTGCCCTCCGGCGCCTCGACCGGATCGAAGGAGGCCATCGAACTGCGCGATGGCGACGCCGCGCGCTATCTCGGCAAGGGTGTCATGCGCGCGGTCGAGAACGTCAACACCGAGATTTGCGAGGCGATCCTCGGCCTCGACGCCACCGAGCAGGGCTTCATCGACCGCACGCTGATCGATCTCGACGGCACCGAGAACAAGGGACGGCTCGGCGCCAATGCCATCCTGGCGGTGTCCTGCGCCGTGGCCAAGGCCGCGGCAGACGAATCCTCGCTGCCGCTGTACCGCTACCTGGGTGGCGCCGGCCAGATGCAGCTGCCGGTGCCGCTGATGAACGTGATCAACGGCGGCGCGCATGCGAACAACGCCATCGATCTGCAGGAGTTCATGCTGGTGCCGCTGGGCGCGCCGAGTTTTCGCGAAGCGCTGCGCTACGGTGCCGAGGTCTTTCACACGCTGAAGAAAATGATCGACGAGCGGGGCATGCCGACCACGGTCGGCGACGAGGGTGGCTTTGCGCCCAACCTGCCGAGCAACGAGGCGGCGTTGCAGCTGCTGGTCGAGGCGATCGACAAGGCCGGCTACACGCCGGGCGCCGACATCGCGCTGGCGCTGGACTGCGCCGCGACCGAGTTCTACCGTGATGGCGCCTACCGCCTCGAGGCGGAGAATCGTTCACTGACATCGGAGCAGTTTGCCGATGTTATGGCGAGCTGGTGCGACAAGTATCCGATCATCAGCATCGAGGACGGCATGGCGGAAGATGACTGGGCCGGCTGGAAATACCTGACCGACCGCCTTGGCCGCAACGTACAGCTCGTCGGCGACGACATCTTCGTTACCAATACGAAGATCCTGAAGCAGGGCATCGCCAAGGGTGTCGCCAACTCGATCCTGGTCAAGATCAACCAGATCGGCACGCTGTCGGAGACCTTCGCTGCAATCAGCATGGCCAACCGTGCCCGTTACACGGCGGTGATCTCGCATCGCTCTGGCGAAACCGAGGACAGCATCATTGCCGACATCGCCGTTGGCACCAACGCCGGCCAGATCAAGACGGGTTCGCTGTCGCGCTCCGACCGCATCGCCAAGTACAACCAGTTGCTGCGGATCGAGGAGGACCTGGGTGACGCGGCGAGCTATCCCGGTCGCGAGGCGTTTTTCAACATCGCCTAGGATGTCACGCGCGCCCGCTTGCAGCGAGCATTGCCCTTCACGGCGGCGTGGCATTGCCCGCGGGCGCTAGGCCGTGCGCTGGCTGGCACTTCTGTTCGTCGCGGCAATCCTGGCGCTGCAGTACCCGATGTGGCTGGGCAAGGGCAGCTGGCTGAAGGTGCGCGAGACCAGCCGGCAGATCGAGCTGCAACGCGAGGCGAACGCCAAACTCAAGGCGCGCAACGAGGCGCTCGATGCGGATGTGCGCGATCTGAAAACCGGTTCGGAAGCGATCGAGGAACGCGCCCGCTCCGAACTCGGGATGATCCGGAGCGACGAGGTGTTTTTCCAGGTACAACCCGCAACCCCGTCAGCGCCGCCGGCCGCACCGGTAGCCAAGCCCTAGACCTGGCCGCCGGTCGAGTCGAGCCTGATGCAACGTGTCACTTCGCGCCGCAATCCGCGGCTGACCGAAGCCGCGGCGCTGATCGCCTCGTCGCGCGACCGCCGCAAGGCCGGCAGGTGCGTGCTTGAAGGCGAACATCTGGTAGGCGTCTATCTCGACCGGATCGGACCACCCGAGGCGCTGATCGTGGTCGAAGACGGGTTGGGCGCGCCGGGGATCGCCGGCCTGGTGTCGCGCCTGCCCACCGTTGCGGTGGTGGTCGTGCCGGGAGCATTGTTCGCCGAGGTCTCCACGCTGCCGGCGGCCATCGGCGTCCTGGCGATCGTGCGCACACCCAACCCGAGCGCGCCGCCACCCGCCAGGTTTCACCTGCTGCTCGATGATCTGCAGGACCCCGGCAATGTCGGCACGATGCTGCGCACCGCCGCTGCCGCCGGCGTCGAGCAGGTCTTGCTGTCGAAGCATTGTGCCTTCGCGTGGGCGCCCAAGGTGCTGCGCGCGGGACAGGGCGCGCATTTCCTGACCAGTATCGTCGAGGACGTCGACCTTGTGGCGTGGGCATCGGCATTTCGCGCGCAGGGCGGACACGTCGCGGCGCTGGTCGCTCGCGACGGGACCGATCTGTACGCCAGCGAACTCGCCATGCCGCTGGCTGTGGCCATCGGCAATGAAGGTGCAGGGCTATCGACCAGCCTGCTGAACGCCGCCGACAGGCGCATCACCATTCCGATGCCCGGCGGCATGGAATCGCTCAACGCGGCGGCGGCGGCGGCGGTGGTTCTCTACGAGGCGCTACGCCGCTCGCGCGGCTGACGACGCGGTCGCCTCAGTCGAGCACGGCGGAAAAATACGCCGTCTCGGTGCAACCGGCGCCGACCGACGAGACCCACCGTCCTTCGACGCCCTGGTTGGTCGCCTTGATCTCGGAAACCTGGGCAACCAGCGCACTCGCACTGCCGCAGGTGTAGCTGGCACCGGGCACCCGATACAGCTGTCCCTCCTGGATGAAGGACCCGGCAATCCGGCAGGTTGTGTCAGTGAACGTGAACTCCAGCTCCAGCTGCCCGCCCGACGTCTGCGTGACGTTCAGAAAATTGAAAAGCGTCAGCGGACCATTCTCGGCCGGATTGGTGCATCCGGAAAAAATGGACAGCAGCGATCCCGAATAGCTGCCGCCCAGCGGAATCCTCTTCAGCGTCTGCCGAGAAATCATCTTGGTGACGACCGTGGAACCCACGTTGTAGGTCAGGGTGCCGGAAGTGGGGCTGGAAGGCGAGAACGTGATGTTTCCCACCTGCGTGGTATTGACGTCGGCCGGATTCCACGGTCCGCCGAAAAACGAGCCGGTGGTGATAAACAGCGGACCGTTCCACACGCCGTTGGCGCCCTCGGTCATCTGCCCGCTGAACCACGTCGGTTCCTTGGTCAGTCCCTGCACAAATTCGGTGGAAAAAATGAAATCATCGGCCTGGATCAAATTTACACCCCAGCCGCTTTCGCCGGAATTCCACCACAGATCGGTGAAGTCGATCGCATGCGCGTAGCGCGTTGCGCCAAGCGGCAGGGCCAGGATCAGCGCGAACAGCAGGCGGATGGAGAGGAAACGGATTGAGTTGGACATGGTTCACGTTCTCTGGTCATGAAGTGTTCGACCATTCTACCTTCTTCGCGGCATCGCGAATCCTGCCGGCGTCCGGAAGCGCCGACTGCGCACCCAGTGCTTCACAGGCGAGTGCGCCTGAGGCAACGCCATCGGCGAGCGCCGCGGCAATGCCTTCGCCTCGGTCGAGCGCCGCGCACAGCGCGCCGGCAAAGGCATCGCCGGCCCCAGTCGTGTCGTGTACGGTCACGGCAGGAGGCACGGCACGCATCACGTTTCCGTCGATGATCGCGAGTGCGCCGCGCGAACCGAGCGTCACCACGGTCAGCAGGCCGAAGCAAGCGAGAAGTTCGCGCAGCATCGGTTCCGGTTGTTGTGGAAGATCGGCCGCAGTGGCGAGGGCTGCAGCTTCATGCTCGTTGACGATGAGGATGTCCAGCGATTCGAGCAGCGAAGGTGGCAACGTGGCAACCGGCGCGGCATTGAGCACGCAGCGCATCCGGCGCACGCTGGCGCGCATGGCCAGCCTGCTCACCTCGGCGATCGGCACCTCGAGTTGCATCAGCAGCGTGCCGTTTTCTACGAGGTCATCGTCGCGCAGTTGCGCGGCCCGCGCCAGCGCATTCGCCCCGGCGACGACAATGATGGCATTCTCGCCACTGTCGGCGACATGGACTAGCGCCACGCCGGTCGGTGCCGCGACGCTCGCCACGCCGGTGAGGTCGACCCCCGCGGCAGCGAGCCCGGTAAGCGCCTGTGTGGCGAAACTGTCCTGGCCTACCGCGCCGAACAGCGCCACCGATGCGCCGGCTCGCCGCGCGGCGAGCGCCTGGTTGGCGCCCTTGCCACCGGGCGCGGTGACGAACCCGCTGCCGGCCAGCGTCTCACCCGGTGCCGGGATGCGCGGAACGCGCGCGACCAGATCCAGATTGATGGAGCCGAAGACGACCAGCATCGCGTCGACCGACCCTATTGCTGCGCCTGTTCCTGCGGCCGGGCGAATTCCGCCAGGGCCGAGCGCAACAGGCGCCGCTGCTTGTCGTCCAGTGCCACCAGCGGTGGTCGAACACGCAGCCAGCCCGACTCGCCGGTCTGGTCGGCAAGCATTGCCTTCAAGGCCGGAATGAGCGGCTGCCGGAATGCGATGTCCAGGAACTGTCCCATGCGTGCCTCGCTTTCAGCGCTGACATCGTGCTGCAGCAGCGCCTGCACCATGGCCGGATAGAGGTTGGCGACCCCGCAAACGGTCCCCGCGCCGCCGGCGCGCATCAGCCGCGGCAGGTGCGGCTCATGTCCGACCAGGATGGCAAGCTGCGGCACGCGCGCGAGCAGCGCGGCAGTGTGCGCCCAGTTGCCTTCACTGTCCTTGACGCCGGCGATTGTGCCGGGAAAAGCCGCGGTGAGGCGCGCAACCAGTTCCACGGAAATGGGCACGGAAGATACCTGCGGCAGGTTGTAGAGCAGTACGCTGAAGCGCGGATCGTCGACGCCGTCGATCAGGCCCGCGTACCAGTCGAAAAGCCCGGCGTCGTCGACACCCTTCCAGAAAAACGGCGGCAACACCAGACAGGTCGCGCATCCGGAGTTCAGCGCATGCCGCGACAATTCGATGGTCTCCGGCAGCGCGGCGCAGCCGGTGGCGGCGACGATGCGCTGTGCGGGAATGCCGCCGGCGAGCAGGGCGTCGAGGCCGGCGCGGCGCTCGGCCATGGAAAACGACTGGCCCTCACCGGTGGTGCCGAACGGCGCGACACCGGCAACGCCGGCGTCGAGCAGGCGCCTGGCATGGGCGACGAGGCCGCGATGATCGACAGAACCGTCGGAAGCGAGCGGGGTCAGCATCGCGCACCAGAGGCCGCGGATGACGAAGGAACTGGAAGTGGACATGAGTTTTCGACAGGATTCCCGGCACGCGGCTGCGTGCGCGGGTGACGTTGGCTTCGGGTGCAGCGATTGCCGGCCTGAGTGGCGATCGCAAGGCGTCGGCGCATAGTGTAACGCCGACCTGTCGATGCGCGCAGCGCCATCAAATTCGGCGAGAATGTCGCCATGGCTCGACATCCGATCCCGCCCGAGTTCCGCGTCGTCTCTGCAGCTTGCGGGCGGATTGACAAGAACGCGCCGTACCTGTGATCGGCCACGTCGACGCCCATCACCATGTCTGGTCGCTAGCGCGCGGCGACTACGACTGGATCACGCCGGCACTGGCCGAGCTTCATCGCGACTACTCGTTGCGCGACCTCGCGCCGCTGCGCGAGCGCGCCGGGGTGTCGACCACGGTCCTGGTGCAGGCGGCGCCCACCGTGGCCGAAACACGCTATTTGCTTGACGTCGCCGCCGGTAGCGCAGGCACGGTCGCCGGCGTCGTGGGCTGGGTCGATCTCGGTGCTGCCGATGCGATTCCAATGTTGACCCGTCTAGCCCGCAATCCGCTGTTGAAGGGTGTGCGGCCGATGCTGCAGGACCTCGCCGACCCGGAATGGCTGGCGGGCACCGGAGTGGATCGCGCGCTGGCCGCGCTGCCGCGCCTCGGACTGCGTTTCGACGCGCTGGTGAAGCCCGCGCAGTTGCCGGCACTGCTGCGGATGCTCGAGCGGCATCCGGATCTGGCCGTGGTCGTCGATCACGCGGGCAAGCCCGACATCGCCGGCAAGGCGTGGGAGCCCTGGGCGAGCCTGATGCGCGATGTCGCGAGGCATCCCCGGGTGCGTTGCAAGTTGTCCGGATTGATCACTGAAGCCGGGCCGGGCTGGACCATCGACCGCCTGCGGCCGTATGCCGATTTACTGGTCGAACAATTCGGGCCGCAGCGCCTGATGTGGGGCAGCGACTGGCCAGTGGTGAACCTGGCCGGCACCTACCAGAGCTGGTATGCGGCGACCGTCGCCCTGCTGGCGGATTGGTCTGCCGAGGATCGGGCGGCAGTGATGGGCGGCACCGCGCGGCGCTTCTACGGGCTCTGAGTTCAGTAGGCGTGACGCTGGAGCTTGGCCTGGTGCACGATGGTCGTGGCGATTTCCTCGATCGATTTGGTCGTGGTATCGAGCATCGGAATGCCCTCGCGCACCATCAGCGCCTCGGCCTCGCGCACTTCCTGGCGGCAGTTGTCCAGCGCGGCGTACCGGCTGCCGGGGCGGCGTTCCTCGCGGATTTCGCGCAGGCGTTCCGGCTGGATCGTCAATCCGAACAGCCGGTCACGATAGGGCTGTACCGACGCCGGCAGGCGTCGATCGACGAAGTCGTCCGGGGTCAGCGGAAAATTTGCGGCGCGAATGCCGAATTGCAACGCCAGATAGAGTGATGTCGGCGTCTTGCCGCAGCGCGAAACGCCGACCAGGATTACCTGGCCTTTGCCGAGGTCGCGGGTCGACGCGCCGTCGTCGTGCTGTTGCGAAAAATTGATCGCCTCCATCCTTGCGAAATATTCGTGACCGTTGGCGTTGCCATGCGAACGGCCGGCCGCATGCGAACTCTTGGCCGAGAGCTCGGCTTCGAGCGGCTGGATGAACATCTGGAACAGATCGAGCGTGAATGCATTGGCGTCGCGGCGGATGATTGCGCTCATCGACTCGTCGACGACGGAGCTGATCAGGATGGGCCGCCTGCCTTCGCGCACGGCCGCATCGTTGACCTGCCGCACGGCATCGGCGACGCGCTCGTCGGAATCGACGAAGGGAATGGTCACCCGTTCGAACTGGATGTCCTCGAACTGGGTCAGCAGGCTGTTGCCGAGCATCTCGGCGGTGATGCCGGTGCGGTCGGAGACAAAGAACACGGTACGGCGGTTGGGCACGGAATTCGATCCGAACGAAGGGCGCGACTACCAGCGCGACCAAACCGGCACGACGCCGGCAGGGAGTTCGGGAAGATCGCCCAGGTCGACGACGGATTCGCCCGGGCCGTGATAGTCGGAACCCGAAGACGCCAGCAGCCCGAAAATGCGCGAGTGCCTGGCGAATTCGGCAACCTGCGCCTGCGTATGCGCGGAGGAGAGCACTTCGATGCCGTCCCCGCTGCGGTCGCGAAACTCGGTGAGCAGTTCGCGCATGCCGCTGCTGGAGACGCGATAGCGGCCCGGATGCGCAAGCACGGCCTGTCCGCCCGCGCCATGAATCCAGTCGATCGCCTGGCCGAGCGTGGCCCACGGATGCTCGACGTAGCCCGGCTTGCCTGGAACCAGGTAGCGCTTGAAGACGTCGCGCGTTTCCCTGGCATGGCCGGCCTCGACCAGATACCGGGCGAAGTGGGTGCGCGAGATCAGCCGCTCGCTGGTCACGAACTTGCGCGCGCCTTCGTAGGCACCCGGAATACCCGCCTGCGCCAGCGCATCCGCCATCCGGTGCGCGCGCTGGTCGCGACCGTCGCGGATGCTGGACAGGCCCTCTGACAATACATCGTTGCCGGGATCGATCTGCAGCGCGACGACATGCAGCGTATGGCTGCCCCAGCTTACCGAGAGCTCGGCACCGGGGATCAGCGTCAGCGCGCTGTCGCGGGCGGTGGCGGCGGCCTCGGCGAGTCCACCGGTGTCGTCGTGGTCGGTCAGTGCCAGGTGGGTGACACCACGGGTGAGCGCGCGTTGGACGACCGCGGCAGGCGAGAGCAGGCCGTCGGAACAGGTGGAATGGCAGTGCAGGTCGTAGTGCGCCATGTGAGCCGTGGAGAGGGCGAACAACGATGGTAGCGCATGTGCTCATGGCCCCCACGGCGGGAGCGGATCCCCGGGCCGTCGCTACCAATTGCACGTCGCAGCCGGAACAGGCGTAATCTACAACTTCGGTGGCCGCCATGCACGGCGGCAGGTCTGAAGCGGAGTATTGCAGGTCGTGCTTGCGTTGGCACCCCATTCCGGGCAAAAATATGCCATTGGTATGAGGCGGCGCAGGACGCTACCACCTGCGGCAGTATCTGTGTTCCAGCCAAAGGCGTTCACTGTGAAAATTTTTGATCGTGTGTTGAATCCCCGGGAGATACGCCGGCGGCTGGGCATGAATCAGGAACAGTTCTGGACCCAGATCGGCGTCACCCAGAGCGGGGGATCGCGCTACGAGAGCGGACGCGAAATGCCGCGCCCGGTCAAGGAACTCCTGCGCCTGGTGCACGTCGAGCAACTCGACCTGTCGCAGGTCAAGCGTGTCGACTTCGAGATCATCAGCTATCTGAAGGATTCGCATCCGGACCTTTACCGGACGCTGCGTCGCGCGGTGAAAAGCCGGCAGCGGCATCCGACCGATGCCGGGGTCAACCTTTCCGGAGACGGCAGCGATGCCGGAGGCTTTGTCGACTCCGACGAGCTGGTCCTCCCCGAAGATGTAAAGCTGCGTACGGGCTGATCCCCGTCGCCCAATCCCGCTTCACGTGGCCGCCGATGCGGCCACGTTGCATTTCATGGGGCCGAATTTCCGCTTGCTGCATTGCGGCACCGGGACCGTACTCCATCACGGGAAAGGTAGAATGTCGCATGGGTGCGGCGCTCATCGCACTGCACCAACACCTGACCAGGGAGGAGTCCATTGGATGCGCGCGTGATCTCGCTCGACCGGCTGCGCATGGCCGATCTCGATTCGGTGGGCGGCAAGAACGCCTCGCTGGGCGAAATGATCGGGCATCTGGCCAAGGCCGGCATCCGGGTGCCCGGTGGCTTTGCGACTACCGCAGCGGCGTTTCGCGAGTTTCTTGCCCACAACGACCTGTCTGCGCGTATTGCCCGGAGACTGTCCGGTCTCGACGTCGACGACGTGGCAGCCTTGGCTCGGGTCGGCGCGGAAATCCGTGGCTGGGTGGTCGAGGCCAGCTTTCCGCCAGCCCTTGAAGAGGCCATCGGCGAGGCCTATGCGTCGCTGACCGCCGCTTCCCCCGATGCAACTTTTGCAGTGCGATCCTCGGCGACGGCCGAAGACCTGCCCGACGCCTCCTTTGCCGGGCAACAGGAAACATTTCTTAATATCAGTGGCTTGGACAATATTATTCATGCGATGCGTGAAGTATTTGCATCCCTCTACAATGACCGCGCCATTGCCTATCGGGTGCATCAGGGTTTCGCCCACGCCGACGTGGCGCTGTCCGCCGGAGTGCAGCGCATGGTCCGCAGCGATGGCGCCGCGGCGGGGGTCATGTTCACGCTCGATACCGAGTCGGGGTTCGACAAGGTGGTATTCATCACCGCATCCTATGGCTTGGGCGAGACCGTGGTCCAGGGGGCGGTCAACCCCGACGAGTTCTATGTCGACAAGCGCAACATCGCCGCGGGTCGCCCGGCGATCCTGCGCAAGACCGTGGGCGGCAAGGCGTTGAAAATGGTCTTCGGCGATTCCGCCCGCGCGGGCCGTTCGACCATGACGGTCGAGGTGCCGAGCGCGGAGCGCCTGCGCTTTTCGATCACCGACGCCGAGGCCGAGGAACTGGCCCGCTACGCGCTGGCCATCGAGCAGCACTACGGCCGGCCGATGGACATCGAATGGGCACGCGACGCCGGTGACGGCCTGCTCTACGTGCTCCAGGCGCGCCCGGAAACGGTGAAATCGCGCGAACAGGCAGGCAGCGACCTTCGCCGCTTCCGGCTGGGCGCCACGTCCGAGGTGCTGGCCAGCGGCCGGGCGATCGGACAGAAGATCGGGCAGGGGCGGGTGCGCCTGGTCAAGTCGGTCGCAGAGATGGGCAGGGTTGCCGCCGGAGAGGTACTGGTCGCGGACATGACCGACCCGGATTGGGAACCGGTGATGAAGCGCGCAGCGGCCATTGTCACCAATCGGGGCGGGCGGACCTGCCATGCGGCGATCATCGCCCGCGAGCTGGGCATCCCGGCCGTGGTCGGCTGCGGCGACGCGACCCGCGTGCTCGCCGACGGCGACGAGGTCACCGTATCCTGCGCCGATGGCGACACCGGCCACGTCTACGCCGGACTGTTGCCGGTCGAAGTGGTCGATGTGCCGATCGACCGGATGCCGGTTGCACCGACCAGGCTGATGATGAATGTCGGCAATCCGGAACTCGCCTTCGATTTCCAGCGCCTGCCCAACGACGGCGTAGGACTGGCACGGCTGGAATTCATCATCAACCGCAACGTCGGTATTCATCCCAAGGCGCTGCTCGAACTCGATCGCCAACCGGAACAGGATCGCCGCGAGATCGAGGCGCGCATCGCCGGCTACGCCGATCCGACCACGTTCTACGTGCAGAAGATCGCTGAAGGGGTGGCGACCATTGCCGCAGCCTTCTTTCCCAAGAAGGTGATCGTGCGCCTGTCCGACTTCAAGTCCAACGAATACTCGAATCTGCTGGGTGGGTCCCGCTACGAGCCGCACGAGGAAAACCCGATGCTGGGTTTCCGCGGCGCCTCACGCTACGTCTCGCCGTCGTTCTACGAGTGCTTCGCGCTGGAATGCGAAGCGATGAAGCGGGTGCGCAACGACATGGGCTTCACCAACGTCGAACTGATGATCCCATTCGTGCGCACCACGACCGAGGCCGGGCAGGTCATAGACCTATTGGCGAAGAACGGGCTGGTGCGCGGAGAGAACGGCCTGCGCGTGATCATGATGTGCGAATTGCCGTCCAACGCGTTGCTCGCCGACGAATTCCTCGAGTATTTCGACGGCTTTTCCATCGGCTCGAACGACCTGACCCAACTGACGCTGGGCCTCGACCGCGACGCCGGCGGTACCATCGCGGCGACCTTCGACGAGCGCAATCCGGCCGTGAAGGCGCTGCTCAAGCTCGCCATCGACGCCTGCCGGCGGCAGGGCAAGTACGTCGGAATCTGCGGACAGGGGCCCTCCGACCATCCCGACCTCGCGCAGTGGCTGGTCGAGCAGGGCATCGAGAGCATTTCGCTCAATCCGGACACGGTCGTGGCCACCTGGCTCGCGCTTGCTGGCGCCGCCGCCGAGGCGAAGTAGCCAATGCCCTAGTCCGTCCGGTCGATGGCGCGGCGTGGCCCGGGTGGGCTGCAATGCACGGCATGCCCGCGCCGCCCTCCGTCCACGTGGTCCTGGCGCCATCGCGCAGGATCGCCGTGGGCGTCTGCCTTGCTTCGGTCGCCACGCTCGTAGTGCTGGTAGCGCTACCGCTGGCCGGATGGCAATTATTTCTGGCCGGGTCCGCGCTGGCGGCCTGGGCCATTGACGCCATCCGCACGGTGGCGTGGCGGCGTGGCCCGCGCGCCGCAGTCGAACTGTGGCTCGCACCGAACCGCCTGCTGGCGGTGCGCGGCGGCGACGGTCGGCTGCGCGCCGGACATGTGCGCGGCAGCAGCCGTGTCGGCGCGCTGGTGACGACCATCGTCTGGCGCCCGGACGGCGCGTGGACGTCGCGGGCGATCCTGCTCGTGCCGGATGTACTGCCGGAGGACGAATTCCGCCGGGTGCGCGTTTTGCTGCGTTACGCGCGCAGCGACGTGGCGCAGCCACGCCCGTCGAGCCAATCGACCGCCTTATAGAGCATGCCGCTTTCGATCTTGCTCTGACCGGCGATCAGGTGCAGATACAGCGGCAGCAGCGTCTCCGGCAGCGGCCTCGCATTGAGATCCTCGCCCGGATGCGTGCGTGCCCGCAGCGGTGAGCGCATCGGGCCCGGCACGACGGCGTTGATGCGCAACTGCGGCCGGTTCTCCCATTCGTCGGCAAGCTCGCGCGCCAGCGCGCCGACGCCGGCCTTGGTGACCGCATAGCCGCCCCAGTAGGCGCGCGGCGTTTCGCCGCGGTCGTCGAGAGTGAATATGACGCTTGCGTCAGGCGCCGCCGCGAGCAACGGCATCACTGCGCGGGTGAGGCCCATCGGCGCGGCGACGTTGACGCGCAACATCGACAGCCAGCGTCGAAGGACTGGTGCTCGATCGGCCCCAGCGTGCCCAGCAGCGCCGCGGTATGCACCACTGCGTCCAGCCGCCCGCACTGCGCCTGCAGCGCCTGCGCGACGTTGCCGAATTCGTCCGCAGTGGCCTTGGCGAGGTCGAGCGGCAGAATCACCGGTTCGGGATTCCCGGCGGCGACGATGTCGTCGTAGAGCGCTTCCAGCTTGCGTACGACGCGACCGTGCAGCACCACGGTGGCGCCTGCGGCCGCGCTGGCGCGGGCAAGCACGCTGCCCAGTCCGCCGGTGGCGCCGGTCACGAAGACGACACGTTCATGCAGATCGGGAGGCGAGGTGTCGCCGGGGCGAGGCAGCATTTCAGACATGGCGGGGAGCGGGCGAGGTTGACGACAAGACTGGATGCGGGCACCGGTTTCGGCGGCGGCCGCGCGATCATAGCTCACCTCTGAACGGCGCCTATTGCACCCGCGCAGGCACAGCGCATTCCGGGTTTGCCAGCCCATTCGCCGGACGCTATAATCGCAGCTTCGCCGTGGGGGTATAGCTCAGCTGGGAGAGCGCTTGCATGGCATGCAAGAGGTCAGCGGTTCGATCCCGCTTACCTCCACCACAGCACCAAGCAGTACCGATGGAAGCCGCGACGCCCAACGTTGCGGCAGCAAACAACGTCCCCATCGTCTAGAGGCCTAGGACACTACCCTTTCACGGTAGGTACGGGGGTTCGAATCCCCCTGGGGACGCCAGTAAAAACAAGAACATAAGCCCGCCAGCCGGGCTTTTTTCTTGTCCGCATCCCACAATCCATCCCACTATTGAATCCCATTCGAGGGCAATCCTCTGCCGCTTGCTTAGGGGTCTGTTGGTCGCGATCCCGGCGCATCCGGGAATGATCCCGTTTCAAATCGCGGAAATGCGCGCAGGAATCCCGATCATTATCAAATATCTCAACGCGCTTTCAGATGGGGAAGCATGAGCGCCGGCACATTTGCCAATGCCTGATAGCGCCCGGCCGTCTGCCTGGAATTGCCGGCGGATTCCAGCGCTCGCTATCGGCAGTCATAGCATGACGTTCGCACTCCCGCAAACTGAATCTCATACTCGCACGCGTTGCTATCGCTGTGTCCGCGCCAGCGGCCGGTGAATAATCCATCGGCACCTGCTAGTTCATAGAAAATGGCTGTACCTACTTCACCATCGGTACAACTGTAATTGCCGGTGAACGATCCGATTCGACCCGCTTGATAGTAGGGTCCGGCGAATTTGCAGACAAACGGAGCGCTCAGCCACGATACTTCGAGATCCAATCCTTTCGAGACCACAAAGAACTGGTTATTGAACGAATGCACCCTATCATCCGGCTGCGGACATGAAAACCGCTCGATCTTTACCGAGACATTGCTGTAAAAGCCGATAAAAGCCCCACGATTGTCAGGTAGCGGCTGGCGGTAAATGACCTTATAGACCTGAACTCCGTCCACGTCGTACGCCAAGCCATTGGCGCCGTTAATCGGCGCGTATATCTTCATCGAACCAACGCGACGGATATTGACGATCGCGGGGTCGAACGTGCCACCAAGCCACGGCCCGCGAGTTGAATACAGGGGGCCAGTGTATTCATACCCATTCATAAATTGCGCGTATTCACGGTTCAGTTGCGCCGTATACCATACAGGCGCTCCATCGGGGCCGTATACGTACAAGGAAGCAAACGCAAATGCGCCGGCCTGGGTAACTTGCATCCCCCAACCCGATTCGTTTGGATTCCACCACAGATCAGTCAAGTCTTCGTCATAGCGACGCTCTGACGCTACCGCGATCGTAGAAAAAAGGAACAAGGCAATCGCGACTCCACGCTTCCAGTTCATGTCAGCTTTTCATTGAGATGGCTTGGTATGCATGCCGATTAGAGTGACCTAGAGATGGCGTACTTATCTCCTCTGGCGCCAATCGAGATTCCTGTCCTATTGATACCGACCGTCACCCACACGGCAAGAATGACGCAAATCCCATGCACTCGCTATGTGCAACGTCAACCCCTGTTAACGCCGATCCGGATAGCCTGACCCCTCCGGGCATCTAGCCGCGCGCCAAGCCGGCCGGGCGATGCCAGCAAAGGGAGGGGGCGGCTATGCGACACAAAGGGGAAACGCGTGCGGTAGACCCATTTGCGGCCATTCCCTGCGACGCTGCGGCGACGCTGATGCGGCGATGGCTCGCCCTGTCGGAAATGGACCGTGACGCGATTTGGCAGACCGTAGAGGCTCGATGGCTGTACTCGTGCCGGCCGGCGGCCGATTGCCACCCGAACGCGCCGGGGATTGGCGAGGGATGATGCGGCGATTTGCCCCGAAATAGAGGGAAAAGCCAAAGTGGTATGTCGCGGATATGTTTTTCTGAAATGCCGCTAACACCCTGAAGAACCGCATCCAGCCTAGCGGTTAGTAGCACCCTGGGGACGCCAGTAAAAACAAGAACATAAGCCCGCGATGCGGGCTTTTTTGTCCGTATCCCGCATGCCTTCCTTCGGGGGGCGTGGCTGAGCGCGTCCAGTCGCGACCTCACTCGCGACCGCCGAGTGCCCGCCGCATCGAGCCGAAGCGCCTGCGATACTGGGCGGGCGTCAGCATCACCTTCCGGCGGAACAGTCTGCTGAAGAATCCCGCATCCTCGTAGCCGACCTCGTTTGCAATTGCCTCGATCGGGGTATCGCCCGTCTCGAGCATCTGCTTCGATTCCTCCAGGCGCAGCGTGTGCACGTATTCGAGCGGTGACATGCCTGTGGCGTGCTGAAAGCGACGCTTGAACGAGCGCTCGGCCAAGCCACTCAATCGGACCATCGCGGCGACCGGCGCGGCCTCATGATAGTGCTCGGCGATCCAGACCTGGCAACGTGCGATCGCGGCATCGTCCACCTGGCGCGACTGCGCAAGACGGGCGTACGGCTGCTGACCGACGGCGTGCCAATCGATGAGATTGATGCGGGCGAGGTGCATCGCTGCATCGATCCCGATGAAACGGGCGATCAGATACAGCGCGAGGTCCTGCCAGGACGTGCCGCCGCCTGCCATCACGAGCCTCTGGCCGTCGCCCGACACCACGAGGGCACGCTCCTTTCGGACCTTGATGCGCGGATACCGGTTGCGCAGGACATCGCAATACGCCCAGTGCGTCGTGGCTTCGTGCCCGTCGAGCAGTCCGCCTTCGGCGAGCAGCACGGCCCCGGAGCATGCGGTCGCGATGGTCGCCCCTCGGGCATAACAACGTTTCAGCCACGCGATCTCTTCGGTAAACCGTCCCGTCAGCGAATCCGTGGGGGGAACCGCCAATTCGGGAATGCACACGATCCGGGGATCCGCCGGGCCATCGAGGCCGGCCTGAGGCGTGATCGAGATCCCATTGGCAACGGCAAACGTCTGCCGCTGCGCCGAAACGATCGTCGGATGCATCAGCGCAGGGCCTGGCTGCCCGGTCACCACGAAACCCCAGTCGCGTCCCACGCCCATCAGCAGGTCGTACATCCCGTAGGTCACCGACGCGGTGGTCTCGGGGAACGTCAGAATCGCTACCTCTATAGGCGCTGGTGACGTGGTCATGGCCGATTCGTCCGGTTTCTTGCCGAAATGACTCTGGTGCGCGAGTCCCTGCAATCATACCTTTGGGACTCGGGCGGCAGAAGTGCTTGCGGCCGCCATTCCCAACGACAGAAAGGACAGCAACCATGAGCAGCGATTCTCGAGGCATCTCCATGACGGGTGCGGATGCGTTCGCAGTCACCCGGTACGAGACGGCACTCCAGCAGTTCCAGGCCTACGTGGGCGATCCAGTCGCGACCATCGACGAGGCGTTGCAGGCTTCGCCCTCGTTCATATCCGGTCACTTGCTGAAGGCGCTCGTGCTGTACACGCTCGCGGAACGCAAGTTCGTGCCGATGGCGGGCGAGGCGCTCGCCGCTGCGAAGTCGCACGCCAGGTTCGCCAACGATCGCGAGCGCGGCCTTAGTCGAGGCGACCCAATTGCTGGTCGACGGGCAGTGGCATGCCGCGTCCATGGCAATCGATCGCGTGCTGGCCAATCATCCGCGTGACGCACTCGCCCTGCAAGTCGGCCACCTGATGGATTTCTATCGCGGCGACGCGCTCAACCTTCGCAATCGCGTCTCGCGGGTGCTGCCCCATTGGGATGAGTCGGTGCCCGGCTATTCCTACGCCCTGGGCATGCATGCATTCGGCCTTGAGGAGATGAATCAGTATCCGGAGGCCGAGCAGGTGGCGCTGCGCGCGTTGTCGATGCAGCCCAAGGATGGCTGGGCCGTGCACGCTGCGGTGCATGTGATGGAAATGCAGGGTCGCATCGACGAGGGCATCGCCTTCCTTTCGTCGCGAGAGGCCGATTGGGCGCCCGGCAACGGATTCGCCTTCCACAATTTCTGGCATCTCGCGCTCCTGCAGATGGATGGCGGGCGATATGAACGGTCGATCGAGCTTTACGATCGTCACGTGCACCCCGAGCCGGCGTCGTATCTGCTGTCGCTCGTCGACGCCACGGCGCTCCTTTGGCGGTTGCAGCTCGAGGGTGTGAGTGTCGATAGTCGTTTCGAGCGTGTCGCCGACGACTGGGAGGCGCGCCTGGAAGGCGAGGCCGGGTTCTACGCGTTCAACGACGTGCATGCGGCCATCGCCTTCGCGGCGACGGGACGCGTGGCCGCCCTGGCGCAACTGACGGCGGAGATGCGTCGGGTCGCTTCTGCGGAGACGGCGAATGCGGCGATGACCCGGGATGTCGGACTTCCGCTGGCCGCCGGAGTTGACGCATTCGCGAAAGGCGAGTACGCCGAATCGATCGCGCTGATCGAGCCCATGCGCGACATTGCGCATCGTTTCGGCGGTAGTCACGCCCAACGCGACCTCGTCACACTGACGCTGATCGAGGCCGCGTTGCGCAGCGGCGATGCGATCCGCGCGCGGCACTACATCGCGGAGCGCCTCGTGCACAAGCCGAAGAGCCAATGGGGAAGGCGCTTATGGTCGAGGGCGGCGCAGGCGACCCGGCTCGGCGCTGCCGCGTAGCGCATGCATGGAAAGCGCGAACGTCGCGGGATCCGGCGGGCCTGATTGCGTCCTTGAACCAAAGTATAGTGTCCATCTACGGTCTCGGAATCAGCGACTCGCTCCCATGCGCTGTGTACTCGACGCAATGCTCGGCACCCGATGCCTCGCGTGGATCCTCGCCGGCGCCATCGTGCTGGCCGGTTGTGACGCCCAGCGTCCGGTCAATTCGCCGATCGCTGCCCAGGATCCCGCCAAGGGCTACCGGCTCCAGCGGGTCAAGGCGGATCCGGACAACCCCGGCGATGTGCTGGTCATCCTTTCGCTGTCGGGCGGTGGCACGCGCGCTGCGGCGCTGGCGTTCGGAACGATGGAGGCGCTGCGGGACGTCAAGCTGAGAATGGGAGGCCGAAGCCGCTCTTTGCTCGACGAAGTCGACGTGATCAACGCGGTGTCCGGCGGCAGCATCGTCGCCGGCTACTATGCGGTCCATCGGGAAGGACTCTTCCGCGATTTCGAGTCCCGATTCCTGAAGCGCGATGTGGAGCGCCAGATCCGCGCGGAGGTTCTCGCCAATCTGCCGCGGCTCGCCCAACCGCAATTCTCGCGCGGCGAACTCCTCGCCGAATACTTCGATCGGGAGCTGTTCGACCACGCGACGTACAGCGACCTGGCGCGCGGCAACATGCGGCCGTACGTGGTGATCAACGCTTCCGCTTTGTCGACCGGTGCACGATTCCCGTTTACGCAGGCGCAGTTCGACCTGCTCTGCTCGGACCTGGGCAGCGTGTCCGTCGGGCGTGCGGTCGCCGCTTCGGCAGCGCTGCCCCCATTTTTTGGTGCGATCACCATCGACAACTTCGCCGGCTCCTGTGGTCCGGTGTCGCTGCCCGGGATCGACGCGAAGATCGAAGGCGATCACGCCGACGCGCGTCGTCCGACTGGACGAAGCCCGCACCTACCTGGACCGTTCGCGACGACCGCATGTCCACCTGGTCGACGGCGGACTGATCGACAACCTGGGCTTGCGCGTGGCGGGCGATTTCGCGGTCGAGCACGGCGGATTCTTCGAACTGGTGAAAGCCCTGGGCTATCGTGACGTTTCCCATGTGGTTTTCATTTCGGTCAATGCAGAGACCGCCTCCAATCATGCGATCGATCAGAACGTCAATACGCCGAACTTCCTCCAGACGCTGAACGCGCTCAAGTTGCCGGGCTCCGCGCATTCCTCCGAAGTGGCCGAGCAACTCCGGGCCAGTTTCGAGGGTTGGCGCAACGACGTGAAGCAGGCGCGCCAGGGCACGAGCGGTACGGCGGGCGCGACGGGTGGCGAGGGCCCGCAGTTCTATTTCATCGATGTTTCGCTGCAGGGCATCGCTGATGAAAGCGAGCGCAACAGCTTCCAGAGCATTCCCACCGCACTGACACTCGACGCTGCGACCGTCGATCGCGTGCGTGCGATCGCGCGCAGGCTGTTGCTGGGGTCGCCGGATTTCAAGAAGCTCGCCGCAGATCTTGGGAGTTGATTCGCGTTGTTCGGCCGACGCGAGGCGCGTCATCGGCCTGCTGGCCGAACCCTCGCCAGGCGCCGGCGTTCAATGACGGTCGCCAGCAGCAGTCCGGCCATCGACAGGGCAACCGCGTAGCTCTGTACGCTGAGAACAGCGTCGCCGAACAGTCCGTCGCTGCTGACGAAGGGGCCGAAGCCCCGCACGGTCTGCGTGATCGCAATCAACGCCGTGACCAGCGCCGCCAGCGTCGTGCCTCGGACACCCCATAGCAGCGCGACGAGGACGAAGAGCATGACCGAAAGGCCGGTGACGGCCGTCGCAAACCACCAGGGATTCCGGGTGGCGGGGGCAGCGAAGAGCGCATGGACGCAAAGCACGAACAGGGCGCAGGCCGCCATCCCGCCGGTGACCGAAAGCAGCGTCCGGGTGTCCGGACGCTTGAGTCGGAACTGCGCCCATGCCGCGATAAAGGGCGCGAGCAGCAGGATTGCGGCGAAATTCCCCAGCAGCCAGACGCGGAACGTGCGCCAGGCGTCGGGCTGTCCCGAGAAGTCGTCCCATAGGCCGACCAGCACCGCGCCGGTGAGCGCCAGCGCGAACGCTCCGGAGATGACGGCGGCGACGTCGCGCGGTGATTCGAATCGCAGCGGCGTCGCCGAAATCGTTGCTGCCACCAGGGCGCCGACCACGGTCACGACGACTTCGATGAGTGCGAAACTGATTGACTCGCCCAGCGACGAACCGACGAGGGGTTCGAAGATCAGCGCGCCGAGAAATGCGCCGGCGAGCACCGGCATCCAGTCGGAGCGGACCCGGCCCAGCATCAGGCCGAGGCCCAGGCCGCTGGTGAGCCACACACTCCACGCGTTCTGGTCCGAATACGCGAAAAAGGCGGAGAACGCGCCGAGCGCAAGGTACGCCACGGCAACGACAACGATGGTCTGCACCTTGTCCAACAGGACTCCTTTTGCCGTCGCGACAGGGTCAGATGAGCACCGCCCCATTTAGTCTGTTCGCCGGCATGGCCGCAGACGACGGTACCTTGCGAATTATAGGCGACGGCGAGGGCGGTCCGTTCACGATCATCGATCCGGGCATGCATCGACGACGGCGCCGGCCCGGGCACGAAAAGCGGCGCGAATCCGCATGCTGCCTCCACGAAGGAGCCGTACTTTTACCTGAAACGGCGAAGGAACCGCACTGCAAAGATCGCTTCACTGGCGACGGGCACATCCGCAGGCCGACTTGCCAGGTACGGCGCTGGCGAGTGAACCGGCGCCCGAGCCGAGCCAGCCGGCAATCTTCTCGCGGGCCGGCACGCCGCCCGCATGCACGACCTTGCCGTCGACCATCACGCCGGGCGTTGCAAGAATGCCGTACGCCACGATGTCCTCGATCGCCTCGACCTTCTCCAGCGTGATCGCTACCCCCAACTCCTTCGCAACCTGCTCGACACGCTGAGTCGTCGCGCGGCAGTTGGCGCATCCGGTTCCCAGTACCTTGACCGCTCTCATGATGTTTTCCCGTTGTTCTACAGCACGGCGTTGAAGACGTAACCTACAAGCAGGATGCCGCTGGCGACGACCGCGGCAAAGGTTGCGATGAGTCGAATCTTCAGCACCTTGCGCAGGATCACCATCTCCGGGAGCGACAAGGCGATGACGCTCATCATGAACGCCAGCACGGTACCCAGCGCCGCCCCCTTGGCCAGCAGCGCCTCGACGATGGGAATGATGCCCGCAGCGTTCGAGTACATCGGCACCCCGATCAGCACCGCGAGCGGCACCGCCCACCATGCGTCCCTGCCCATCAGGCCGGCCATGAAATCCTCAGGAACGTAGCCGTGGATGGCGGCGCCGATGGCAATGCCGGCGACGACATACGGCCAGACTCGGCCGACGATTTCCCGCACGGCGCCAAACCCCGCCTGCACGCGCTCGGCCAGCGTCGCTGCTTCGACACCCGCGGCCAATTCCGGCCGCGGCATGTCCCTGACCCAGTCTTCCATGTACGCCTCCATGTGCAGCCGGCCGATCACCCAGCCGGACACGGTGGCGATCAGGAGGCCGAGACCCAGATAGAGGCCGGCGACCTTCCAGCCGAAGAGCCCGAGCAGCAGTGCCAGCGCGACCTCGTTGACCATCGGCGCGGAAACCAGGAACGAGAAGGTGATGCCGAGCGGAACGCCCGCCTGCACGAAGCCGATGAACAGCGGCACTGCCGAGCATGAACAGAACGGAGTGACGACCCCGAGCGAGGCCGCGAGGACATTGCCCACGCCCTCGGCGCGCCCGGCGAGCAGGGCCCGTGTTCGTTCGGGCGTGAAGTAGGAGTTGATCATCCCCATGACGAACACGACTCCGGCGAGCAGCAGCAGCACCTTCGGCGCGTCGTAGAAGAAGAACTGGAGCGCACCGCCGAGGTGGCTGTCGCGATCCACCGGGAGCAGGGCGGTCAGTGTCTCCGACACCGGGGTCAATGCCTGGTAGGCGACGAACCATGCCGCGGCCGCGACCAGCAGGAACAGCCTGGGCCGCCGGCTGGGCAGCGCGAGAGCGGCGTTCATGCAACGCGTCCGATGGCACGCGGGGGCCGGCCAGGAAACGCCGCGAGGCGCGTCCTGGCCCCGCGCAGGATCGCAGGCGGGACACCGCCGCTGACCAGCGCGCCGACCAGCGTCCGCGCCCAATTCGGCAATCGCGCCAGTCGATAGTGCATCCAAGTGCCCTCACGCCGGGACACGAGCCAGCCGCCTTCGCGCAGCAGGGCGAGGTTGCGCGAAACGCTTGGCTGGAGCTCGTCGAGCGCCGCAACGAACTCGCAGACGCAGATCTCGCCCTCGACGGCCAACAGCGCCAGCATGCAGCGCCGGGTGGGATCGCCAATCAGATCGACGCTCGGGTTCATATCTTCAATATAGCGCAATTGCTATATATACGAATATGAATAGGGTTGATCTGTATCAATCCGCCGTCAACCGGGTTCCACAGGCGACGCCGGCTCCGGGTGAACCGAAGCCAGGTCGCGCCTGTGCGTCACGGGACCCTCAGGATCCTTCCTCCCGGATCACGCCAGGTCGAAGCGATCGAGGTTCATCACCTTGTTCCATGCGGCGACGAAGTCGTGCACGAACTTCTGCTGCGCGTCCGCGCTGGCATGGACTTCGGCCAGCGCGCGGAGCTGGGAGTTGGAGCCGAAGACCAGATCGGCGATGGTGCCGGTCCATTTCTGCTTGCCCGTTTTCCGGTCGGTCCCCTCGAACACGCCTTCGGAGGCGGCGGACTTCTGCCATTTCGTGTTCATGTCGAGGAGATTGACGAAGAAATCGTTGGTCAGCGTCCCGGGCCGCGCGGTGAAGACGCCATGTTTGGACTGGCCGACGTTCGCATTCAGCGCCCGCATGCCGCCGATCAGGACCGTCATCTCTGGCGCGGTCAATGTCAGCAACTGCGCCTTGTCGATCAGCAGTTGGGCTTCCGATGCCTCGCAGCCCTTGCGGACGTAGTTGCGGAAGCCGTCGGCGATCGGCTCCAGCACGGCGAACGAGTCCACATCGGTCTGCTCAGGCGACGCATCCATGCGGCCCGGCGAGAAGGGGACCTTCACCTCGACGCCGGCCTTCTTCGCCGCTGCTTCGACTGCGGCGCAGCCGCCCAGCACGATCAAGTCCGCGAGCGAGACCTTCTTGCCGCCGGACGCCGACTTGTTGAATTCGCCCTGGATGCCCTCCAGGGTCGTGAGCACCTTCGCCAGTTGCGCGGGCTGGTTGACGTCCCAGTCCTTCTGCGGCGCCAGGCGAATGCGCGCGCCGTTCGCGCCGCCGCGCTTGTCGGAACCGCGGAAAGTGGAGGCCGATGCCCAGGCGGTCGCAACCAGCTGCGAGACGGACAGCCCCGAAGCCAGCACCTTGGCTTTGAGCGATGCAACATCCTTCTCGTCGATCAGCTTGTGGTCGACCGCGGGAATGGGGTCCTGCCAGATGAGTTCCTCGGCAGGGACTTCCGGACCGAGATAGCGCGCACGCGGGCCCATGTCGCGGTGGGTCAGCTTGAACCAGGCGCGCGCGAAGGCTTCGGCAAAGGCCTGCGGATCGTCGAGGAACCTGCGCGAGATCTTCCCGAATTCCGGATCGAAGCGCAGCGTCAGGTCGGTGGTCAGCATGGTCGGCTTGTGCATCTTCTTGGGGTCGTGCGCGTCGGGGATGATCTCCGGCGCGTCCTTGGCCACCCATTGCTTTGCGCCGGCGGGCGACTTGGTCAGTTCCCACTCGTACTTGAACAGGTTCTCGAGATAGTTGTTGCTCCATAGCGCCGGGGTCCTGGTCCAGGTCACCTCGAGGCCGCTGGAGATCGTGTCGGCGCCGTGGCCGGTGCCGTAGTCGCTCATCCAGCCCAGGCCCTGCGCTTCCAGCGGCGCGGCTTCCGGC
The DNA here is from genome assembly GCA_963712105.1 of uncultured beta proteobacterium. GTDB lineage: Bacteria > Pseudomonadota > Gammaproteobacteria > Burkholderiales > Casimicrobiaceae > VBCG01. The sequence goes on from CAVQGR010000014.1 coordinate 171,011, forward strand.
TCGGGTCCCTTGTGCGACTCGGGCGCGGCGCCGTGGCACTTGCCGAACGTATGGCCGCCGGCGATCAGGGCGACGGTCTCCTCGTCGTTCATCGCCATGCGGCCGAAGGTGGCGCGGATGTCCTTGGCGGCCGCCATGTAGTCGCCGCTTGCGTTCGGTCCCTCCGGGTTGACGTAGATGAGGCCCATGTGGGTGGCGCCGAACGGCGGGTTGAGATCGCGGTCGCCGCTGAAGCGCTTGTCCACGCCCAGCCAGGCGATCTCGTCGCCCCAGTTCACGTCCTCGTCCGGCTCCCAAACATCCGCTCGGCCCCCGCCGAAGCCGAAGGTCCGGAAGCCCATCGACTCAAGCGCGACGTTGCCGGCGAGAATCAGCAGGTCGGCCCAGGAGATGGCCGCGCCGTACTTCTGCTTGATCGGCCACAGCAGGCGCCGCGCCTTGTCGAGGTTGACGTTGTCGGGCCAGCTGTTGAGCGGCGCGAAGCGCTGCTGGCCACGGCCGCCGCCGCCCCGGCCGTCGTCGATGCGGTAGGTTCCGGCGGCATGCCAGGACATGCGGATGAAGAACGGCCCATAGTGGCCGAAGTCCGCCGGCCACCAGTCCTGCGAATCGGTCATCAGCCTGACCAGGTCCTTCTTCAGCGCCTTGTAGTCAAGGCCCTTGAATTTCTCTGCATAGTTGAACGCCTCGCCCATCGGGTCGGACTTCGACGAGTGCTGATGCAGCAGGTCCAGCCGCAGTTGCTTGGGCCACCAGTCCTGGTTGGTCCTGCCGAGGCCGGCGACGTGGTTGAACGGGCATCTGGTTTCGGTCGACATGGTTTCCTCCTCTGATTGCCGCCCGGGCGGCTCGGCGCGCCGCCCGGGGAATGCACATGGGTCGGTGCAAGGCTGTCGTGGCGCGACGTGCAAGGTTCCAGACATCGCCCCAGGATTGGTGCCTTACAGCCAAGGTACAAATTCCTGGGCGATAAGTCCAATAGATTATTTCAATAAACGCCATAGACGATAATTATGACGCTGACGGACCGTGCCGGCAGCGTCACATAGCTGTCGACGACCCTGACCCCATCGGGAAAGCCGCCGAACGGCTGAAACAGGTCGGGGTAGGACTCGTTGCCACCGAGCCCCAGGCCTGCGGCGATGTTCAGCGACATCTGGTGACCACCATGCCGAATGCAGCGACTCGAGGACCAGCCGTGCTCCTTGAGCATTGCCAGTGTGCGCAGGTATTCGACCAGGCCGTAGCTCAACGCGCAGTCGAACTGCAGCCAGTCGCGGTCCGGGCGCATGCCACCGTAGCGGATCAGGTTGCGCGCATCCTGCATCGAGAAGAGGTCCTCCCCGGTCGCCATCGGATTGCTGTAGTGGTTTCGCAGTGTCGCCTGCAGCTCGAAATCGAGCGGATCGCCAGGCTCCTAACTCCAGAAGAGGTCGTACTGCGAAAGTGCCTTCGCAAAGGCAATCGCGGAGTCCAGATCGAAACGTCCATTGGCATCGACGCAAAGTCTCTGACCATCCTGCAGTACGCTCAGGATCGAGTCGATGCGTCGCAGGTCCTCGTCGAGCGATGCGCCCCCGATTTTCATCTTAACGACCGTGTAGCCGCTGTCGATGTAGCTTTTAATCTCGTCCTTGAGCTTCTGGTGATCCTGGCCCGGGTAGTAGTACCCGCCGGCGGCATAGACGAAGATCCTGCGATCGGGCTGGCCGTCGCCGTAGCGGTCGGCGAGCAGCTGGAACAGCGGCTTTCTGTCGATCTTCGCGACGGCGTCCCAGACCGCCATGTCGATGGTGCCGATGGCCAAAGAGCGCTCGCGCATCAGCTTGCCCTGACCGTAGCGACCGTTCGAGTTGAAGCCATAGCCGACCACCGGCCTGCCGTTCCGAACCACGTCGGTGATCACCGCGACAAGGCTCAGCGTCATCTCGCTGAAATCGGTATACGCGTTGCGGATTGGGCTGGAGATGGGAATGGTCTGCTCACGGATTTCGACGATCTTCACGAGGTCCTCCATTGGCTTGACGAGTCCATGTATTCGTCAGAGTCGCATGCGCGGGTTTGCTCGCCCGGGTGGCCTTATCGTGGATGGGCCCTGAGAATTCCGGAGCATGCAGGATCGAGCGCGGCCGGCGTATTCCTCATACTGCTGTTCCGGCGCTGGCTTGGGGGTATCCCGGGCATATTGCTTGGCATTCCGATTATCATCATCATGAAGGGCGTCTCACAACATGCGGAGCAGCTGCAGCCGATAGCCCAACTTATCGCGGAATGACGAAATCAACGAGCGCAGGAGAATTGCATGAACAGGTTCATCAACGTTGTCGCGTTCGCCGTGGCGGCGAGTGTCCTCGCGTTCGGACTGTCCGGATGCGAAAAAAAGGAAGGCCCGGCGGAACGCGCCGGCAAGGAAGTCGACAAGGCTGTCGAAAGCGTCGGCAAGAAGATCGAGAAGACGGGTCAGCAGATCCAGGACGCGGCCCAGGACGCCAAGAAATAGCGACGGCTACCGATAGTTCGGCGCTCGCGAAGATTTCGGAGCCAGCCTTGACTTCACGTTGCCAAAGCCCTGCCAAGGGGCTCCTCAGAGGGCACCGGCCGAAAAAGTGTCGCAGTCCTTCGGGAGGCCCGAGTCCATCCCGCGCTTGAACCAGCGCACGCGCTGCTCCGACGAACCGTGGGTGAACGTCTCGGGGACGATGCGGCTCTGGGTCTGCTTCCGCATCCGATTGTCCCCGATCGCCGTCGCGGCGCCGAGCGCCTCCGCGATGTCGCCCGAGTCCAGCTGCTTCATCGTGCCCGCGTGATGCCCCCATACGCCCGCGTAGCAATCGGCCTGCAACTCCAGGCGCACGGAAGTCCGGTTGGCTTCGGCCTGGGAAGCGTTTCCGCGTGCGGCATCCACGTTCTGCAACTTGCCGGTGAGGTTCTGCACATGGTGACCCACCTCGTGCGCAATCACGTAGGCCTGGGCGAAATCTCCGGGAGCCACGAAGCGCGTTTGCAGGTCGCGGAAGAACACGAAATCGGGGCAAAGCTTTTTGTCGCCGGGACAGTAGAAGGGGCCCGCAGCCGATTGGCCCATTCCGCAGGTCGACCGCGCCTGCCCTTCATGGAGGACCAGCGTCGGCGGGCAGTATTGACCTTTCGACTGCTGAAAGAGCTTGCCTCAGACGTCCTCGGCGCTACCGAGGACCCTGGATACGAATTGCCCCATCTCGTCCGCAGGCGCACCTATCGGCACCTCGGACGTTTCGCGCTGGGTGCCGGCCTGTTCCGCCACGTTCAGCAGGGCGCTGGGGTCAAAGCCGAGAAAATAGGCGGCAAGGACGATCACGATGCCTCCGATGCCAAGCCCGCCGCCGACCATGCGCCTACCCCGGCGGTCCTCGACGTTTCCGCTGGCCCGCTGGTCGTCTAGCCGCATGGCAGCTTCCCCACGTGCTGATGGCTGGAGTCAGGTCGCCGGCCCGCCGCAAACATCAACGCAGCCCGAAAAACGACAGCAGGGCGATGATGATGACGACTGCGCCGACGATGTAGACGATCCTGTTCATCTTGCTGCCTTTCGTGCGAATTGAAGTGTGGAATTGCCTGAACGCGACGACACTCCGCAGGACGGACCTCACCGCACACTTGTCGGTCCGGCCGCTTCATGTGCGGGGCGGCACGAGTTTAAGTACGGTCTGCGCCCCGGTGCGGTTTTGAACGCATGGCCTATCGTGCCGAAATTGTTCACGCGACACTGTGCGCTGGGAAACATCGGCACCCGGAGCGGCGGACTTCGGAGCGAGCGGCCGGTCTTGACGGGTCTCGATGACGCGTCGCGGTCGAAAGCAAAAAGCCGACAGCGCCAACCCACACCGCACCCGCCCGCGGCCACCCTGGCGTCGGCGCCCGCGCGCGGCACCCCAGCCAGGGCTCAAGAGTAGTCAGCGGGCACTACTGGGGTCGATCGCCTCGGCAATACCAGCCGCAAACCAAGGCTGGAACGCAGACCCGCAAAGACCGTCCACCCTTGGTGCGATAGGGGCTGCATACATTGAACCACTGGCACGTCAGCCAGCAGTCCGAGTCGGATTTGGGATCGGGATGACTATCCGCTGCCGCGATCGGCTTCGCCACCGCTGACTTTGCCGACTCCTCAACGCAGCCGCATCCCGTGTCGCGCAATGCGATGACTGCCTCGGATCGAACAACGGCAGTAGTTCCGGCTTTCACCCGAACGAGGTATCGATGCTCGTCCTTCCGGACTTCGAGGATCGACGACTCGCTCACGACAACGCAGTGGCCTTCGGCCATCGAAAGGCCAATGTGCCCGGCGTCGGCGGGAACCGGGATGCCCATGATCCAGATCGATTCTCCTTCGCTGATCTTTTCCGAGTCGCGTGAAACCACGCTTGCCTGGCAAGCAGCCCTTAGTTCTGCAAAGTCGCCGTTCATGTCATGACCCCTCCATTCCGGCTTGCGATCATATTGACACGGCATACCACCCGCCACCAGCACACGAGCACGCGTGCGGGCCAGTCGAGATCGTGCGGTCCTGGCCGAACATTGGTCATGGTAACCGTTGCCGCCATCGATGTTACGTCTTCAGTCATGGCACGCTTGGTATTTTTGACGAGCGCGGGAGCAGGCGCCTCCCGCTTTGACAGGCCTTCTACCGGGCAGTAGCATCGTTCAGTACGACGCCTGTCCGGTAGTTGTGCCTTTTCGAGAGGGACCCATGGCGAGGCTGACCGAGTTCTACGTCGCAACCCGTACGCGAAACGTGAAAGACGCGGGTACGAAGGATGCCCCCACCATTCTCGTCAGTCGTGGCGCGCAGGACTTGTTCCTCGTTCCGCTCGAGGGCGATATCGATGGATTGGGCCGGGGCAGGGCCGCCGTGTTCAGGATCGACGTCGCAGACCAGGCGCTGGATTCCGAAGACCTTGTCCTGAGGCTGCTGGCTGGTGGCGATGATGCCTGGGCCCCCGAGCACGTGATTGCCTGGGGCGTCGCCGGGCGCCTGCCGGACGTTCGTGTAGTGCCGCTTGGCGCATTGATCGACCTTGCGACCCCGCTGACGGCGGCTTCCGCCGGCACATGGCTCAGCACCGACAGCAGCGAGGGCATAGCCGAAATCGCGCTGCGCCCTGTCGGTACCGCGCTTACGACGACTCGTGCATGGCGCATGATTGTGATCAGCGCCACCGATCAATATCCGGGCTTCCTGCCCGGAGGTCCCGGACCCGGAGGCAGTGCCTCGGACACTGGAACCGAGGGCCCGGTCACCCTTCAGGCGGGGGCGCCGGGTCGCCTGCTGCTGAGCTACCTGCTTCCCAAGACGCCGCAGGGCGATCTCGTGCAAGGGCACGCCAATTTCTACGTCACCGACCTCGCGGCGCCCTTCAGCCGGGGAGACGTGGAAGGTGGGCAGTTCACTTTGACGATCTCGTCGGCTGATTGGTGGGTTCCGGATTACTTCGCGGTCTTCGGCCTGGATACCACGTGGGGACAACCCAATGCGCTCATCCCCTTCGTGCACGCACCGGCCATCTCGCTGGAACGCATGAGCACGGACCCGAGTGAAGGCTGGCACAGCAACGGGCTGCCGACCGCGCAACTCGTACCGCCGGCGGACGTGTTCCCGCCGGTGATGGGCGGCCTGTCGGGTGGCGTCGTTGCAGCGAGACAGCTCGGCGACGAAGGCGGCGGTCGGCCGCGTTCGGACCTGCCGGTCCTGCGCATCGAGCGACGGCGCACCTGAAGGGTTGACCGGCATCATCCGAGTCCTGCCGACCCCGGAAAAGCGCAACCCGTCGCGCCGCCGCATCACCCACCCGATGTGGAAAGCGTACGCGACGGGGTGGTCCTACTTGGAGCTGCGCCGGGTTCGGACTTGACCTTGTAGTCGATGCCCTGATCGGACGGCGCGGGCGGGGTGCAGCCCGCCGCCAGCCGGCGTGAATCGAGCGAGAGGGGGCTGCTCGGACCTCGCAATGGCGGCGGCGAGTTGCGTTAGACGATGACCTGGTTATGATCCAGCTTGTGCAGCACCACCAGGAGCCCGAAGGTGGCGAGCACCAGCAGCGCCGGACCGAACAACCAGAACACCAGAGGAATCGCGAAAAACAGTGCGCGAATGCCGAACGCCATCATGTAGCCAGCACGGTTGAGCCGTTGCGCAACAGATCGTGGCGCCAATGCAGGCAATGCCTCACGCAATTCGCGTGGAACGTTGAGCATGAACACCACGTGATTGACCAGCCGCAGCGACATCACGAACGAGAAGAACGCGGCCAGGAAATCCGCCAGCAGACAAATGACCTTGACGATCCACAACGCTGCCGACGGCGGGCCCAGAAGATTGATCGCATGCCAGCTGCGCGCCATGTTGTCCGCCTGGCCGGTGAGCGTCAGCGTGCCGATGATGAGCAGGGTTGCGGTCGACACCATCAGGATGCCGACCATGACATAGTTGCGCAGCGTCTGCACGGCCATCACGTCCTTGGACGGATTGGACATGATGTGTTCCACCCACAGCGCTCGCGCCGATTCGTTGACGTATTGGATGGAGGAGGCGGGGTTGCGGCGGACGCGCAGCCGGAGGTTGAAGTAATACGCGCCGACCATCGCCGCGCTGGCCGCCAATGCGAGTGCATCGGGTCCGAGTTCGCGAAACCATCGCGCCAACGTCAACGTTCCGTCCAATTCGGGAATCTCCTGGGTTGGGGCGCGCAAACGCGCGCGCGGGTGCTCCGGTCAGGAAATTACCGCAGGCCGGAGTGGAGCACCATGCCGGCATTCGGCGTTGTTGCCCCTTCCAGTATCGGTCATCCGACACGACGAGTCCACGATGCCTGCCGCCGAAACGCCGCGCCTCATACGTTGTCGATCGCCTTTCCGGCGGACTCCTGGGCGGTGACCAGTTCCAGCGATCCGCTGGCCCATCGCTTGAGCAGCAGCCGCGCGATGTCGATGTCGAAATGCGGGCGCGGCGGCGCCGCCAGCAGCGCGAAGAGTTCACCGTCGTCACGCGCGCTGCCCAGCCAACACCAGTCGCGCAGCACGTGCACGTCGACGCGGCCACCGTTCGGACGGGCCTCGCGGACCAGACCGGGGCCAGGAAGCGGCCAGGCCGGGATCGCCGCCGGCGCCAGAGCCACAAGCAGGCGCGCATCGTGTTCCGCCGCGGACTCCTCACCGATGCAGGCGCCGGCACAGCGTTTCAATTGCCGCTGGAAACAGGGACCGCCGCTGCGCCGTTCCAGACCCAGCTGGCGCCAGCACAGCCGGTGTTCGGCGGCCAGCGTGCGCAGCGTCTCGCGCGCCGCGCGCTTGGAGGCGAACGGGCCGTACAGCCCGGCGAGCGCGCCCGGCTCGATGGCGGATGCGGGAACGAAGTCCGGACCATGCTTCGCGTCGAGCGTCAGGGCGCCGGCCTCTTCCTTGCGGCGCAGCGCCCGGTTGTGCGCAGGCAGCAGCGTTTTCACCAGCGTCGCCTCGCGCAGCAATGCGCCCAATTCTCCCGACGTCTCCTCGAACTCGATGCGGCGGATCTCCTGCGACAGGCGCAGGTCGGTTTCGCTGCGCCAGTCGCCGGCGAAATGCGACGCGACGCGCTCGCGCAGGTTGACGCTCTTGCCGACGTACAGCGGCAGCGGATTCTCGCCGTAGAACAGATAGACGCCGGGCGCCTCGGGCAGCGCGTCAAGGCAATCGGCAGGCAGCTGCGGCGGCAGGCTGGGGATGCGCAGCAGGCGCCGCACCGCGGTTTCGATCGTCTCGGCCGGCCACTCGCGATACAGCGCCTCGATGAACGCCCACACCGCGCGGGCATCACCCAGCGCGCGATGGCGTCCGGCGCCGGCCAGTTGGTGGCGGGCGATCACCGCGTCGAGGCCGTGCCCCTGCGCGTCCGGATACAGACGACGCGACAGCCGGACCGTGCACAGCGCGCGCGCCGAGAACGTCCTGCCGGCGCGCTCGAAGGCGTGCTTCAGGAAGCCATGGTCGAAGCGGGCGTTGTGGGCAATGAACACGCAGTCGGCCAGCCGCTCGGCGATGTCGTCGGCAACCGCGGAGAAGGTCGGCGCGCCAGCCACCATGGCGTCGGTGATGCCGGTGAGCGACTGAATCACCGGCGGGATCGGCACCTCGGGGTCGACCAGCGTGCTCCATTCATGCACGCGCGGCGCGCCGCCGGCCGCGTCGGCGTCCACCCGGACGATGCCGACCTCGGTGATCCGGTCCTCGGCAGCGCGCATGCCGGTGGTCTCCAGGTCGACGATGGCCAGCGAGGGGGCGAAAAGCTGCATTGGAGGGTCGGACGGAGGGTCGAAATCGTACCGATGGACGGAGGGCAGAGGGGCTTGACGGCAAGAACGTTCGTTCGTATTCTACCGCCATGTCGAACGATCGTTCCTACCTGACGTCGCTGCAGGACTACTACGCCCGGCACCGCGCGCTGCCGTCCTACTCGTCCATCGGCAGCCTGCTGGGACTCAAGTCCAAGTCGTCGGTGGCGGCGCTGGTCGCGCGGCTCAAGCTCGCAGGTTATCTCGAATCCACCCCTGACCGGCGGCTGGCGCCCACGCGGCAGTTCTTTGCGCGGCCGCTGGCGGATTCGCCGGTGCGCGCCGGACTGCCGGATGCGGTGGACGACAGCGAGGCCGACGCGCTGACCATCGACGACTACCTGATCGAACGGCCGTCACAGACGGTACTGATCCGCGTCAAGGGCGACTCGATGATGGACGCGGGCATCTTCGAAGGCGACCTGGTTGTCGTCGAGAAACGGCCATCGGCGCAGAAAGGCGACATCGTCGTGGCCATCGTCGACAACCAGTTCACGCTGAAGCGCCTCGAACTCGAGGCCGGCAAGTTCGTGCTGCGCGCGGAGAACAAGGCCTACGCGGTCATCCGCCCGGAAGGCTCGCTGGAAATATTCGGCGTGATGGTCGGGCTGGTGCGCAAGCTGTAGCTTCGCATCGCGTGCGTCAGGCGCGCGCGACCTCGACCAGGCAATCGTAGAAGGTCGCTGCTCGGCCCATGTCGGTCAGCGCCTGCGAGGTCACCGCGTTGGCGTTGCAGCCATCCGGAGACAGTTTCTGCCACCACACCGACGGCGCCACGACCAGGCCCGGCCTCGTCCTGTCGCCGATGCGCGCTGTCGGCGTGGAAGCTGCCCCGATCGTTGAAAATGCGCACGCGATCCCCCTGCGCGATACCGCGTGATGCCGCGTCGTCGGGATGCAGGAGAAGCTTCGGTGTGCCCTCCTCGGCGGTGAACGTGGGCAGGTTGGCGAACGACGAATTGAGGAAATTACGCGCGGGCGGCGAGATGAACGCCAGCGGGTAGCGCCGAGCCAGTTCCGGATTGGTGGCGACGGACTCGCGCGGCGGCACGACGTCGGGCAGCGGGTCCAGCCCCTGCGCCGCCATCGTCGCGCTGGCGAATTCGCACTTGCCGGAAGGCGTGGGAAAGCCGCCCTGCGCGTAGGGCGCGTCGCCACCCGGCAGCGCCAGCCGGGCCCAGCCGTCGCGGCTCAGGCGGTCCCAGTCGAGGCCCTGCGAACGCGGATCGTTGCGGTCCCAGGCCTGGCGGGCGATGTCCTCATCGCTGTCGCGAAAGCAGTCGTCGGTGTAGCCCATTGCCGCTGCAAGACGGCGGAACAGCTCGGTATTGGGCAGCGCTTCGCCCAGCGGCGCGATGGCCGGGTTGTTGGCCTGCGCGTACAGGTGCCCGTAGGAGCTGTGCACGTCCAGCTGCTCCAGCTGCGTGGTCGCCGGTAGCAGGATGTCGGCGAAGTCCGCGGTGTCGGTCTGGAAGATCTCGTGGACGACGCAGAACAGGTCCTCGCGGGCGAAACCGGCGCGCACGCGCGCGGACTCGGGCGCGACCGCGACCGGGTTCGAGTTGTAGACGAAGATCGCGCGCACCGGCGGCGTGGCGTCATTGAGTGCGTCGCCGAGCGTGGTCATGTTGATGGTGCGTGGATGGCCGCGCATGAGATCGGGGCGTTCCAGCGCCCGGTGATCGACCGGATAGAAACCGGACGAGGACAGCAGGGCGCCACCCGAGGGATCGCGCCAGGCGCCCACCAGCGCCGGCAGGCAGGCGATCGCGCGCGCGGCATTCCCGCCACCGGCGGTACGCTGCATTCCGTAGTTGAGGCGGATCGCCGCCGGCCGCGTGGTGCCGTACTCGCGCGCCACCGCGACAATCTGCGCGGCGTCAATGCCGCAGGTGCGCGCGGTGCGTTCCGGCGTCCATTCCGCCGCCCGCGCGGCCAGCGCGTCGAAGCCGACGGTGAAGCGGTCGACGTAGTCGCGATCGATGAGGTTTTCGGCGATCAGCACGTGCATCAGTCCGAACGCCAGCGCGCCGTCGGTGCCCGGCAGCAGTGCGATGTGCTCGTGGCATTTTTCGGCGGTCGCGCTTCGGTAGGGGTCGATGGCGACCAGGCGCGCGCCCTGGCGCTTCGCCTCCTGCGCCCGCGTCCAGAAATGCAGATTGGAGACGATCGCATTGCTGCCCCAGATGAGGATCAGCCGGCTGCCCGCGTAGCGCTCGACGTCCATGCCCACCGTATTGCCGATGACCGCGGACCAGCCGGCCTTGCCGGCGCTGGCACAGATGGTCCGGTCGAGCAGCGATGCGCCGAGGCGATGAAAAAACCGTCGGTCCATCGAGCCGTACTGCAGCAGGCCCATGGTGCCGGCATAGCTGTACGGAAGGATCGCCTCCGGGCCGTCGGTCGAACCGGCAATCGCGGTGAATCGCTGCGCGATCTCGGCAAGCGCCTCGTCCCATGAAATCCGCTCGAAGCGGCCCTCGCCTTTGCGACCGACCCGGCGCTGTGGATGCAGCACCCGCTGGTCGGAGTAGGTGCGTTCCAGATAGCGCGCGACCTTGGTACACAGGACGCCGGCCGTCGGTGGATGCGCCGCGGCTCCGCGGATGCTGATCGCACGACCATTTTCGACGGTCGTTTCCAGTGCGCAGGTATCCGGGCAATCGTGCGGGCAGGCGCCGCGTACGACCAGACGACCGGTGTTTGGCGGCGGCGAATCATTCATCCGGCGATTCTACTGGACGGTGGGCAACCTGCGCGGCGGCGGTTATGCTGTGCCGATGCACGACAAGAAACCGATACGCATGGTGGCTTTCCCCGACGCGGTGCAGGTGCCGGCATTGGGACTGGGCACATGGACAATGGGCGAACACGCGGCCGATGCCAAGCGCGAGATTGCGGCGCTGCAGCGCGGACTCGACCTCGGCATGACCCTCGTCGATACCGCCGAAATGTATGCCGACGGTCGCGCCGAAAAAATAGTGGCCAGGGCGCTCGCCGGTCGTCGCGACCAGGCCTTCGTGGTCAGCAAGGTCTATCCGCAAAATGCGGGAACGAAAAGCGCCGTTGCCGCTTGCGAGCGCAGCCTGCAGCGTCTGAATACGGACAGGATCGACCTTTACTTGCTGCACTGGCGCGGCAGCATCCCGCTGGAGCAGACCGTCGACGCGTTCGAGCGCCTGCGACAGCAGGGCAAGATCCTGCGCTGGGGCGTGTCCAATTTCGACTCCTCCGACATGGCCGAAGTCGCCGCACTTCCGGACGGACGGCACTGCGCGGCAAATCAGGTGCTCTACAACTTGACCGAGCGTGGCATCGAGTGGCGCTTGCTCGAGCAATGCCAGACTCGACAGATTCCGGTGATGGCCTACTCGCCGATAGACCAGGGGCGATTGGCGTCCAACGCCCATCTGGCCGCGATCGCCAAACCGCTGGGCCTGAGTGCGGCGCAACTCGCACTGGCCTGGGTGCTGACCCGGCCGGGAGTGATCGTGCTCGCGCAATCGTCCGATCTGCGTCACGTCACCGCCAACCGTGCCGCTGCGAATGTCGAACTGTCTGCCGCCGTGCTGGCCGAGCTCGATGCCGCCTTCGCGCCGCCGGACCGGGAACGGCCGCTGGCGATGATATAGCGCAGGGCAACTAGCTGCCGGGAACCGGCGGATTTTGTTGCACACAGGTTTCCGTAATTCTCAACAAATCATGACGATGGAGGTTGCCCACCACGGTTGGCACGCTTGCTGCTTTTAGGTATTCATCGGGACCCAGGTCTCAAATGAAACCAGACAGGAGACGCAGCGTGATCTACACCCACTACGATTACCTCGATCTGTCCCCAGGGGCCAGTTCCGCGTGCATTGAAGCGGCCTATTTGTCCGTGCTCGAACGCTTCCAGTACGGTGCGGCCGATGCCGGACAGGATTTGTCCGGTCTGGTTCGGGCGATCCACGCGGCCTACGAAGTATTGTCGTCCGCCGAGCGGCGTCACGCGTATGACGCGCAATTGGCGCACGAAGCTGCACAAGCCGACGTAGAACTCAAGACTTCACTCGACGAATTGACGGTCCTGGCGAAACGACGCGTCCAGGAGGTCCCGGCAGGACTGCGGGCGATCATGCCGCTGCTTGCGGCCTGATCGGCAAGACGTCGATAACAATGTTACGGCCGCCGGGAAAATGTTTTTTTCCAGACTGCAAACAGCGATGCGGTCGGCGGCCGTAATTGCATCCAGGCAGCAGCCTGCCCGCCACGTGGCGCCCCGCCGCGCGGTGAGTCCGCCGACCGGGCATCCGGCGTTGCGCCAGACCCGGGCCCGGCAAGGCGCGGAACAAGCCAAAACAACGCACCGATTTTCCAGGACGCGCATTTCGACCACCGGCGCGCGCTGCATCACCCGGCGCGCGAGACCTGCGATCCTGCCGCAAGGTGACTTCGTTGCGCTCGTCCTGCACTGAAACAGGCATCACTGTCGATCCGACCTCATCCGTGTGGTCGATGGCCAAAATTCCGCGGCAGCGATTCAATCTGCCGATTACCAGGTCCGATACCGTGATCGCAGTTGGCTGCAGAACTTCCCGAATGCAGTGCGCATGAACCACCCATTTCAATCCCGACGCCAGTTTCTGGGTCACTGAATGCGAAAGATTCGATCGTGGACAAATGCCTCGCCTGCCAATTCTATGACCGCCAGATCGCCAAGCCCACCGACGCCCGAGGAGTGCAATGGGGCCAGTGCCGAAAGGGCGCGCCGATGCTGCATCCGATCAACGCCAAGTCCTACATGATCGAGGGCGTGTGGCCGCATGTGCGTGACGATGACTGGTGCGGCGAGTGGAAACAGACGTTGCGCCGTCTCGACACGCGCATTGCCGCAGAGTCAGGTGCTGTTGCCGGCGTCAAGCCGCCCATGCTCGCGCCGCGTTCGGCACCACTGTCGACCGTTTTCGCCGGCGCCTCGAACATCGGCGCGACTTCCGGTGGCAACATGGCCGCAACCTCAGGGCGCGGCGACTGACGACGTTTGCTCACGCGGTGACCGCGTGAGGTGCGTGTGAGGCAAGTGTGAGGTGAGTGTGAGGCGAATGAGCGCCTGCTGACGGCGGACCGATCACCTCGCGTCCCGGCGGCGGCTGCAAACCTGCTACATTCGTGCGCTCCCCGGCTCGGCAATTGCGCCGCGTCAGAACCGCGCACCGCAACCATGAACCATATCGACCTCGCGGCCGCATTGGCAGGCGGCTCCACGGTCGTCACGCCCAACAAGCGTCTCGCCCGGCGCATTGCCGCCGACCACGATGCCGCGCAGGCGGCGCGCGGTTTGGCTGTCTGGCCGGCGGTGAACGTGCTGCCCTGGTCGGCGTGGCTGGACAACTATTGGCTGGAGGCGCTTGCAGCCGGTGCGTTGGCCGATTCGCGGCCCGCGCTGCCTCCATCGGCGGCGGCATACCTTTGGGAGAGAATCGTCGGGCAAGATGCCGCGTTGCTCGGCGTGCGCGGCGCCGCCGACCTGGCGCGTGACGCGTGGTCGCGTTTTCATGCCTGGAGGCGTGCCGATGAGGCCTTTGCCGCCTGGGCGCAATCCGGCTTCGCCGACGACGCTGCCGCATTTGCCCGCTGGGGCGGCGCCTATCGCAAGGCACTCGACGATGCCAATTGCATCGACGCGGCAGATTTGGCCGACGTCGTCGCTGCTGCGGCTGCGTCAATGCCGGCATGGCGCGACCACAGTGTGGTATTTGCCGGGTTCCTGGACTGCAGTGCGCAGCGGCGCCGGATGATGGATGCGCTGGCGGCGGCGAAGGTCGGCACTGGCGAAGTGCAACTGCCCGATCGCCGCGAGGCGCGATGCCTGCGGATGGCTGCGGCAGATCGTGATGCCGAACTGACCCAGGCGCTGGCCTTCGCGCGGTCTTGCATCGTGGCAGACCCCAACGCCCGAGTCGGCATCGTCGTTCCCGATCTTGCCGAACGGCGCGCCGAGGTGGTCGCCGTTGCCGACGATCTGCTCTGCCCGCAGCTGGCGCTGGCGCCCGGCTCCGAACGGGCGCGGCCCTACGGCGTGACGCTCGGCGAGCCGCTGACGAGCGTGCCGCTGATCTGCGTGGCGCTCGACTTGATCGAATGGTCGGCCGCAATGCTGGACAGCGCGGTCGCTGCCGCGATATTGCGCTCGCCCTACCTTCCGGGTGGGCCGGCAGCGTGGATGCGACGGGCGGGCATCGAACAGCTGTGGCGCGACGGCGGCATCGGATCGGTCGGCTTCGCAGTCGGCGTCGCGGCGCTGGCATCGGGATTCGATCCGGCGCTCGCGCAACGGTGGCGGTCGGTCTCCCCGCCGCCATCGCGGCGGCAGTCGCCGCGCGCCTGGGTGCAGGTCTGGGAGGAATGGCTGGTCGCGCTGGGATGGCCGGGTGTGCCGGCGCTTTCCAGCCACGAGTGGCAGGCGGCCCAGCGTTGGGCCCGACTGCTGGGCGAATTCAGCGCACTCGACGCCGTAGCACCGACGCTGTCGCGAAGCGAGGCAATGGCCGCGCTGCGCGCGGCTGCGGCACGCACGCTGTTCCAGCCGGACGCGCCGGTGCCACCGGTGCAGATTCTCGGCGTCCTCGAGGCGGCAGGGCTCGGCTTCGACGCACTCTGGATCACCGGCATGGCGGCTGAGCGCTGGCCGCCGCCGCCGGCACCCAGTCCGCTGCTGCCGCTTTCCTGGCAGCGCGAGCATGGCGTATCCCGCGCCGATGCCGTTCATTCGCTGGCGTTCGCGGCGGCATTGACTGGGACCTTTGCGGCATCCGCGCCGCTGGTGATTGCCAGTCATGCACTGACCGAGGATGGTCAGGAGCGCGCCGGGTCTGCGCTGTTTGCCGATTGGACCTTGTCGGAAACCAGCGAATTCCCTGCGTCCGCCGGCTATTCCGGCCTCTTGGCTGCACAGGCGCCGCGCCTGGAGGCGATTGCCGACGCGCTGGCGCCGCCGCTGCCGGACGCAGTGGCCGTGCGTGGCGGCGTCGACGTGATCGAGCGGCAGAGCGCCTGTCCATTCCAGGCGTTCGCCCGACACCGTCTGGACGCGCAGGACTGGCCCGAACCCTCGCCGGGTCTGTCCGCCCGCGAGCGGGGCAGCCTGTTGCACCGGGCGATGGCCGCGTTCTGGCAACCGGACGATGCCGGCCCACCGGCGGTCGACGATCCAGGACTGCCTGCCCGTATCGCGTCGGCAGCGGACCAGGCCTGCCTGTCGATCCCCCGGGTACGATGGATGGCGATGTCGCCATTGGTCGCGCAAGGCGAGCGCCGCCGCCTGGAAACGACCATCGCAGCGTGGATCGAAACCGTCGAGCGTGCGCGCCCGCCTTTCAGAGTGCTCGCCACCGAATCCGATGCGGCACTCACGCTGGGCGGTGTCACGCTGCGCTTGCAGGTCGACCGGATCGACGCGCTGGATGAGGGCGTGGCGATCATCGACTACAAGTCCGGTGCGGCACCAGGGCCGAATCGCTGGTTTGCCTCCCGCCCCTCCGGCACGCAGCTCGGCCAGTACGCACTGGCGCTGCGTGACCACGATTCGCCGCTGGATGTGCGCGCGCTTGCCTACGCAAGGTTGAAGGGCGGGGACATCGGCGTGCTCGGACTAGCCGCAGATGCAGCGGCCTGGCCGCGTCTGACCACGCCCCAGGCGCTGAGGGGGGTGGTAATCGAAGACTGGGCCGCCGCCGAACGCCATTGGCGGCAGTCTTTCGGACAGCTGGCCGCGGATTTTCGCGAAGGGCACGCCGAGGTGGCGCCGCGCGACGCGGCGACCTGCCGGTACTGCGCCTACGCTCCGCTGTGCCGCGTCCGCGCCCTTGGCGCCGACGACGAGGCCGGGGAGATCGACGATGGCAACTGATTTCGCCCGACTCGAGGCCGAGGATCGTGCCGCGCGGGCGCGGGCAATCGACGTTTCGCGATCCTTCCTGGTGCAGGCGCCCGCGGGCTCCGGCAAGACCGGCCTGCTGATCGCGCGCGTGCTCGCACTGCTGGCAATCGTCGAGCGTCCCGAAAAAGTCCTGGCGATGACCTTCACCCGCAAGGCCGCGGCCGAGATGCGTGAGCGGGTGCTGCGCGCCTTGCGCGACGCCGCCGAGGCAACCCCGGTCGACGCCGCGAATCAGCACGAGGCCATGCTGCGGGCGCTGGCGGCAGCGGCACTTGCCCGCGACGCCACCTCTGGTTGGAATCTGCTGGCCAATCCTTCGCGATTGCGCGTGGTCACCATCGATGCGCTGGCTACCGGCCTGACGCGCCAGGTGCCGGTGACCACGGGTCTCGGTGCGCCCTCCGCTTTCGTCGACGACGCAACCGCGCTTTACCAGGCCGCGGTCCGCGACGCGTTGGCCGAGTCATCGGTGGAGGACCCGCATTGGCGGGTATTCCTGGCGTATCTCGACAACGATGCCGAGCGCGTGGTCGCGCTTCTTGCGGGCATGCTCGCTCGCCGCGAGCAATGGCTGCGTCTTTCCACTGGCCAGGGCGGCGGCGACCTGCGCGCATGGCTCGAGTCGGCCTTGCAGCGGGAGACCGAGAACGGCCTGCTGCGCGTGCGCGCACTGCTGCCGCCGGACCTGCGCGCGGAACTGCCGGTGCACCAGCGCTACGCCGCACAGGCCCTTGCCGTTCGCCTGCCCGAAGTCGCCGCAATTCTTGCGACCATGGCCGACGACGGCGGCCTGCCCAGTGCCGGCGCAGCGAAGCTGGAAGCCTGGTCCGGCCTCGCGGATTGGCTGCTGGTCAAGGGCGAGCCGAATTGGCGCAGGAAACTCACCGTGAACAACGGCTTCCCGGCGAAGGACAAGGGCGAAGGCGCTACGCAACGCGAGGCCGCCAAGATGGCCATGGAGTCCTGGCTTGCGAAGGCGGGGACGGTCCCCGGCCTTGCCAAGGCTCTGGATGCCGTGCGCGCGCTGCCGCCCACCCGCTTCAGCGACGAAGCCTGGGCCTTTGTCGATGCCACGCTTGCGCTGCTGCCCGCGCTTGCAGCCAGGCTTTCGCTGGTGTTTGCGAGGCGGGGTGAAATCGACTTCGCGGAAGCCACGCTGCGTGCGTTGGCCGCCCTTGGCGACGCAGAGGAGCCGGAAGAGTTGTTGCTGGCCGCAGACCTGCGCTACGAGCACATCCTGATCGATGAATTCCAGGATACTTCGGCAAGCCAGGTCGAATTGCTTGGGCGCCTCACCGGCGGCTGGGAAGAGGGCGACGGCCGCACGCTGTTTGCGGTGGGCGACCCGATGCAGTCGATCTATCGCTTTCGCGAAGCCGACGTGCGTTTCTTTCTGGAGGCGCAGCAGGCCGGGCGGATCAACCAGGTACCGATCGAATTCCTTCGCCTGACCCGCAACTTCCGTTCGCAGCGCCCGGTGATCGATTGGGTGAACGCCATCTTTCCGACGGTCCTGGCGCCGGTGTCGGATCCGGATCGCGGCGAGGTCGCCTACGACGAGGTCGCGGCAACGCGCGAATCCCCGAGCGACCCGTTGCCGACCGTCGATGTCGCGACCGACGCGGAAGAAGAGGCCGCGCTGGTGGTGGCACATGTTGCGCGGGCGCTGGACGAAGGTTCACGCGACATCGCCATTCTTGTCCGCGCCCGTACGCACCTCGCAGCAATCCTGCCGGCGTTGCGTCGTGGTCGCGTCGACTATGCGGCGGTGGATCTGGAGTCGCTGGCCGAACGCCTTGCGACCCGCGACCTGCTGACGCTGATCCGCGCCCTGGTCCAGCCGCACGACCGTATTGCCGCGCTGGCGCTGCTGCGCGCGCCGTGGTGCGGGCTGACGCTGGCCGACCTGCTTGCAGTGACGCAGGCGCGCCCAACGGGGGCACTGCTGGATCTGCTTGGCGAACCGATGCCGCCTGGCGAGGTTTCCGCCGACGGCATCGCGCGACTTTCCCGACTGCGCGACGCGCTTCAGCCTGCACTGCAGACGAGTGGACGCACAGCACTTGCGCCGCGCGTGCGCGCGGCCTGGCTTGCGCTCGGCGGTCCCGCCTGTGCGCCGGCCGCAAGCGATCTTGCCGGAAGTGCCCGTTTGTTCGCGCTGCTTGCGCGGCACGAGCGCGGCGGCGACCTGCCGGCATGGGATGAATTCGACGCAGCAGCCGGCCGGTTGTTCGCCGCACCGGCGACGGCGGCCGCCGCGCCGGTGCAGGTGATGACGCTGCACAAGGCCAAGGGCCTGGAGTTCGACACGGTGATCCTGCCCGGGCTGGCCCGACGGGTGTCGCGCAGCGATGATCCGCCGTTGCGCTGGAAGCGCCGCGGTGGAAGCGCCGACGATGCCAGGCTGTTGCTGGCACCCATGCATGCCCGCACCGGGGCGGGGACCACGCGCGACCCGGTGTATCGCTACCTTCAGGGCCTCGACGCAGAGGAGGGGGAGGCCGAACTCGGCCGCCTGCTCTATGTCGGTTGCACGCGCGCCAAGCGCCGGCTGCACCTGGTCGCGGCATTGAGTCCGGAGGCGGATTCGTCTGCAGTTGGCCGGCAGTGGAAGCCCCCCGGGAGTACGTCGGCGCTGGCGCGACTCTGGCCGATGGTGGAGGACACAGTCGCGACGCCGCCACCGCCCGCACCGGAAGCCGACACGACCGAAGTCGAACTGCCACCCGCATTGGTCCGCCTGCCGGTCGACTTCGCCATGCCGGCACCCCCGTCGGAACTGGAACTGGCGCCGGCCGCCGCCGACCTGGGTCCGCCAATGCCGGCCTACGACTGGGCACAGGCGACCGCTGCCGCGATCGGTACGGTCGCCCACCGCATCCTCGCGCAGTTCCATCGCGACGGCATCGGCGCTTGGTCGCCCGGGCGCGTTGATGCCGAGCACGGTCGCATCCTGGCCGAACTCGTCCGCGAGGAGGTTCCGGTTGACGCGAGCGAAGCCGCCGTTCGGTCGGTGCAGGAAGTGATCGAGCGCACGCTTGCCGATGACCGCGGTCGCTGGCTGTTCGCCACAGCGCACGACGATGCACACAGCGAATGGGCGCTTGCCGGCGTCGAAAACGGACGCATCGTGCATGTGTCGATCGATCGCAGTTTCGTGGCCGACGGCGTGCGCTATATCGTGGATTTCAAGACCGGCAGGCACGAAGGTGGTGATGTCGACGCCTTTCTTGCCCGTGAGGTCGAGCGCTACCGGCCCCAGCTCGAGCGCTATGCCTGTCTGGTGCGCCACATCGATGCGCGGCCGATCCGTCTCGCGCTCTTCCATCCGCGCGTTCCGGGCGGATGGCGCGAGTGGCCGGCCGAAGTTCAACCGCAGGCGACGGACGACCCCGAAATACGATAGAATTCAAGCCTTTGTCTTTACCGCCTCACCGGGAATCGGATTCCGGGTGCGGCCCCGAATTGTGCGGATCTATCGCGGACTCCCCGTCGGCACCGAGGGCCCCGTCGCCCTGACCATCGGCAACTTCGACGGCGTGCACCGCGGCCACCAGGCCATGTTGGCGCGGCTCAAGGAGGCCGCAGACGACCTGCGCCTGCCGCCGGCGGCACTGACCTTCGAGCCGCATCCGCGCGAGTTCTTTGGCGGAGACAACCCACCGCCGCGCCTGGTCCCGCTGGCGCACAAGCTCGATCTGTTGCGTCGTCAGGGCGTCGAGCGCATCTATGTCGCGCGCTTCGACGCGCGTTTTGCCTCGCTGACGCCGACGGCGTTCATCGACGACGTGCTGGTACGGCGCCTGGCGATCCGCTGGGTGCTGGTCGGCGACGATTTCCGCTTCGGACATCGTCGCTCGGGCGATATCTCCACGTTGCGCGCGCAGGCCCGTACATTCAGCGTGGAGGCGATGGGAACCGTGGTCGCCGATGGCGAACGGGTATCGTCGACCGCAGTCCGGCGCGCGCTGGAGGTGGGCAACCTGGACCATGCAGCGGCGCTGCTCGGCCGCCGCTACGCGATCGCCGGTCGGGTCGCCCACGGCCGCAAGCTCGGCCGCGACCTGGGGTTTCCGACCGCCAATATCCGCATGAAGCGCCGGCCCGCCTTGTCCGGCGTCTTCGCCGTTCGCGTCCATGGCCTGGGCCCGCAACCGCGCGCCGGCGTCGCAAGTCTTGGCGTGCGCCCCACCGTGTCGTCGGGCGGCCAACCATTGCTTGAGGTCTTCGTATTCGATTTCGACGAGTCGATCTACGGCTGTCGGGTCACCGTGGAATTCCTGCACAAACTGCGCGACGAGGCAAAATACGACGACCTCGACGCGCTTACGCAACAGATTCGCGCCGACGTGGCGCAAGCCCGCGACTATTTCGCGACGGCGCAGACCTAGACCGCGCCCATCGAAAGTGACTTCATGTCCGATCAAAAAAAAGCCGATTTCAAGGCGACGCTCAACCTGACCGACACGCCGTTTCCGATGCGCGGAGACCTCGCGCGGCGCGAACCGCAATGGCTCGAACAGTGGCAGCGCGACGACGTGTACGGCGCGATCCGCGCCGCCTGCGCGGGCCGGCCGCGCTTTGTGCTGCATGACGGGCCGCCGTACGCCAACGCCGACATTCACATCGGACACGCGGTCAACAAGGTACTCAAGGATGTGATCGTCAAGAGCAAGACCATGGCCGGCTTCGACGCGCCCTACGTGCCGGGCTGGGATTGCCACGGCATGCCCATCGAGGTGCAGATCGAGAAGACGCACGGCAGAAATCTGTCGGCGGCGGAGACGCAGCGCCTGGCCCGCGCCTACGCAACCGAGCAGGTGGCCAAGCAGCGCGAGCAGTTCAAGCGCCTCGGCGTGCTCGGCGACTGGGACCACCCCTATCTGACCATGGCCTACAAGAACGAGGCCGACGAAATCCGCACGCTGGGCAAGATCCTCGACAAGGGCTATGTCTATCGCGGCCTCAAGCCGGTCAACTGGTGCTTCGATTGTGGCAGCGCGTTGGCCGAGGCGGAGGTCGAGTACGAGGACCGGGTCGACAGCGCGATCGACGTCGCCTTTGCGCTCGACGCCGGGGATCGCGCCAGGCTTGCCGCGGTGTTCGGTCTGGCCTCGCCGCCCGAAGGTGACGTGCTGGCGGTCATCTGGACCACGACGCCGTGGACGATCCCGGCCAACCAGGCGCTCAATGCGCATCCGGAGTTGGTCTATGCGCTGGTGGCGACCCCGCGCGGCCACCTCGTACTGGCCGCCGACCTGGTGGCTGCCTGCCTCAAGCGCTACGGACTCGAGGGCAGCGTCGTCGCCACTGCGCCGGGTATTGCGTTGGAGAACCTGCGTTTCCGGCATCCGTTCTACGACCGGGCGTCGCCGATCTACCTGGGCGACTACGTGACGCTGGAGCAGGGGACCGGCATCGTGCATTCGTCGCCCGCCTACGGCGTCGAGGACTTCCTGTCGTGCCGGCGCTACGGCATGAAGGACGACGATATCGAGAATCCGGTGCGCGGCGACGGCCGCTATGCGGACACGCTGCCGTTTTTTGGCGGACTTTCGATCTGGGATGCGAATCCCAAGATCGTCGCCAAGCTCGACGAAGTGGGTGCCCTGCTGCGCGCGGAGAAGCTCACGCACAGCTACATGCACTGCTGGCGGCACAAGACGCCGATCATCTACCGCGCGACCACGCAATGGTTCGCGGGAATGGACGCCGTGCCCGGATACAACGGACGCACGCCGGCGGAAACGCTGCGCGCCACCGCGCTGCGCGGCATCGAAGCCACGCGCTTCTACCCGGAGTGGGGCAAGGCGCGGCTGTACGGCATGATCGCGCACCGGCCGGACTGGACGCTGTCTCGCCAGCGGCAGTGGGGCGTTCCACTGCCGTTCTTTGTCGACCGCGCGACCGACGCGCTTCACCCGGACACCATGGCGCTGCTCGAACTGGCCGCCGTCAAGGTCGAGACCGGCGGCATCGAGTCCTGGTTCGAGGCGACCTACGAGGATTTCGGCATCGACGAGAAGCTCTACCGCAAGCTGACCGACACGCTCGACGTCTGGTTCGATTCAGGAGCGACGTTCGAGACCGTGCTGGGCGGCCCTGACGGGCGCACCAGCGGCATGGGCTCGCACTCGCAGCAGACCGGCTTTCCGGCCGACCTCTATCTGGAAGGTTCGGACCAGCATCGCGGCTGGTTTCACTCGTCGCTGCTTGAATCGTGCATGGTCAACGGCGTGCCGCCCTACAAGGCGCTGCTGACGCATGGCTTTGCGGTCGATGGCGAAGGCAAGAAGATGTCGAAGTCGAAGGGCAACGTCGTAGCGCCGCAAAAGGTCTGCGATACGCTGGGCGCCGAAATCCTGCGCCTGTGGGTGGCTGCCACCGACTACTCGGGCGAGCTGTCGATTTCCGACGAGATCCTCAGGCGCGTGGTCGAGAGCTACCGGCGCATCCGCAACACACTGCGTTTCCTGCTGGCCAACACCTCCGATTTCGATCCGGCGCGCGACGCACTGCCGATCGGCGACCTGCTGGAGATCGACCGCTTCGCGCTGGCGCAGGCGAAGATGCTCGCCAATGCCGTGGAGGCGGATTACTCGCGCTATGAATTCCATCTGGTCGTGCAGCGTCTGCAGACCTATTGTTCCGAGGAACTGGGCGGATTCTACCTCGACGTGCTCAAGGACCGGCTGTACACGACTGCGAAGGAGGGTGCAGCGCGCCGCTCGGCACAGACCGCGCTGGCACTGATCCGCGACATGCTGCTGAAGCTGATGGCGCCGGTGCTTTCCTTCACTGCGGAGGAGGCCTGGAGGATTCTGCATCCGCAGGATCGCAGCGTCTTCGTCAACGTCTGGCAGCAGAGTATTCCCGATGTGCCGGATGCGCCGGCGCTGATCGCGCGATGGGAACGCATCCTGGCAGCGCGCGCCGTCGTGCAGAAGGAACTGGAGACCGTGCGGCAAGCGGGTGGCATCGGCTCGTCACTGCAGGCGGAGGTCGTCGTTGTCGCGCCCGAGGCCGACTACGCGGCGCTGGCTTCGCTGGGGGACGATCTGCGTTTTGTCGCCATCACTTCGGCGGCGAGCGTCGAGCGTGGCGATGCGTTGGCCGTGCGGGTGAATCCGAGCCGGTACGCGAAATGCGAACGGTGCTGGCACTGGCGCGCCGACGTCGGCGCCGACAGCGAACGGCCGACGCTTTGCGGCCGATGCATCGCCAATCTCTCGGGCGCGGGCGAGTCGCGCCAGTTCGCTTGATCCGCGCGCCGCAGCGAACGATGCGCGATCTACGATGTGCATGGCGATGACGGCGGCCGCCCCCGCCTCGGCAGGACCATGGTGGCGCTGGCTGATGCTGTCCGCGTTGGTCGTCGCCGCGGACCTGGCAACCAAGGCCTGGGTAGTTGGCGTTTTCCGGGAAGGGCAGGAACTTCCGGTTACCGGTTTCTTCAGCCTCATGTTGGCGTTCAATACCGGTGCCGCGTTCAGCTTTCTTGCCGGGGCGTCCGGCTGGCAGCGCTGGTTTTTCGCGGCCATCGCCGTCGCGGCGAGCGTGTTCATCGTCTGGATGCTGCGTCGCGGCGGCAGCCGCCTCCTGTGCGCAGGACTGGCGCTGATCCTGGGCGGCGCGCTGGGCAACCTGTACGATCGGATCACCGTGGGCCGCGTCGTTGATTTTCTGCTCTTTCACTACGCCGGCTGGTCGTGGCCGGCATTCAACATTGCCGACAGCGCGATCACCGTCGGTGCTGCGTTCCTGATACTGGACAGCTTTCCATCTCGTCGCGATGCGGCCAGCGAGAAGCGTCCCGAGGACTAGAAGCCCCATGGATCTGATACTTGCCAACCCCCGCGGATTCTGCGCAGGCGTCGACCGCGCGATTGCGATCGTCGAGCAGGCGCTGGCGCAATTCGGTGCGCCCATCTACGTCCGCCACGAAGTGGTGCACAACAAGACCGTCGTCGACGACCTGCGCAACAAGGGCGCCGTTTTCGTGGAGACGCTGGAGGGCGTGCCTGCCGGCGCGACGATCGTGTTCTCCGCGCACGGCGTGTCGCGGGCGGTACGCGCCGAGGCCGAGGCGCGCGGTCTGGTGGTGTTCGACGCGACCTGTCCGCTGGTCACCAAGGTTCACGTCGAGGTCGCGCGCATGCGCGACCAGGGTCGCGACATCGTGATGATCGGCCACGCCGGACACCCGGAGGTCGAAGGCACGATGGGCCAGACGGACGACGGCATCTACCTGGTCGAGTCTCCTGCCGACGCTGCGAAGCTCTCGGTGCGCGACCCGCAGCGGCTGGCCTATGTTACCCAGACCACGCTCTCGGTCGACGACGCGGCGGCAGTGGTCGCGGCACTGAAGGCGCGCTTTCCCGACATTGTCGGACCCAAGCGTGACGACATCTGCTACGCGACGCAGAATCGCCAGGATGCAGTCAAGGCCCTGGTCCCGCTGGTCGATGTCGTCATCGTCGTCGGCAGTCCGAACAGTTCGAATTCGAACCGCCTGCGCGAAGTGGCGGCGCTGCGCGGCGTGCCGGCCTACATGGTCGACCGTGCCGCACAACTGCAATCGGAATGGGTTGCCGGCAAGCGTCTGGTCGGTGTCACCGCCGGTGCTTCGGCGCCGGAAGTTCTGGTGCGCGAAGTGGTCGTCCGGCTCAAGGAACTTGGCGCGATTGGCGTGCGCGAACTCGACGGCGCCGTCGAGCACGTCACCTTTCCGATGCCCCGGGGATTGACCGGGAACGCGCCCGGCAAGGCGCCCGAGGTCGGCCCGCAGCGCTAGACGAGAGGGCGATCAGCGAAAGCGTCCCGCACGCTTGTCGGCGCGCAGCCAGACGAAGGCGGCCAGAAAGGTCGCGACCGCAACCCCGGTGACGGTCGCAGCGACAACACTGTGGCGGCCAGGCTCGGTCAGCGCGCGAACGACGCCTTCGGCCGCGTACCAGGGCACCAGCAGTACCAGCCACTGTCGCGAGCGGGTCCTGCCCGCGGCGACGCCCGGAATCAGGAGGGCCAGCGGAAGCGCTTTGACGGCAAGCCAGCGTCCTCCCGGAAGCGGCGCCAGGACCAGTTCCCACAGCGCTTCGAGCAGCGTCAGCGCAAGCAGTCCGGCCACCGCCAGGCGCGCCGCCACCGCCGGCCCTCGATTGGCCGCGGACTCAGCCAACCTCGACGAATTCGTAGAGTTCGAACCCCGGTCCCTGTTCGACGAGCTTGGTCAGGACCGCGAATCCGGTCAGGGTCCCCCGGCGCAACGATATTGCCTGTTCCAACGCAAACGTCCCCGCAGGCACGAGGACCTGCGCCGGCGAAGCCTCGCCGCCGGCGCCGGTGGCGGCATCCGCGGGAAGGACGACCACCGGAGTCAGCACTGCCGTGTCGGCGTCTTCGGCCGCAGCCGCGGCGGCCTCGGGATTGTCCGACAACAGTTCGCAGCCGAACTCCAGTCCGCCGCCCTTGAGCGTATTGCGGAACCAACGCACCATCGCCACCTGCAAACCGCTGCGCCCTTCGATGCGCAGCGCGATCAGTTCACCGATGCGCAGTGTCGAGGGCACGGCGTCGGTTTGTCGCAGCGCATAGCCGGCCGGCGTGTGGTTGATCACTTGGCAGTTGGCCATCGGCGGCAATCCGGTCGGCGGTTTGGCAACGCCGGCGTGGGTGCCCCGGCTGTATTGCCAGACGCCCGACAGTCCCGCGCAGGTGACGACGCGCGCGCGCGACGGCAACCGGTTGAACTGCCGCGCGGGTGGAATCGCCCATTGCCGCAGCAGCCGCTTGAGCAGCGTCAGGTACTGCAGCCGCGCGGCCGCATCGCGACCGGTGCCGGCGGGGTATGCCCCACCGGCTTCGAGTGCGCGCAATTGCTCCTGGATCTGGAAGGCGAGGTCGAAGGTCAGCAGGAACAGCTTGCTGCCCTCGATGGATCCGCCCTTGTTCGCCGAAAACGGCGGGAAGTCGTGACCGACCGGAACAATCGCCACGGCTTTGGCCATCCGATGCACCGGCGCCACGTCGGTGAGCTTGGCCCAATGCGCATGTTCCTGCACGTAGCGCAGGACGATCGGCAGTTGTCCCGGCAAAAAGCCGTAGGGATTGGACAGCGCGAGCAGCAGCGCCTGGATGGTCAGTCGCTCGGGCGTGGCTTCCGGCTGATCCGGGGCGACCGGAATCAGGTGCAGGTTGCGTTCGCGCGCGAACGCATAGATGACGTGGGCATCGTGCCAGGTGCGTGGCGGCACTGGCGCATAGGACTGGTAGCTGTTCACCAGGACCCGCGTCGAGCATTGCAGGCAGCGGTGGATCAGCGCGACCATCAGCCGCTGCCCTCCCAGTGCGATTCGCTTGTCGGCTTCTCTTGCCAGCAAGTGCTTGTAGGCCGTGCAGAGCTCGCTCGCCAGCGTCAGCCCCGCCTTGGCCGCCTCCAGCGCGTCCCCGGCGAGAGGGTGGGTCGCACGCGTGAACTGTTTTTCCAGAGGCGTCCACAGGGTACTCGCCGTTTCCCAGTATCTTTCGGTCAGTTCGAGACGTTTGCCGTCGCTCATTGCCACGCGGTTGGTGGCGGCAAGGGCGTCACCGATCAGGCGCGCCGCATCCGCAGGAGCCCTGCGCACGGTTTCGTCGAGCCATGGCGCGACCTTGGCGAAGCGAATTTCCGGCGGATTGGCCGGACGCGGGTCGATTGCAGGAAGGGACAGGGTCAGCGGCATGGGCGCGGTGCGACGCCAAGGCCATCGTGCCCGAGGCTCACTTCTGCAATTGTATGCGAAGTCGAGCCGGTCATCGCCGGCGGAAGGCGCGATTGTTTCCGAATGCCGATTCGCCGCTCACGGCGCCGCGCGCAGAAAATCGGCGACCGGCCCGAACTGGTCGGCGTTGAGCAGCATCGGCGCATGTCCGACCCGCTCGAACGCCATGACACGCGGTCGCGGACCCTGCGCCGCCATCCGCGCCGCAGTTTCCGCCGTAAGCAGGTCCGATTGCGCGCCGCGCAGTACCAGCGTCGGGCAGGCGATGGCGTCCCAGACCGGCCAGAGATCGGGAGGCGCGGCCGCGCCCCGAAACGGCACGGCGATGCCCGGGTCGTAGGCGAGCTCCCAGCGGCCATCGTCGCGCTGCCGAACCGTGGTTCGCGTCAGGTGGTCCCATTGCGCGTCGCTCAACTCGCCGAAGGGCGCCGAAACCGCACCGATGTAGGTCCGTGCCTCGGCATAGCTGGCGAAGGTGGGGTCGAGACCGACATAGCTGCCGATACGCGCCAGCGCAGCCGGCTCGATCTGCGGACCGATGTCGTTGACCACCAGGCGCGCGATGGGTGAGTTCGGCTGCGCCGCCATGACCATGCCCAGCAGGCCGCCCATCGACGTGCCCACCCAGCCGACCCGCTCTGCACCGCTGCGAGCGATCAGCGCGGTGAGCGTGGTGAGGTAGGTGGGGAAGACATAGTCGCTGGCATCGGCCAGCCAGTCCGATAGCCCGCGACCGGGCATGTCGACCGCCAGCACGCGATGTGTCGGCGCCAGATACTCGCCGAGCACGTCGAAATCGCGCCCGTTGCGGGTCAGCCCGTGAACACAGATCACCACGTCCCGATTCTGCGGGTCGCCCCATTCGTGATAACAGACGCGATGAAAACCGTGCGGCGACAGGCTGGAGAAATGAAGCCGCCGCGGCGCCATTCGGGTCAATGACACGGCGACGTCTTCGAGAGCCCCATTGATCGCGCTCACGACGACCTCCGGTTGCTGCCGGTTCCCGATGTGGCAAACTTGATGCTTTCCGTGCAAATATTCGACACCATGCGCTCCTCTTTCCGGATTCTGGCTTTGGTACTGCTTCCGCTGCTGGCCGCCTGCGCCCCCGAAGCCTTCAACAACCGCGCGGCTACGGGATTCAACGGTTTCATCGACCAGGTCTCGCGCGTCTGCAAGCCGGTCCAACTGGGACCCTACCAGCTCTACAATCCGCTGATGGGTGGCGTCGGCAATAATTCCTACGACTACTGGCTGAACATGTCGTCACGCCTTTACTACCGGCAGATTTCGCCGGCGGCCTATCGCGAAAGCATCAATGCCTTCTTCAACGGCGGCAACGACGCCACCATCGACTGCATTCTTGGCCAGTTGCCCACTGCACCCAATTGAAAAATCCGTTGCCGCGGCGCGTTCGCGTCCCGGCGGATCAATCGTCGTCCGAACGCAGCGTCCGGTCGAGCATCAGCAGCATTGCAGCGGTGGCGCCCCAGATGTAGCGCTCGCCGTAGGGAATCGCCCAGAAATCGCGGCGCGTCTCGCCCAGCATCCGATGGTGTCGCTGCTGATTTCGCGGATCAAGCAGGAATGCCAGCGGCACCTCGAACACATCTGCCACCTCCAGCGGATCGAGCCGCAGCGCAATGGGCGGCTCCACCCAGCCAACGACAGGCGTCACCCGATAACCGGTCACAGTCTCGTAGTGCGACAGTTCGCCCAGTACCGCTACCCTCGCTGCGGGCAGACCCACCTCCTCGGCGGCCTCGCGCAACGCGGCATGCGCAACCGTCGCGTCGCCAGGCTCGACCCTGCCTCCCGGAAAACTGATCTGCCCGGGATGATCGGGCAGGTCGGCGCTGCGTTGGGTCAACAGCAGCGTCAGGCCCTCCGGTCGATTGACCAGGGGCACCAGCACGGCTGCCGGGGTCGCCATGCCTTCGCGCCCCGGCAGACGAAAGCCATCGCTCATGCCGCGCGCGGTCGCCGGTGTGGGTCGCGCCAGTCTCTGCTGGAGCCAGCGTTTCTGCGCGTCGGGGGGCAGGGAGAACAGGGTCAGTGGCATGGGAGGGCGCTTCAGCACCGTCGCTGGCAGAACACCGGCGCCATTCTACCGCCAGGGGCTGTGGACGGATGACGGCGGGAAAACCACGCCGCTGAATCGAACCGCGACATCCGTGGCCCGTATAATCCGGCTTCGG
The DNA here is from genome assembly GCA_963712105.1 of uncultured beta proteobacterium. Lineage (GTDB taxonomy): Bacteria > Pseudomonadota > Gammaproteobacteria > Burkholderiales > Casimicrobiaceae > VBCG01. The sequence goes on from CAVQGR010000014.1 coordinate 200,232, forward strand.
CAGCAACCACTCGCAGCGGTTTCGATCATGGCATTTGACGCCGCAATCCGGTTGGACAGGCTCACGGTCGCTGACGTCGATGCGCGAGCGAAAGCGGCGCAAGTCGCGACTCGTATCGAAGGACTCGCGCCATGAAGCGCTACGCCTGGATTTTCGTTTCCGCCGTGCTTGGCGTGGCTTTCAGCATGGGCGGCATCGGCACGCCGGCGGCGCAACCAGTCGACGCCCCTGGCAGCACTCCTGCAGCGATCGCAGCCATCGCCGCGCCGACCGCAGCCGTGGTCGGAGTTTATCCGGCGACGTTGCGCGTATTCAACCGGCCGATCTTCACTTTTCGCGCGCCGCTGCTGGGACTTTCTCCGGCCGAGCGTGCCGCCAGCGCCACGGAACGCATCGGCGAGTTGCTCAAACGCGGCGGCGAAGACGTAGTCACCACGACCGAGATTCCGCAGGGCATCCTGATCAAGATCGACGAGCGCATCGCCTTCATGGTCGTCCCGGGTGACGCCATCGTGCACGTCGGTGAAACCATGCAGGGCAAGGTCGAACAGGCCGTGGCGGCGTTGCAGCAGGTGATAGCCGAGACGCGCGAAGCCCGCGACGGTGCTCAGATGCTTGCCAATGGGCTGTGGGCCGGCGCGGTCACGCTGGCCTATGTCGGCCTGCTGTGGCTGCTGTGGCGCTTTGGTCGCTTCGTCACCGGTCGAATGCTGCGTTTCGCCGACGCCAAGGCGCACAAACTGCAGGTCGGCGGTATGGCGCTCATGCATCGAGAGCGAATCCTGCACATCGTACAGCGAACGCTGCGGATCGGCTTTTGGCTGCTGGCCCTGCTGCTGACCTACGAATGGCTGGGCCTGGTGCTCGAACGCTTTCCCTTCACGCGGCCGTGGGGAGAGGGCCTGAATACGTTCCTGATCAGCACTACCACCGGAATGCTGGTCGCCATTGCGCATTCGGTGCCCGATCTGCTGGTGGTGGTGGTGATCTTCGTGCTTGCCCGCGCCGCCAGCCGAGGGTTGACGGGATTCTTCGACGGCGTCCAGTCTGGACGCGTCCACGTCGGCTGGGTGGACGCCGACTCCGCGCGTCCAATCCGGCGGCTGATCAGTTTTGCGATCTGGCTGTTCGCCGTCGCCATGGCCTATCCCTACATCCCGGGCTCGGAAACCGATGCCTTCAAGGGGCTGTCGGTACTGTTCGGTCTCATGGTGTCGTTGGGCGCTTCGGGATTGGTCGGCCAGGCGGCGAACGGGCTGATCCTGATGTTCACACGTACCTATCGGCCGGGCGAGTTTGTGCGCATCGGCGAGCACGAAGGCACGATCACCAGCATGGGCACGTTCACCACCCAGATCCGCACCGGGCTGGGCGAGGAACTGACCCTGCCCAATTCTCTGGTGATGGGGACTGTTATCAGGAACTACTCGCGCACCGTGCAGGGTCGTGGCTTCGTTATCGACAGCGCGGTGACCATTGGTTACGACGCGCCATGGCGACAGGTTCACGCCATGCTGATCGAGGCGGCGAACCGCACCGACGGCATTCTGCCGACACCCTCGCCACGCGTCTTCCAGACTGCGCTTTCCGATTACTACGCCGAGTATCGACTGGTCTGCCAGGCGGTCCCGGCGGCGCCACGTCCGCGCGCCGAAGTGCTGTCGGCGCTGCACGGTCACATCCAGGATGTATTCAACGAACACGGCGTCCAGATCATGTCGCCGCACTACGTGACCGATCCGGACGCGGCCAAGATCGTGCCGCGGGAAAACTGGTACACGGCGCCGGCTGTGCCGCCGGCATCGAAGGGGACATGAGCGTCCGCGCGTCAGTTGCGGACCGTGCGACGGCGTTTGCCGATGGCTGACTTTCCATCGGGATTGCCGCTAGCCGGCGTGCGCGTGGTGGAGTTCACGCACATGGTGATGGGTCCGACCTGCGGCATGATCCTGGGCGACCTCGGCGCCGACGTCGTCAAGATCGAGCCCATCGTCGGAGACGGCACGCGCCGCCTGCTCGGCGCCGGGGCCGGATTTTTCGCATTGTTCAACCGGAACAAGAAGAGCGTTGCGGTCGACGTGCGCGATCCGCGCGGTTTGGAGATCGTCCTGCGGCTGATCGCCACTGCGGATGTGTTCAGCGAAAATTTCAAGTCCGGCACCATGGCGGCGATGGGGCTCGACCGTGCGACGCTGACCAGGCTCAACCCGCGCTTGATCTACGTGTCGCACAGGGGCTTTCTGCCCGGCCCCTACGACCATCGCACAGCGCTCGACGAGGTCGTGCAGATGATGGGTGGACTTGCCTACATGACCGGCCCCGAAGGACAGCCGCTGCGCGCCGGATCGTCGGTCAACGACATCATGGGCGGCATGTTCGGCGCGATCGGCGCGCTGGCCGCGCTCCATCAGCGCAAATCGACAGGGCAGGGCCGCGAGGTACAGAGCGCGCTGTTCGAAAACAGCGTGCTGCTGGTCGCACAGCACATGATGCAGGCTGCGGTGACGGGACAACCGGCCGCGCCCATGCCGGGTCGTGTTTCGGCATGGGGAATCTACGATGTGTTCACCGTTCTCGACGGCGCGCAGATCTTTCTGGCGGTGGTATCGGACACGCAATGGGCGATTTTCTGCAAGGCTTTCGGCTTTCCGGATCTTTTTGCCGACCCGCGATTGACCTCGAACAACGACCGGGTGCGCGCCCGCGCCTGGCTGCTGCCGCAGTTGCGCGAACGCCTGGCCGCGCAGTCGGCCGGCGGGATCAGCGAAATCTTCGAGCGCAACGGACTGCCATTCGCGCCGATCGTCCGGCCGCAGGATCTGTTCGCGGATCCTCATCTGGCCGCAACCGGCGGGCTGGCGGCGGTGACGATTCCCGCGGACGCAAGCGGTGCCGGGCGAGCGATCGAGACGTCGACCGCATTGCTGCCGCTGGCCATCGATGGTGCGCGGCTCGGCGTGCGGATGCCGCCGCCGGCGCTGGGTGAGCATACCTGCGCGGTGCTGCGCACGGCGGGCTACGCCGACGCGCAGATCGAGGCATTGCGCGAAGCGGGCGTGGTCGGGGTGCCTGCGGAATAGCGGCGTCAGGCCGGCTCGGCGGATCGCCAGCGCATGGCCTGTTGCCAGACCAGGGCCACGAACGAGTGCGATGCGGCGTAGCGATCGCGCAGCCAGCGAGCGTCGCTGCTGCCGGTCCGCGTCCAGATCCCGATGTCGCGCAGCGCTTCGACGGCGTCGAGTTCCTTCGCAGCACCATCGAGCGTGGCCAGCGTCTGCAACACGTCTTCGCGGATGCTCCGATGCGCATGCGTCGTTGGGTCGATCAGGTCACCGTCAAGTCCAAACCGGCAGGCCTGGAAGCGGTTGTACGCATACGGGAGATAACTCTCCGGCGGTGGCACCGGTCGGTCTTCAACCAGCAGTTTGCGGCACAGCACCTGCACGTAGGCCGCGAGCGCCGCCGCCTTTTCAACGGTCAGCGGTGTGTCGAACACCCGTACCTCGACCGTGCCGAATTCCGGCTTCGGTCGAATGTCCCAGTACAGGTCCTTCATGCTTTCGACGATCCCGCAGGACTGGAGTGTGCTGAAGTATTCCTGGAATGCCGTCCAGGAGTCGATGTACGGCGCGTGGCCGCTGGTGGGCCAGGGCGCCATGGCGTTCAGTCGCGCCGACTGGAATGCGGTGTCGACCGCTTGGTAGTACGGCGACGACGCCGACAGTGCCAGGAAATGCGGAATATAGCGGGAAAGGCCGTGCAGCAGTCGCATCGCCGTATCGCCATCTGTGCAGCCGATGTGGACATGCTGGCCAAAGATGGTGACATGTTTGGCCAGATAGCCGTAGATCTCCGCCAGGTGCCGGTATCTTGGGCTCTTGGTGACGTAACGCTCGGGCCAACGCTGGAACGGATGCGCGCCGCCTCCGCACACCAGCAGGTTCAGGCGATCGCCGGCTGCGACGACCGCGTCCCGGATGACGCGAAGTTCGGCCACCATCGCTTGGTGGCGCAGCAGCGGACAGGTGCTCACTTCCAGCATGCTGTCGGTGATCTCGTGCCTGGCGTCGCCGGGCGCCTTGGCCCGCTCCAGCAGCCTGACCAGCTCCGAGGCCCCGCGAGTCAGATCGCTGTCGCGGCGGTTGACCACCTGCAACTCGAGTTCCACGCCCATCGTCAATGGCGCCGATGGCTTGAATTCAAGCGCGCTCACGGTCAACGCCCTTCTGCCGCATCGCCGGCGCGGCGCAGCGCAAACGCGGTCGCCAGCGGGCCGATGAAGGCCAGAACCGTCGTTGCGAGCATCACCGTCGCGCCGACGTCGCCGGCGATTTCCGGAAACACCGTCGTGAGGTCGCCCAGCAGCAGCAGCGCTACGCCGGACATTGGCACAAGTGCCAGGTTGACCAGCAATGCCTCGCGCAACGGCAATGCGCTGGGTCGCGCGAAGAGCATCAAGGGCAGACCCTTGCCGATGAATCTCGCCGCAATGAAGGCCAGGGCGGGAATCAGCGCGGTTCGCCAACCGGTCAACTCGAGGCTGGCGCCGGCCACCGCGAACAGGATGGCGATGAACAGCATCGCCGGTTCGCCGAAGTACAACGGAAAGAAACGGCGTTCACGATCGAAGCTGCGCGTGAACAGTCCCGCCATCAGCAAGGTCAGCGGCACGGAAAGCTTGAGCGCCCGCGCCGCGGCGACGGCGAGCAGGATGATGGCCACAATGAGCGCAAACTGGAATCCTGCCCGATGACCGAAGGCGCGCAGCAGTTGCAGCGTGCCGAAGGAGACGCCGGCGGCGGCCAGCGCCGATCCTGCGACGATATAAGTGGGGTGCGCAACCATGACCGCGGTTGCAGATTCGCGATGCAGGTGCAGCCAACCGACCAGAACCGAGACGCCGACGACCGCGTAGGTGGTGTTCAGCGCGGTCAGCAGCAGCGTGCGCTCGGTCACCTGTCCCTGGCTGCGGAGGTCCTTCACGACGGTCATGACCACGGCGGGTGAGGTGGCAATGGCGAAAACCGCAATCGCCGATGCCACGACGGGACGCGCACCGGTCAGAACCAGCAGCGCGTAGACGGCGAAAAAAGCCAGTGTCGACTCCAGCACGCTGGTCGCGAGCAACCAAGGATTCCTGCGCAGCCAGCCCAGGTCGACGCGCTGACCGAGTTCGAACAGCAGCAGACCAACGGCAATGTCGACCAGCGGCCGGAATCTGGTCACTGTTGCGGCATCGACGATGCCGAGTGCGTTGGGGCCGAGCAGGGCGCCGACGCAAATGTAGCCGAGGATGCGCGGGACGCGCAGCCACTGCCTGGCGATCTCTCCGGCGAGCACCGCAACGATCAGCAGCAGCGCGACCTGGAAGAATCCTCCGAAGTCCGGCGGCCATTCGGGCAAGAAGAACATGTGATCGCCGTTCAACCTGTCTCCCGATGAGAGCGTCGCAAATGACCATTCGTCGCTTGCATGTTAACGCACCTCGGCAAGGCTCTTCGGCCCTGCGGGCGCTTGCCGCCGATGCCACGGGCGATCGGTCGACAGGACAGCTAGCCGGAGACTGTGGCGAACGCGGTATTGCCCTTGGTTGCGGTCTTCACTTCGTACATCAGCCGATCTGCCCGCTCGAGCATGGCATCGACCGCGATCGGGGTGCCGGGCTCGCAGGTGATCACGCCGATGCTCAAGGTAACCGGCCATCGCTCGCCGGACATGGCTTCGCGCAGCTTTCCGGACAACTTGTCCACGGTCGCGCGTGCTGACAGCTGATCGGCAGAAGGAAGCAGAACCACGAATTCGTCGCCACCGTAGCGGGCCACCGCATCGGTGACGCGCAGGTTGCTACGGATGACTTCGGCAATCCGCGCGAGAAGCCGGTCACCCGCGCGATGCCCTGCGGCGTCGTTGACGCGTTTGAAGTCGTCGACGTCGATGAAGGCCAGCGACAGGGGTTGCGGGTAACGATTTCTGCGCCCCACTTCGGCCTCGGCGAGTTCGCGGAATGCACGAATGTTGAGCAAGCCGGTAAGGGGATCGGTTCGACTCAGACTGCGTTCGCGCTGGAGCATCAATCGCAGTCGAGCCAGCAGCACGGCCACCAGCAGGAGGAACAGCAATCGCGCGCAGAAGTTCCAAACATAGACGAAAATGTTAGAGTCGAGACGGCTGGAGGCGAGTTCAGCGCCAAACCAGACGAACGCGGCGAACGCCGATGCCCCCAGCGCGAACTTGACGCCCCCGCTCCAGGCCGCAATCGCCACGGGAATCAGGTAGAAAACGGAGAAGCTGATCCGCGCTCCGGTGAGGAAGTCGATGGCCCCGACTGCGGCAATGCAGGCGAGGGAAGCTGCGGTCCAACCCCAGTGGGTGGTCCGGAACAACGCGTTTTCGCTTGGCATCCAGTTCAAGAAGTTGATTTCCTTCGCCGCATCGATTCCTCACCCTGATGTCGCAGAATGATGGTGTCGCAGGAATTGTGCCACGGATGCGCACCTCTGCCATGGTCATTGCGGCCATGCCGGAAATGCGCCGGCCAAGTGGATACGCTGCGGTCCCCTCGCACCCTGGTCTTGATTGCGTCGCGGTGTGGCACCCAGGAGCGCCGTGTTCACGAATGCAGGCTTTGATTGCAGAGAAAGGAACAGGATGGAAGCAATGACTGGCTGGATTGAATCAATGGAACTGGGCTTTGCGGGCGAGCCGGCGATGATTGCGCTGCGCATACTGCTGATCCTGGTGGCCGCCTGGGTAGTGTCGACGGTATTGCAACGAATGATCCGCGCCTTCCGGGAACGCCTGGTGTCGCAACTCGAAGAGCGTGAGCAGGTGAAGCGCGCGGAGACGCTCGGCCGGGTCTTTCGCTATATGGTTAAGGTGATCGTAGCGTTGATCACCGGCGTCCTGGTCCTGAGCGAGCTCGGCATTTCCATTGCACCGATACTGGGCGCCGCCGGCGTGGTCGGACTGGCCATCGGCTTTGGCGCGCAGAACCTGGTCAAGGACTATTTCACCGGCTTTTTCCTGCTGCTCGAGAACCAGCTCGGCAAAGGCGACATCGTTGAGGTCGCGGGAAAGACCGGGCAGGTCGAGGACGTGACGCTGCGCTTCGTGCGCCTGCGCGATTACGACGGCAACGTGCATTTTGTCCCGAACAACCTCATTACCACGGTGACCAACATGAGCCGGGGATTCGCGCAGGCAGTCGCCGACATCGGCGTTGCCTATCAGGAGAACACCGACGACGTGGTAGAGGTCATGCGCGAGGTCGGCCGCGAACTGCGCGAGGACAAGGTCCACGGACCGAAGATCCTCGCCGATCTGGAAATCGCCGGCGTCGACAAGCTGGGCGACTCGGCGGTAGTACTGCGCTGCCGCTTCAAGGTCGCTGCGCTGGAGCAGTGGGCGGTAAGGCGCGAATTCCTGAGGAGGATCAAGATGGCGTTCGATGCCCGTGGTATCGAGATTCCCTACCCGCACCTGACGATCTACGCCGGCGAGGGCAAGGACCGGTCGGCGCCGCCATTCCGGCTGGTGTCGGTGCCCGCGGAAACGCAGGCGGCCGGTTGAGACGAAACGGGAACGCATCATGGAGAATTCCAGACCACTTGCGCTGGTGACCGGCGCCAATCGCGGCATCGGCCGGGCAATCTCGGTTTGGCTCGCTCGCGGCGGCTACGACATCGTCGGCGTGGATCTCGCTGAAAACCATGACACCACCGTCACCCGGCGCGAAGTGCAGCAGCAGGGAGCCCGGGTTGCATGGGTCGCTGCGGATATTGCCGATCTCGAGCTGCATGAAGGCGTCGTCGATGCAGCGTATGAACTCGGTGGCCGGCTCGACGTGCTGGTCAACAACGCGGGCATCTCGGTGGCGCGACGAGGCGACGTGCTCGACGTCACGCCGGAGAGCTTCGATCGGGTGCTGGACGTCAACCTGCGCGGAACGTTCTTCCTGAGCCAGGCCGCTGCGCGACGCATGCTCGCCGACGACAGCGGGGCGACAGCAAGGGCGGTGATCACCGTGACTTCGGCCAACGCGATCATCGCATCGCCCGATCGCGCCGAATACTGTTTGTCGAAAACCGCCCTATCGATGATGGTCAGGATTCTCGCGCTGCGCCTCGCCGACGCCGGCATCGCATCCTACGAGGTGCGGCCGGGCATTATTCGAACCGACATGACCCGGGTCGCGACCGAGCGATACGATCGGCTGATCGGCGAGGGACTCACGCCGATCCGCCGCTGGGGCGAACCAGACGACGTCGGCCGTGCCGTGGCAGCGCTGGCCTCAGGCGCCATTCCGTTCACCACCGGCGAGGCCGTCCATGTCGATGGCGGTCTGCACATTCAGCGCCTTTGAGCGCTGCCGGGTCGATCCGGTAGAGTCGGGGTCGACGCCGTCGGTTCCGGCGACATGAACATGAAGAACATGAGCACCGCACCGCCGCCCGTCCGCGCTGCCAATCCCGGTGCCACGCTGGTCGGCGTTGTTCACGGCTTCGATGTCGATGGCCTGGCCAGCTGGATGCGCGCTCACCTGCCGGACTTTACCGGCGACGCGGCCAGCCTCACCGTCGAACAGTTCCAGGGCGGCCAGTCGAATCCGACCTATCGGGTGACCACGGCGGAAGGCAATGCATGGATCCTGCGGCGCAAGCCGCCGGGCCGGCTGCTGCCATCGGCGCACGCTGTCGAGCGCGAGTTTCGCGTCATGCAGGCGCTGGCCGACAGCGAGGTGCCGGTGCCGAGGATGCTCGGCCTGTGCGAAGACGCCACGGTGATCGGCACCGCGTTCTACATGATGAAATACGTCGACGGCCGCGTACTCTGGGACCCGGCGCTGCCGGGCTTCGATCCTTCCGAACGCACCGCCCACTACGATGAAATCAATCGGGTGATCGCCGCGCTGCACTCGGTCGACTACCAGACGGCCGGGCTGGGCGACTTCGGCAAGGCGGGTCAATACGTCCAGCGGCAGACCGCCCGCTGGGGCAAGCAATACCTTGCCGGCACCGAAGGCGCCAGCGGCGCGCCGCGCATTGCCGCCATGGACCACCTGATGGACTGGCTGCCGAAGCATCTGCCCACCGGCGACGAAACCGCGATCGCGCACGGCGACTTTCGCCTGGACAACCTCATCTGGCACCCCAGCGAACCGCGCATTCTCGCCGTGCTTGACTGGGAGTTGTCCACGCTGGGCCATCCGCTGTCAGATTTCGCGTACCTGATGATGGCCTGGCGCCTCCCTGCCGATGTATTTCGCGGGATGGCCGGCAGCGATTTCTCCGGGTTGGGAATCCCTACCGAAACCGAATTCGTCGGCGCCTACTGCCGCCGCACCGGTCGCTGCGGCATCCCCGGCTTCGAGTACTACCTGATTTTCAATTTTTTCCGCATTGCCGCGATTCTTCACGGCGTCTGGGCGCGCGGCCTTCAGGGCAATGCCTCCAGCGACAACGCACTGGACATGGGCCAGCGCGCGGAGAGAATCGCAGAGATCGCCTGGCAAATGGCGACGAGCACCAATCAACTCCAAGGAACCTGAACATGGACTTCGCGCATTCTCCCAAGGTGCAGGACCTGCAGGCGCGCCTGACGCGCTTCATGGATGCGCACATCTTTCCCGCCGAGCGCGTCTATCACGACGAGGTCGAGGCCAACCGCCGTGCCGGCAACGCCTGGGTGGCGACCAAGGTCATGGAGGACCTCAAGGGCAAGGCGCGCGGCGAGGGGCTGTGGAATCTCTTTCTGCCCGAATCCGAACGCGGCGCCGGGCTGACCAACCTCGAATACGCGCCCCTCTGCGAAATCATGGGCCAGAGCTGGATCGCCCCTGAGGCATTCAACTGCAACGCCCCCGACACCGGCAACATGGAGGTGCTCGAGCGCTACGGGACCGACGCGCAGAAGCGCGAATGGCTGGTGCCGCTGCTGGCCGGCGAGATCCGTTCGGCCTTCGCGATGACCGAGCCGGATGTCGCGTCGTCCGACGCCACCAATATCCAGGCCAGCATCGTGCGCGATGGCGGTGACTACGTAATCAACGGGCGCAAATGGTGGATAACCGGCGCGCCGGATCCGCGTTGCAGGATTCTCATCTTCATGGGCAAGACCGATCCCGACAATCCCGATCGCCATCGCCGCCAGTCGATGATCCTGGTGCCGATGGCCACGTCCGGCGTGACCCTGACCCGTCACCTGCCGGTGTTCGGCTACGACGACGCGCCGCATGGACATGGAGAATTCATCTTCAAGGACGCGCGCGTTCCCGCGGCTAACATGTTGCTCGGCGAAGGCCGCGGCTTCGAGATCGCGCAGGGGCGGCTGGGTCCGGGCCGGATTCACCATTGCATGCGCCTGATCGGCATGGCCGAGCGCGCGCTGGCGGCCATGTGCCGACGCGCCGTGTCGCGGGTGGCCTTCGGCAAGACGGTGGCGGAGCAGGGGGTGACCCGCGAGCGTATCGCCGAGGCCCGCATCCTGATCGATCAGGCGCGCTTCCTGACGCTCAACGCCGCATGGAAGATGGACACCGCGGGCAACAAGGTCGCGGCCAAGGAAATCGCCATGATCAAGGTCGCCGCGCCCAACATGGCGCTGCAGGTGGTCGACTGGGCGATGCAGGTGCACGGTGCCGCCGGCGTCAGCGACGACTTCCCGCTGGCCTTCTACTATGCGCAGGCGCGTACGCTGCGCTTTGCCGACGGTCCCGACGAAGTGCATCGCAACGCCATCGCCAGGCGGGAACTGGCGCCATACCTGCCCAGGAAATAGTGCTGCCGCTTTCGGCGCGTCGAAACGGACGCGAATTCGCCGCATCCGGTCCCAAGTATCCGAACAGGGCCGGTATTCAGGCGGAGCCGCCGGTCGGCGTCTTGCGCGCGAGGTCCGCCGCAACGGCCGGCCCGGAAGCCGTCTGCGCCAGGAAGCGACCGATTTCGTCGAAGGCCTGGTTGGCTTCGCGCAGCGACAAGTCGAACATCTGCCAGACGTGGACCATATTGTTCCAGGTCTGCATGCGGGCAGGCGATCCCGCTGCCACGGCCTTGGCCACATAGCGCCGGCCGTCGTCGCGCAGCATTTCGCATTCGCTGGCCTGCACCAGCGTCGGCGGCAGTCCGGACAGGTCGCCATGGAGCGGCGATATCGCCGGGTCGCTGGGGCGCGCGCGACTCAGCAGTGCGCCCATCCAGGGAAAAAGCACGCGAGGCATCCAGCGCGCCCAGGGTGCCATCGGCGCGAGCATGGGGTCGGTGTCCATATTCGCCCGCAGGCTGGGACTGCCGAAGCAGGCATCGGTGAGCGGTGATAGCGCGATTGCAGCCTCCGCCTGACGCAGCCCGGCATCGCGCGCCCAGGCGATCACCGATAGCGTCAGGTTGCCTCCCGCCGAATCGCCGGCGACCAGAATCGACGAGGCGGCATCGGGCCCGCCCGGACCGTGGTCGAGCAGCCAGCGGTAAGCGTGGCGACAATCGTCGATGCCGGCACGACGGGAGTGTTCGGGCATCAGCCGATAGTCGACTGCGAACACCGCGCCGCCGATTAGAGCGGAAAACCGCGCGGTGAGCGGGCGGTGGCTCAGTGGACTGCCCATGGTGAAGGCACCGCCATGGATATAGAGCATCCGCCGCCTGGGGTCCGCGCCCGGGGCGATCACCCATTCGCCGCGGACACTGTCGACGTCCACAGGAACGATGCGGACGTCGAAGCTGCGATCGGCAAACATCTGGTCCATGAGCCGACGCAATGCCGGGATACGCTCGCGCATCGGCAATTCGAACACCGTCTTGACGCCCGAGAGCATGTCCCGAACCTGCTGCTGTTCGGGCGCCGCGGAGTCGACGCCGGGAAAGCGCTGCAGGTGCCCGGCGTCTAGACGATCCCAGGCACTCAGGTCCTTGCCGCGCAGCCAGAGATGGACCGCCACCAGTGCGGCGGCAAGCAGTCCAAGCACGGTCAGGGTTTCGGTCATCGTGCTGCGTTCCTGTCCAGTTGCGGCGCTAGGGCTGTGCCTGCAAGGCGGACGGTGATGGTTCGGCGGGGATTGGCGGCAAACGACGGAGGCGGGGAGCCGCGAAAGCGAGATCGGCGCGGTGCGCACCCCGACCATCTCGCCGGAGCATTGGCTTCTCGTAAACCATTGTTCTTGGTGGCGCGCGGAGTGCCGCTCATTCTACCGCGAACCCTGGTCTCTGCTTTTTTGCGGTCCGCGATTTTCCGACTTGCGCCACAGCGTGAATGGAACGGCCAACCGCGCGTGCGAACTTCCGCAGGGATAGCTCCCAGGGCGTGGTCCCGGGCTGGTGTGGCCCAAACTGTGGTGGCTCGATTCCGGGCATCGCCTTCATCGCCGCCGGCCCGACCATGCGCGGCATCCCGGACCATCCCGTATCGACCGGTGATAATCTGCGCCAGGGTGCAATGATGCGCTTGAATGTCCTTCTCGCCGAAGTTCACGAATTGATCGCACGCGTCCGGCAGCGCATTCCCGCCGCCGCGATCCCGTGGCTCGGGCTCACGCTGGCAGTCCTGCTGGCGGGCGCGGCTTCGATCGCGCTGCGGCAGGATTCGAACTGGGACCTGCAGAACTACCACTTCTACAACGCCTGGGCGTTCGTCCACGACCGCTTCGGTATCGACTGGGCACCGGCGCAGCTGCAGTCGTTCTACAGCCCGTTTCTCGACCTTCCGTTCTACGCACTGGTGGCCGCGGACGTCGCGCCGCGCGCGATCGCATTCGTGCTGGCAATTCCGACCGGCGTTGCGTGGTTTTTCTGCGCACGCATCGCAATGCTTCTCTTTGCCGGGCTGCCGGCCGCCGAGCGCACGCAGGCCATCGTCGTCGCGATGACTCTCGGCGTCACGGCGCCGATGTCGGTGAGCCTCATCGGTCTCACGATGAACGACTGGTATTCGGCGGCCTTCGTCATGTCGGCGCTGTGGCTGGTCGTGCGCGACGCAGAGCTCCGTCCGGTGCCGGTGATGACGTTGCTGGCTGCCGGCGCATTGGTAGGGGCGGGCGCTGGGCTCAAGCTGACCGGAACGATCTATGCTGTCGGCCTGGTCGTCGGCGTGCTGGCGTTTCCTGGAGCGGCGCGCGATCGTCTGCGGGCCGCAGCGATCACCGGCGCCGCGGCGGCGTTGACCTTTACGCTCGCGTCGGGTCCGTGGATGTACCTGATGTACGAACGCTACGGAAATCCACTGTTTCCCTACTTCAACCAGATATTCCAGTCGCCGTGGGCGGACCCGGTGACATTCTCCGCGACGCGCTTCGGCCCCAGGTCGGCGGTGGAGTGGCTGGTGTTTCCGTTCGCGCTGTTGTGGAAGCTCGAGGGTTACGTTTCGGAGGCGGAGTTTCGCGATGCACGGCCGGCGCTGTTGTACACGCTGGCGCTGACAACGCTGTGCCTTGGCCTGTGGCGGCGCGCCGAGTCCCGCGTTGACGCGCCCAAACTCATCGGGGCAACGCGGGCATGGCGATTCCTCGGCGCCTTTTTCCTGGCCTCGTTCACCGCGTGGGCGGTGTTGTACCGGATATTCCGCTATCTCGTTCCGCTGGAGTTGCTGGCAGGCATGTTCATCGCCTATTTCGTGCTGCGGCTTGTCCCGGCCAGGCGGATCCCGGCCGTGCTGGCGGTGGCCGTGCTGCTGGCGATTACGACCGCCAGGTTTCCAACCTGGTGGCGACAGAAGTTCGAAGACCACTTCCTGACGGTAGAACTGCCCGCGGTCAAGCCGGACGCGCTGGTCCTGCTTGTATCGGCGGAGCCGATGTCCTACGTGCTTCCGTTTTTCCCGTCGGATGCACGCTTCGCCGGCCTCGTCAGCAACTTCAACGATCCCGATCGCACAAACCTGCTCCAGCGGAAAATCGTGGCGCTGATCCGCGGCCACCGGGGTTCGCTGTACGCACTCGCCGTGCCGCCTGGCCGTGACGTCGGAGGAGATGCGCTGGCGAAAATGGAACTGCAACGCGAGTCCTGCCAGCTGATTCGGACCAACCTGCGAGTCAGTCCGCTCGAGCTGTGCGAATTGCGACGCTTGCGACAGGAATGAAAAGGCGCGCCACGCAGATGGTCCACGCTTGACCCGTCCCATCCGCACGACCGGAATCAGGCTCGCGCGATTGGGCAGTCTATCCGCGCATTCTCGACTTCGGCTTCTCGCATGCGAAATCCGCGATGGCTGGTGCGCAGTGGATCGTCGAAGCGCCGAAGGAATTCAGGGTCGACCGGATCGCCGGCGACGTGAAACCGGGCGGCAAGCTGGCGGGTCGGATCACCGGCGCTCGCGGCAGCGACGGCCGGCCGTATTCGTGGGACCTGACCTTTGACGTTGCGTTGCCAGCGAGGGAGGCGGTATCCGGGTTGACCTGCGGGAAGTGAGGCGTTCGGGCGGCGGCACTGCGGCACTGCCCGAAGCGCTTATTTGACATAATACAAATTATGCGACACGACTCAGGTATTCTTCGCATCCCCCATGCCGACGGCCGGATCGCGTTTACCTTGATCTTCCGGGTGTTTATTTCCGGCCGCCGGGCCAACCGGGTCATTGACCCACGACTGGAGCAGCGTGTAGGTCACCGCCAGCACTACCGGGCCGACGAACACGCCCAGCAGGCCGATCGACAGCAAGCCACCGATCACGCCGGCGAAAATCAGCAGCAGCGGCAGGTCGGCACCCTTTTTGATCAGATACGGCCGCAGGAAGTTGTCGAGCGTCCCGACCACCGTCGACCAGACCAGCAGCACGGTTCCCCACACATTGTCACCCGTCCAATACGTCCAGATCACCGCCGGCGCCAGAACCAGCAGTGGCCCGATCTGCGCCAGACAAAGCATCAGCATCACCAGGGTCAGGAGGCTGGCAAAGGGCACGCCCACGATCCCGAGGCCGAGCCCGCCAAGCAGCGACTGCACCAGCGCGGTCCCGACGACGCCAAGCGCAACGCCACGGATCGCCTGACCGGCGAGCCTGATCGATTGTTCGCCGCGCATGCCGGCAAGTCGATTGCCAAAGCGCAGAACTCCGGCCGCCATCGCTTCCCCGTTCGCGTACAGGACCGCGGCGATGATCAATGTCAGTCCGAACTGAACCATCAGCATGCCGAGCGAGCCCGCCTTGCCGGCCAGCCACTGGACGACCTGGACGGCATAGGGTTGCAGCTTCACGACCAGCGCGTCCCACCCGTCCCGCTCCGCATCGACCCATGCGGCGGCGATCTTGGAGCCGACCAGCGGAATGCGTTCGACGAATCGCGGCGGCGGCGGGATCGTGACTTGGTGCAATGATTTCGTCCACGCGCCAACCTCACCGGAGTAATCGGTGAGCGTGCTGACCGCCACCCAGAACGGCAGCACGAACACCAGGAGCATCCCCAGGACCATCAAAGCGATGGCTGGCGAACGCCTGCCCCGCATCCCTCGCTCCAGCAACAGCATCAGCGGCCAGGTGGCGACTACGATCATGGTCGCCCAGACAATGGCGACCAGGAATGGCAACATGATCCAGAACGTCGCGACCATGAGTCCGCCGATCGACAGCACTGCGAGCGTGGTGCGGGTGACGTCACTTCTCATGTTCGACTTTCGCAATCACCGACGGAAGGGGCAACGGGCGGCGCTTGATACGGCCTGTCGTGACCGAGGGGGCATCAACCGCCAAGCGCGAGTAGCGCTCAATGGCACGATCCTGCTACCAGATGAGATCGCCCCAGGTCACTCCGAGGAAAGGGTCCGACAGGTCGCGGCTATTTGCCTTGCGCATCACCTCGTCCTGCTTGAGACGGTGCGCACGCTCTTTCGCGGCAACATCCTGCGAGTTCGTTTGGCCCTCCGGATGAAGTTCCTGATACGCCGCGTATTCCTTCGGACCACCGACGTAGACCTGCTTTCCGGCCGCATCCGGATAGATGAAGTACTTCTTGCCATTGCGCTGCATCGGTCGGATCTTGCCGGGAGGAAGGCGCTGCACCCACTCCTCCTGAACCGATGTGGTCGCGACCAGTACCTTGAATCCGAGCGCCAGCAGTTCATTCTGGTCGACGCGCACCGCCGTTGCAACAGCGCCTCCGGCAACAAGTATCGTCACAACCAACGCCAGAATGCGAAGCCCATCGAAGCGCCTCGAAGTACGTGAAAAGAACAAATCATTCATGAAAATCCATCCTGTAATACCCGTGCGGCCAACCCTGCCCGAGCGGAAATGCCGAATGCCAGTTTAACCGCCCGCCTTGGTTGCGTAGCAACGCACCGCAAGCTCCGTCCGACCGCTGTTTACCGCCAACGTGGGGCCTGCCAGCACCACCACCCCGGAACGACAAAATCCCTTTCGGCGAGTTTCCCGCTCGGCAATACGAATGGCTTCTCGGGTTCCGCCGAGCGATTCCTCGTGGCTGAGCGTGACCAGATAGACCGCCAGCTTGCTGGAGGGGCGTGCCGCTGCCTGGGTCTTGCACACCCCATCGACGAGTTCGCTCGCGGAACCCGCCGCTTCGTTTTGGCACTGCAGCAGCCTGATCTCGGTGCCATGCGCGTTACCGGCCACAACCTGGAGAATGGCGGCAAGCGCGCCGCAGCCGACCCCCAAGAGCATCCGATGTCTGGTCATGGCGCAATCCTTCGCGGGCAGGCAACAGGGTGATGGTGCAGCGGCATTGTGACCGACAGAGTATACGAAGCCCACTCCTACCAGCCACCTCCACCCCCTCCTCCACCCCCGCCGCCGGACCCACCGCCGCCGGAGAACCCGGAAGAAGACGATTGCGGCGCAGGCAGCGCGCTGGTGAACGCGCTCTGCGACGACGACATGGTGCTGGAAATCGAATGTCCGAAATCACTTCCCGACCAGCCCATGCCACCGTGCCAGACCGGACGGTAGCTGTCCATCGCATCCTCACCGGGATGGGCGCGGGCGAACGCCTTGGCGAAGGCCTCGGACCACGGTTTTTCGGCTTCCAGTGCGATGGCATAGGGCAAAAGCCGCTCGAAGGTCTCGGTGGTCAGGTCCGGCGCTCCCTGGATGTTCATGCGCTCGGTTTCCGCAGTGCGCAGGTACAGTTCCAGACCTTCGATCCGATCCATGACGACGCGACCGGCTGCGGTCGGGGCGCGCAGCAGGTAGTAGAACAGGCCATTGAGAACGGCAAGACTGCCAATCAATGCCACCGGAAAGCCGTGCTGCAGCAGTTCGTCAAGAACATGTCGCGCGAATCCATCCGGCACCTTGACACCGGTGTCGGCGAGAAACGTGAACGCCAGCGTGCCGACGACGACAAGGAACGTGAAGTTGATGCCGGCGGCGATGATGGAGCGAAGGTTTCGGCGGCCCAGCAGCACGCGCAATATCGGCATGATCATCACGCCCATCAATGCGCAGATCATGGCGCCGATGGCGAGCAGCGCGATTTCCGGCTCGCTTAGATCGCCGAAGATCAGCACTGCCAGGATCGCCGCGGCTGTCAATGCCAAGCCGAAAAAAAAGTATCCAAGATTGCGGCGGAAGAAGCGGTGACGATTTTCCTTTTCGATCGATGCCTTGAAGTTCTTGAAAATCGTGGCCAGGCTGGCGCCATTGGTCTTGTCGATGCGGGCCTTGCCGCCGCGCGCATCGACCCAGCCAAGAATCACCTTTTCGCCGGGCGGCAGGCTCTGGACATCCTTGAGGGGCTTTGAGCCTCGGCGCGACAGCGTCAGGTCGCCGTCGGCATCATCGAACACCAGCAATCCCTTGACCGCCAGCGACACTGCCGCCGCAGTGAAGTCGCGCCAGCCTCCGCTCCAGCCCCAGTCCCTGACATAGCCCGCCAGCGCCGGCGATATGCCTTCCGGAGGATGGAACAGTGGAATGATGACGCCTTTTTCCGGATCCCGGCCGACGGCATTCCAGGCGATCAGATAGTAGGCAAGCACCGCAAGCGCACCCAGGCCGCCGAATATGAACTCGCGGTAGTCGAGCAGCGCATGCTGCAGGCGAGCCGCATCGGAAGGTTGCGCGACCAGTCCGCGCGGAATTTCCGCGACGACCGACAGGCCCTGCTGCGGGCCCAGTGGTCGGGTGGTTTCCACCTGCAGCGCGCCATCACTGGCGATATCGCCACGCCAGGCGTCGCCACGCGCCCCGAATGAGCCTGTATACGCTGTCCAGCGCACCGGCGCGGCATGGTCTGGCAGGCGGATGCTGGATGTCGCGGACAGGATGGGAAACGTCCATTCGTTGCCGGTGACATTCCAGAACAGTTCATCGTGATCGGCCAGGAAGCGGATCTGCCGGCTGGTCCGGTAGCGGAAGACGTAGGTGTAGGTGCCCGGTCGAAGAAGCACCTTTTCCTGGCCGGCATAGATGCGAACCCCGGCATAGTTGTTCCTGGTGAAATACGGCTCGGGGCGGCCGTCCCGGGTTACACCAAGCAACTCGAAGCTCACCTTCCGCCGCTCGTCCCGGCCATCGCGAAAGCTCAGCGGGAAATCGCGGTAGATGCCACGCTTGATCTCCCGGCCTTCGGCAAGTACGCGCACGGTTTCGGTCACCGTCAGCGTGCCGTCGGCCGCGACTTCGACCTCCGAGTCGAAGCGCTCGATGACCTCCGCGGCATGAACGTCCTGGGTCCCGATCGACGCAAACGCCAGCGCGAGGGGCGCCAGCGCCCAAACGAGCCGAACGCCAACCGTCCGGGTCGACGTCCAGGTGCAACGCAGGCGCATCAGCGCCATGGCGTCAGAACGAGACCTTGGGCACCTTGCGATCGGCGTCGTCGCCGATCTCGAAATACTCGCGCTTGGCAAAACCGAACTGGCTGGCCACCAGGTTGGAGGGAAAGGACTCCACCATGACATTGAGATTGCGCACTGCGCCGTTGTAATAGCGGCGCGCCAGCTGAATCTCGTTTTCCACCTCGCTGAGCGCTTCCTGAAGTTTCAGAAAATTCTCGCTGGCCTTGAGGTCCGGATAATTCTCCGCCACGGCCAGCAGGCGCCCGATGGCGCCAGATAGCAGGCCTTCGAGCTTGCCGCGCTCGGCGACGTCGCCGGCAGGTACTTTGCCGACCTCGGCCCTGAGCCGGGTGACCTGCTCGAGCAGTTCGCGCTCGTGGCCCGCATAGCCCTTGACGGTGTCGACCAGGCTGGGGATGAGATCGGTGCGACGCTTCAGCTGCACGTCAATGCCGCTCCACCCCTCCTCGGTCATCTGCCGGTTCTTGACCAGCCGGTTGTAGAGCGTGACGGCATAGAAGACGACCGCGGCAATCGCGGCAATGAAAATCCAGGTCGACATCGGGTCCCTCCCTACGGTTTAGCAGGAATCGCCGACGCATTGCAGGCTTGTGCAACCTTGGCGGCTGCACAAGTCTACCGGGGAATCGGGGAAATCGACGCTGTCTTGGCAGAGCGTCGACGCGCAACAACCCCGGCCGTCGAGGTGACGGCGATCCCACGGCGCCGGTAGCAGCCGCGCGCAAATCCCTGCGCGCCACCAGCTACCTGACCGGCGCGCATTCCAATCGTGCGCCTGTTGCTGTTCAGGCTAGCGCAAGGTCGAGGACTGGCGGACCACGTTGAGGATGGCCTGTGCGGCCTCCTGCAGCGCCGTGTCGGGTGATCCCGCACTACCGTGATAAAGCGCGTCCAGTTGGCGTCTGTTGTCGTTGAACATTGGCGTCAATGGCGCCGCGGCAGTTGCGTTCCTGGCAAAACCGCCTCTGGACCGTGTCTTGAAGCCTTTCATCGGCCACTGGTTGTTCGATGTCAGCAATTGCCAGTAGCCGTCAAAGGTTTCATCGAGTCCGAAGCGGAAAACGAATACGCTGACCGTGGCGCCCGTGCTGTCGATGTCGAGGCAAAGTACCAGACCGGCAAAGGGTCCGCTGGTTTGAAGCTCGCATGCCAGCCGCTGAGGAAGGTCTGCCACCACACCGGAGCCGTTCGCCGATGCAGGCAGGACCGTGGTGAGGTCATACCTATCCACAAAGGTGGAACTGATCTGGGTAATGAAATGCCATTCACCGATCAATCCCTGCGGTGGTGCGCCGAAGCCGAAATTGAAGGGTTCGATGAGCGTGGTTCGCCCGCCGGGAAAGGTGATCGTCGCCGACGTCTCCGTGTGGAAAACGATCGACACGGTCCCATCATTGCCAACCAGGGTCGGGCTGCCGGCATAGGGACAGGTGATGCACTGTCCGCCCCGGTACTTATCCAACGTACCGGTAAAATTGCGCTGCGAATTCGTCATGGGACCGGAAGCCAGATACCATTGGCCATTGCCGGCGCCATCGTAGGCATAGACGATCAGGATAATTATGCCGTCCTGAACGTCGATGTTGTAGCCACGTCCGGACTCAAAAGGGTTCCAGTAATGGCCGTTCCGCGGTTGAAATGCAGACGCCGTGCTCAACGTCAGCAAGCACAGTATCGCTACGATCAGATTTTTCATTTCTTCCTCCCGTTCCGCGCGACATGTCGCGCTAACCAAGCAGATAAGGAGGTCGGCTGGCAAGACGCCCCCTCCGCTTGGCAGAAGGACGTGCGCCGAGGCGGTGCGCAAAATCGGGCACGCATTGCGCGACCGTGCGCACACGATGAACCACCATACACCCGTTCGACTGCGCAGGTCCAGACCTCACCTTGCGTCGGTCAGTTGACGGGCGCCCTCGGCGCCGATGCTCCGCGCGGCAACACGAAGTGCAATCGGTTCAATTCCTCGGCCTTGATTCGATCGGCGATAGAGGAGCAGCAGGACCGAGAGTCCGGCGCCGAACAGGATGCCGATGTCGAGGTGTGGAGAAAGCGCGATCGCCGCAACAAGGATGGCGATGCCGTCGCGACGAGTCACGCGCCAGGCATGCCGGATGCCGGCAGCCCAGCCAGTTGTGCGTAGGCCATCGGCTGCGGCATCAGCACCAGGGCAACGGTGATACCGGCGACAGCATCCGCGCGCAACGTATCGCCGCCTACCCGAGGCAGCCAGGCCGGGAAGGGAAAGACGCGGTGCAGCTTGACCAGTGGTCAGTGGTGAAAGCCCGTGCCTTCGTGCGGCATGATCTTCGACGCCGGATGCGTGCTGAAGAACTCCAGCGCTGCCCGGAAATCCTGCATCAGCAACGACGCGAGGTCCCGATCGAAGCCGCGCCGGCACATGATACGCATGATTGCGACATCAGCCATGCTACCGTTCAACGCAAACGCCGGCACCTGCCAGCCGCGCAGGCGCAACCGGTCCGACAGGTCGTACAGCGTGAAGCCAGGATCCGCGCCTTCCCGAATGCGGAATGACAGGCAAGGAATGCCGGTCTTCTCGCTGCCGTCGTGGATGACCTCGAACGGGCCCAGTGGAGCGATCTCGCCCGCCAGCCATTGCGCTACCCGGTAGCTGGTCATCTGGACCTTGGCATAACCTTCGTGACCGAGGCGCATGAACTCGTAGTACTGCGCAATCACCTGTCCCGCCGGTCGGGAAAAATTGATGGCGAAGGTGCCAACGGAACCGCCGAGATAGTCGACCTTGAAGACCAGCTCGTCGGGAAGCGCCGCCGCATCGCGCCAGACGATCCAGCCGCAGCCCAGCGGTGCCAGGCCATACTTGTGGCCCGACGCGCTGATCGACTTGACCCGCGGGAGGCGAAAATCCCAGACGATTTCCGGCGCGCAGAATGGCGCCAGGAAGCCACCGCTGGCGGCGTCGATGTGCATATCGATATCGAGTCCCCGGCTTTTCTGCAACTTTTCCAGCGCATCATGCAACGGCAGCGGCAGTTCGTAGTTTCCGGTGTAGGTGACGCCAAACGTGGGCACGACACCGATGGTGTTTTCGTCGCAGGCGGCGATCATCCTGGCGGCGTCCATGAACAGCTTACCGGGTTCCATCGGGATCTCGCGAATCTCGACATCCCAGTAACGCGCGAACTTGTGCCAGCACACCTGCACCGGACCGCAGACGAAATTGGGGCGGTCGATTGACTTTCCCATCGCCTTGCGCCTGGTCCGCCAACGCCACTTCATCGCCATCCCGCCCAGCATGCAGGCCTCCGACGAGCCGATGGTATTGGTGCCGGTGGCCCCCACGTTTGACTTCGGTGCGTTCCACAGGTCGGCCATCATGCTGACGCAGCGCAGGTCGATCGCCGCTGACTGCGGGTACTCTTCCTTGTCGATCCAGTTCTTGTTGATCGACTCGTCCATCAACCGATGAACGTACTCGTCCTCCCAGGTCTGGCAAAAGGTGGCGAGATTCTGGCGGGCGTTCCCATCCAGCAGCAACTCGTCGCTGATCATCTGGTAGGCGATGTCGGCGCGCATTTCCGCAGCGGGAAATGACTTATCCGGTGCGACGCCACCGATGGCCGCCGTGCCGAAACTGGAGTCAAGAAGTTCCGCGCGAATGTCCTGCGGCTTGGCTTTTCTGGTCATGTCTATCCTCCATGTCAGTCGTTTGCGACTCGCGCACGCAGTTTGCGCTTCGAAGGATTGCAACCGCGCAAGTGCTGTTCACTACAGCGGATGTGGAAGAACTTCGCCGGCGCGTCGTTGTCCACACACCGGTGTCCTCGCGGCGAAACGAAACGCACAACGTTCGATCAACCTACCGCATTTCCAGAGTCCCGCAAACCGCGCATCAATCGCGAGCCGGCAGGTTTCGCTTGACCGACTACGATTCCGCGGATAGCCTCGGCCAACCGCCGCAGCGCCATCTCTGCCCTCGCGGCGGTCGACTGCGTGCTGGTGTACGTGCTTATGCATTCCACCTTTGTGGTCCATGGAGACTTGCGGTGAGAACCATCCATAGAGTGCTGCTGACCGGAATCTCTGCTGGTTTGCTGACAACAAGTGCAGCGTTTGCCCAAGCCCCGCTCGCTCCAGTGGCCGGCAGTCGCGGCTCGGTGAGCGTCGAGGCGCTGTACCTGTGGCAGAAGGCGAGCCCGACACCGGTGCCCGTCATCGCCGACGATATCCTCGGACCCAATACGACCGAAGTGCTGCTCGGCGGCGGGTCGATGAATACCAATCCCAGCGCTGGCTTCCGGCTCACCGGCGCTTATGCCATCGATGCCCGCTGGGGCATCGAGGCCACAGGCTTTTACGTGCCGTCGCGGTCGACCAGTCAAGGCGTGAGCTCCAGCGGCAAGGTCGGCTCCATCGACTTGCTGCTGCCCTACTTCGATGTCAACGACAACGCCGAGAGTTTCACCGAAATCTCCTTCTCCCCGCATTACGCCGGCAGCGCGTGGGTGTCGCTGGACACCAGGCTGGGTGGTGGTGAGTTCAACCTGACCTGGTCGCAGCCGCCGCAGTCGGGATGGCGGGTGGATTTCCTCGGCGGCTTTCGCTATCTGCAACTGCGCGAAAATTACACGATCACCACCAGCAGTCCCTACATCCCGCCGGAGCCCTCCGACATCTGGCTGACGACCGACCAATTCAACGCCAACAACCGGTTCTACGGCGCGCAGATCGGACTGCGCGCGGCCAAGGAACAGGGTCCGTGGGTCGGCAGTTTCACCGGCAAGCTGGCGCTGGGCACCATGCAGCAGTCAGTGGCGGTCAATGGCGCCCTCGAGACCAACGATTTCAACAACTATGGCGCCACGCAGTTCTTTCCCGGCGCCTATTTCACCGCACCGACGAACATCGGCAATCACTCGCGCAACGAGTTCGCGGTGGTGCCGGAGGTCACGCTGTCGCTGGGCTACCGGCTGACGCCCACTGCCACCGTATACCTCGGCTATTCGTTCCTCTATGCCAGCAACGTGGTGCGCCCGGGGGAGCAGGTCAATCGCAATATCAATCCCACCCAGTCGCTCGCCTATGGCGGCGAGCCACCGGTCCAGCCGGTCGGTGCCGCCCAACCGTCGTTCAGCTTCGATTCCTCCAATTACTGGGCGCAGAGCCTGTCCATCGGTTTCGCCTGGCGCTTCTAGAGAGCATTTCATGCATCGATCGATCGTCACCTTCCTCGGCGCTCTGGCTAGCGCCGTCTTCGTCGCCTCGTCGGGCAATGCGCTCGCGCGCGATCCGGTTCCCGACAAGTGCGGCAAGAACGACAAGAAGCTGCAGGACACGCTGAAGCCGGGTACCGGCAAGGATCTCTATGTCACCGGCAATTGCGTCGTGCCGGCAGGAACCTTCCAGTACGGCGAAGTGAACATCTATGACGGCGGCACACTGACCTTCACCGACGCCAAGATTCATTTCTACGCCAAGTCGATCCTGATCGAGAACACCGGTGCGTTGATCGCCGGATCGCCGGGCGCGCCGATCGGCACGACACCGGGCGCCTCGCTGACCATCCACCTCTACGGCGAGGATCAGGGCGCCAACCCCGGCGGCCAGGGCACCACCTGCATCACCGACGTGCGCTGCGGGGTGCCGGAAGCGGTGTGGAATTCCAACGGCTCGGCGAAGGTCGCGCTGCCCGGCGTCCCCGACGACTATTTCTACCAGTATGGTCCGCTGACCTACGACGGCGCCGGCACGCAGATCGGTTATTTCGGCTACAAGGTCATCGGACTTTCCTACGGCGGGACGCTGCAGCTCTTCGGCAGGAAGGGCGCGACCTACGCCAGCGTCGACGTGTCGAATTCCGGCACCAGCTGGGTGAGGCTCGCCGGCACTGTGCTACCCACCAAGAACGTGCTCGTTGTCGACCGCGACGTGGACTGGGCTCAAGGCGACAAGATTGTCCTGACCACCACCGACTACCTGCCTGGTCACTCCGAGGAACTGACCATCCAGTCGATCGGCGCCGACAAACGGACGATCACCACGGTCGAGACGTTCAAGTATCGTCATCAGGGTGAGCAATTCGACCTGCCGGCGGATACCGCGCGCCTGAAACTTAATTTCTCTAAGGTCGAGACTCGGGCGGCGGTCGCCCTGCTCACCCGCAGCATCCGCATCGTGTCCGAGGGCAAAACGCTCGACGCCGGTGATCCCGACGGTCCGGGCACCTTTCCGCCAACAGCGGGCAACTATTTCGGCGGCCACACCATCGTCCGCCAGGGCTTCAAGTCCTTGCAGGTCCAGGGCGTCGAGTTTCGCAACCTGGGCCAGGGGGGCCGCATCGGCCATTATCCGGTGCACTTCCACATGGCGCGGACGACGCCCCCCAGCACCTTCGTCAAGGATTCGTCAGTCAACGAGTCGATGACACGCTGGTTCGTCGTGCATTCGACGCACGGCGTCACCTTTGCGCGCAACGTCGGCTGGAAATCGATCGGCCACGGCTTCTACATCGAGGACGGCACCGAGACCGACAACAAGTTCCAGACCAACATCGGCATCTACGCTCGGGCGGCCATTGACAACGCGGCAGTGAATCCGCGCAAGGTTCCCGGCATCCTGGCCGCGCCGCTCGATCCGACCCGGACGGAACGCGTGCCATTCCAGTCGGACATCGACCACCCCAGCGTGTTCTGGATCATGAACGGCTGGAACGACTTCGAATACAACCTGGCCGCGGGCGCAGGGATGTGCGGCGCCTGCTACTGGCTGGTGCCCGGCGCCAACAGCGGCCATTCGCGGCACATGAAGTTCGACGGCTATGCGTCGCTGCAGGCAAATTCGGACCTGACCCAGCCACTGGCGCGCGCGGCGATGACGCCGCTGCGCAAGTTTGTCGGCAATTCCTGCACGTCGGCGATGAACTCGTTCAACACCATCGGCAACACCACCGCCTGCTACGGCGCCGGCTTCGAGGCGCCCTTCGTCGCCTCGGTGCCCAATGCACTGGTGCCACCTGCCTGCGACCAGTCCAATCCGAAAAACAAGGACGGCACCTGGGTCGCCGGCGCCTGCGCGCTGGACGCGGAGTCCGACAACTACTACCCCAAGGTCGACCAGGGCGGCGGCCGCTTTGCCACCATCTGCAACGGCGGCGACTGCAGCACGACGCCGCGATGTGACACGTCGGCGTTGGACAAGTGCATGATCACCTCCATCGACCGCTACACGTCGTCGTTCCACTGGACAGAGACCAATTTCGCCGCCATCTGGCTGCGGCCGCAGTGGTACCTGCTGTCGAACAGCGTGCTCACCGACGTGCAGAACGGCGGCCTCACTTTTGTCACTGGCGGCGGCTATACCGACGCCGACGTCGTACGCGGGCACTGGGCGCTGGTGCGCAAGACCGTGTTCATCGGTGCGACGCAGGACCCGAAGGATGCGAATGCCAGTGCCTTCGCCGCGCCGGAAGGACCGTTCAATGCCAAGGGCCTGCCCACCGGAGCGAACTGCAACGGCAACCACTGCCTGGCTGCCGACGAGGGCGTGAGCTTCCCGATCTCCAACTTCGGGATGAACCAGCGCATGTTCAACATCTACGATGGTCCCGCCTACCAGGAGTCCAACGCCTATCTCAAGATCCTGAAGCAGCCGATCACCGACTGCACGCTGGCCTCGCCCACCGCACCAGCGCAGGTCTGCGACAGCGCGGTCCTCGCCGGCAAGGCGCTGGGCCTGCCCTGGGATCCGGTGGACAAGCGCTGCTATATGCCCAACGCCGCCATCGGCTGGAAACAGCCCAACGGTTTTTACTACCCGCCGGCGTTCCATTCGGCCAACCTGTATTTCAGCGAGGTCGACATTCGCCACTACGTGATCGAGCCGCTGTTCGTCGAGGGCACCTATACGACCGATGTCAAGAAGGCACGGTTGGCCTATTGCAACTGGAACGACGCGCTGTTCACCGGCTTCACCGACGTCGACCGCCAGACCGAGTTGTCCGACGATGATGGCTCGCTCACCGGCTATGCGAAAACGGTCTCGGTCAACCTCGATTCCTTCTTCAATGCGCCGGTCGAGGCCATCGAGTGCGCGTCCGACAACACCGCCAAGACCAGCCCCTACGACTACGTGACCTCGGTCGTCTATCCGAAATGCGCCAGCGACGGCAACTGCCCGGGCACGTGGAACTCGGAATGCACCAACCAGTTCTGCTACGGCGTGCCGCTGTACCGGCAACTGCTGGTCAACAATGAGCACAGCACCGGCGTCATCAAGATGGCCGGCCAGGACACCTTCCAGCGCAGCACGCTGACGCCCAACAACGGCGTGTTCTTCATCGACACCAGCGTAAGCGAAGCCAAGCAGCGCGCAAAAGGTGCGGGAAACATCAACGTGTTCCTGCCCGGCCAGTCCTATTACCTGTTCACGCTGTTCGCCAAGCAGACCACGACGCAGACCTACCAGGTCTACGTCGGCGACGGCTTTGATCCGAATACCGATGTCTGGGCGACGCAGGCCGACGTCGCCGGCAAGCCGGTGAAGTTCACGCCACCAGGCACCGTCACGTGGCCGGCTGGCTGGGAAAAAGCCTATGCCAACGGTGTACTCACCGTGACCATGCGCATGAACTTCCAGGCCTTCATCGACAACTACAACGGCGCATTCCAGGGCCGTTGCCAGCCGGCAAGCTTCTGCACCTGGACACCGTCGAGCGGTCTGCCGGCAGGCGGCACCTGCGGCTGCACCGAGGGCGGGCTATTCACCGACCTGTGCAAGGACACCAACTCCGCCGGCGAGAATGTCTGCGCGTGGGCGCAGAAGGACATCGACTGTCCCAAGGGCGGCTGCTACGGCATTGGTTTCAAGATCGGCAGCACTTTCACCTACGACCCGCCAACAAGTCCGCGGCCCGCGCCGGCTTGTTACGGCAAAGCCGGCTGGGATACGACCTGGACGCCGGCATCGGGAGGCATCGCGCAGTCATGCACCAGCGCGCCGACCATCCCGCCGCAGTTCTGCCAGTGACGCGAAACGCGCAATCCGTGGGCGCAGCGGCCGGCTGTGCCGGTCGCGCGTTCGCCCGCGGCTGAATCGGCCCCACGGCTGAACCAGCCCCACCGCTGAACTGGCCTACTCGACCTTCAGGTAGGCGAAGCCCTTGGCCTGCAGTTCGGCAATGCGCACCACGCCCGAGCGCACCGGGGCGACGCCGTCGATCACTTTGTCCTTCGGCAGCTGCAGCTGCTCGCGGGTGATCTCGCATAGCTCGAGCTTGACCTTGTACAGCGTGCGCAGCTGCTGCAGCCGGGTGATCAGGTCCGGGCGCGCGGCCCGGAATGCGGCATCCTCCTCGAATGGCGTGCCCATGAGCGAATCCGTGGTCAGGAAGCGGATGCCGCCGGCGAGGAACACGATGTGCACGTCGTAGTCCTCGAGGTTGCTCTGGTAGGTGGTCACCATGTTGTTCACGTTCTGGATCATCGCGCTCAGCCGGCGCGGTTCCGCGAAGTCCACGTGCCAGACGACCTTGGCGACCTGCGCGGCCACACTGGTGCTGACGAGCAGCGCGGCGACGGCGAGCCCTTTGAGTAGACGAATCGTTTTCATGGCAGGTACCTCCTAATGAACGCCGCCGCGCGCTGCAGCGCATCCTGCGCCGCGAGGTCGTCGGCAAAGGTACGCACCGCTGGCACGCGGAATTCGAAGCCGCGGCCCACGCCGGGATAGACGATGACCTTTGCGTCACGGTTCCTTTTCTGCAGCGACTCGATGCCAGCGAGGATCGGACGGTAACGCTGGTATTGCTCGTGTTCGCCGAAGAAAACCAGCACGGGCACGATGAGCGCATCCACCTCTGGCGCGTACTGATACACCTGCGCCGCCTCGGGCGCCTCCGGATGCTGCCAGTGCGGGTAGTACGACACATAGCAGGCGATCTTCGCCTGGCGTTGCTTGGTCACCATTGCCTTCAGTGCGTAGTAGCCGCCGCGCGTGTGCGAGACGATGCAGGTCTTTGCCTGTCCGCGTGCCTCGGGCAGCGTCAGCGCGTAGTCGATTGCCGCCGCCGCGTCGTCCTCCAGCGCCGGGTCGTGCCCGACCGGATACGGCGGGATGAAGCGGCCGGCGAAGAGATCTGGGACCACCACCGTGAATCCCCGCGCCGCCAAGCGCAGCGGCACGAGGCGCGTCACCGAGTCGATGCCGCGCCGCCCATGCAGGAAGACGACAACCGGAAAGCGCCCGGAACCCTTGGGGACGAGGATCTCGACCGGCACCTCGACGTCGCCGCTGCGATACGACGCGGCGCGGGCCGCGACGTCATGGTTGCCCGGGACGGGCATCTGGCCGCGCTCCCACCAGGCGTCGTCCCACCACCACTTGGCGGCATCCTGCGGAAACTGGCCGGTCGCCCAGGGCGCCTGTGCCGCCGCCGGGTCGGCGAGCAGCGCGAGGCACAGGGCGAGGCATAGACCGAGCGCGGCTCGGTTGATGCTGGTCATGACGTCGTCTCTTCGAACGGACAGGCAATGCGCATGGTCAACTGCAATCGCATGAGCCTGATTTTGGTCGGGGGGGTGGTGTGGGGTCAAGCTTCGACATTCAGTGACGATGGATTGCTGCGCGCTTTTCCTCCTGTCCTCGTATTTCTGCGTCGACACCGACGTCCGCGGTGGCCGCGAGTGACCTGCCAGGCGAGCGCCGGAGCGAGCAAGCGCAGCGCATTTCGGCCAATAGTCGCGGGCAACCGACGCGTTGTTCTAGCGCGTCGCCACGACGTCGGCCACCGCCTCGAAGATCTCCTGCGCCAAATTGAGGTCGCGGCCGGGAATCTGTACCGGTGTCGAGTTGACCATCACCGAAATGGTGGCGCCGGCGTGCGGGTCGTAGAAGGTCGCGGCCTGCCAGCCCACCCCAGTGCCGGTGTGGCCCCACCAGCCCTTGAGAATGCCGATGCCCAGGCCATAGCGCTCGTATTCGGGACCATTGGTCACCGGGCGCGACCTCGCGATGCGTTCCAACTGCAGCGTTGCGCCAATCAGACGACCGTCGCCCAGCGCCCTGCCCCAGGTTTCGAGATCGGCGAGGGTCGAGACCATGCCGCCGGCGCCGGCCAGCCCAGTCGGCGACACCAGCGGCAACGCCTCCGCCGCGCCGGTGGCCGTGTCGACCTCGTAGGGCGTCGGATGCGGCAGTGGCAGCGGGACCGTCAGCGGGTAGGTCGTGCCGGTCAATCCCAGCGGCGTGAAAATGCGCGCCTGCAGCACGCTGCCCAGCAGTTGCCCGGTGACCTTCTCGATGACCATCCCGAGCAGGACGGTATTGGTGTTGCTGTAGTGATACAGCGCGCCCGGTGGGAATATCGGCGAAACCGGAACCGCGTAGGCGACCAGTTGCGCCTCGGTGAAGGCGCGGTCGAAATTGCTGCCGAAGTCCTTTTGGAACCCAGGCTGCGCCGTGTAGTCGGCAATGCCGCTTTGCATGCCGGCGAGATCCGCCAGCGTGATTTTGTCGCCGTTGGGAATCCCCGGGATGAACTGGTCGAGCTTGTCGTCGAGCTTGAGCGTCCCGTCGCGCACCAGTTGCAGGATCACGGTGACCGTGAATGACTTGGTGATGCTGCGTATCGAACCGTGGCTCGCCGGATCGAACGCCGTCCGGCTGGCCAGATTGGCGTAACCGAACGCCTGCTTCCAGTGCGGGTCCCCGGGGACATTGACGCTGACCAGCGCGCCGGGCACGCGGTATTGCGCCAGGACCGCTTCGACGGCCAAAGCGTAGCGTGTGCCCGGCGACACATTGTCGCCGCCCAGGCAGCCGGCGAGCAGCAAAACCGCGGCGGTGGCGAGAACCGGAATCCGGAGCAATTTTGGCAGGCACGGCATCATGGCGGGGACCCTCTGGTCGGTTACGATGTCGAGTTCGTCGGACAGACCATAGCAGCACGGCTGGAACATGCCCGCGCTCTATTTCCAGTCCCGTATTTTTTCCAACGCGTCGTCGACACGCTCGACCGCCACGATATGGACGCCATCGATGCCCTGCCTGGGCTTGTTGGCTTTGGGGATCAGGACCGTGCCAAAGCCCAGTTTCGCGGCCTCGCGAATGCGCTCCTGCCCACGTTGCACCGGGCGGATTTCCCCAGCCAGGCCAACCTCACCAAACACAATAAGTTTATCTGGCAATGGCTTGTTTTTCAATGATGAATTGATCGACAGCAAAACCGCAAGATCGACGGCTGGTTCCTGGATACGCACACCCCCAACCGCGTTGACAAAGATATCGTAGCCCGCGGTTTCAACTCCGCCGTGACGATGCAATACCGCCAGCAGCAACGCCAGCCGTTGCGCGTCGAGGCCGACTGCCAGCCGCCGCGGCATGCCGCCCAGGACCGGATCGACCAGTGCCTGAATCTCCACCAGCAGCGGCCGTGACCCCTCCAGCGTCGCCACCACCGCCGAGCCGGCGACCGCCTCGGCGTGCTGCGACAGGAACAGCGCCGATGGATTGGAGACACCCTTCAGTCCCCGCTCGGTCATCCCGAACACGCCGAGTTCGTTGGCGGCGCCGAAGCGGTTCTTGATCGCCCGGACCAGCCGGAAACTTGAATGCGGGTCACCTTCGAAATACAGCACGGTGTCGACGATGTGCTCGAGCACCCGCGGGCCGGCGATGGCGCCTTCCTTGGTCACATGGCCAATGAAGATCACCACTACGCCGCGCTGCTTGGCCAACCGGGTCAGTTGCGCGGCGCACTCGCGTACCTGTGCCACGCTCCCGGGCGCCGACTGCAGCGCCTCGGTGTACACGGTCTGGATCGAGTCGACGATGACCACCTCGGGATGCGCGGTGGTGATCGCGGCGACGATGGCCTCAAGCTGGACTTCGGCCAGCAGTTCCACCGGCGCGTTGACCAATCCCAGCCGCTGCGCACGAAGGGCAATCTGCTCGACCGACTCTTCACCGGTGACGTACAGCGTGCGGTGCACCGCGCCCAACGCGGCGGTGGCCTGCAGCAGTAAAGTCGACTTGCCGATGCCCGGGTCGCCGCCGATGAGCACCACCCCGCCCGGCACCAGTCCGCCGCCCAGCACCCGGTCGAATTCTTCGAGTCCGGTGGGGATGCGGGTGTTCTCCTGTGCCTTGACCGAGGACAGCGAGGTGATCGCCGAGCGCGCCCCGGCCACCGTCTCGAAGCGCACCGCCGCCGGCGCCGCCACAGTCTCGACCAGCGTGTTCCAGACACCGCAATGCGGACACTGGCCCTGCCACTTGGGCGCAGTGCCACCGCATTCGGTACAGCTATGGACAGTCCTTGGCTTCGCCATCGCGGTCAGGCCCGGGCGTCGCCGGCTCATTCCGCCAGCAGGTAGGCCCTGCTGTCGGCAAAGAAATGCGGGCCAGTGTCGGTGCGAAGGGCGGTACCGACGCCTTCGGTGGTCAGGACTTCCAGCAGCAACGCGCTCGGCACGCCGCCGTCGATGATGTGCACCGAGCGAACACCCTCGCGCACAGCGCGCAGCGCCGCGGCGACGCGTGGCACCATGCCGCCCTGCACGACGCCGGTATCGAGCCACGCCTCGGCGTCGGATGCCGTCAGGATGTGCGCGAGCTTGCCGTTGCGGTCGTGCACGCCGGGCACGTTGGTCATCAGGATCAGCTTTTCCGCCTTCAGCACCCGCGCGAGCCGACCCGCCAGGAGGTCGGAATTGATGTGGTAGGCCAACCCGTCTGCCGCCACGCCGATGGGCATGACGACAGGGATGAACTGGCGCGATAGCAGCAGATCGATGAGCCCAGGATCAATATCGTCGATGTCGCCGACAAACCCGAGGTCGGGGGCTTCCGGATCGTCGTCCGGTCGCGCCATCGGGCGCGCACGAATGAAGCGCCCGTCCTGCCCGTCGATTCCCACCGCGCGCGCGCCGTGCTGGTTGATCAGCGACGTCAGTTCCTGATTGAGTTCGCCCAGCGCCATCTCGATGATGGTCAGTGTCCGCTCGTCGGTGATCCGCATGCCGCGATGACGGCGGATCTCCTGGCCCATCTGCCGCATCAGTTCGTCGATGCGCCAGCCCCCGCCGTGTACGACGATCGGCTTCATCCCGACCAGGCGCAACAGCGCGACGTCGCGCGCAAACCCGGCCTTGAGCGCAGGGTCGAGCATTGCGTTGCCGCCGAATCGGATCACCAGCGTCTTGCCATGGAACGCACGGATGTACGGAAGCGCTTCCGACAGTATCCGGGCCTTCTGCGCCGCGGGCGCGTGAATCGTTGCAGACATATGAGCCGAATGTTACCC
Organism: uncultured beta proteobacterium; assembly: GCA_963712105.1. Classification (GTDB taxonomy): domain Bacteria; phylum Pseudomonadota; class Gammaproteobacteria; order Burkholderiales; family Casimicrobiaceae; genus VBCG01. Next base: position 233,253 of record CAVQGR010000014.1, read on the forward strand.
CGACGCCGGCGGATGCCGCCTTGTATAAACGGTCAGTCGAGCTCTTCCGGCAGCACAACGGCGGTGCCGAGCTTGCCGACCACCACGCTCGCGGCCTGGTTGGCGATCCGTACCGCGTCGGCGATCGGCGCGCCGGCGGCCATCAGTACACCCAGCGTCGCGATCACCGTATCGCCGGCACCGGACACGTCGTAGACCTCGCGCGCCTGCGCGGCGATGTTCAGCGCACCGGTGTCGTCGTACAGGCTCATTCCCTCTTCCGAGCGGGTGACCAGCAGAGCGTCCAGCGCAAGTTCATGCCGCAGTTTCTGCGCGCGCGCCGCAAAATCCGCCTCGTCCTGCCAGCGCCCCGCCACCTGGCGAAACTCGCTGCGGTTCGGGGTCAGCAGCGTGGCCCCGCGATAGCGTGAATAGTCCTCGCCCTTGGGGTCGACCAGCACCGGCGTGCCGGCAGCACGCGCGCGCTCGATCATGGTGGCGATATGGGTGAGACCGCCCTTGCCGTAATCGGACAGGATCACCAGGTCAGCGTCGGGCAGGCGCCGCTCGAAATCGGCGAGCTTGGCGGCCAGCACTTCGTGCGACGGCGTGGTTTCGAAGTCGATGCGCAGCAACTGCTGCTGGCGGCCGATGACCCGCAGCTTGACGGTCGTCGGCAATGACGGATCGCGCAGGAACGAGGTCCGGATACGTTCGCCGGCGAGCAGGCGTTCCAATGCGGCGGCGGGCTCGTCGTCGCCCAGCGCCGAGAGCAGCGTGACCTGCGCCCCGAGTGACGCGGCGTTGCGAGCGACGTTGGCGGCCCCACCCGGCCGCTCCTCGGTCCGGGCGACCCTCACCACTGGTACCGGGGCCTCCGGCGAAATGCGATCGACCTCGCCAAACCAATAGCGGTCGAGCATGACATCGCCGACGACCAGCAGCTTCGCAGTTGCGGCGGTGCTGCGCCAGCTGGAGAAATGGGCATTCATGAGGTCGTGCATCAGGCCTGGCGGCGTCCGATGGTGAAATGTTCGAGTCCCGCCGCGCGGACCTGTGCCGGGTCGTAGAGGTTACGCCCGTCGAAGAGCAGCGGCAGGGCGAGCAGCGCGGCCAGGCCGGCGAAGTCCGGGCTACGGAACTCCTGCCACTCGGTGATCACCAGCAGCGCATCCGCGCCCTCGCAGGCCGCCAGCGGCGAGGCCGCGTAGGTCAGCCAGGGCGCGTCGCCGAACACCCGTCGCGCCTCGTCCATTGCGATCGGATCGTAAGCGACCACGCGTGCCCCGCGCCCGGCCAGCGCCTCGATGATCACCCGGGCAGGCGCCTCGCGCATGTCGTCGGTGTTCGGCTTGAAGGCCAATCCCCACAGGGCAAAGCTGCGCCCGGAAAGGTCCGGACCCAGGCGGGCGACCAGCTTGTCGACCAGCACATGCTTCTGCGCCTCGTTGACCGCTTCCACCGCGGCAAGCAGCGCCAGCGGCCGCCCAAGTTGGGTCGCAGTGTGCTGCAGCGCCTTGACGTCCTTGGGAAAGCAGCTGCCGCCATAGCCGACGCCCGGGTAGAGGAAGTGATAGCCGATGCGCGGGTCCGAGCCGATCCCCTGGCGCACCATTTCAATATCGGCGCCCAATTGATCGGCCAGGTTGGCGATTTCGTTCATGAACGAGATCCGCGTCGCCAGCATCGCATTCGCAGCGTACTTGGTGAGCTCGGCGGAGCGCAGGTCCATCACCAGGAAGCGCTCGTGATTGCGCATGAACGGCGCGTAGACCGCGCGCAGCGTGGCGATGGCCCGATCGTCGTCGGCACCGACCACGACGCGGTCGGGCTTCATGAAGTCCTCGACCGCGGCGCCCTCTTTCAGGAATTCCGGATTCGACGCCACGGCGAACGCGATGTCGGAACCCCGTCCGGCAAGTTCTTCGGTGATCGCCGCACGCACGCGGTCGGCCGTACCCACGGGTACCGTCGACTTGTCGACGACGATCTTGAAGTCCTGCATCCGCCGGCCGATGTTGCGCGCCGCCTCAATCACGTACTGCATGTCGGCGCTGCCATCCTCGTCCGGTGGCGTACCGACGGCGATGAACTGGACGGTGCCATGGTCGACCGACGCCGCGACATCGGTCGAAAAGCGCAGCCGGCCGGCCTCGACGTTGCGGCGGACCATCGCCTCGAGTCCGGGCTCGTGGATCGGGATGCCACCGGCGTTGAGCACTCCGATCTTGGCCGCATCGACATCGACGCAGAGCACGTCGTTGCCGACCTCGGCGAAACAGGCGCCGGTGACCAGGCCGACATAGCCGGTGCCGATCATGGTGATCTTCATGCGCCACCTCCGGTGGCGGCCGGAAGCGACGCGTTGATGGCGGCGAGCGCCGCCAGCGGGTCTGCGGCCTGGGTAATCGGCCGGCCGATGACCAGGTAGTCGGCGCCGTCGCGAACCGCGGCCTCGGGCGTGACGATGCGCGCCTGGTCGTCCTGCGCCGCGTCCGCGAGCCGGATACCGGGGGTCACGAGCTTGAATTGCGGGCCGCATGCCGCGCGCAGCGTAGCCGCTTCGTGCGCGGAACAGACGACGCCGTCGAGGCCGCAATCCTTCGTCAGCTTCGCCAGTCGGACGACACCCTCTCGCGCCGTCCCGGTCATGCCGACTTCGACGAGGTCGGAATCGGCAAGGCTGGTCAGTACGGTCACGCCGAGCATCAAAGGTCGGGCACGATTTGACGCGGCCGCCGCGCTGTCGACCGCGGCGCGGGCCGCGCGCAGCATCGCGCCGCCGCCACTGGCGTGGACGTCAAACATGTAGACGCCAAGCCGCGTCGCGGCCGCGCAAGCGCTTGCGGTGGTATTCGGGATGTCGTGGAACTTGAGATCGAGAAAGACCTTGAAGCCGCGCTCGACCATCCAGCGCACCGGCTCGGGGCCGGCAAGCACGAACAGCTCCTTGCCGACCTTGAGTCCGCAAGCCGTGGGATCGAGGCGATCGGCCAGCGCCAGCGCGCGCATCGGGTTGGCAAAATCCAGCGCTACGAAAACTCGGGGAATCAGGGTCGTCATCGGCTGGCGTGGGTCGAGGGCATCGAATTCAGGGTTTCGGTGGGCGGCATCGCGTGCTCAGGCATAGCCATCGGGCATCTCGGTACGCCGCGGCGAATAGGTTTCCCAGCGCAGGCACCCAGGGCAACGCCAATAATATTGTTTGGCGCGAAAGCCGCACTGGTCGCACTTGTACATGCCCAGGCGCTTGATGTGCTGCGCTACCAGTCCCTTGACCAGCTCGATGTCGTGACGTCGCTCGGGTGGCGCACCGCGCAATTGCGCCTCGAGCAGGCGGTCGAGTCCCAGCAACGTCGGGTTCTTGCCCAGTTCATCCTTGATCAGCGCTGCCGCCGATTCCGGCCCCTCGTGTTCGAGCACCAGCGTGAACAACGCGTTCAGCAGATCCAGCGACGGGTATTGCGTCTGGTAGCTGCGCAGCACGCGGATGCCCTGCCCGAGTTGGCCGAGCTTTCTGTAGGCGTCGGCGATGCGGTCGGCGGCGAGCGCCATGAACGCGGGATTCTGCGATTCGATCCTCTGCCAGGCAGCGATGGCCTCGGCCGGCCTTCCCTGCTGCAGTTCCACATCGCCAACCAGCAGCGTCGCACGGGTGCAGCCACGATAGGCGCCGAGCGCGGATTCGAGTTCGCGTTGCGCGGCAAGGACGTCGCCACGCAACAGCGCCGCCTGCGCGACCTCGCAGCGGTATTGGGCAATCTCCTTGAAAAACGGCTGCTTGGCCAGCGCCTCCATTTTCTGCGTGGCGGCAATGGCCTTGCTCCAGTCCTTCTCGGTTTCGTAGATGGTGATCAGGTGCGACAGCGCCGAGGTCTCGAACGTCGTGCCGTCGAGCCGCGTGAACAGCTCTTCCGCACGATCGAGCAAGCCGGCGCGGTGAAAGTCCTGCGCCAGCTCGTGCGTGGCCATCGTGCGCCGGTCCGCCGGCAGGTCCGGCCGGTCGAGCAGGTTCTGATGCATGCGAATTGCACGGTCGATCTCGCCCTGGCGCCGGAACAGTGCCCCGAGCGCGAAGTGCAGCTCGATCGTCTGCGGATCGACCTTCACCACCTCGATGAAGGATTCGATGGCCTTGTCCGGCTGCTCGTTGAGCAGGAAATTCAGGCCGCGAAAGTAGGACAGCGGCAACGCGCGCGATTCGCGCAGCAGGTGCTTGATATCGATACGTGCGGCAATCCACCCCAGCGCGAAAAACACCGCCGGAACCGGAAGGAGCCACCACAGTTCGAGTTCCATCGTCGGGCCGGAGCTTCCCGCGTCAGCCGTTGCCCGCGGCGGTCCCGCCGTCGCCATCGCGGCGGTGCTCACGGCGCAGCTTGTTCAACTGGCGCTTGAGGCGCACCGCGCGCATCGCACCGGCCAGCAAGCCGGCCGCGACGCCGGCGGCAAATGCCACCAGGACCACGAACACCAGCGGCGCCTCCCACGAGGCCAGACTGAAAAACCGGAGACTGACCGTCTCGGCATTCTGCAAAGACAGGAAAAGAAGCGCCGCGAACACGCTCGCGCCAACGATCCAGCGGATGATCTGCATTGACCACATTATGCCATCTGGGGCCATCCCGGGCCGCGCCATCGTCCGGGTGTCGACGCCGTCCGGGCGAAAAAAACGGGGAGGTCGCCCTCCCCGCCATCATTGCCTTGTTGCATTGCCGGGCGCGGTGGATCAGCTGTCCTTGAAATCCACACGTTCCCGCAATTCCTTGCCGGCCTTGAAGTGCGGCACGAATTTCTGCGGCACCTGCACCTTTTCGCCGGACTTCGGATTGCGTCCGGTTCGCGGCGGCCGATAGTTGAGGCCAAAGCTGCCGAATCCACGGATCTCGATGCGTGCACCCTTGGCGAGGCTTTCGGCCATCGCGTCGAGGATCATCTTCACCGCAAGTTCGGCATCCTTGGCGACCAGCTGCGGAAACTGCGCCGCAAGGCGGTCAATCAGCTCCGATTTGGTCATTGCCCGCATGCTGGTCGGCTCAGTCGTTAGTCTTGTTATCGGATAGTTTGGCCTTGAGCAGAGCGCCCAGGTTGGTCGTGCCCGTGTTCGCACCCTGGTTCTCGGCGCTCATCCGCTGCATCGCCTCGCCCTCATCGGCGTTGTCCTTCGCCTTGATCGACAGGTTGATGCTGCGGTTCTTGCGGTCGATATTGATGATCATCGCATTGACCGAATCGCCTTCCTTCATCTGGGTGCGCATGTCCTCCACCCGGTCGCGCGACAACTCGGACGCACGCAGGTAACCCTCGACCTCGCCGGAGAGCGTGATGACCGCACCCTTGCCATCAACGGCCTTCGCCGTTCCGGTGACGATGCTGCCCTTGTCGTGCATGGCGACGAAGTTGGTGAACGGGTCGCCGTCGAGCTGCTTGATGCCCAGCGAAATACGCTCGCGCTCGACATCGATCGCCAGCACTACTGCCTCGACCTCCTGGCCCTTCTTGTAGTCGCGCACGGCCGCTTCGCCGGTCGCCGACCATGACAGGTCCGACAGGTGGACAAGACCGTCGATGCCGCCGGGCAGGCCGACGAACACGCCGAAATCGGTGATCGACTTGATCTGTCCCTTAACGTGGTCGCCCTTCTTGTGGTTCATCGAGAAATCGTCCCACGGGTTCGCCATGCACTGCTTCATGCCCAGCGAAATCCGGCGGCGATCCTCGTCGATCTCGAGAATCATCACTTCGACCTCGTCGCCCAGCTGCACGACCTTGGTCGGGTGGATGTTCTTGTTGGTCCAGTCCATCTCGGACACGTGCACCAGGCCCTCGATGCCCGACTCGATCTCGACGAACGCGCCGTAGTCGGTGATGTTGGTGACCTTGCCGAACAGGCGCGTGCCCTGCGGATAGCGGCGCGACAGACCGACCCACGGGTCCTCGCCGAGCTGCTTCATGCCCAGCGAAACACGGTTCTTCTCCTGGTCGAACTTGAGGACCTTGGCGGTGACTTCATCGCCGACTGCCAGAACTTCGGTAGGGTGCTTGACGCGACGCCAGGCGAGGTCGGTGATGTGCAGCAGGCCGTCGATGCCGCCCAGATCGACGAACGCGCCATAGTCGGTGATGTTCTTGACGATGCCCTTGACAATCGCGCCTTCGGTCAGCGTGGACAGCAGCTTCTCGCGCACCTCGCCCTGGCTTTCCTCGAGCACGGCGCGGCGCGACACGACGACGTTGTTGCGCTTGCGGTCGAGCTTGATGACCTTGAATTCCAGCGCCTTGTTCTCGAACGGCGATGTGTCCTTGACCGGGCGGATGTCGACCAGCGAACCCGGCAGGAACGCGCGGATGCCGTTGATCATCACCGTCAGGCCGCCCTTGACCTTGCTGGTGACGAGTCCCTCGACGATCAGGCCCTGCTCCATCGCGGCTTCAAGATCGTGCCAGGCCTTAAGGCGCTTGGCCTTGTCGCGCGACAGGCGGGTCTCGCCGTAGCCGTCTTCGAGCGCCTCGATCGCGACCGTGACGAAGTCGCCGGCCTTGACTTCGATTTCGCCCTGGTCGTTCTTGAATTCCTCGATCGGAATGAACGATTCGGATTTCAGGCCGGCGTTGACGACGACGACGTTGAAGTCGACGCGTACAACTTCGGCGGTGATGAGTTCGCCCTGGCGCATTTCCTGCCGCGACAGCGATTCCTCGAACAGTGTCGCGAAATCTTCCATCGGCGGAGCGCCGGCTGCATGTACTTTGGGCTGGGTGTTGATTGAGGTGGCGGTAGCCATGGGGTTCGGTTCCTTTTGTAATCACGAAACCGCCGGCGACGAGAACCCTGTTTCTCGCCACTGGCGGGCTGGTTGGTCAATCCGCGGGCGCCGCGCCGGCTTGTAAGCGCGGTCCCCACGGTCCTTCTGCACGACTCCCGGCAAAACCGACCGGTTACCCGGCCTTGCTTCGCCGCTCGTCAGGCGCTCGCCCGGGCCCGGTACAACTGGAGCACGCGGTCGATCGCTTCATCGATCGTCAGGTTGGTCGTATCGAGGAGCACGGCGTCGGGCGCAGGGACCAGCGGGGCTGCCGCCCGGCCTGCGTCGCGCGCGTCGCGCTCACGGATATCACGCAAAAGACTTTCCATTGTAACGGAGTTTCCTTTTGCGATCAACTGCTTATGGCGTCGCGCCGCCCGCTCTTCCGGACTTGCCGTCACGAACACCTTGAGTCCGGCATCCGGAAACACCACGGTCCCCATGTCGCGGCCGTCGGCAACCAGTCCGGGCGGACGCCTGAAGGCCTGTTGCCGCTCGTAGAGGGCGCGACGAACACCCGGATGCACGGCCACCCGCGACGCGGCCTCGGCGACGGTTTCAGCCCGAATCGCCTCCCGGGCGTCGGCGCCGTCGAGCAGCAGAGCGCCGTCGGTGAAGCGCACGTCGAGGTCCCGGGCCAGTTGCGCCAGTGCGGCCTCGCCGTCATGCGGGATGCCCTTGCGCAACGCCTGCAGCGCGACCAGCCGATACAGCGACCCGCTGTCCAGATAGTGGAAGCCCAGCGCGGCGGCTACCCCGGCGGCGATGGTGCCCTTGCCCGAGGCCGCCGGACCATCCACCGCTATCACCGGCGCCGGTGCCGTCACCGCACAATGTCCGAAAACGCCTGAAAATACCCAGGAAAGGTCTTGCGCACGCAGGCCGGATCGTCGATGGTCACCGGCACGCCAGCCAGTGTGGCCAGCGACAGACACATCGCCATGCGGTGGTCGTCGTAGGTGGCGACCGTCGCCGGTGTGAAGCGCCGCGGCGGCGTCACCTGCAGCCAGTCCGGACCTTCGTCGATCAGCGCTCCCAGCTTGCGCAATTCGCTTGCCATGGCCGCGACGCGATCGGTTTCCTTGACGCGCCAGCTGCCGATATTGATCAGGCGGGTCGGCGTCGACGCGAACAATGCAGTGACCGCCAGCGTCATCGCCGCATCCGGAATCGCCACGCAGTCGATCGTTCCGCCGGCCAGCACGCTACCCCGACGCGATTCGATCCAGTCGCTGCCGAAGCGAATGTCCGCGCCGAGGCGAGCGAGAACATCGGCAAAGGCGACGTCGCCCTGGATCGATTCGCGCCCGACGCCGCGCACCCGCACCGGTCCGCCGCCGATGGCGCCGGCGGCGAGAAAGTACGACGCGGCTGACGCGTCGCCCTCGACCGCCAACGTGCCGGGACTCGTGTAATGGGCACCTGCCGCCACGGTGAAACTCGCGGCATCGCTTTCCACGACCACCCCAAACCGCCCCATCAGGCTGGTCGTGATGTCGACATAGGGGCGCGAGATCAAAGCACCCAGGACATCGACGCGGGTCGAGGTCGCTTTGGCGCCGCGCGCCAGTGGCAACGCCATCAGCAGCGCCGAGAGGAACTGACTGGAGACATCGCCACGGATCGCCACCGGACCGCCGGCCCTGCCGCCGGCGCTGCCGAGTGCCAGCGGTGGAAATCCCGGCTGTCCGAGATAGTGGACATCGCAACCGAGCCGGCGCAGCGCATCGACCAGGTCGCCGATGGGCCGCTCATGCATGCGTGGCACGCCGGAAATCGTGTAGTCGCCACCCAGCATCGCCAGCGCCGCCGTCAGCGGACGCACCGCCGTTCCGGCGTTGCCCAGGAAGAGCTCTGCCGTTTGCGTGGGCAGACTGCCGCCGCCACCGTGCACGACGCAACGGCCCGGCGTATCGCGCTCGACGCGAACACCCAGGGCTGCCAACGCTTCCAGCATCCGCAGTGTGTCGTCGGCGTCGAGCACATCGGTCAGCGTCGTCGTGCCTTCCGCCAGCGCGGCCAGCAGCAGCGTGCGGTTGGAAATGCTCTTCGACCCCGGCAGGCGGATCTCGCCCGAGGCATGCGTGGCCGCCGGCAGCGGCAGTTGCGGCGGAAATTCCGGCGTCGCGGCCACCATCAACCGCGATCTTCAACGACCGGCTTGGTACGCTCGATCTCCCAGCGCCGCCGAGCGTCGCTGGCCCGGGCGAACAAGGCCGCCAGCGCCTCGCCGTCGCCCCCGGCAAGCAGCGCCCGCGCCTCGCTCAATGCGTCGGCGAAGCGATCGGTCTCGGCGAGCAGCGCGTCGGCATTGGCGAGCGCGATGTCCCGCCACATTTCCGGCGATCCGCCGGCGATCCTGGTGAAATCGCGAAAGCCGCTTGCCGCGTGCTGAAAATACGTCGCGCTGTCGCCGCGCGCGGCGAGTTCGGCCACCAGGACAAAGGCCAGCAGATGCGGCAGGTGCGAAACCGCTGCGAACACGGCGTCGTGATGCGCCGGATCAAGCGCATCCACGCGCGCTCCGCACGCCAACCACAACGCGCGAACCGTCGCCACGGCACCTGCATCGGTTTCCTGCATCGGCGTGAGAATCACGCTGCGCCCATCGAAAAGCGACTCGAACGCCGCGCCGGCGCCGGTATGCTCGGTGCCCGCGATCGGGTGCCCGGGAACGAAATTCGGCAATGACGATCCGAGCGCCTTGCGCGCGGCGGCAATGACATCCTGCTTGGTGCTGCCGGCATCGGTCAGCACCGTGCGCGGACCGACGTGGCGCGCCAACGCGGCCAGCAACGGCGGGAACTGTGCGACCGGTGCCGCGAGCAGCACCACGTTCGCGTCTGCGCTCTCCCGTGCCCAATCCTCGTCGAGCGTCCGTACACGATCGACGATACCGAGCCGGCGCGCGACATCGAGATTGGCGCGCGTGCGACCCACCCCGACGATCTCGCCAACCGCGCCCGCACGCCGCAACGCCAGCGCGCAGGAACCGCCGATCAGGCCGACGCCGACGACAACGAGCTTGTCGATGCGCACAGTCGCTAAGCCGCTTCGCGGCTGCATCGGCAAGGACACCCGCGTCCGGTTTTCCTGCCGCGCACTCAGCGCCCCAGCGCCACGGCGAGCGCAGCGAGAAAGCGCGCGTTCTCGTGCGGCAGTCCGACGGTGACCCGCAGGTAATCGGGCAAACCATAGTTGGCCACCGGGCGCACGATCACGCCCTGAGCCAGCAGCGCCTGGTTGATGCGCGCCGCGTCGCCGACCCGCGCCAGAACGAAATTTGCATGCGAACGTGCGCAGGCGATGCCCAGCGCCGCGAGACCCGCGTAGAGCTGCGCCAGACCGGCAAGGTTCAGGCGCCGGCTTTCGTCGACATAGCCCGTGTCCTCGAGCGCCGCGATGGCGGCGGCCTGTGCCAGCGCGTTGACGTTGAACGGCTGCCGCACGCGGTTGAGCATGTCGGCGACTTCCGCCGACATCACGCCATAGCCGATGCGCAGCGCCGCCAGGCCATGCGCCTTGGAAAAGGTGCGCGACACGATCAGGTTCGGATGCCGCTTGATCCACGAAACGCTGTCGGCGCGCTGCGCGGGTTCGAGGTACTCGTTGTAAGCCTCGTCGAGCACCACCAGAACGTCAGTAGGCACCGACGCCAGGAAATCCTTCAGCGCCTCCGGCGCGATCCAGGTCCCGGTCGGATTGTTGGGATTGGCGACGAACACGATGCGCGTGCCTGCGGTGATCGCCGCGCGCATCGCCGCCAGATCGTGGCCGAGTTCGCGCGCGGGAACCTCGATGCCGATGCCGCCGCGCGCCTGCGTGGCCAGAGGATAGACGGCGAACGCGTGCTGCGAGTAAATCGCGGAATCGCCGGGCAGCAGGAAGGCCTGCGTCACCAGTTCGAGAATGTCGTTGGAACCGTTGCCGAGGACGATCTGCGCGGCATCGACGCCAAGGCCCTGCGCCAGCGCACTCTTCAGCGCGAAACCGTTGCCGTCGGGGTAGCGCGACGCATCGGCGGCGGCGGCGGCGATCGCCGCGACGACCGCCGGTCCGGGGCCGCGTGGATTCTCGTTGGAGGCGAGCTTGACGATCCCCTGCGGGTCGAGATGCATTTCGCGTGCAAGGTCCTCGACCGGTTTGCCGGGTATATAGGGGGCGATCCGGCGGATGTGCTCGGGCGCAAGCGGTAGATCGTTGGCCATGGGGCAGTAGTCAGTCGATGGCCGCCGGGTAGGATCCCAGCAGCTTGAGGAAGGGCGCTTTCGCGGCAAGCTCGGCCAGCGTCGCCGCTACTGGCGGATCGTCGCAATGGCCGATCATGTCGACGAAGAACAGGTATTCCCACAGCCCGGTGCGCGCCGGCCGCGATTCCAGACGGGTCATCGACACGCGATGCCGGGCGATGGGTTCGAGCAGTTCGTGCACGGCGCCGGGCCGGTTGGGACAGGACATCACCAGCGAAGTCTTGTCGCGGCCCGACGCGGCGATGCGCTGGCGCCCAAGCACCCAGAAGCGCGTTGTGTTGTTGGGCTCGTCCTCGATGTGCGGGACCAGCGTGGCGAGGCCGTAGATCGCCGCCGCGTTCTCGCCGGCAATCGCCGCCGCCCCCGGCTCGGCGGCAGCCAGGCGCGCGGCCTCGGCGTTGCTGGCGACCGCCACCCGCGGCACCGCCGGCAGGTTGCGCGCCAGCCATTGCACGCACTGCGCCAGCGACTGCGCATGCGAATAGACGCGGGTGACCGCAGCGAGCGAACCGGCGTTGGACAGGAGATTCTGCTGGATGCGCAGCTTGATCTCGCCGCACACGTTCAACTCGGTCGAACACATGAGGTCGAGCGTTCGGCCGACGGCGCCCTCGGTCGAATTCTCCACCGGGACGACGGCGAAGTCCGCCTGCCCCGCATCGGCGGCGCGAAAGATGTCGTCGATCGCCGGCTGCGGCACCGCTTCCACCATGCCGCCGAAGTGCCGGCCGACGGCGGCGTGACTGAACGTGCCCGGCGGCCCGAGATAGGCGATGCGCAGCGGTTGTTCGAGCGCGAGGCAGGCCGACATCACCTCGCGGAATATGCCGGTGACTGCGGCATTGCTCAGTGGACCCGGATTGCCTGCGCTCAGCCGGGTCAGTACCTGTGCCTCGCGCTCCGGTCGGTAGGCGATGCCCTGCCCCTTGAGTTCCCCGATCGTCTGCGCATGGCGAGCCCGCGCATTCAGCCGCTCGAGGATCTCGCCATCGAGCGTGTCGATCGCCGCGCGATGCGCCGCAAGATCCCCGGATGGGGGCTCCGCCGGATCGCTCATCGCCAGTCCCCGTCGCGCTGACTTGCCCCTTCGCAGGCGCGCGCGCTCATGTTTCGAGGGTCTCGTCGTCGGTCTCGGCGACCCGCTCCAGACCGGCGAGCTTCTCCCCGTCCGACAGGTTGATCAGCGTGACGCCCTGCGTCGGCCGGCCCATTTCACGGATCGATTTCACGGCCGTGCGGATCAGCACGCCGCCGGTGGAAATGAGCATCACCTCGTCGTGCGGCCGTACCAGCGCCGCGGCGACGACCTGCCCATTGCGGCCGGATTGCTGGATGGCGATCATGCCCTTGGTGCCGCGACCGTGGCGCGTGTATTCGACGATCGGCGTGCGCTTGCCGTAGCCGTTCTCGGTGGCGGTCAGCACCGACTGCGTCTCGTCCTCGGCGACCAGCATCGAGATCACCCGCTGCTTGTGCTTCTTTTCCAGCATCATGCCGCGCACACCGTGCGGCGTTGCGGCCCATCGGCCGCACGTCGTTCTCGTCGAAGCGCACCGCCTTGCCGCCCGAGGAAAACAGCATCACGTCGTGCGTGCCATCGGTCAGCGCGACGCCGATCAGCGAGTCGCCGTCCGACAGATCGACGGCAATGATCCCCGAAGGCCGCGGCCGCGAGAAATCGGACAGCGGCGTCTTCTTGACGGTGCCCATCGACGTGGCCATGAACACATACTGGTTGTCGGTGAACTCCTTCACCGGCAGGATGGCCGTGATCTTCTCGTTGTCGGCTAGCGGGACCAGATTGACGATCGGCTTGCCGCGCGCATTGCGCGAGCCCTGCGGCACGTTGTAGACCTTGAGCCAGTACACCCGGCCGCGATTGGAAAAGCACAGGATGTAGTCGTGCGTGTTGGCGATGAACATCCGGTCGACGAAGTCGTCTTCCTTGGTCGCCGTCGCCAGCTTGCCGCGGCCGCCGCGCTTCTGCGCGCGATATTCGTCCACCGGCTGCGCCTTCATGTAGCCGCCGTGCGACAGCGTGACGACCATGTCCTGCGGCGTGATCAGGTCCTCGATCGACAGGTCCACTCCCTGCGCGACGATCTCCGAGCGGCGCGCGTCGCCGAACTGGTCGCGGATCGCCTTGAGTTCGTCGCCGATGATCGTGGTCACCCGCGCGGGCTGGGCGAGGATGTCGAGCAGATCGACGATCAGCGCCATCACCTCACGATACTCGGTGGTGATCTTGTCCTGCTCGAGTCCGGTCAGGCGCTGCAGGCGCAGTTCGAGGATTGCTTGCGCCTGCGCCTCTGACAGCCGGTAGCCGGCCTTCGACCAGCCGAATTCTGGCAGCAATCCGTCCGGACGCGCAGCGTCCGCGGCGGCACGCTCCAGCATCTGCTCGACAATCGCCGAGCGCCAGGTCCGGCTCATCAGCGCGGACTTGGCCTCCGGCGGCGTCGGCGACGCCTTGATCAGCGCAATGATCTCGTCGACATTCGACAGCGCGACCGCCAGGCCTTCCAGGATGTGCCCCCGCTCGCGCGCCTTGCGCAGCTCGAACACGGTCCGGCGGGTGACGACCTCGCGACGGTGGATCAGGAAGTAGTCGAGGAACTGCTTCAGGTTGAGCAGCCGCGGCGCGCCATCGACCAGCGCCACCATGTTCATGCCGAAGCTGTCCTGCAGCTGGGTCAGCTTGAACAGATTGTTGAGTACGATCTCCGGCACTTCGCCGCGTTTCAGCTCGATCACCACGCGCATGCCCGACTTGTCGGACTCGTCGCGCAGGTCGGAAATCCCCTCCAGCTTCTTGTCGCGAACCAGCTCGCCGATGCGCGACAGCAGGTTCGCCTTGTTCACCTGGTAGGGGATCTCGTCGACGATGACGGCCTGGCGGCCGCCACTGTCGATGTCCTCGAAGTGGGTGCGCGCGCGCATGACCACGCGGCCGCGACCGGTCCGGTAACCCTCGCGGACGCCTTCGAGGCCGTAAATGATCCCGCGCGGTCGGGAAATCAGGCGCCGGGATCAGGTCCATCAGCTCGTCGATGGTGATGTCCGGGTTGGCGAGGACCGCCAGGCAGCCGGCGATGGTCTCGGTCAGGTTGTGCGGCGGGATATTGGTCGCCATGCCCACGGCGATGCCCGACGACCCGTTGACCAGCAGATTGGGCAGGCGCGACGGCAGCACCGTCGGCTCCATTTCCTTGCCGTCGTAGTTGGGGGCGAAGTCGACGGTGTCGCGGTCGATGTCGGCGAGCATTTCCGCCGCGATCTTCTGCAGCCGGCACTCGGTGTAGCGGTAGGCGGCGGCCGAGTCGCCGTCGACCGAGCCGAAATTGCCCTGCCCATCGATCAGCGGGTAGCGCAGCGAAAACGGCTGCACCATGCGCACCAGCGCCTCGTAGGTCGCCGAGTCGCCGTGAGGATGGTATTTGCCCAGCACGTCGCCGACGACCCGCGCACATTTCACATAAGGGCGGTTCCACGCGATGTTCGCCTCGTGCATGGCGAACAGCACCCGGCGATGCACCGGCTTGAGTCCATCGCGGACATCGGGAAGGGCGCGGCCGACGATGACGCTCATCGCGTAATCGAGGTAGGAATGCCGCATTTCGGCTTCCAGGCTGACCGGAAGGGTTTCTTTGGCGAACTGCTCCATGGGGAAGGATCCGACGGTAGGGACGATTGAAGGGGAAATGGCGGAGGAAGGCCGGGGACGGCAAAAATACGCTTACGGGCCTCCCTGACCACCCTGCGTACAGTCCACGGCGCCGGCTTTTCGGCGGCTGGTGTAACAGCGAGGCGTCCGGAGGCCCTTGAATTGGCGGAATTTTATCACGGCGTTGTAACGCCGCGACAGTCGCCTTTCCCCTGCCCGGTAAGGCTTGCTTTTCTTTGCGGCGCGAAAACCCCTGTGCTATATTCTCTAGGGACATCAAAGCATTTGACGCGACAGGCACTTACATATTTTGAGACCCGCCGCGCAAACCAGTCAGTTCGTAGATAACTTGTTCAAAACCAAAGCTAAAGGGGTGCAACAATGACTCGACGTCTCGTTTCCGGCGCAGTGGCCGGCGTGCTTGCCGCGGCATTCGCCGGTGGTGCGATCGCGCAAACCAAGGGATACGTTCCCGGTACCGCGGCCGCGCCCAATAAGGCGAATAGTGGCTATGTCCAGAATTATGCCCCCACCGCCACCGACGGTCTCGTGAAGAGCGGCGTCTACAACAGCACCCAGGGTATTTCCGGCAACCTGTGCTACCGCACCGGCTACTGGACGCCGTCGATGGCCATCGAGAAGTGCGATCCGGACCTGGTGCCCAAGAAGCCCGCGCCGCCGCCGCCGAAGCCCATGGCCGCTACCCCGCCGCCGCCCAAGCCCGCCCCGCGTCCGGCCCCGCCGCCGCCGCCGGCAAAGAAGGTGCAGAAGATCACGCTGGCTTCGAAGGCGCTGTTCGACTTCGACAAGTCCGCGCTCAAGCCGGAAGGCAAGGCTGCGATCGACAAGGAGATCATCGCCAAGCTGGGTCAGGTCTCGAAGCTCGAACTGGTCCTGGTCACCGGCCACACCGATCGCATCGGCTCGCAGCAGTACAACCAGAAGCTGTCCGAGCGTCGCGCCGATTCCGTGCGTGACTACCTGGTCAGCAAGGGCGTCGCGAAGGACAAGATCGAGACGCTGGGCATGGGCAAGACGCAGCCGGTCCCGGGTGTCAGCTGCGCGCAGAAGAACATGAAGGAACTGATCGCCTGCCTCGCGCCGAACCGTCGCGTGGAAGTCGAAGTCAAGGGCGAAGGCAAGTAAGCGGTACGCCTCCGCTTCAAAGAAGCCCCGCCTTGTGCGGGGCTTTTTTTTGCGGCCCGATTTTGCGCTCCGATTTTGCTTTACGCTTTCGCCCTCCACTGGATGCGATGCAAGACCTGCGACGCGCCGCGCCGGACAACCCGCGCGGCGCGCACCTGCCATGACCGAGAAACCACTCCAAACCGTCGACCTGCGCCTGGACGCACCCTGGATCGTCCCGGTGGATCCGGCCGGGCTGCTCAGCGGTCACGCGCTGCTGGTGCATGAAGGCCGCATCGTCGCGGTGACCTCCGCCGCCGACGCCGATGTGCGTTACGCGCCGCGTGAACATGTACAGCTGCCGCACCATGTGCTGATCCCGGGCCTGGTCAACGCGCATACGCACACCGCCATGTCGCTGCTGCGCGGCGTCGCCGACGACGTGCCGCTCAAGGCCTGGCTCGAACAGCACATCTGGCCGCGCGAGGGTCGCTTTGTCGCGCCGGATTTCGTGTTCGATGGCACGCTGCTGGGGGCCGCCGAGATGCTGCTGGGCGGCATCACCTGCTGCAACGACATGTACTTCCATCCGGAGGCCACGTCGCGCGCCTACGAGGCGGCCGGGCTGCGGGCACTGGTGGGCTTGCCGGTGCTCGACTTCCCCACGCCCTACGCCGCCGACGCCGATGCCTACCTGCAGCGCGGCCTGGAAGCGAGGGACGCGTTCAAGCATGCGCCCGGACTGCATTTCGCGCTGGCTCCGCACGCGCCCTACACGGTCAGCGACGCGACCTTCGCCAAGATCTTGATGTACGCGCGCCAGCTCGACCTGCCGATCGAGACGCATGTCGCCGAAACGCGCGACGAGGTCGAGGCCGCGCTTGCGCAGACCGGCGCCTCGCCACTGGCGCGCCTGGATCGTCTGGGCGTGACCGGGCCGGGGTTCATCGCCATCCACGCCGTTCATGTCGATGCGGCCGACATTGCGTTGCTGGCCGCGCAGGACTGCCACGTCGTGCACTGCCCGGCATCGAACATGAAACTCGCCAGCGGCATCGCCCCGCTGGCGGCCATGCTCGCCGGCGGCGTCAATGTAGCGCTGGGCACCGACGGCGCCGCGTCGAACAATCGGCTCGACCTGTTCTCCGAAATGCGACTGGCGAGCCTGCTGGCCAAGGTCGTCACCGGGGATGCCGCGGCGGTTCCCGCTGCAACGGCATTGCGCATGGCGACGCTGAACGGTGCGCGTGCGCTCGGTCTGGACGCGTCGATCGGTTCGCTGACTGTCGGCAAGCAGGCCGACATCGTGGCTGTGGCCTTCGACGACGCCGCCACGCTGCCGGTATTCGACCCGATTTCCCACCTCGTCCACGCGGCGGGACGCGACGACGTCACCGATGTCTGGGTCGCAGGCGCTAGAATCGTCGAATCCCGCCGGCTGACCACCATCGACCTGCCCGCGCTGTTCGCGCGTGTGCGCAACTGGCAGCAACGACTGGCCGCGCCACCTGCCTGACCCATGACCCCATCGTCGCCCCCGCCTTCCTCCACCGCCAACGTCGATGCCGCCGAACTGGCCAAGTTCTCCGCGGTCGCGCACCGCTGGTGGGATCCGCAAAGCGAATTCCGCCCACTGCATGAAATGAACCCGCTGCGTCTCGCCTGGATCGAGGCGCAGACCGGCGGACTGGCCGATCGCGATGTGCTCGACGTGGGTTGCGGCGGCGGCATCCTTGCCGAGTCGATGGCCAGTCGGGGTGCGCGCGTCACCGGCATCGATCTGTCGGAAAAGGCGCTGGCGGTGGCCCGGTTGCATGGCCTGGAGTCCGGCATCGCGGTCGACTACGAGTTTGTCTCGGCCGAGGCCTTCGCCGCGCGCAAGCCGGCCGGCTTCGACATCGTCACCTGCATGGAAATGCTCGAGCACGTTCCCGATCCCGGCTCGGTCGTCGCTGCCTGCGCGATGCTGGTGCGCCCGGGCGGTACCGTGGTGTTCTCCACGCTGAATCGCAATCCCAAGTCCTATCTGTTCGCCGTGGTCGGTGCCGAATACCTGCTGCGGCTGTTGCCGCGGGGAACGCACGACTGGGCGAAATTCCTGCGCCCGGCCGAACTCGCCGCCTTCGCGCGACGCGCAGGTTTGACGACACAGGCGATCGAGGGCATGCACTACAGTCCGCTGACACGCAGCTTCAGCATGGCAGCCGACGTGACGGTCAACTACCTCGCCGCTTTTCACCTGCCCGCGCATGGCCGTTAGCGTACGTCGGTTGCCGGTGCGCGCGGTGCTGTTCGATCTGGACGGCACGCTGGCGGATTCCGCGGGCGATCTGGCGCTGGCGCTCAACCGGGTGCGGGCGGACCTCGGCCTGCCGGCGGTCTCCACCGAAAGCCTGCGCGCGCATGCGTCGTCCGGCGCCCGCGGACTCCTCGGTGCCGGCATGGGCGTCACCAGTACCGATCCGCGCTATGAGCCGCTGCGCGTGGCCTTTCTCGACCATTACGCCGCCTGTCTCGCCGAGACCACGCGCCTGTTCGATGGCGTCGCTGCGCTGCTCGATGCGATCGAGGAACGCGGCCTTGCCTGGGGCATCGTCACCAACAAGCACTCACGATTCACCGATGCGGTGGTGGCCGCGCTGGATCTCTCGGCACGCGCAGGCGTGGTCGTCTCGGGGGATACCGCCGCGCATCCCAAGCCACACCCGGCGCCGCTGTACCATGCTTCGGCGGCGCTGGACACGCCGCCCGATGCCTGTGTGTATGTCGGTGACGATTTGCGCGACATCGAGGCCGGGGTGGCGGCGGGAATGCCGACGATCATTGCCCTCTATGGCTACATGGGCACCGGTGGGGACTCGTCCGGCTGGCCGGCTACCGGCAGCATTGCGCATCCGCTCGACCTGCTCGACTGGCTGCCCACCGCAGGCTAGGCGGCGGTCGGAATCTGCTGGCCGCAGGCCATGCATCGCGCGGAAATTCTAGCCGGGGCAACTGCCGGCGTTGAGCAGCAGCCATTCGCGCGGCGCGCCGGCGCGGGCGCCGAGAATGCGCACCGCCTGGTTCGCTGCCAGAGGCTTGAGCACTGCGGCAACCACATCGTCGGGCACCGCAAGCGCAATGCCGTTGGCCTGCAGCAGACGATCGCCTTTTTTCATTGCCAGCATGGCGACAAAGCCGCTGTCGTCGCGTACCGCAAGGCCGCCCCGATCCGGCGCGACCAGTGCCGCCCAGCTTTCCGGCTTGGCGATGATGCCCTGGAAGAGTTCGGCATTCACCCGCAGCACGGCACCCTTGAAACCGGGGGGTGGCGTGCAGGCGGCACTGCGCCTGCCCGCCGCGGCGGTGACCGCAACCGGTGCGGCCTTCGCCGGCGCGTTCGCTTTCGACGGCCGTAACACGACGCTGCGTTCGCCGCCCGCATCGCGGATGGTGATGCCATCGGCGCGGACGGCGACCAGCGTCGCGCCGGAGGCGATCTCCTGCCCCGTGGCTACCAGGCGCGGGCCGGTCGGCAGACGAAACAACGCATAGCCGTTGCCGTCGCGTTCGGCCACGACGCCCAGCAGACGCGTGTCGCCGGTGGCCAGGCCGCGCTCCTGGACGATCGGCGCGGGTGCCGTCGCGACGACCGGCGCGGACCAAAGCCCGGAAGCACGAATCGATGCCGCAGGATCGCCCGGCGGTGCGGCAACGATGGCGACGGGCCCCGGACCAAAGGCCTTCCACCCCCATTGCGCCACCACGACCGCCAGCAGCGCGGTGGCGAGGACAACGGCCAGCACCGCGGCGAGCTTAGTCGCAGCGGAGGCCACCGCGGTCACGGCGGCGCCTCCACGTCCAACGATCGCGTGCCCGGCCGACGATGACCGGAGCGCCCGATGCGGGCCTTATACTCAACGGTTTCCCGCACGGATCCTATTCGTGAATCCCCGGCTCGCATCGTTGCAACCCTATCCCTTCGAGAAGCTGCGTGCGCTGACGGCCGGCGTCACTGGAAATCCCGCCAAGCGGGCGATCAGCCTGTCCATCGGTGAACCTCGTCATCCGACGCCGCAATTGCTGATCGACGCGTTGGTCGCCGGCACCAAAATGCTGGCGCATTATCCCACGACGATTGGCGTGCCCGCGCTGCGCGAGGCGATCTGCGGATGGCTGACCCGCCGGCATTCGCTGGCAGCGCTCGATCCGGCCACGCAGGTACTGCCGGTGCTGGGCAGCCGCGAGGCGCTGTTTGCCTTTGCGCAGACCGTCGTCGACGGGAGTCGCGCCGGGGCGACCGTCGTGGTTCCCAACCCTTTCTACCAGATCTACGAAGGTGCTGCGCTGCTGGCTGGCGCGCAGACCCATTGCGTCAACGCAGACGCCACGAATGCCTTCCGCCATGACTGGGACGGCGTGCCGGAAGATGTCTGGGCGCGCACGCAGCTGCTGTATCTGTGCTCACCCGACAACCCGACCGGGCGAGTCGCCGATCTCGACCAATGGCGCAGATTGTTCGAACTCTCCGAGCGGTACGGATTCGTGATCGCCTCCGACGAATGCTATTCGGAGATCTATTTCGACGAAGGCCGACCGCCGCTGGGTGCGCTGGCTGCCGCCCAGCGCCTTGGCCGCAGCGATTTTGCACGCCTGGCGGTATTCGGCAGCCTGTCCAAGCGCTCCAACGCACCCGGATTGCGCTCGGGCTATGTGGCCGGCGACGCGATGCTGATCAGGAACTTCCTGCTCTACCGGACCTACCATGGCGGTGCAATGTCGGGCGCGGTTGCTGCGGCAAGCATTGCCGCGTGGAACGACGAGGCGCACGTGCGTGCCAATCGGGCCGCCTACGCCGCTAAATTCGCGGCGCTGCAGCCGCGCATTGCATCGGTGTTGCCCTGCGCGATGCCCGAGGCGGCGTTCTACCTGTGGGCCGCGACCCCCATCGACGACGCCGAATTCGCACGTCGGTTGCTTGCCGAGGAAAACGTCGCGGTGCTGCCCGGCAGCTATGTCGCGCGCGACGCGCAGGGCAGCAATCCGGGGCGCGGTCGCATCCGGCTGGCACTGGTGGCCGACCAGGACGAGTGCGCCGAAGCCATCGAACGCGTCGTTGCCTTCGCCAGCCGGCTCTGACCCGGCGCGGCCGACACCGCCCCACGACGCCTGATCGGCGCAGGCGACGTCTGATCGCCACGCCGCCTCACGGCACCGGCTGCGCCTAGAATGCGTTTGATGCCTGCTGCGTCAACCTCGCCAAACCCGCTGCTGAAGGCGCTCGCGCGCGGATTCGTCGTCGACTGGGCCACGCTGCTCCTGCTCGCGGCGATCAACACCGGAATCGCCGCGGTCCTCTGGGTGGGTGACCCACGGCCGTTCTGGCAACCGCTGGTGACGGTCCACCTGTATGGTTTCTCGATCGCCTACTGCGTCAATGTGGCGTCGCCATGGTCTGGATCGCGGCGAATCTGGCGCCTGATGCTAGCCGTGGCCGTGGGTACGCTGATCGGCGTGTCGCTGACCATCCTGGTCAAGGGCTACTCCTGGTCCTACCTCGTGGAGCGGGCCGGCTATTTCGGCATGAATCTGCTCGCCGGATTCTCCAACGGCCTGTTCGTCAGCCTGTTCTTCTACCTCAAGCATCGCGAGTCCATGGCTGCGGCCGCGCTGCACAAGGCGGAGGCCGAGCGTCACCTGTCGTCACGCCACGCGGTCGAGGCGGAATTGAAGCTGATGCAGGCGCAGGTCGAGCCGCATTTCCTGTTCAATACCCTGGCTTCGGTCCAGTACCTGACCGAGACCGATCCGCCGCAAGCCGGTCGACTGCTCGGCCACCTGACCGACTATCTGCGCCATGCCTTGCCTCAGCTGCGCGCCCGGTCGACGACGCTGGGCAAGGAAATCGGCCTCGCCCGTGCCTATCTGAACATCCTCAGGATGCGCATGGGTGACAGGCTCGGCTTCGAGATCAACGTCGAGCCACCGCTGGAAGACCTGGCCTTCCCGCCCAACCTGCTGATCTCGCTGGTCGAGAACGCGATCAAGCACGGCATCGAGCCGGCGGCGGCAGGAGGCCGCGTCCTGCTGCACGCCGAAATAGCGGGCGAGGCGCTGGTCGTCACCGTCGAGGACACCGGGCGGGGGCTGGCGAAACCGGCGCGTGCCGGACAGGGCGTTGGCCTGGGCAATCTTCACGAGCGCCTCGCAGCGCTGTATGGCGCCAGCGCTACATTCACGCTGGAACCACGTCCGGACGGCGGCACGCGTGCACAACTCACCGTCCCCATCGAGGCGATGGCATGAGTGCCGCCGGGCCGCCCCAAGGCACTCGCCCCCTGGGGGGAGCGGCGCGCAGCGCCGTTCGGGGGGAACACACATGAGTGCCGCCGGGCCGCCCCAAGGCACTCGCCCCCTGGGGGGAGCGGCGCGCAGCGCCGTTCGGGGGGAACACACATGAGTGCCGCCGGGCCGCCCCAAGGCACTCGCCCCCTGGGGGGAGCGGCGCGCAGCGCCGTTCGGGGGGATCCTCTCCATCCGCGGGCGCTGCTGGCCGAGGACGAGCCGCTGTTGCGCGCGCAGCTCAAGGCGAAACTGCGGGAGGTCTGGCCCGAACTGGCGATCGTGGCCGAAGCGGGCAATGGCGACGAGGCGCTGCGCCTCACCCTCGAGCACGAACCTGACGTCGCCTTCCTCGACATCCGCATGCCGGAAAAAAGCGGCGTTGAGGTGGCGCGGGAACTCGACGGCCGTTGCCATATCGTCTTCGTCACCGCCTACGATGAATACGCGGTGACGGCGTTCGACGAAGGCGCCGTCGACTATGTGCTCAAGCCTGTGACCGCCGAGCGACTCGCCCGGGTCGCACAGCGCCTGCGCACGCGCCTGGCCGCCACACCGCTGGACCTCTCCGCGGTGATCGCAAAGCTGGCCGAGCATCAGGCGGCGGCGCCGCTGAAGTGGATTCGGGCGTCGCTGGGCAACGCCATGAAACTGATCCCGATCGAAGACGTGCTCTATTTCCAGGCGCAGGACAAATACACCCAGGTGGTCACCCGCGACGGCGATGCACTGATCAGGAAGCCGATCAAGGAACTCTACGACGAACTCGACCCGGAATCCTTCTGGCAGATTCATCGCGGCACCATCGTCAATCTGCGCGCCATCGCCAGCGTCGAACGCGACTGGCGAGACCAGCCGGTGATCACGTTGCGTGACCGCGAGGAAAAACTCACGGTTTCGCGCACCTTTGCCCCGCGATTCAAGGCCATGTAGCCCTGCCCGCGCAATCGGCCACCCGTCATCCACCGGGGTTGGCGACATGCCGACGCGTTGCCCGGTACCAGGGCAGCGCCGTCGCTCGCGGTAGAATGGCGCTTTTTTCCGCGAGACTGCCGTGAATAGCATTGCCTCCGTCATCGACGCCGCCTGGGAAACGCGCGGCGAATTGTCCTCCGCAACGGCTGGCGCCGAGGTTCGCGAAGCCGTTGCGCAGGTGATCGCCGAACTGGACGCGGGACGCCTGCGCGTCGCCGAGAAATCCGGCGGCAGCTGGACGACGCACCAGTGGATCAAGAAGGCGGTGCTGCTGTCGTTCCGACTGAGCGACAACGTGGGCATCGGACTCTGCGGTCCGGCAGTCTCATTTCGTTTCTTCGACAAGATTCCGACCAAATTTGCACAATTCACCGACGCCGATTTCATCGCCGCCGGCGTGCGGGTCGTGCCGCCTGCCGTGGCCCGGCGTGGCGCGTTCATCGCCCGCAACGTGGTGCTGATGCCGTCGTACGTCAACATCGGCGCCTATGTCGACGAAGGCACGATGGTCGACACCTGGGCAACCGTTGGCTCATGCGCGCAGATCGGCAAGAACGTGCATCTGTCCGGGGGTGTCGGCATCGGCGGCGTGCTCGAACCCATCCAGGCCAATCCCACCATCATCGAGGACAATTGCTTCATCGGTGCACGCTCCGAGGTCGTCGAAGGCGTGATCGTCGAGGAGAATTCGGTGCTGGGCATGGGCGTGTTCATCGGCCAGAGCACCAGGATCTACGACCGGGCCACCGGCGAAATCTCCTATGGCCGGGTACCGTCTGGTTCGGTGGTCGTCGCCGGCAGCCTGCCTTCGGGCACGGGCGGTTGCCAGCTGTATTGCGCGGTCATCGTCAAGCGGGTCGACGCGAAGACCCGCGCCAAGACCAGCATCAACGACTTGCTGCGCGCCTGACGGGTCCGCGATGTCGGTGAACATCAAGACGCCCGAGGAAATCGAGGGCATGCGCACGGCCGGGCGGCTCGCCTCCGAGCTGCTCGACTACCTGACCACGAAGGTGAAGCCGGGCGTGACCACCGGCGAAATCAACGACATCGCGCACGATTACATGGTCGACGTGCAGCGGACCGTGCCCGCCACGCTCAACTACACGCCGCCGGGACATTCGCCCTACCCGGCCTCGCTTTGCACATCGGTGAATCACGTTGTCTGTCATGGCATCCCTGGCGACAAGAAGCTGAAGGACGGCGATATCGTGAATGTCGACGTCACCGTGATCAGCAACGGTTTTCACGGCGACACCAGCCGGATGTTCGCAGTCGGCAAGCCCTCCATCCAGGCGAAACGGCTTGCCGAGATCACCTACGAAGCCATGTGGCGGGGCATCCGCGCGGTCCGGCCGGGTGCGCACCTGGGAGACATCGGCTCGTCGATCCAGCGTTATGCCGAGGGTCACGGGTATTCGATCGTGCGTGAATTCTGCGGTCACGGCATCGGCCGAAAGTTCCATGAGGAGCCCCAGGTCCTGCACTACGGACGCCCGGGCACGGGCCTCAAGCTGATGCCTGGGATGATTTTCACCATCGAGCCGATGATCAATGCCGGGCGGCCCGGCATCCGCTGCCTGGCCGACGGCTGGACGATCGTCACCGCCGACCACTCGCTTTCGGCGCAGTGGGAACACACGATACTCGTCACCCCGGACGGCTTCGAGGTCCTGACGGTGTCCACCGGAACACCGGCTCCGCCGCCCGCTGCCTGACTGGCGCGGACGAGCCCTCATGGCCGTTCCCGCCGCTCCGGACTCGCTGTCGGCCCCATCGGCGCCCGGTGCCGGGAAGCCGCGCATCGCGCACTGGCGCGGTGAGTTGCGCAGGCGGCGCGAAGCGCTGCGCGACGCATTCAACAACGCGCCCGACACGACGCGACTGCTGAAGGCGCATACGCGGCTGGTCGACGAGATGATCCGCAACATCTGGCGCGAATGCTCGATGCCCTCCGACCTGGCAATGGTCGCGGTCGGCGGCTATGGCCGCGGCGCCTTGTTTCCGCATTCCGACGTCGACGTTCTGGTGCTGCTTCCCGATGCGGGTCCGCCGTCCACCGGCGTCATCGAGGAATGCTTCGCCGCGCTCTGGGACATTGGCATCGAACTGTCGCACGCGGTACGCACGCTGGCCGAATGCGAAACGGAAATGGCCGCCGACGTCACCGTGCGGACCAGCCTGCTCGAAAACCGGCTGCTCGCCGGTTCGCGCTCGCTGTTCGGTCGCTTCAAGGACGTCTTCGCGGCGAGCATGGATATCCACGCATTCTTCGACGCCAAGGCGATCGAACTGCAACAACGCCACCTCAAGTACCAGGACGCGATCTACAACCTGGAGCCCAACGTCAAGGAGAGTCCGGGGGGATTGCGCGATCTGTCCAGCGTGCTGTGGATCGCCCGCGCCGCCGGACTTGGCCACACCTGGCGGGAACTAGCGCGCAATGGCCTCATCACCACCGATGAAGCCCGCGCCGTGTCCAGCCAGGAACGATTCATCGCCGGCTTGCGCGTGCGCCTGCACTATCTGCTTGGTCGTCGCGAGGATCGCCTGGTGTTCGACGTGCAGGGCACGCTGGCGAAGGAGCTCAAGCTTGCCGACACGCCGACCAAGCGCGCCAGCGAGCAGCTGATGCAGCGCTACTATCGCGCCGCGAAACTGGTGCGGCAGATCAGCACCATACTACGGCAGAACCTGCACGCGCACCTGTATCCCGCGGCAACGACGCCGGTCATCATCGACGCGGACTTCCAGCAGGTCGACGAGCTGCTCGACCTGCGCGACGAGAGCCTGTTCACGGCCCGGCCCTCCGCCATTTTCGATGCCTTTCTGGCATTGCAGAGAAATCCGGAGTTGAAAGGCATGACCGCGCGTACGCTGCGCGCACTCTGGCGCGACCGCCGCCAGATCGATGCCGGGTTCCGGCACGATCCAGGCAACCACGAACGATTCATCGCCATGTTCCGCACCGAGCGCGGACTGCTGCACGGGCTGCGGCGAATGAACCTCTACGGCATCCTGGGGCGTTATCTTCCGATATTCGGTCGGATCGTCGGCCAGATGCAGCACGACCTCTTCCACGTCTACTCGGTCGACGAACATATCCTGATGGTGATCCGCAACCTGCGCCGGTTCACCGAGGCGCAGCATGCGCACGAATACCCGCTATGTTCGCGGCTGATGGCCGACTTCGAACGTCGCGAGGTGCTCTACCTTGCCGGGCTGTTTCACGACATCGCCAAGGGACGTGGCGGCGACCATTCCGTGCTCGGCAGCCGGGATGCGCTGCGCTTCTGCCGCCAGCATGGGCTGGACGAGGATGACGCGCAGTTGGTCGCCTGGCTGGTCGAGCATCATCTGCTGATGTCGTCGACGGCACAGAAGCAGGATCTCACCGACCCCGAGGTCATCGCAGCCTTCGCCCAGCGCATGGGCACAAGACGGCGGCTGACCGCGCTCTACCTGCTCACGGTCGCCGACATCCGGGGCACGAGCCCCAAGGTCTGGAACGCCTGGAAGGGCAAGTTGCTCGAGGATCTGTACGAGGCGACGCGCGCGGTGCTCGCCGGCGCGGCGCCCACGCAGACCATCACCGACAGCATCGACGCGCGGCAGATCGACGCCGCGCGCCTGCTGCGCTTGTACGCGGTGCCGGACGGAGCCGAGACGTCGTTGTGGCGTCGCCTCGATACGACCTATTTCCAGCGCCATACCGCCGACGAGATCGCGTGGCACGCTCGTCACCTTTACTGGCGGATCGACGCGAACACTCCGGTCATCAAGGCGCGCCTTGCCCGCTCCGGCGTGGGACTCGAGGTGCTGGTCTACCTGCCGGACCAGAAGGCGCTTTTTGCGCGCCTGTGCGGATTCTTCGGACACGCCAACCTGTCCATTCTCGAGGCGAAGATCCACACCACGAGGTCCGGCTACGCGCTGGACAGTTTCGTGCTGCACGATCCGGCGAATCCAACCGCATCCTTCCGCGAGACCATCCAGTACGTGGAATTCGAGCTTGCTCGCCTGCTGACCGAACCACCCCCGCTCGCCGCGCCGACGGCGGGGCGAATTCCGCGCCAGCTGAAGCACTTCCCGCTGACCCCGGATGTCCAGCTCTACCCTGACGACAAGGGCACGCACTTCATTCTGGAAGTGGTAGCAGGAGACCGCCCTGGACTGCTCGCGCGCATCGCCTACGCGCTGGCGCAGGCCAACATCAACGTCGCCAGCGCAAAGATCAACACGCTGGGCGCGCGGGCAGAGGATGTCTTCCTGATCGACGGCGCGGGCCTGCACGACGAGCAGGCGCAGCTGCGTCTGGAGACGGCGCTGCAAAAACAACTGCGTCCCTGACGCCCGGCTGCCGGAATTCCGGAGCGCCTGGCGCCGCGGGCCGCTCAGCCGTCCGGGGCGTTGCCGGAATCCGGAAACAGCACATCGGTATAGCCGAATCTCGACAGGTCCTTGATGCGCATCGGGTAGAGAATGCCGTCGAGATGGTCGCATTCGTGCTGGACGACGCGCGCATGGAAGCCGTCGCAATCGCAGCGTATCGGGTGTCCCGCGGGATTGAATCCCTCGTAGCGCAGCCGCGTGTATCGCGCGACCAGTCCGCGCAGACCCGGCACCGACAGGCAGCCTTCCCAGCCCTCCTCGACTGCATCGGTCAACGGCGTCAGTACCGGATTTACCAATTCGGTATATGGCACGGGATCCGCATCGGGATATCGCGGATTGGCGTCAATGCCGAAAATGACCACGCGCAGCGGCACGCCGATTTGCGGCGCGGCCAGTCCGGCGCCGTCGAGCGCGGCCATCGTGTCGCGCATGTCGGCGAGAAGACGCTTGAGTTCGCGTGAACCGAAGCGCTCAACTTCGGATGAGCGCTCGAGCAGGCGTGAATCGCCCATGCGCAGCACCTCGCGGATCATGGGGACGGCGTCAGCGCCAACGGGGCCACGTGATCGAGCAGCGCGCGCACGCGGTCCATCGCGGTGTCCAGCACCGCGGCGATGCCGTGGAGCGAGATCGACTGGGAACTCTGCCCGCGACCGGCCGCATGGTTGACGACCACGCAGATCGCCGCATAGGGCAGCTCGAGTTCGCGGGCAAGACCCGCTTCGGGCATTCCCGTCATGCCGACCAGCGTGGCGCCGTCGCGCTCCATCCGATCGATCTCCGCCGCCGTTTCCAGGCGCGGACCGTTGACGGCCCCGTAGACTCCGCCTTCGGCCAGTTCGATGCCGGCAATCCGTGCCGCGTCGAGGCAGCGGGTACGCAAATCCGGCGAATAGGGGTGGGTGAAGTCGACATGCGTGACCTGGCGGTCGCCGCCGTCGAAAAAAGTCGCTTCCCGTCCCGACGTGTAGTCGATGAGCTGGTGCGGAAGCACCAGGTCCCCAGGCGCGCAGCGGCAGATACCGCCCACCGACGCCACTGCGATGACCGCGCGCGCGCCCTTCTCCTTCAGCGCCCACAGGTTGGCGCGGTAATTCACGCGGTGTGGGGGAATGGTGTGGCCATGGCCATGGCGGGCCAGGAACACTGCATCGCGCCCGGCGATCTGCCCGAAGAGAAGCGTCGACGACGGATCGCCATACGGGGTACGCACAACCTCCCGGTGCGCCACCGACAGGGTCGAAAGCCGGGTCAGGCCGCTGCCACCAATGATTGCAAGCATGGAAATTGCTTAATAATCAGCAACTAGATACGAATTCGCCGGGTTGCGACCGTGCAACAGCAGGGACGCTCGACCGACGCATGGGATGGAAAGCGCCGCGAATTCATGACATTATCATGGAAATTGACGACATTGCCTGAATTGAGCCGCCGGCCCGCATTCTAGCTGTTGCCGGTCGCGGGTCACGCCGGCCATGAATGCACTACCCGGACGCGAATGTCCGCAAGGGGATCGCCATGTATCTGGATCGACTGTTCAAGCTGATGGCCGAAAAGCAGGCCTCGGATCTCTTCATCTCCTGCGGCGCGCCGATCAACATCAAGGTCAACGGCCTCGTGCAGCCGGTGTCGACGCAGCCGATGGACGTCGATACGGTACGCCGCATCGCCTACGAGCTGATGAACAAGGAGCAGGCACGCGAATTCGAGAACACGATGGAGATGAATCTATCGCACCTCGATCGCGCGGTCGGCAATTTCCGGGTCAACATCTTTCGCCAGCGCGGGACCATTTCGCTGGTCATTCGCTATGTTCGCAGCAGCGTGCCGCCGTTCGAGCAGCTGAAGCTCCCATCGGTGCTGCTCAACCTCGTGACCGAGAAGCGCGGCCTGGTGCTGGTCGCCGGCGCGACCGGCTCGGGCAAGTCGACGACACTGGCGGCGATGATCGACCATCGCAATTCAACCAAGTCGGGCCACATCCTGACTATCGAGGACCCGATCGAGTACCTGTTCGAGCACAAGCAGAGCCTGGTCAACCAGCGCGAGATCGGGGTCGACACGATCGCCTACCACGCCGCGCTGCAAAACGCGCTGCGCGAGGCGCCCGATCTCATCATGGTCGGAGAGGTCCGCGACAAGGAGACCATGCAACAGGCGCTGCTGCACACGCTGACCGGACATCTGTGCCTGACCACGATCCACGCCAACAACAGCTACCATGCGCTGTCGCGGATCATCAACCTGTTTCCCTACGATGCGCGTTCTGCCGTGCTGTCGGACCTGTCCATCGGGCTGCGAGCGATCATCTGCCAGCGCCTGATCAAGAATCGCGATGGCGAGCAGCAGCCCGCGGTCGAGATCCTGCTCAACACGTCGTTGATCTCCGAACTGATCAAGAGCGGCGAGTTCGCGCAGATCAAGGAAGCGATGGAGCAGTCGCTCTACCCGGGCTCACAGACCTTCGAACAGTCGCTGTGCCGACTCTATATCGACGGGGTCATCACCTACGACGAGGCGATGATCGGCTCGGACTCGCCGACCAACCTCGCCTGGCTCATCAACCAGAACAACCCGTCCGCACGCGTGGAGTCGATCGAGAACGCCTCGGACCGCGCGCAGGCACGACCCGGTGCGGATTTCGGCACCATGACCATCAATACCGAGTTTCTCGACCGGACGCACTGATCGTTCGTTTGTTAACATCCGTTGCATGGACCATGCGGAATCGGCGACGCTCGCGCTCGCCCGCGAACTGATCGCGCTACCCTCGTTGACCCCCGATGACGCAGGCTGCCAGGACGTACTGATCCGCCGCCTCGCCCCGCTGGGTTTCGCCTGTGAAACACTGCATTCGGCCGGAGTCACCAATCTATGGGCACGACGCGGCACGGCGCGCCCGCTGGTGTGCTTTGCCGGACACACCGATGTCGTGCCGACCGGACCGCGCGAGGCCTGGGACACCGACCCGTTCATCCCCGTTGAACGCGACGGCTATCTTTACGGGCGCGGCGCCGCGGACATGAAGGGCTCGATCGCCGCGTTCGTGACCGCCGTCGAATCGCTGATCTCCGCACGACCGAAGCTGCCCGGATCGATCGCGCTGCTCATCACCTCCGACGAGGAAGGGCCGGCCACCGACGGCACGGTCAAATTCGTCGAACGTTTCGCGCAGGCCGCCGAGCGCCTTGACTACTGCGTGGTCGGCGAGCCGACTTCGGTCGAGAGCATCGGTGACATGATCAAGAACGGCCGCCGCGGCACGCTGTCCGGCCGCCTTGTCGTCCGGGGCGTACAGGGCCATGTCGCCTACCCGCATCTGGCGCGCAATCCGATTCATCTGGTTGCGCCGGTGCTGGTGGAACTCGCGGGAATCGAGTGGGATCGGGGCAGCGAGTATTTTCCGCCGACGACCTGGCAATGCTCCAACGTCCATGCTGGAACCGGTGCGACCAATGTGATCCCGGGTTCGATCGAAGTGCTGTTCAATTTCCGCTATGCGCCGCCGACCACGCGCGAGGCGCTGCAACAGCGTTTCGAGAGCGTGCTGACTGCGCACGGTCTCGAGTACGAACTCGCCTGGACCGGTTGGGGCAAGCCGTTCCTGACGCCACGTGGCGCGCTGGTCGACGCGGTTTCCGCGGCTATCGGCGATGTGACTGGTACTCCGCCGGCATTGTCGTGTACCGGCGGTACCTCGGACGGGCGATTCATCGCCGACGTCTGCGATGAAGTGGTCGAGCTGGGCCCGGTCAATGCCACCATTCACAAGGTCAACGAGCGCGTGCGCTGTGCCGATCTCGACGCGCTGTCCACCATCTACCGCGGCATGCTGCTGCGCCTGCTCGATCCCGGCACAACGAGCGCTGCAGGATGAGTTCCATTCCGTCAACCGAGCTGGAAACGCTGCGCGACTGGCTGCGCTATACGGTCACGCGATTCGGCCAGGCGCGCCTCGCCTTCGGCCATGGCTGTGCCAACGCCTATGACGAGGCCGCCTATCTGCTGCTGCACACGCTGCATCTTCCGCTCGACCGGCTCGAACCTTTCCTGGACGCCCACCTGACGCAGGCCGAACGGCAGATGCTGGGAGAGTTGTTCACGAGGCGTATCGACGAGCGCGTTCCGGCCGCCTATCTGACCCATGAGGCCTGGCTGGGCGAGTTCCGTTTCTACGTCGACGAGCGGGTGATCATCCCGCGCTCGTTCATTGCCGAACTGCTTGGCGACGGGCTCGAAACCTGGGTCGGTCCGGCGAACGAGGTGACGTCCGCACTCGACATGTGTACCGGCTCGGGTTGCCTGGCGATCATGCTTGCGCATGCCTATCCGGAAGCCGATGTCGACGCCGTGGACATCTCGGCGGAGGCACTGGCGGTCGCCCAGCGCAACGTCAGCGAATACGGCCTGGCCGACCGCATCAACCTCATCCGCTCGGACCTGTTCGCCAATCTGCCGGAAAAGAGCTACGACATTATCATCAGCAATCCGCCCTATGTGACGGCATCGGCCATGGACAATTTGCCTGCCGAATACCGGCACGAGCCGCGGCTTGCGCTGGCCGGTGGCGAGGATGGCCTGGACGCGGTGCGCGTACTGGTCAAGGAAGCGCCGCGCTTTCTCAACCACGGCGGCACGCTGGCCGTCGAGATCGGCCACAGTCGCATCGCAGTCGAGGCGGCTTTTCCCCGTCTGCCCATGGTCTGGCTGGCGACGGCGGGCAGCGACGACGGCGTCTTCGTCGTCAAACGCGAGGATCTGGTCGCCGGACGCTGACCAGTGGAGCAGACAAATGAGTATGCGCAGTGGAGGTGAAATTCTCGTTGCCAGCCTGATCGCGCAGGGTGCGCGCATGGCCTTCGGCGTTCCTGGCGAGAGCTTTCTCGCGGTATTGGATGCGCTGCACGACGTCACCGACCGGCTGCGTTTCATCGTCTGCCGGCAGGAAGGCGGCGCGGCGTACATGGCCGAAGCCTTCGGCAAGCTGACCGGCACGCCGGGGCTCGTTTTCGTGACGCGCGGCCCTGGCGCCTCGAACGCCGCCATCGGCATTCACACGGCCATGCAGGATTCCACGCCGATGATCGTCTTCGTCGGTCAGGTCGGCGGCGACATGGTCGATCGCGAAGCCTTTCAGGAGGTCGACTACCGGCGCATGTTCGGCAGCGTTGCCAAGTGGGCCGCGCAGATCGACCGCGCCGAGCGTATTCCGGAGTACGTGGCGCACGCCTACCGTCTGGCCATGTCCGGCCGGCCCGGGCCGGTGGTGCTGGCCTTGCCGGAAGACATGCTCACCGCCACCGCCGATGTCGCGCTGCCGCCGCGCGTCGATGCCGTGGCGGCGGCGCCGGGGATCGAAGCACTTGAGGCGACGCAACGGCTGCTCGCCGGCGCGCAGGCGCCGCTGGTCATCGTCGGCGGCAGCCGCTGGAGCACCGATGCCTGCGCGCAACTGCGCGTATTCGCCGAAGCGCATGGACTGCCGGTGGCCTGCGCCTTCCGCAGTCAGGACCTGTTCGACAACCGGCATCCACTTTACGCGGGCGACGTGGGCATCGGCATCAATCCGAAGCTGGCCGAACGAGTGCGCAATGCCGACCTGCTGCTGGTGATCGGCGAACGCCTTGGCGAGATGACCACCGGCGCCTATACGTTGCTGGACGTTCCGGCGCCGCGGCAGAAGTTGATCCACGTGCATCCGTCCGCCGAAGAACTGGGCCGCGTCTATCAGCCCGAGGCCGCCATCGCGTCGACGCCGGGGGCGTTCCTGCGAGCGTTGAATCGCCTCCCGGCAGCGGCCGTCGCGCAATGGCGGACGCAGGCCCACGACGCGCACGACGAGTACGACGCCTGGCGCATGCCGCGGCCGGTGCCCGGTGCCGTCGATCTGTGGCAGATCGTGCAGTTGCTGGATGCGACGCTCCCCGACGACGCCATCCTGACCAACGGCGCCGGCAATTACACGGTGTGGCTGCACCGGCTGTATCGCTATCGCGGTTTCCGCACCCAACTCGCCCCGTATTCGGGCGCGATGGGATATGCGGTGCCCGCCGCCGTCGCTGCCAAGGCCGTGCACCCGCAGCGCGTCGTGGTTTCGTGGAACGGCGACGGCTGTTTCCTGATGAACGGCCAGGAACTCGCCACCGCCGTCCAGTACGGGCTCGCCGTGATTTTCGTGGTCGTCGACAACGGCATGTACGGAACGATCCGCATGCATCAGGAGCGCAACTACCCGGGCCGGGTTTCGGGCTCCGATCTCGTCAATCCGGACTTCGCCGCGCTCGCCCGCGCCTATGGCGCGCACGGCGAAACGGTTGCGACCACCGCCGAGTTCGCTCCCGCCTTCGAACGCGCACTCGCGGCGGGCCGACCGGCGCTATTGCATCTTCGGATCGATCCGCAGGCGCTGTCGATGAGCGCAAGCATCGATGCGATGCGCGCGCAGGCGATCGCCCGCGCGCGCGACTGATTTCCCGCTGGCCAGCAGCTGGTCGCCGACCGCAGGGCAACCGATGTGGCAGCGACCCCGCCGCGCGGTAACATCGTTGCCGCTGCACGGCGCAGCACGCGACACGTCGACCCACGACCGAAGCGGGCGTCCGCGAACACGGAGAAATGAAAGGAACAGGCGATGGGAGTCAAGAATCTGCTCGACCTGACTGGCAAGGTGGCGCTGGTCACCGGAGGCTCGCGCGGCATCGGCCTGCAAATGGCCGAAGCGCTCGGAGAAATGGGGGCTCGGGTGGCGATCACCGCGCGCAACCAGGAGGAGCTCGACCAGGCGTTGGCCGCACTGGCAGAGCGCGACATTGCCGGATTCGCGGTGGCCGCAGACCTGTCGAAGTTCGCGCAGATACCGGATATCGTCGACCGGGTCGACGCGCAGTGGGGCCCCATCGACATCCTGGTCAACAACGCCGGCTGCAACTGGGCCGCGCCCGCAGAGGATTATCCCGACGACGGCTGGCACAAGGTGATGCGCCTCAACGTCGACGCACAGTTTTTCCTCGCGCGCGAGGTTGCGCGGCGCGGCATGATTCCCCGCCGCAACGGCAAGATCATCAACATCGCATCGATCGCCGGCCTGTTCGGTAATCCGCCCGCCATGCAGATGCAGACGGTCGCGTACAACACCAGCAAGGGCGCGCTGGTCAACCTGACTCGCACGCTCGCGGCCGAGTGGGGCCGCCACAACATCAATGTCAACGCCATCTGCCCCGGCTTCTTTCCGTCGAAAATGACGCATGTAACGCTGGACCGTATCGGCCAGGCCGTCGTCGACATGACCCCGCTGGCACGGTTGGGCGGTGCCGAAGACCTGAAGGGGAGCGTGGTGTTCTTTGCATCTGAGGCTTCGCGCCATGTCACCGGGCAGGTGCTGGCGGTCGACGGGGGATGCACGGTCATCTGAGCTCCCGCTCCGCTCCCCTACCTCTCGCCACATGCGACAGGGGGATGGGTCGTCGCGTCCGGGTATATTCTGCTCAAATTCCGGTGCCGCACTGCACGGCGCCACCTCAACGACCCACGCGGGAGTACTCCATGCTCGGCCAGATGCAAGACGTTCCCCTGCTGATTTCCTCGCTGATCAGGCACGCAGACCGCCATCACGGCACGGTCGAGATCGTGTCCCGGCGCACCGAGGGCGACATTCATCGCACCACCTACAGCCAGGTGCATGCGCGCGCGCAACAGCTGGCGCATGCGCTGGACCGGCTCGGCATCGCAGCCGGCGAGCGTGTCGGCACGATCGCCTGGAACGGCTATCGGCACCTGGAGCTGTACTACGGCGTCTCCGGCAAGGGCTCGATCATCCACACCATCAACCCGCGGCTGCCGCCGGATCAGGTCGTCTGGATCACCCGGCACGCCGAGGACGCCGCGTTGTTCTTCGATCTGACCTTCCTGCCGCTAATCGAAAAGATCGCCGCGCAGTGCACGACCGTCCGGCACTTCGTCCTGATGACCGACCGGGCGCACATGCCGGCGACCTCGGCAATCCCCGGCCTCCTCTGCTTCGACGAACTGATCGCCGGCGAAAGCGAGCGCTACGACTGGCCGGTGTTCGACGAGAACAGCGCCTCGTCGATGTGCTACACCTCCGGCACCACCGGGAATCCCAAGGGCGTCCTCTACAGCCACCGCTCGACGCTGCTGCACACCTTCTCGGTCGCTCTGCCCGATACGCTGTCGGTGTCGGCGCATGACGTGCTGCTGCCGGTGGTGCCGATGTTCCACGTCAACGCCTGGGGCCTGCCCTACGCCGCGACCATGGTCGGCGCCAAGCTGGTGTTTCCCGGCCCGGCGCTGGACGGCAAGTCGCTGCACGAACTGATGGAGGCCGAGAAGGTGACGGTATCCGGTGGCGTGCCTACGATCTGGCAGGGCATGCTCGCCTACGTGGAGCAGCACAAGCTCGGCTTCTCGACCATGCGCCGCACGGTCATCGGCGGCTCCGCGCTTCCGCCGGCGATGCTGCGCACCTTCGAGGAACAATACAATGTCCAGGCGCTGCACGCCTGGGGCATGACCGAGATGTCGCCGCTGGGCACCGCCTGTACGCTGCGCGCCAAGCACGACGGCCTCGACCGGGAAGCGCTGTACGCCGTCAAGGCCAAGCAGGGCCACGCGATCTTCGGCGTCGACATGAAGATCGTCGATCCTGACGGCCGCGAACTCCCCTGGGACGGCGTCGCCTCGGGCGACCTGCTGGTGCGCGGTCCCTGGATCGTCGCGAACTACTTCCGCGGCGACGGCGGCGACCCGCTGGTGACCGACGCAAGCGGCCTGCGCTGGTTTCCCGACCGGCGATGTGGCGACGATCGACGCCGATGGCTATATGCAGATCACCGACCGCAGCAAGGATGTGATCAAGTCGGGGGGCGAGTGGATCAGCTCGATCGACATCGAGAACATCGCCGTGTCGCATCCGGCTGTCGCGATGGCCGCCTGCATCGGCATCGTCCATCCCAAGTGGGACGAGCGGCCATTGTTGGTGGTGGTGCGAAAGCCCGAGTCGGCTGTCAACCGCGAGGAAATCCTGCGTCATTTCGACGGCAAGGTGGCCAAGTGGCAGGTGCCCGACGACGTCGTCTTCATCGACGCCATTCCGCTGGGCGCGACCGGCAAGATGCAGAAGAACAAGCTGCGCGAGCAATTCAAGGATCACGTGCTGCCAGGCGCCGCCTAGGTCTGCGGCAGCGATACCCACACGTCTGCGACAGCGCGCGGATTCAGGACAGCCGGTTCCGGCCGGACTTGGCGGTTTTGGTACGGTGTCGACGCGGTGGCGGTTGCCTTGGTCCCTTGCCGGTGCGCGCGTCGATCGCAGCGATGAGGTCGAGGAAACTCGCCCGCAGGCAATCGGCGTAGAACCCGGGGTCGGGCATCATGTTGCGACAGGCGACGGCGGATATCCACAACACGCCGTTGTAGCTGAATCCGGTGTGGTTCAGGCCCACACCGTCGGAGGCAATGCTGACCGGGTAGCTGTGTACCAGGCGCGCTTCGCCGAAGTACTGCATCGTGTCCGGACCACGCACATTCGACACCACGGTATTGAGCTGCGGCATGACCAGGTGGCGCATGAACGCCTCCGAAGCGCTGTTCGGCAATTCGTCGACCAGGTTCTGGAGAAAGTCCCGCCCCATCACTTCGGCCCCGGCCTTGGCCACGCCGGCATCGCGGCGACACGCGTGCAACCGCTGCAAAGGATTGGCGATTTCCGAGTGAACGGCCACCGGAACACCGCCGACCTGGTTTCCTGTTGCCTTGGTGCCGGCCTCTGACGTGCGCAGGCTGATCGGCATCAGCGCGATCAGCGAGCGTTCCGGGAGTTCGCCATGCTGGCGCAGGTACCGGTGCAACGCGCCACCGACAACGGTCAGGAACAGATCGTTGATGGTGGCATCGGGAAGGCGGCTGCGCACCCGCTTCAATTCGGCCAGCGGCAACGGTACTGCTTCAAGCACGCGGTTGGCCGACACCTTGCCGCTGAAACGCGTCTGCGGCGCCACCGCGAAGTCGGGCAGCGCCGGCGCCGCGGCAGCCGACTCGTCAGGCCGGCGCAACCAGGCGCGCACCTGTCCGACCGTAACCCCGGCCAACCTTGCCGCCGTTTGCACACCCAGGGAAGACAGGCCCACCGTGCGGCGGACACCCTGGCGAACCGCCTTGGCGTACAACTGCATGGGGGCCGGCTCGCGTTCGGCGACGACCGGAGCACGCGCAACGCGACTTGCACGCGCCTGCGGCGCCGCGGAGTGCAGGCCCATGATCAAGGCGGCCGCCGCCTGTCCATCCACCGACGCGTGGTGGACTTTGTAAAATATTGCAAACGCGCCATGCGGCAGGCCGGGGATGCGCGACAGGCCTTCGATCACATACATTTCCCAAAGTGGCCGGCTGCGATCGAGCGGGCGTGAATGGATGCGTGCCACCTGGATCATCAATTGACGCCAGTCACCGGGTTCCGGCAACGCGATGTGGCGCACGTGGAATTCCAGATCGACTTCCTGGCCCTCGATCCAGTAGGGGCGGTCGACGCCCAGCGGCACCGCGACCAGCCGGCGCCGGAACAGCGGGTGGTCGTCCAGATGCGCCTCGACGTGGCGCAGCAGGTCCTTGAAGCGGACTTTCCCGTCGGGCGCAGAGGCAGGGTCGTACAACCCCAACATACCCACGTGGTTGTAGACGTTGCCCCGCTCGGAATGAAGGATGAGGCTGTCGATTCCGCTGAGCTGTTCCATCGTGAACCTTTCTTGACCGCGTCGGACTCGCTGCCAGGACCGTTCGGAATTTCGGCGCCAATCCCGCGAGGACTTCAGCCGAAATCTACAGCAACAGGACGAGACTCCGTTGCATGCCAGCTGCGACACCCGTCCGGATTCCCGCAAGGCTGCCGTCGCGTGCTTGCTAGAATAGCGAGTTGGCGGGCGTGGATTCTCCGCCACAATCGGCAGCAGAGGAAGAGCCGGCAAAGGAAGAACCGTATGCGCAAGGTGATCGTGGCAGGCGTGGGAATGATTCCGTTCGCCAAACCGGGGGCCAGCGAATCCTATCCGGTGATGGGTGCCGCAGCTGCGCGCGCTGCGTTGGCGGACGCCGGCATCGATTATGGCTTGATCCAGCAGGCCTACGCCGGCTACGTCTACGGCGACTCCACGTCCGGACAGCGCGCGCTCTACGAGGTCGGCCTGACCGGCATCCCGATGATCAACGTCAACAACAACTGCTCGACCGGGTCGACCGCGCTGTTCCTGGCCCGCCAGGCCGTGGAGAGCGGTGCCGTCGATTGCGCGCTGGCCGTGGGCTTCGAGCAGATGGCGCCCGGTGCGCTGGGCACGCATTTCAACGACCGACCCACGCCCTTTGATCGCTTCGACGCGGAAACCGAGGCGCTGGTCGGCATGCCCGACGTGCCGCTGGCACTGCGCTATTTCGGCGGCGCCGGCATCGAGCACATGCGCCGCTACGGCACGCGCATGGAGACCTTCGCGCAGATTCGCGCCAAGGCCAGCCGCCACGCCGCGCACAATCCGCTGGCGCTGTTCCGCAGGGAAGTCTCGGCCGAGGATGTGATGGCCTCGCCGGTGATGATCCCCGGCGTGATGACCCGGCTGATGGCCTGTCCGCCCACCTGCGGCGCCGCGGCCGCCGTGCTCATGTCCGAGGATTTCGCCGCCGCCCGCGGTTGCAGCACGGCTGTGTGGATCGCCGCGCAGGCGATGACCACCGACCTGCCGTCGACCTTCGAATCGCACGACATGATGCGCGTGGTCGGCGTGGACATGAGCCGCGAGGCCGCACGACAAACCTATGAGAGCGCCGGCATCGGCCCGGAGGACGTCGACGTGGTCGAACTGCACGATTGTTTCGCGCACAACGAGCTTCTGACCTACGAGGCGCTGGGCCTGTGCCCGGAAGGCGGAGGCGAGCGCTTCGTCGAGGCCGGCGACAACACCTACGGCGGTCGTGTCGTGACCAATCCGTCCGGCGGCCTGCTGTCCAAGGGCCACCCGCTGGGGGCGACCGGGCTCGCCCAGTGCTACGAATTGGTGCAGCAGCTGCGCGGCAGCGCGCAAGAGCGCCAGGTCGAGGGCGCGCGCATCGGCCTGCAGCACAACCTGGGACTTGGCGGCGCCTGCGTCACCACGCTCTATCGAAGTGCCTGACCGCAAACACCTTCACGCCTTGCACCATCGCACGCCCGCAACGCGCGCCTTCCCCGATCCGCATCGCGCCGCTGGCGCGTGAGCGGCCCAACGCCTGCCGAGATACCCGATGGCCCTGCCCGTTCCCCGCTGGATGAATGCCGACCTGACGTTGTTTCGCGACGAGGTCCGCCGCTTCGTCACCCGCGAATTCGTCCCCAACGAGGCGCGCTGGGAAGCCGAGCAGCATGTCGATCGCGATGCCTGGACCAAGGCAGGCGCAATGGGCCTGCTGCTGTGCGACATCCCCGAGGAATTTGGCGGCTCGGGCGCCAGCTTCGCACACGAGTGCGTGGTCTTCGAGGAAATCACCTACGGCAACATCACCAGTTTCGGCAAGTCGGTGCACAGCATCGTCGCGCACTACGTGCTCGACTACGGTACCGACGAGCAGAAGCGGCGCTGGCTGCCGAAAATGGCCAGCGGCGAGTGGATCGCCGCCATCGCAATGTCGGAGCCTTCCGCGGGCTCGGATCTGCGCGGCATCCGCACCCGCGCCCGGCGCGACGGCAATGTCTACGTCGTCGACGGTTCCAAGACCTTTATCACCAACGGCTATCTGGCCGACCTGATCTGTCTCGTCGTCAAGACAGACCCCGACGCGGGCTCTAAGGGCATTTCGCTGCTGATGGTCGAGACCGGCGACCTGCCCGGCTTTCGCCGCGGGCGCATCCTCGACAAGATCGGCCAGAAGGGTCAGGACACCGCCGAGCTTTTTTTCGATGGCGCCCGGGTGCCTGTGGCGAATCTGCTGGGCGCCAACGAAGGTCGCGGGTTGCATCAGTTGATGCAATCGCTGCCCTGGGAGCGTACGATTCTTGCGGTAGCCGCAGTAGCGGCGATCGAACTGGCCGTCGAACTGACCACCGCCTACGTCAAGGAGCGCGAGGCGTTCGGGCAGAAGCTCATCGACATGCAGAACACGCGTTTCCGCCTGGCTGAATGCAAGACCACGGCCTGCGTGGCCCGGGCCTTCATCGACGACTGCATCGAACGCATGCAGGCCGGAACCATGGACACGGCAACGGCATCCATGGCCAAATACTGGACAACGGACATGCAGTGCAAGGTGATCGACGACTGCCTGCAACTGTTTGGTGGCTATGGTTACATGCGCGAGTACCCGATCGCCAAGATGTACGCCGACGCGCGGGTGCAGCGGATCTACGGCGGCACCAACGAAATCATGAAGGAGCTGATCGCCAGATCGCTCTAGCCTTGTCCGGGTACCAGTCACCCATCCAGCGTTCGACCCAACGGAGTCCTCCAATGCGCCGTGTTCTTGTATTCACATTCCTGTTGGCGTGTCTTGGCCTCGTGACCGGCGTCACCGCCCAAACCGCCGGCGCACCACCCCGATCCGCGCCCGCCGGCCCACCGCCGGATCCCTGGCCGCGCGTCGTCGACCTCTCCAATGGCCAGGTGCTGGTGTATCAGCCTCAGGTCAACAAATGGGTCGACAACCAGCTCAGTTTCCGCGCAGCGCTGGCGATCAAGCCCACCGGCGCCAAGGAGGAAACCTTTGGCGTGATTTTTGCGAGCGCGCGCACCCAGGTCGACAAGGTCGCGCGGACGGTGGTGTTCGAGAACCTCAGCGTTTCGCAGATCGACTTTCCGACGCTGCCCAATCGCGGCGCCGGCTATGCCGGAGAATTGCAGAAGGAGTTCGCCAAGTCGGTGCGCACGATTTCGCTCGATCGGCTGGAGGCTTCGCTGGCCGTCGCGGGCGTAACGCCGAAGGTGGTCAAGGTGGACAATACGCCGCCGCGCGTCCTGGTCAGCTATTCGCCGGCGATCCTGGTGCCGATCGACGGCGCCCCGGTCATGGGGCCGGTGTCAGGGTACTCGTCGGCGCAGCGGGTGATCAACACCCGCGCGCTGATTCTGCAGCACAGCACCAGCGGAACCTATTACATCCACGTCTACGACGGCTGGCTGCAGGCGGACACGATCGGCGGCCCGTGGACGCAGGGCTTCATCAGACCGCTGGTGCAAAGCGCGCTGGATTCGATCGCCACGTCGTTTTCCACCAAAGGCACGGTCGACCTGCTCAATGGCGGCCCCAAGGCCAATCCGAAGCCTTCGCTCGGCAACGGCGTGCCAACCATCTACACCAGCCAATCTCCGACCGAACTCATCGTCTTCAAGGGTCAGCCCGATTTCGTGCCAATCACGGGTACCCAGCTGCTGTGGGCCTCCAATACCACCAGCGACGTGCTGATCGACATCACCACCAATAATTATTATGCGTTGCTCGCCGGCCGCTGGTTCCGCGCCACCGGACTTGGCGGCCCGTTCACTTTCGTCGCAGCGGACGCCCTGCCCGCCGACTTCGCGCGCATCCCGCCGCATTCGCTGGCGGGTGCCGTACTGCCGACCGTCTCCGGGACGCCACAGGCGCAGGAGGCGGTGATCGCCAACTCGATTCCACAGACCGCCACCGTGCCGTTGAAGAACGGACCGAAGTACACCCCGAATTTCGACGGGCCACCGAAGTTCGCACCCATCGAGGGCACGCCGCTGTCGCATGTGGTGAACTCGTCCGAGCCGATCATCCAGGTGACGCCGACGCAGTTTTATTCCGTCACTGCAGGAGTTTGGTTCACCGCGGCGCAACTGACCGGGCCGTGGACCATTGCCACCTCCGTGCCTGCCGTCATCTACTCGATTCCGTCGTCGTCGCCGCTGTACTACGTGACCTATGTGCGCATCTACGAGGCCACGCCGCAGTACATCTACGTTGGCTACACGCCCGGCTATCTCGGTACTGTCGTCTCGCCCTACGGGACCGTGATCTACGGCACCGGCTATGTCTACTCACCGTGGATCGGCACCGCCTGGTATCCGCCGCCCTATACCTATGGCGTGGCGGCCGTTCCGGTCTACAACCCCTGGGTCGGCTATACGTTCGGCTTCGCGATGGGTCTGGCCACCGCCGCGTGGATGGAGCCCTACTGGGGCGGCGCCTACTACCATCCCGCCTACTGGGGGGGCTATGGCTGCTGCGCGTCGGCCAGCGCCAATGTCTATGGCCACTGGGGCGCGACCACCTGGTCGGGCACGCGTTCGTGGTATGCGGGCGGCGGCGTGGCTGGGACCACCGCCAGCGGCAACTACTACAACAGCCGCACCGGATCCTCGGGAAGCTACAACGCCGGACGCCAGTACAACGCCTGGACCGGCAATGCCTCGCGTGGCTACGACCGGACCGTGAACGGCGCGGCGGGCGGCAGCGGCGAGGTTGCGCGCGGCTCCAACTACAACACCTACACGGGCCAGCGCACGACGGCCAATGCGGTCTCGGGCACCGGCGCGGGCGGCAGCAGCTACAACCGCGCGGGCGCCACGACCGCGGGTCCGCAGGGCAACGCGCACGTTGGCGGCGGCTCGACCTACAACGCCAAGACCGGCAACACCAACACCTGGGCCACCGCCAGCGTCGGCAACAACCACGTCGCCGACGTCAACGGCAATGTCTACAAGAATACCGGCGACGGCTGGCAGCAGCACTCGTCGAGCGGCTGGTCGAGCGCCGGCGGCGACACATCGTGGGCCAACAAGGAATCGCAGGCGCGAAGCTATGGCGGCGACCGCGCCAGCTCGTTTTCGTCGAGCAACGCCGATCGCTTCGGCGGTGGCGGTGGTTTCGGTGGCGGTGGTTTCGGTGGCGGTGGTTTCGGTGGCGGTGGTTTCGGTGGCGGTGGCTTCGGTGGTGGTGGCTTCGGTGGCAGTGATCGCTTTGGCGGTGGCGGCTTTGGTGGTGATCGCTTCGGCGGTGGTGGCGGCTTCGGTGGTCGATTCGGCGGCGGTGGTGGCTTCGGCGGCGGTGGCTTCCGCGGGGGTGGACGCCGCTAGAGTGCGACGCGGCGAAGCTTGCGGCGCGAGTCCGATGCCCGTCGCCCCCCAATCGATTCTGGCATACTCGATCGCCTGGTTGCGACGCCGCCGGCCGCGAACGGACGAATGGACATCGACAGCGGAACCCCCAAGGAGCGCCTCGGGCGCTACCAGATTCGCGAGATCATCGGCGAAGGCGCGATGGCGTGCGTCTACAAGGCCTTCGACCCCGAAATCAACCGCCCGCTCGCGATCAAGCTGCTGAAGGCGCAGCTGCGCCTTGACTCCGAGTACCACAACCGATTCCTGCGCGAGGCCAAGGGTGCCGGCGTGCTGTCGCATCCGAACATCGTCACCGTCTTCGACGTCGGCGACGATCAGGGCCACCCCTATATCGCGATGGAACTGGTCGAGGGACAAACCCTCGCGGAGTCGCTGCGCGACAAGAAGCCGCTGTCGACGCGCGATGCGGTCGAGATCGGCATCCAACTGACACGCGCGCTCGACTATGCCCACAAGAAGGGCATCGTTCATCGCGACGTCAAGCCGGGCAACATCATGCGGCTCAACGACACCAACACCATCAAGGTGGCGGATTTCGGCATCTGCCGGA
Organism: uncultured beta proteobacterium; assembly: GCA_963712105.1. Lineage (GTDB taxonomy): Bacteria > Pseudomonadota > Gammaproteobacteria > Burkholderiales > Casimicrobiaceae > VBCG01. The sequence goes on from CAVQGR010000014.1 coordinate 277,430, forward strand.
TCGACGGCAGCGAGGCCAACGATGCCACGCAGCAGACGCAGATCGGCAACGTGCTGGGCACGCCGCACTACATGTCGCCGGAACAGGTGATCGGCGAGAAGGTGGACTCGCGTTCGGATCTTTTCTCGGCCGGCGTGGTGCTCTACCAGCTCCTGACCGGACACCTGCCCTTCGAGGGCGATACGCTGATCAGCGTCGCCTACAAGATCACCAAGACCGAGCCGCCGCCGTTGGACAAGGTGCGGCCCGAATTGCCGCTCAGTCTGCGCCGGATCGTCGAGCGGGCGCTGCGCAAGCAGCCGGATAAGCGCTTCCAGACCGGGGAGGAATTCGCGCAGGCGCTGATCGGCGTCGCCCGGGAGCTTGCGGACGACGAACAGAATCCGGGCCGGAACCGGGCGATTCCGCTGGCGCTGCGCTGGGCCGCCATCATGGCGGCGGTGGTGGTGGTCACCATGACGCTCACCGCGACCGTGCTCTACAAGCAGCAGTACGCGGCGATGATGGAACAGGTGAAGGACTACGGCGGGTCGCTGGCCAAGTTCATGGCCACGCAGAACGCCGTACCGCTGCTGTCCGAGGACTGGGCCACTCTGGAAATCACGGTCCAGGAGACGCTTGGCCGTCAGGACTTCGACTATCTGGTCATCATCGATCACACCGGGGTGGTGCGCGCGAGCAATGTCGCCGCGCAGGTCAACGCCAAATATGTCGCGCCATCGGCCGAACCCATTTCCTCCAAGGATCCCGGCGTGACGGTCAGCGCCCACCTTAATGCCAATGGTCGCGAAGTGCTCGACTTCGCCGCGCCAGTGCTCTTCCAAAAGAAGGAAATAGGCCGGATTCACCTGGGCATCTACGAGGCGCCGCTGGCGAGTGTCGCCAATCTGATGCTGGTCCTGCTGGCGATACTCACGATCGTCACCGTGCTCGCCGTTGCCGCAGGTACCTTTGTGCTAGGAAAGCGGCTGACGGCGCCGATCCGCGTTCTCAGAAACTCCCTCGCCGAATTGGGCTCCGGACATTACGATTACCGGATCGCGGAGACACGCAAGGACGAGTTCGGCGATCTCTACGTGAACTTCGACAAGGCGGCGGAGGCAATCGAGCAGCGCCACGAGCCGACCATCACGATTTCCGCTGCGCAGGCACAGGCGCCGGCATCGACTCCATCCGGTGGACAACCCGGAGTTGCGCCACCCGAAGGCGATGCCCGCTAGGCACGCGTCCGGCTGGTTCGCGGTGGCCGTGGTCTGGCTGGTTCTGGGCGGGTGCGCGACGACCGGACCCGCACCGCCCACGACCCCTCCCGCAGCTGTGGTGATTCCCGCGCCCGCAGCACCGGACCCGGTCGTCGCCCGCAACGACGATTTCCTGATCGTGGTCGCCCAACAGGGTGACACGCCCGCCGTACTGTCCAGGCGCTATCTGGGCGACGCCGCGAAGGCGTGGTGGCTGGATGAGTACAACGGCAACGCAGCGCTGCAACCAGGGCAGTATGTGATCGTGCCGCTGCGCGCGCGCAATCCCGCCGGCATCGTGGCTGGCGGCTACCAGACGGTTCCCATTCTCTGCTATCACCGCTTTGGCCCGAAGGCGAGCCGGATGACGGTGACCGGCGACGCCTTCCAGGCACAGATGGATTATCTGGCGCGCCAGGGCTACCACGTGATCACGCTGGCACAGCTCGCGGCGTTTCTCGATGGGCAGCAGCCGCTGCCACCAAAATCCGTGGTGATCACCATCGACGACGGCTATCGGTCGACCTTCGAGGTTGCCTATCCGATCCTCAAACGCTTCGGATTTCCGGCGACGGTATTCCTCTATTCTGACTTCGTCGGTGCGCCGGATGCATTGACCTGGGCGCAGATGAAATCGATCACCGCGACCGGTCTGATCGAGATCCAGCCACACTCGAAGACACATGCCAATCTCACGCAGAAGCTGCCGGGAGAAACCGAGACCCGCTATCGCGAACGCATCCGCCGCGAGATTGATGCGCCGATTGTCGCGATCCGCGAGCGCCTGGACGTGTCGAGCCAGACCTATGCCTATCCGTATGGCGACGTCAACGAGCCGGTGATCGATCTGCTCGCACGCCAGCAGGTTCGCCTGGGCGTCACCGTCACTCCGGGCGGCAATGCCTTTTTCGCCTATCCCTACATGCTTCGTCGCACCATGGTGTACGGCAACGAGGACCTCGACACCTTTCGCGCAAAGCTGACGACCTTCGTCCGCACGCCGCTGCGCTGAACTGCCGATGCGCCGGATACGTCGCCTGCTTGTCCCTGCTGCGCTTCTGGTTCTGGTCGGATGCGCCGAGCAGCCGGTCGCGCCACCTGCGGCGGTGGTCAGCGCCCCGCCTCCCGCGCCTCCGGTCGTGGATGCCCACCTGGCACAGGCAATTTCGCGTCATCAACGGCTGGCGCTGGACCTGCGCAAGGAAGGCAATCACGCGGCGGCGGCGGCGCAATGGCAGATTCTGCTGCTGTTCGATCCCGCGAACCACGAGTACACGAAGGAGCTTGCGGCCACGCGACAGACCATACAACTCGAGGCTCATGAACAACTGCGGCGTGGCCAGTCCGCCTATGCCAGTGGTGACCTGGACCGCGCCGCAGCGGCAATGCTGCGGGTGCTGGTGCTTGAGCCCGGCCAGCCCGACGCCACCAGGATCCTGCGCGAAGTTGACCGCCGCCGTCTTTCCCGCATTCAGGCCGATCGCGCGGCGCGGGCGCGCCCCGAGGAAGTTCCCGCGACGTCCCGGTCAACACGCGTCACGCCAAGTGACGGCGGCGCCGCCGCAGACGCCTACGAGGCGGATCTGGCGCTGGAGCTTTTTCGCGCCGGCGACACTGCCGGCGGACTGCGTGAACTGCATGCCTGGGTCGACGCCCATCCGGCCAATCACGCAACGCGCCAGCGCATCGGCGCCGCGGTTGCCGAAAAGGCCCGCGAACTCGAAGACCGCGGCGCGCGCGAACAGGCGTTCGATTATTACGGGCAGGCGACCAGCCTGCGCGGCCCCGGTCAGGCGCCTTGGGCCCAGCGCGCGGCGGCGCTCAGGAAATCGCTGTCGCAGGAGTACTACGAACAAGGTACGCGCGCATTCCGCACCGATCTTGCACAGGCGATCCGGTTGCTGGAAAAGAGCGTCGCTGTCGATCCGAACAACGCGCGGGCTGCAACGCGGCTGAAGGAAGCGCGTGCCGCCCGCGACAAACTCGACCGAATCGGCGGGACCGCGGCAAGGCCGCCCTAGGCGAAGCCGCGACCTCCGGAAAATCAGCCGCTACTTGGCGCCGAATTTCTCGTTCATCTTCTTGCGCAGGTCGAGCGCGCGCTCGCGCTCGAGTTTCGCCTTCTGGTTATTGGGCTCCAGCGCCAGCACCTGATCCCACTTGGCGATCGATTCATCGAGCTTTTGCCGCTGAAACGCCTGCACGGCCTCGCGTTCGTATCGCCGGGCCAGCGTCTGCCGCAAGGCGTCGCGCTTTTGCGCGGCTTCGCGGTTCGCCGGATCGCGTGCGGCGGCCTCCTTGTAGGCATCGTAAGCGCCGCCAAGATCCCCCGCGCGCTGCAGATCCGCGCCTTGCTGCATCAGCACGGCCGAAGCACTGCGCGGCGTGGCACTGTCGACGGCCTTGGCGGCGGCGTCGCCCTCCGCAACGGTCGGGGCCGGCGCCTGCCCGGGAGCCGGTCGCGGCGGCTGCGCGCCGGGCGGCGGTGCACGTCCCGGAATCTTGATCACCTGCCCAGCCGCCAGTTTGCTCGGATTGGCGATGTCGTTGTACCTGGCCAGGATGTGGAAGCGAAAGCGATCGCCCATGTACTGCTGGGCGATCTTCGACAGCGAATCGTCGCGCTGCACCGTGTAGCGGAAGTACACGCTTCCCAGTTCCGTCTGCGGATCGGCCTTGATCTGATCCATCAGCTTGCGGGCCAGGTCGTTGCCGGCATCCAGCGCCAACGCCTGCTCGAGCACGCCCTGCGCTTTCGCCTCGTCGCCGTTCTGCAGCGAATCGATTGCCTCGAGCGTCAACTTGTGCGCCTGCGCCTTGGCCTGCGCCGGCGTCAACCGGGGGGGCTCCGGTTCCACGGGTTTCGCGGGCTCCGGCGCTACCACCACCGGCGGGGGTGCGGGAGCCGGGGCCGGCGCCGGCGTTGGTGTCGGATCGGGTGGCGGCGTTGCACAGGCCGCGAGCAACAGAACGAACATGCTGCCGTACATGCGCAGACCGCGCACTGGATTGGATCGATCACTCATGGCAGGAATCTTCGCTCGATAGTTACACCGGCCATCAGGCACATGCCTGCTGGCCGAAACGCGGAGTGTGCGCCCTTTGCGTCAATGATATCAACGTCTGTATTCTCGCCGGGCCGGCCGATCGCCACCCCGGCGCCGGCGTGTGCAATCATTGGCCACGTTCGGCCGTCCGCGACGTTGCACCGTTGCACCACACCGCGACGGCGGAAAAGTTGTCCTGGCCGCTGCCGCCACGGTCGCGCACCTGCTGCTCCATGCATTTCAACCAGTCTGCCGCGGTCGCGGCCGCCGCGAGCGCGACCACCATGTCCGCTTCCTCAACGTATTCCCAAAAACCGTCGGTGCACAGCAGAAAAGCGTCGCCACTCTTCAGCGCGAGCGGCTGGGCCATCGTGACCTCGAATTCCTCACTGTGCCCAAGCGCGGCGAACAGGCGGCTGCGCTGCGTCGATTCGCGGGTCGCCTCGGGCGTCAGATAGCCTGCATCGATCAGTCGCTGGACGACGCTGTGATCCTTGGTCTGCGCGAAGACCTGTCCGTCACGGAAGCAGTACAGGCGCGTGTCGCCGACATGCCCCCACACGGCCTCGTTGTGGACGGTGTCGATCGCCAGCACTACCGCGGTTGCCCTCATGGCGGATAGCGCGGCCGACGTGCGCTGTGCGGTCAGAATCGCGTCATGCGCTAGAGTCAGCGCGGCCACAATGGCATCGCCGGTGCACTCGGGCTGGTCCTGAAATGCCCTCAATATCGTACTTACCGCGAGCTTCGACGCGACATCGCCGCCTCCGTGACCTCCGGCGCCATCACTTACCGCGCAAAAACCGCCGCCAAGTCCCGACCAGAATCCATACGCATCCTCGTTGGGCTCGCGGCCGCCGGGGTCGGACAGGACAGATACCTCAAGTTGCATCGCGCTCGGCGGCTATCCGGAGGCGCCCTAGGCGGGCGGCAAAGAACGCGCCTTCTCCGTATAGGCGCGCAGGAACTCCTCGCCGAAGAGCACGTTGAAATCACCCTGCGCGTCGTGTGCGATCTCGGCATATAGCTGTTCATACATTTCCCACAACTTGGCCTTGTGGTTCATCGGTATCAACGAATCGGCCAACGAGGGCTCGGTCATCCGCCTCTCGAGCTTGACCGGATCAAAACGCCCCAATACGGCCTCGAGCGCGGCGCGCATGCCGGCGACGAATCCGGCCTGGTGAGAGCGCAGGCTCTCGCAGGCGTCGGTGACCGCGCGCAATGGCGGCATGAACCCCTTGCCGTGTGGGACCAGGAACTGCGCAATGGCCGCCTCCAGACTTGGTGAGAACTTGAGCGGATTGTTGTCCGCCGTGCCGATCATCGTGGCTTCGGCATGCACTTCGCGCTTGGCGTTCGCACGGGCGGCGAGCAGGTCGAGCAGCCCGCGTGTCATTTCTCGCATTACCGCGCCGATTTCCTCCATCTGCCTTGGCGAAAGTTCGATCGACCCCGCCAGCGACTCGACGCCGGCACCACGCAGCAGCGCGGCGAGCAGTTCGTCCGGCGCGGCAGCGTGGGACACCGGTACTTGTGCCGATTCCACCGGTGGGATCGCGGGAAGGGCCGCAGCCACCGGCGCGGCCGTCATTCCTGTCGGTCGACGTGGCGACAACTGCGCCTGCTCCTCCGACGGTTCGGGGACGATCACCGTGCCTATCCTGGCGTCTCCAGGGCGCGAACCAGCCTCGGACCACGAGAGCAACGTGCGACCTTCGCGGATTACGGTGGTTTCGTCGGCATCCTGGCCGGAGTCGTCGGTCGTATCCGCCGCGGCCACGCCGACCGTCATCGCATAGCCGGCGATTCGTATGGAATCACCATGCGCGAGCCTGACTTCGCGTCCGCGTCCTACCTGGCGCCCATTGACGATCACCGGCACCGTCGTACCCTGGTCCCGAATCGCGTAGGCACCATTGCGCTGGACGACGATCGCATGCGTGCGGGAAATGATCTTGCTGGGATCGGGCAAGCTCAGCGTACAGTCAGGCGAACGGCCGATGGTGCCGCCCGCGGGTCCGAACTGCGCGCTGATGGCGGCATCAAGCGCCTGCTCGTTGTGGCTGTGCACTTCGATGGATAACATGGGTGACGTCGGAAGTCGGTACGGGGCCGCGCAGATGGGTTGGACGAAGCGCCCGCGCAGACATCGACCGTGCGGGCGTGCTGACGGAGGATGGCCCGCGGCGAGCGCCCGCGTCAAGACCGCAGCAGAGGGTGAGGGTCGTGCGTCGGACGGGCGCCGACGCTACACTGACGGGCCGTCCGAATATTCGAACCTTTTGATCCCGCCGCTTGAAACCCACCGCCTACCGCGCTGCGATGCCTGCGAATGAGTGACCACGGCGCGCCCGCGACCGGCGCCGAGGGCGGCCTGGCGGAATTTGCCCGCGAGACGGGCAGCGGCATTTCCGCGGCCTTCGTGCTGGTCGCGATCATGCTGCCGCTGGGCCTGATCGCCTTCGCCCCGCTCGGCGAATACGGCGTGGAAGCGGGACTGTCCGCTGCCTTCGCGGCGGCGATCTTCGGCAGCCTGACGGCGATCGTCCTCTCGGGTCCGCTATTGCCCAACGAAGTCCCGAGGGCCTCGTCGGTGTTCCTGTTTGCCGCGTTCGTGCTGCGCATCGCCGCCGATCCGCAGCTGCGCTCGACAGAGTCCCAGGGCGTGGTTGAGATCCTCTTCCTCGCTGCGCTGTGTCTGGCCGTCACCGGAGTCATCCAGATTATCTTCGGCCTGCTGCGCCTGGGCAACGTCGCCAGGTTCGTCCCCTATCCGGTCGTCGCCGGTCTGATGACCGGTCTCGCCATCGCGCTGGTCATCTACGAACTGCCCGAGGTCCTCGGCACGCATGGCGGCGCCGAAGGGGGGCATCACGGCGTCAACGGCTGGACGCTGGCGGTAGGACTGGTGACCATCGTCGGGTTCGTGTTCGTCCGGCGGCGGTGGCCGGCGCTGCCGTCCAAGCTCATCGGACTGTTCGCCGGTACGCTGGCGGCAATCCTCATCACCTGGCTGATCCCTTCGGCCGATGTCGGGCCGCGCGTGCCCTTCCTGGGCAAGATCCCCCTGCCCGATGCGCTGTGGCCACCGCCGTCGATTGCCGTGGTCGACCTGGTGCTGCGCTTCTGGTACGACCTCGTCATCACAGCGCTGGCGATCGCGGTGGTCGGCTCGCTGGACAGCCTGCTGGCCGCCGTCGGCGAGGCCGATGGACCACTCGACAGCGCGCACCATCCGAATCGTTTGCTGGTGGCACTGGGCTGCGGCAATCTCGTGTCGTCGCTGTTCGGCGGCGTGCCCGTCGCCTATTCGTCGCACCATGCGATCATGATTCACCAATCGGGCTCGCGCAAACTCGTGTCGAGCTTCGCCACGACCATAACCCTTGTCCTGCTGCTGCTCTACGGCGCGCCGTTGCTGCACCTGATTCCCGTGGCCGCGCTTTCGGCGATGATGCTGGTGATTGCCGTCGGTCTGATCGACCGCTGGGCCGGCGCCACCATTGCGCGCGCGCGCCGGGGCCTCTACGATCGCGAATTGATCGTCAATATCCTGCTGGTTCTGCTGGTCGCCGGGGTCACGGTGGTGTTCGGACTGGTTGCCGCAGTGATCACCGGCCTCATCCTGTCGATGGGACTCTTCCTCGCCGTCATGAACGGATCTCTGATCCGCTCGGTCAGTACCGGCGCCAACCGTGGTTCGCGCCGCGTCTATCCGCCGGAACAGGCCAGCCTGCTGCGTATCGAGGGGCGTCAGGTCAAGGTGGTCGAAGTCGATGGCGCGATCTTCTTCGGCACCTCCGATCGCCTTGCGGTCGAGACCATGCGTGCTGCCGAAGGGGCCCGTTATCTGATTGTCGACCTGCGCCGGGTCACCATGATCGATGCGTCAGGCGCGCTGATGCTGGACCGGCTGGCTCGGCGCCTGGCGGAGTCGGACTGCATGTTGCTGCTCGCCCATGTCAGCGTCGACGGCAAGCTGGCGCGCTCGCTGCGCGGCGCGGGCGTGTTCACCGAACGGCATCGCGACGACTGGTTCGAGGACGTGGACCAGGCGCTGGAGTGGGTCGAGCAGCGACTGCTGGCGCAGGCCAATCTGGGCAGCGAGCGCGAACTGGCCATCGGCGAATTCGCGCTGCTGGCGGAATTGAGTCCCGCCCAGCTCGCCTTCATGAAGCCGTTTCTCGACCGCCAGCTGTTCCCCGCCCGCGCGGCCCTCTATCACGAGGGTCAGTCGGGCGATCGCCTGTATCTGCTGGCACGAGGCGCAGTCAGCGTCGTCACCGAGGATCCAGCCAACAAAGGCAAGTACCGGCGGGTGGTCACGCTTGCGCCAGGTGTCATATTCGGCGAGTCGGCCATGCTCGAAGGTGGCACGCGTGCGGTCACTGCCATCGCCGTCCAGGAGGTCGTGACCTACAGCTTGTCGCGCAAGAACCTGCTGCGCATTCTCGAACTCGACCCGGACCTGCACCACCGGCTGATGCGCAACATGCTGGCGCACATGTCCGGCCTGCTGCGCATGACCACCGGCATCATGAGCGACGCCGGCGAACCGGCAAACTAGCCCGTATGCGCCGTGGCGTCTGCCACGTCAGGCGCCACTGCCGCGCCCCTGTCCGAGAGAATAGGCGCGACGGAATTCACGCTCGAAGATCGACCAGAAATCGTCCTGCGTTTCCTTGGCCATATCCTCGTAGAGTTCAAGCAGCAGCTCCCATTGCTGCGCCTTGCGGGAGGCCGGCAGAAAGCGATCGAGCGCGCTCTCGCCTTCAAGGCGGTTTTCGAATGCTTCGGGACTGAATTTCTGCAGCAGCCCCTGCAATGCCGCCTCGATGCCGACCGCCAGGCCGCGGTCGTGCGCGCGCAGGTCGTCATAGGCATCGGTAACCGCGTGCACCGGACCCATCAGGTCCGTGCGCTCGGGCGCGAGCAGATGCCGCAGCGCCACGTCCACATCCCAAGCTGCCTTCAGCGGATTCACCGCATGCGAGCCGATAATCGTCATTTCGGCGTGGATGTTGCTCTTCGCCTCCGAGCGCAGGCGCAACATGTCCACCGTGCCCTGCGTCATTTGGCGCAGCAGACGACCGAGTTCCTCCATCGTCCGCACATCGAGGCCCTGCGGCACTTCAAGGTCCGGCACGCCCAGGCCCTTGAGCAACGCCTGTTGCAACGCCTGCCTGCGCCCGTCGCCATCCTCCTCTGAGGATTGCGAAATGGCTGGGTTCTTGTCGCTCGGCTTGTTCAAGGTTCGGATGGCGAGGGCCTCTGGCGCCCTCGTGTGCCGCTGCAGTGTAATGCAACTGTTGCCGGCACGGAATTCTTGCCGGGCGTGCAACGCCTTCGTTTCAGCCGAGGTCGACGCTCTGCAGGTACTCGGGAACCTCGGCGTACCAGCCCAGTTCCTCATGAATACGCCTGCGCAGCGCATCGGCCGAGGCGGGTTCGCCGTGAGTGACGAAGGTGCGGCGCGGTGCCGAAGCGAAGTTCCGCATCCACTGCAGGATTTCGTCGCCGTCTGCGTGCGCCGACAGTCCATCCAGCAGCGCCACCTGCGCACGCACCGGCACCATGCGACCATGGATCTTCACCTCGGTCGCGCCGCCCAGAATGGCAGCGCCGCGCGTGCCGCCTGCCTGATACCCGGTGAACAGGATGGTATTGCGCGAATCGCCTGCCCAGGCTGCCAGATGGTGCAGCACGCGACCCCCGGTGGCCATGCCGCTGGCCGAGATCACCACCAGCGGGAAGGCCTGCTCATTCAACGCCTTCGACTCCTCCGGCGAGTTCACGATGTGCGCCGCGCGGCCGAGTTCCGCGCCGCGGCGGCGTCGAGGCGATGCAGATCATGAAAGCGCCGATACAGCGCGGTCACGTCCGCCGCCATCGGACTGTTGAGGTAGACCGGGATCTGCGCCGACATGATTTCGGAGGCCTTGGCCTGCGCAATGCAATGCAGCAGCGCCTGAGCTCGTCCGACCGCGAAGGACGGCACGATCACCTTGCCGCCGCGTGCGACGGTTTCGTTGATGATGTCGGCCAGTGCCCGTTGCGGATCGGCCGTGTCGTGGCGCCGGTTGCCGTAGGTCGACTCGACCACCAGCACGTCGGCGGACTCGATCGGCGCCGGCGGCCGCATTATCGGATCGTCAGGGCGGCCGAGGTCGCCGGAGAAGACGATGCTTCGGCCCTGCGCCCGCAGGCTGACGCAGGCAGCACCAAGGATATGGCCGGCCGGCGTCAGCCGCGCGCGCACATCCGGCCCGGCATCGAACTCGTGGTTGAAGGCAACGGGCTTGAACTGCCGAAGGCTGCGTAGCGCCTGCTCCTCGGTGTACAACGGCAGTGCGGGCGAGTGCTTTGAGTATCCGCGCCGGTTCGCGTACTCAGCCTCCTCCTCCAGCAGCCGGCCGCTGTCGGGCAGCAGGATGCGGCAGAGTTCGAAAGTCGCCTCGGTGCAGTGGATGCGCCCCTGATAGCCATTGGCGACCAATAGCGGGAGGTAGCCGGAGTGATCAAGATGCGCGTGGGTGAGCACCACGCCGGACAGCGTCGCAGGCGGGACCGGGAACGGCTCGCGGTTGCGCAGACGCAGCGGCTTGTGACCCTGGAACAGGCCGCAGTCGACGAGTACGCGCGCCCTGTCGGTGGTCAGCAGGTACTTCGATCCCGTGACCGTGCGTGTGCCACCGAGGAAGTCGAGTTTCATGTCAAGCGGACGGCGTGCGCCGGCGCGTGGAGGATTGCTCGCCGCTTTCGGGCGACGCGACCGCAAGGACTGCGGCGCCGGTCATGGTCCCTTCGCGCAGCGCGGCGAGCGCGGCGTTGGCCTCGCGCAGCGGATAGGTCGTGACGCGCGTGCGTATCGGAACCTGCGCCGCCAGCGCGATGAATTCTGTGCCGTCGGTGCGGGTCAGGTTGGCGACCGAGACGATGCTGCGCTCGCCCCACAGGATCGCGTAGGGAAACTGCGGGACGTCGCTCATGTGGATTCCGGCACAAACGACCCTGCCGCCCTTGCCCACGACGCGCAACGCCGCCGGCACCAGCGCGCCGACGGGCGCGAACAGCAGCGCGGCATCGAGTTGCTCCGGTGGCGCCTTGTCGCTGTCCCCGGCCCACACCGCGCCCAGTTCCCGCGCGAATTCCTGCGCCGCGACGTCGCCGGAGCGGGTGAAGGCGAACACCTCCCGGCCCTGATGCCGCGCCACCTGCGCCACGATGTGCGCCGCAGCGCCGAAGCCGTAGAGCCCGATCCGCCGGGCGTCGCCCGCCATGCGCAGTGCCCGATAACCGATCAGGCCGGCACACAGCCACGGCGCCATCTGCTCGTCGGAAAAACAGTTGGGCAGCGGAAAGCAGTAGCGGTGGTCGGCAACGACGTATTCGGCATAGCCGCCGTCGTGCGTACAGCCGGTGAACCGGGCCGCGTCGCAGAGGTTCTCCCGTCCGCTGCGACAGTGGCGGCAGACCCCGCAGGTCCCCGACAGCCATGGCACGCCGATGCGCTCGCCGACGCGCAGATCCTCGACGCCGGCACCGAGTTCGGTTACCGTTCCCACGATCTCATGTCCGGGGATCACCGGAACGCGGGCGTTGGGCAGTTCCCCGTCGACCACGTGCAGGTCGGTCCTGCAGACGCCGCAGACGTGGACCCTGACCAACACCTGTCCCGGTCCCGGCACGGGGTCGGCGATCCGCCGCCACGCCAGCGCAGCATGGGGCGCCTCGAGGATCATTGCATGCATTGCCGGCTTCGCGATCCGTG
>CAVQGR010000015.1:0-21604 GCA_963712105.1 uncultured beta proteobacterium
ACCTGGACCCTGCGGAGGTGTTCAGCGCGACACCGCCGTTCAATCCCTTTCTCGATCTGCAGCAGTATGCGCGACTGATCGCCGGCTCGCCGCGGTGGGCCGTCTTTACGATCGGCGGCGGCGTGCCGCGGAACTGGGCGCAGCAAGTGGGGCCGTTCTTCGATATCGCCAAAATCCGCCTGGGTGTCGATCTTCCCGCGCGACGATTCCGCTACGGCGTGCGGATTTGTCCCGAACCGGTGCACTGGGGAGGCCTGTCGGGTTGCACCTATCAAGAGGGGGTGAGCTGGGGCAAGTTCGTGCCGCGCGACGAAGGCGGCCGGTACGCCGAAGTCTACGCCGACGCCACCGTCGTGCTCCCCCTGCTGATGAAGGCCGTGTTCGAAGAACTCGATCGGGGCGGGGCGTAAGACGGCAAAGCCAGCGGCCCGATCCTCGCTACGCTCAGTCCAACCCGGCCACCATTCCGCCAGGAGCCTCGCCTTCCCCTAGTTGTGCAAGTCTATTTAGCTGCCGCCCTTCTTCGGCGTGACCTTCTTTGGCTTAATGGTTCCGATCTTCTTCGGCAGCGGCAGACCGTCGTCGAACTGCGCGCGGTTTTTCACTTCGCCGCGCAGGCGGCTGAAGAACTGTTTTGCCGTATAGGCCTGGTCGGATTCAGCCGGGAATTCGTGGGAGGCATCGGCACCAGAATGTCCTTCTTCTCGCCGTGCAGCCAGAACGCCATGACATACAGCGCGGGGATCCTTAGTACCCGCAGCTCGAAGTCATCCTTGGCGACTTCCTCCATCGTGCCTGATTGACCAGTGAACATTGCGTTCAACCGCTGCCGCGATTGTAAAACAGCGACGTGCTCGTCGTCACGGCCGACCAACACCAATACGTCTGCTGTTGATGTTGCGTGCTATAGGGCAGCTTGCGCGAATTCGATGCTCCAGCAGCAGGCAACTTCGTCCGGCTTTGCGCTGGAAAACAAGGAATTGCTGTCGGTGTAGGCATGGAGTCCCCTTTCTTACGGATCGCGGGAAAAACAACTTCGCTGTTTCTATTTGCCCCTCACCTCGATCCTCTCCCCCGCTATTCGCTGCGCGGCGGGGGAGAGGAGGCAAATGCCGAAGTTATTTCTGAGCCGTTATTGGAGATAAGCAATGGGGCCGACCGTCCCAATGATTGCCGAAGCCCAGCGTATGGTGCCGGCGAATTCAAGGAGAGAGGCGTCCACTCCGTGCCGAAATCGGCGACGGATGCATTCCCATTTACATCGCCACGGTCGCCGGCAACCTCACCCGTTGCGGCGCATGCGGCCGGCGATCAGGAAGGCCATTTCCATGGCCTGCTCGTAGTTCAGCCGCGGGTCGACGTCGCTGCGGTAGGCCCGCTTCAGATCGTGTCTCGTCGAGTCCCCGGGCGCCGCCGATGCATTCGGTGACGTTCTCGCCGGTCAGTTCGAAGTGGACGCCGCCCAGACCGGGATCCGAGACGGCGGTGGATGTCGAAGGCCTGATCGAGTTCGCTCGAGGATGTCGTCGAAGCTGCGGGTCTTGAGGCCGCCGTCGGTCCGATCGTGTTGCCGTGCATCGGATCGCAGCACCAGAGGACCGTTCGCCCGGCGCGCCGCATCGCCTCGACCAGCGGCGGCAGGCAGTTTGCGATCTTCCCGGCCCCGAAGCGATGGATCAGCGTCAGCCGGCCCGGTTCGTCGGGCGGGATTGAGCCGCTCGACGAGCGCCAGCAGCTCCTCCGGCGACATCGTCGGGCCGACCTTGACGCCGATCGGGTTGGCGATGCCGCGAAAGTACTCGACGTGGGCCCCGTCCAGATCACGGGTCCGATCGCCGATCCAGGGAAAATGGGTGGTCAGGTTGTACCAGCCCTCGCGCCGCGGCACCTGGCGGGTCTGCGCCTGTTCGTAGTCCAGATGCAGGCCCTCGTGGCTGGTGAAGAATTCCATGCGGCTCAGTTCGTTCAGCGGCCGCTCGGCAATGGTCTCCAGAAACGACACGGCCTCGACAATCGCCTCGGTGATCTTCGCGGTAGTCGGACGCCTGCTCCGCATGCTCGAAAAAGCCCAGGTCCCACAGGTCCGGATGGTGCAGGTCGGCGAAGCCCGCCTTCGACCAGGCCGCGGATGAAGTTGAGCGTCAGGGCCGCCCGTTCGTAACCGCGCAGCAGCAATTGCGGGTCGGGCGTGCGGTCGTCGAGCGTGAAACGCGGGCCGGTTGATCAGGTCGCCGCGATAGCAGGGCAACGTCACCCCGTCGCGGGTTTCGGTCTCGTGCGACCGGGGCTTGGCGTACTGGCCGGCAAAGCGACCCATGCGGATCACCGGCCGCCGCGCGCCGTGGACCAGCACCATGCTCATCTGCAGCAGGATCTTGAGCTTGCCGCGATCGGATCGGAACTGCAGTCGTCGAACGTTTCCGAGCAGTCGCCGCCCTGCAGCAGAAACCGCCGCCCCTCGGCGGCTTCGGCCAGTTCCGCCTTCAACCGTTCGACTTCCCAACTGGTGACCAGCGGCGGCAAGGTGGACAACTGCCCGAGCACGGCGGCGAGCGTCTCCGGCGCCGGATAGACAACCTGTTGCCCGAGGGGGCACGTCTTCCAGGAATCCGGAGACCAGGTTTCGGCCATCGATCCCGCCTCCTGCGAGTCAGCAAGACACCGCCGACCCTGTGTCGGTGGGAAGATGATTCCTCAGCTACGGAACGCCCAAAATAGCCGCTCTGCCCACCCCAGCCGCCGCTTCGCGGCGGCAGGGGTGGGCAGAGTGATGGTTTAAGGAAAGCCGGTCGTTTGTAGCTACCATCATTGCCCCACCGACGCTGGGAGACTGCTGAAAAAGTAAGTGGGGTAAGCTTCCAGCTTGCCAAATGAGCAATCTGCGTAAACGGCGACGTTCGCTTTACGAAAGCATGGCAAGCTAGAAGCTTACCCCACGCCGGCCACGACCGCCGCCGCCGACTTTTTCAGCAGCCTCACAGGGTCGGCGGAGATCCAAATTTGGAACTACTGAAATTTGGATTTTAAAATTCGAACATTGTTTCAGATTTCGACATTCGGATTTCGGATTTTGTCCCGTCTGTACCCTCCCGGTATCGCGACCGGTTATTTCGATCCCACGCGGACTCTAAACGTCCGTCACCAGCTTGTCATAGAAATCGACGTACTTGTCGCGGCCGCTCGCCGGCCCGGGCGTCCATCGCCGCCCGCGGGTGCAGGTTCAGCTGGCCGGTGATGTTGTACTGCACGCAGCGGGCCCCACTCGACCTCCGGCTCAGCGGCAGGATCCAATCCTGCAGCACCTCGTAGATGGGGCGGATCTTGAACTTGGGATTGCGCAGGAAGCCGATCAGCAGTTCCATCGGGCAGTTGCCGGCGCCGCGGCCCAGGCCGCCCATCGTGGCGTCGACCCGGTTGGCCCCGTGAATGATCGCCTCGATCGTGTTGGCGAACGCCAGCTGCTGGTTGTTGTGGGCGTGCATGCCCACTTCCTTGCCCGTCTGCCTCGCCGAACTTGGCGTACTTCTTGACCAGGATCTCGACCTGCTCGGCGTACAGCGATCCGAAGCTGTCGACCACGACCAGCGTGCTGGCCGGCGTCTCGGCCAGGACTTCCAGCGCCTGGTCGACTTCCTCTTCCTTGGCCGTCGAGACGGCCATCAGGTTGGCCGTCACCTCGTAGCCCTTGTCGGCGGCGATGCGTTGATCATGTCCACCGCCTCGGAGACCTGGTGGACGTAGAAGGCCACGCGGATCATGTCCAGCACGCTCTGCTCCTTGGGCAGGATGTCCGTCTTCCAGTCGGACTTCGCCGGCGTCGGCCATGGCGGAGAGCTTCAGCGGGCGTGTCGTTTTCGCCGACGATCCGCCGCATGTCGTCTTCGTCGCAATGCTTCCAGGCGCCGAACTCGTCCTTGGCGAAGATCTTGCTTGGAGTTCTTGTAGCCCAGCTCCATGTAGTCGATGCCGGCCTCGACGCAGGCCTCGTAGACGGCCCGGACGAACCCGTCGTCGAACATGTGATCGTTGATCAGGCCGCCGTCGCGGATCGTGCAATCGAGGACCTTCAGTTCCGGCCGGTAGGTAATCCAAGGGGCAGTCACGGTGGGCTCCTTCAGTGGGAAGCGGGGCGTGGAAAGGGTGGGAAACCTCCTATCTTGCTTGCCCGACCGTCGAGTGTCAACGGGCAGGGGCGGATCAATGCCGAATGACGAAATACCCGATGCCGAAAGAATGCCGAAATCCGAACCCCGAATGCCGTTTGACATCCGGAATCCGCCACGGGTGCTTTTTCGGACGTAAGAATCCGGGTTGGGTGGCCGGGGCTGGACTGAGCCTAAAGAACGGCTCAGAAATAACTTCGCGATTTCTTTTGGCCCCTCACCATGATCCCCCCGCTATGCGCTTTGCGGCAGGCCCCCGGGGTTTCGCTCGTGCCTCGCTCCAACCCCGGCCACCCTAAGATGAAGCTCTTACAAAGTACTGGTGTGGCATCCATCTCTCACCGCTGGCCCGCATCGAGCACGGCTTGGGCGTGCCGGGCCAGATGGCCGCGTAGATCGCGGGTGTACGATTTCAAGATCTGTTCGCCCAGCCCCTCGTAGTCGCCGCAGCGATAGAGGGCCCGGGCCAATAACAGCTCGCGCATCGAGTCGCGCCGGGTCTGCACGGCGTTGGTGCCCCCGGGCGACTCCTGGTCCCGCTCGACGGCCGTACCGACCGTTTCGTGCACGTACCCCATCATGCCCTCCTGGCGGAGCACTTCGGCCAACGTCTTGGCCGCAGCCGGGTCGCCGATCATGCCCAGGGCCAGGGCGCACGGCGCGGTGGTGCGAGAAGTCGATGTCCGCGGCCAGCAACTTCGTCTTTTCCAGGATCACGGGGATCGCCTCGGCGTTGCCCGCGCGACCGAGGGCGACAATCAACGTGTCGAGGTGACTCAGTGCGTTGCCGAATTGCCCCATGCCCCGGTAGTTCCAGCCCGCGTCCCACGATTTCTGAGCCGCCACTTCATCGATCAGCGTCTGCAATCCGGTGTCGTCGCCCAGAATGGCCAGCATGTGGGCGTACGACAGTTTCCGCGGCTGATCCGCCGCATCCGCATAGCCCGCACGCAGCAGCGGCAACGCCCGCTCCGGGCTGGTGAAGATGGCCGCCACATCCTCGGCGCGGCCAGCTTGGCCACGGCGCTCGCGATTTGATCGTCCGACAGCGGAAAGCTGTCTTCGTCCGTCAAGACACGGTCGGGCAGGTTGCCGATTTCGATCAGGTGTTGCTGCA
This sequence comes from uncultured beta proteobacterium, assembly GCA_963712105.1. Taxonomy (GTDB): domain Bacteria; phylum Pseudomonadota; class Gammaproteobacteria; order Burkholderiales; family Casimicrobiaceae; genus VBCG01. Next base: position 5,281 of record CAVQGR010000015.1, read on the forward strand.
ATGCGTCGATGTCCACGTGGCGGACCAGCGTGTCCGTTTCGGCCACCATCGCGGCCGCCACGCCCAGCGCGTAGCCCTGGTTCTGCATGTCGGGCTGCATGCGGATCAGCGGCATCGGCGTCGCGATGGGCGCTGACCCCCAGCCCGCCGACCAGAATCCCGTCGAGTCCCTTCGGGATGCTGCAGCGGTACGGTACGTCGACGTAGAAGCCGCGTTTGTCGGGATGAGCGATTTCGAAGCAGGGGATCGACGGTGTAGCCGTGCGTGTCGAAGTTGCTGTAGGCCCGCACGATCGTGTCGGGATAGGTCCGCCCGAGCAACTGGTCGAGGAGCGTATGGTGAACTCGCCGACGATCCGCCGCCGCTCGCGGGTGTCGATCAGCTGGCCCTGGTCGAAGGCGTCGGCGTACTTGTCCTTGGCAGTAGACGAAGAAGTGCCAGACGTCGACCAGGTCGGTCTCGTCGACGATGCGTGAAGTCGGTGTTGGTGTAGGTGGCGCCGAGCTTGCGGGGCGGCAGGCCGGTGCCCTGCATGCCGAAGTCGGTCTCGTCGGTGTAGAGCGTCTCGGCCCCGGCGGCCGCGGCGACGTCGGCGTTGCCGGTGGTGTCGATGACCACGCTCGGCCAGCACGACGCCGCGCCCGTAGGGCGTGGCCACGACGGCCCCGTTGACCCGGCCGTCATGCGACGAAGGCCCCGCAGCCGATGCGTGCCGAACCAGACGTTCGGCCCCGGCCTTCGAGAGTCTCGCTCCGCCACCACTCCATCTTCTGCTCGATGACCCAGCGGTGCCGCCGTCGGACACGCTGGCGGTGAAACCGACGCGGTTGCCCCAGTAGTACTTGGAGATCGCCCCGGCGGTGCCGACGCCGCCCAGGCCGTGCAGGTACTCGACCACGCAGCGTCTTGGCCCCTGCGCGCGCCGCGCCGATCCCGGCCGGCGCGCCCGCCGTGCCGCCGCCGATGACCACCACGTCGTACTGGCCCAGCACGGGCAGCGCCCGGGCCTCCTGCGGCACGGTGGGCAGCTCCTGCACCGGCCGCACCCCGTCGAGGATCTCCCTCACGTCGCCCGGGGCGGCCGGGCGGTCGGTCGGCCGCCGGCCAACCTTGCAGCCTCGCGCCGGTGCGGCGGTCTTGGCCTCGCGCCGCCGCGGCCTCGCCGATTCGCTGCGCCCAAATCGATCAGAGCCAGGCGGCCGCAGCTCCGTCCGCCTGCTCGCGCGGCACATCGGCACAGCCGCCGAGCACGTACAGACGATCGACACCGGCCGGCTGGAAGCGCGCCGAACGGCAAGTCGCCACCGCCCCGCCCTGCCCGCCTGCGTGACGAGCGTTTCGGCTCGCATCGGGTCGGGCGGAACCTCGAACAGGTCGTCGGAGGTGAACTGCTGCTCCGGATGGTAGGTCATCGTGCGGGCCTGCTGGTCGGCCGCCGCCCACGACGCGGGGCTGTCGTCGGCCATCGGCAGTTGCGAGCGTGTACTCGATGATCTGGAACTCGCCGCCTGGAGGTGCCCGCCCGGTTCGGAAACGGTCCCCGGAACGGCGGCTCGACGATCCGCGCGGTCATGTTCTCCGCCGTCTGCAGCCTCGCCGCCGATCACCACCCGCTTGAACGTGTGCTCCCCGGCCGGATAGGGCCGGAACTTCGCGCTCCGGCCAGCCGAGCCACGACGGCCCGGTCCGTGGCGTCGATGATCGTCTTGGCCACCACCGCCTGGCGGCCGGCCCGATTGGCCATCACGATGCCGCACGGACGGCCCTCGGCGTCGCGCAGCACGTCGGTCGCGTAGCAGCCGTAGAGGAACTGCGACGCCCGCCTCCAGCAGCGCCTCGTCGAGCGTCTTCTTGACGTGCATCGGCCGAGGCGGCCGGGGCCGATCGGCGGACGGCGCGGCTCGTGCGCCAGCCGGCGCGACGATCTCGATCTCGCCCAGCAGCATCCGCTCGACGTCGTCGGCCTTCTTGACCGCGAACTTCACGTAGCGGGCCTTGCCCGCCGCGTCCGCGGAGAGGTCGATCCGCTCGTCCCCCTCGTTGCGGCCTTCCTGCATGGTCGCGAGCCGGCTGCCACGACTCGCCGTCGCCGCTGGCCGAGACACCTCGATGCGGTCGACCTTGAATCCATCGGCGGCCGCGCCGCGATGGAAGGCCATCACGCGCAGCCTCTGGATCTCCTGCGTCTCGCCCAGGTCGGCCACGACGTTCACGTCGCCGTCGTACTGGACGCTCTGCGTCGGAGGCGTCGCCCCAGTGGCCGTCGGTCAGCCGGCTTGCGCTCGCGGGTGTCGGCGTGCTTGCCGTCGGCTGGGCAGGTCGGCTTCGTAGGTGAAGTGGCAACGCGGTTGGGATCGGGCTGTCGCTGCCGGTTGACGGCATCGTGCGAAAGATCGCTCGGGCCAGCGGCGAGGTCGGGCATCTCGCCCTCTTCGAGCCACAGCCGCAGGGTGGCCGTCATGTCGTCGCCCAGGTAGGGATGCGGCGCGGCCAGGAAGACCTTGGCCCCCGCCTCGGCCGCCGCCACCGCCGCCGACACCGCCCCGGTGCTGCCCGCCCACGACCACCACGTCGACGTCGTAGGCCACCGGGATCTCCCGGGCCGACTCGTTGACCATCGGATCGGCCGCGTAGGCGGCACCGATCGATAAGACCGACATACAAGCGAGGGCAACCATTCGCAGCGACGTAAGCATGTTGTCTCTCCTTGGCAGGGACAGGGCGACATGGGCAGGGCGCAGCCGCTCGAGGGCAATCCGATTTCGGGAGTCTGCCGGAACCGTGAGTCTGGCAGACTCCGAAAGTCTTTTCCAGCGCGAGAACGCCTCTTTTTCGTCTCGCACCCAATGGTAGACACACGTTTGCATGTGCAGCTTGAGAGCGGACGGTTTGGCCGTGTGCCACTGCTCGCCGGAGGGGATGCCGACGATGGCGTTCGGCCGTTTCCTTCAAGGGAGCCACTCTTGGCCGGCTCTCGCGTTAAGTCGAGCAGTGCTGTGCTGGAGCTGTCGCTGGGGAACGATAGACGCATGGGGCATCCATGCCGCACTGCTTGTCTTGAAGCGGCATGGTGTTGGTAAGCCGACTGGCTCGAACGAGCGGATGCCTGTGGTACACCGGTTCCAGCAAGCAGTGGCACACAACCGTGAAATATCAAAGGGAATGCAAGCCGCCCCAAATAGCATTTGGTGCTAATACGCCTTCGCAAACACCGCTCGGCGGCGCGTCGGCTGACCCGTAAAGATGCACGTGCCAGGTTCGTCTTCGATGTACCGGACAAAGTTTATCGGCGAGGAAATTACCAAGCAGTTGCAGGCCGCGCGGATACCGGTGGAATGGGTGAATGCACCGGGCGGCAAGAAACGTTTTGATCCCGGCGCCGACAGCGTCAAGATCATGACCATGCACAGCAGCAAGGGGCTGGAGTTTCCAGTGGTGGCGATTCCGGGGCTGGGTTACATGCCGCACCGGGATTTTGAACTTCATGAAGAGGCGAAGCTGCTTTATGTGGCGATGACCCGCGCGATGGACAAGTTGCTGCTGACGTGCAGCAAGGAGTCGCAGTTCGTCAGCCGGATTCAGCAGGTCAGTCAGGCGGCCAGGCCGCGTGCCGATAAAGGCATTGTTTCCGGGATATTGGGATTGTTGGGGCGGTAGTCGGGAAAGCGTAGTGATTATGGCGACGGAGCCTTAGTTGCTTCTGCGGCACGATGCACGCACTCTCGCACAGCTCCGCTATTTGTACTTCCGCACCAACCCCACCACCACGCCATAGATTTCCGCATCGTCCTTCGGCCGGATCGTCGGGTAAGCCTTGTTCTCCGGCTTGAGTACGAGACGGCCTTTTTCACGGGCCAGGCGTTTTAACGTGAATTCGTTGTCGACGATGGCGACGACGATGTCGCCGGGGGTGGCCGCCACGCGCTTTTCGACGACGACGTGGTCGCCGGGGTGGATGCCGGCGTCGATCATTGAATCGCCTTTGACGGTGATCAGGATGGTGCGGGAGGGTTTGCCGACCAGGTAATTGTCGATGCTCAGGCCTTCGGGCTGCGTGTCGGTCGCGGGGCTGGGCAGGCCGGCGCGCACGCTGTCGGCGAGCGCGCGCTCGAAAAAACGTTTGCCCGGCTTCAGGCGGCGGTCGGGCGCGCTTTCCAGAAAACCCGCGGCCTTCAGCCGCATTGCCATTTCAGCCACCGAGGCCTTGGAGCTGAGGCCGACCAGCGCGCCGATCGCCGAGTAGGAGGGCAGCACGCCGTGGCGGGCGTAGTAGTCCTGCAGTTTCGCCAGGTATTGAGCATCGTCGGCCATGGGGTTACGATACCGAACGATCGTTCGGTAGTCAATGGAGGGCGGGGATGACCAAAGCAAAGGCCAAAGCGGGGGCGGCGGGCGCCGGTGCACCGCTGGAGCCGCTGATTGTGCGGGTGCGCGGGCAGCGGGTGATTTTGGATGCGGATCTGGCGCGGTTGTATGGGGTGACGACCAAGCGCTTCAACGAAGCCTTCAAGCGTAATCGGCCGCGCTTTCCGGAGGACTTTGCATTCCGGCTGACGCCTGCAGAGTTCGCCAACTTGAGGTCGCAATTTGCGACCTCAAGATTACAAGATATTGATTATATTGATAAAAATTATAACCGGTCACAATTTGTGACCGGTTCCCATGGCGGCAAGCGTTACTTGCCATGGGCGTTTACCGAGCACGGCGCGTTGATGGCGGCAAACATCCTGCGCAGCGCGCACGCGGTGCAGATGAGCGTGTTCGTGATTCGCGCCTTCGTGCGCCTGCGCGAGCAGGTGGCAGCCAACACCGCCATCATCAAGCGCCTGGCAGAGATCGATAAAACGCTGCTGCAGCACGATACGGCATTGCGGGATATTTACCAGAAGCTGCTGCCCTTGCTGCAGCCCGGCGTCGGCGCCGCGCAAGCGGCGCATCGGCTTTATTGCGGACGATGATTGAATGAATGGAGGTAGAGCGGCGGAATATTGCCTGCCTTGCAATGTCTGCTCCAGCGGGTCAGGTGGTATCCCGATACAGTCCGGCAGCGTCCCCCAAGAGGACTTGCTTTCCCCCGAGGGGACTTGTTGCACAGCGCCCCCCAAGAGGACTTGTTGCACGGCGCGCGGCGCCCCACAAGGGGACTTGCTTTCCCCCGAGGGGACTTGTTGCACAGCGCCCCCCAAGAGGACTTGTTGCACGGCGCGCAGCGCGCGGGGATGACGTTGTAGGGAGGCGCGGTATGATGCCTGCCTTTTCGCAGCAGGCCGGCTATGGATTTCGATGTCATCGTTCTGGGTGCCGGCGCGGCCGGCATGATGTGCGCGGCCGTGGCCGGGCAGTATGAATGGGGCCAGACCCCGTTTATTGCCGTTTATTGCTTCAAGTAATTGGAGACTGGTCTGAAACATTGTTAATCTCGATCAAGTACGCATTTGTCTCAACGCATCAATGAAATCTGTGATCGAGAGATGCATCGGTCTTTTCAATCTCTGTTAGAGCCCGGCTCAACCCCGACATGAACAACCAGATCGCTGCCAAGGTATACGTCGAGGCAACCCTTCAGGCGAAACGGTTCGCTGTTTTGGCGACGGAGCACGGTGGTCAACCGCATACGAGTTTTGTCGCCATTACGCCAATTGGCGGTTTCCGGCAATTGATCTTCGCGACGTATCGCCGCACGCGCAAGTACCGCAACCTGGCGCATAACGGCAAAGTGGCTGTTCTGATTGACGGTCAGGAGGTCAAGAGTTCAGGCCTGATGGAGGGCTTCGTGCTGACTGCGCTTGGTCACGCGGAAGAGGTCGGCGTTGACGAGGTCGAAATGGCTCGCCGTGCACACCTGGCGTGGCATCCTGATCTGGAGTCCTTCGTGCGGTCGGCGGATTGCGCGCTCGTTCGCGTGACGGTCAGTGAGTATCAAGTCGTCGGCGCAATCGATGACGTCAGATGGTGGCGCATCGACGACCCGGCTGGCGCCTGACAAGGTGCCGCGTCGGATTATCGCTCGCCGCTTTGTAGCGATCCGGTTGCTGGCAGCGCGAACGACCGGTGATCGGAAACCTGCCATCGACCGAAGGTCGCTTACGGCCAATAGGGGACGTTCGCGGCCCGCGCTCGCGTGTAGTGGTCAAACTGCGCCGAAATCAGCCCCCTCGGGTCGAGTTAGGGTCCGAAGAATCCACGCGAGAGGGAAATGTTTCAGGAAAGAGCGCGCGATTGACCGCTTGCGGGGTTGTCTGAATATTCGCTCAAGTTGAAAAAAGTGGTTTGAATTTCCTATTCTCCCGGGAGATTACTGATGAACCACTGGCGTTCGCGCGTGTCGCGCGCGCTGCGCTTACTTTCGCTCGGGCCAGCGCGGCACGGCCTCGCAGCGCTTGAGCCACGCCACGACGTTTGGATACGCCGGCAGATCGAATCCGCCCTCGGGCGACTTTGCGACATACGGATAGCACGCGATGTCGGCGATGGTGACGTGATCCGTCGCGAGCCACGCACGATGTTGCAGATGATCGTTGAGGATATGCAGCGCGAGCTGCCCCTGACGCTGCATTTCTTCGAAGTCGCCTGTGGTTTTCAGTTTCAGCACGACACCGCGCGCCCATTGCAAACCGAACTGAATCTGGTTTTGTGCGAACGCCATCCAGTGCATGACTTCAGTCATGCCCAGTGCGTCGGTGGGTAGCCACTGCTCGCCGCCCCACTTGCGCGCGATGTACACGAGATGCGCCGTCGAGTCCCAGAAATGGCGGCCCTCGATTTCCATCGCTGGCACCTGTCCGCGCGGATTGATGTGCAGAAACCACGGCGCTTTATGTTCGCGCTTGCCGAAGAAATCCAGATCGACGCGTTCGCACGGCACATCGAGCAGCGACAGCAGGATGCGGATTTTCCACGAATTGCCGGAATTGTCCGAAGCGTAAAGTTTCACAAAATTGCACTCATAAACAGATAGTTAAAATAAATTGCGCGGAGACGACACGCGCCAGCGTAGCACGGTCCCATACTATGGCCGCCGTGGAAGTGGCGGCTTATCCACCGGCCCCAAGACACCAGAGGGGCACCTCAGGACGATTCAGGCATTGCGGGCTGGGTGGCTAAGGTGGCCAGAGCGTCTTAAAGCATAGGCGGCTGATGTCCGCTACCGGCCAGAAGCGGACGTTTGTTTCTAGTAAGTTCGAGCCTAGCTTGGCTCCCCGACCAAGGCAGAACTGGTCACCGTCGTTTGGGGTCCCGCCCCCGACCGTATAGAATAGCCTCCGCGCGCCCGGCGAGATGCAAGGCAAGGGTTCCATCCGGGCCAAGTCTTTGAACGCCAGCCTTGGGGAGGGAATTTGCCGTGAGTGAACTGCAAGTCGCCGAAGACGGCCGCTATCTGGGCGGTGATGTCCCATTCGGGTACACATTGTGGGACGACCGGCTCGTCGAGGTCCCGGCCGAGCTCGATGCCTGCGTCACTGCGATTCGAATGGTCAAGCAGGGAAAGAAATTTCCGGATATTGCCGCGGCAGTGCGTGAAGAGCATGGCGTGACGCTCTCCCAGCCGCAATTCGACGCTCTGATCGAAAGCGTCTACCGGCGCTACGGGCCGATCTGAGCGCCCCGCGCGTGAGGCTCGCGGCAGAACGATGCCGAACCACTGAAGTGCAGCGGTCAACACCACAGGCCAACCCATGAAAATTTCGGTCAACGGCGAAACACTGAACTATGTGAAGGCGGGCCAGGGGCCTGTCATCGTCTTCGTGCACTTCCTGGGCGGTTTCTCCTACCAGTGGCGGCACCAGATCGAGGCCCTGCAGGATCGCTACACCTGCATCGCCTTCGATCACCGCGGTTTCGGATTCTCCTCGTTCAACGGGCGCTGGGACGTGCCGACCGGCGCCGAGGATCTCAAGGCCGGGCTCGACGCGCTGGGCGTCGACAAGGCCCACATCGTTGGCTACTCCATGGGCGGGCCGGTTGCGCTGGTCTTCAACGCACGGTGGCCGCAGATGGTGCGGTCGCTGACGCTGATCGACACCTTCGCCAGGAACCACACGCACTCGAAGGCGCGGATCGAGGAATCCGAGAAGTGCCTGCGCTACATGTCCGTGCGGGAATACGCGCGCCAGTACATTGCGACCCGGCTCCTGCCCTCGACGCCAAAAGCCGCCATCGATGAACTGCTCTCAGCGATCTGTCTTTGCAAGAAGGAAGCCTACCTGGATGTCCTGCGCGGGATACTGCTCCCCGATTTCACCGAGTATTGCAGCAAGGTCAAAGCGCCGACGTTGGTCATGTGCGGGCGGCACGACAAGACAACGCCGGTCGCGTTCACCAACGATCTGACACGGCTGATCGACGGCGCGGTCGAGCGGATCATTCCGACCGGACACCTCGGCTGCTTCGACGACCCGGTCGAGTTCAACAAGCCGATCATCGAGTTTCTGAACACGCGAGCGACTACCTCATTGTGCCGAGCCGCCCAGCGATGACCTGCTCGGCATACATCGCCTCGGCATCGGGCACTGCGCGTTTCTAGGTCGTCCAAAGCTTGGCGAAGCGCCGGAAATGCACCCTCGTAGTCACTCGTGGAAGCACTTAGCGGGTCCATATCAGGAGCTCCCCACTGTTGCTACCTAATGTTGTCGACGGAATAACACCAAGAAATTGGGTTATCTAACAGCACGTCGCAGTGTCTGATACGGGAGCGCTCCTCCAAGGTTTTTCGGGGCGCGCCAACGGCATTCCCCGCGACGCGGGTGCACAGCTACACCGTTTGGAAGGATAGGATTTCAGAAGCCTGTCTCGGACGAGAGGCAGCTTCGGGTCGGTATCCGCCCCATGCGACCGATAGTCGCAAACCGGCCAGAAACGGACATTCATCAGCAGATCGATTCAGCCTCAGCCCGGATCCTGCCCTGGCGGTTATAGTTGGCGAACCCTGAACCCCTGCCCACTGCTGAACCAGCCTGTCGCTCCGGAGTCGAGCTTGAAAAATTACATAACATGATGATATTAAAGGAAATGTTGTGACGTCTTCAGCGGCAGCCTCAAGCGCTCATCCGGCCGTCTGGGTCCATGGCGGTACGCTCTACGACGGTTCGGGTGCGCCGGGTGTGGCGGCCGATGTGCTGATACGGGATGGGCGCATTGCATCGGTCCATCCGGCCCAGGGTAGTGGAGGCGCGCCATCCGCGCCGCCCACGCCGGCCGAGCTGCGCGATGCGCTGCACATCGATGCCGGCGGACTGGCGGTGGCGCCGGGCTTCATCGATATCAAGACCCACTCCGACTTCACCCTGCCGATCAATCCCCGGGCCGAGAGCAAGTTGCGTCAGGGTGTCACCACCGAGATCATCGGTCACTGCGGTTTTTCGGTGGCGCCCTGCCTGCCGGACAAGGTGACGCTGCTGCGCGACTATCTCTCGCCCAGCGCACCCTGGCTGCCGTTTCGCGCGCTGAGTTTTCCCGAATATCTGGACAGCTTTCCCGCCACCTCGGTCAATGCCGGCATGCTGGTGGGCCACAACACACTGCGACTGATGGTGATGGGCATGGCGCAGCGCGCACCCACGGCAGGCGAAATGGCGCAGATGATCGCGCTGCTGGAGGACGGTCTGCGTGCCGGGGCGCTGGGCATGTCCAGCGGCCTGTTCACCTCGCCTGGCTCCTATGCCAGCGCCGATGAAATGCTGACTTTCGGTGCGGTGCTCAAGCGCTACAACGCCGCCTACTTTACCCATCTGCGGGATGAGTCCAATGGCGTGCTGGAATCGCTGCAAGAGGCCATCGATGTCGGTGAGCGCTGTGGCGTGCATGTCGAAGTGGTGCATTTCAAGTGCTCGGGCACCGACAACTGGGGCAAGGTCTCGACCGCCATGGCGATGCTGGATGCGGCGCGCGCACGCGGCGTGGATATCGATTGCGACGCCTATCCCTACACCGCCGGCAGCAATCCGCTGAAGAACATCCTGCCGCAATGGGTGCAGGCTGGCGGCGTGGACGCCATGATCGAGCGTCTGGCCTTGCCGCAAACCCGTCAGCGTATCCGCGAGGAAGTGGCGGCAAGCGGTCTGAACAACTGGGGCAAGATCGAATCCTGGGCCTGCGTGCAGATCTCGATTACGCCCAATACGCCGCAACATGCCGGCAAGACCATTGCGGATATCGCCAGCGAGCGCGGCCTCGATCCGGTCGATGCGCTGTGCGACTACCTGCGCGAGGACAAGGGTGCGACGCGGGTGCTGGTGACCTCGATCTCCGAGAATGATGTGCGCGATCTGATGCGCTCGCCCAGCGCGCTGATCGGCTCGGACGGCAATTGCGTGGCCGATTACGGTACGGTCAGCCAGGGTATGCCGCATCCGCGCTTTTACGGCACTTTCCCGCGGGTGTTGGGCCGCTACAGTCAACAGGAAGGTTTGCTGCCGCTGGAGCTGGCCATCTACAAGATGACCGGTGGCACGGCGCGTGCACTCAAGCTGCAGGATCGTGGATTGCTGCGGGTCGGTTATCGCGCCGATCTGGCGCTGTTCGATCCGGCCGACTTCATCGATCAGTCAACCTATGCCAAGCCGCATCAGTATCCCAGCGGCAGTCGCACCACAGTGCTGGTCAATGGCGTGCCGGTGGTGATGAATGCCCGCCATACCGGTGCAACACCGGGCAAGGTGCTGCGCCGTGATACCGAGGGCAGGGTCGGCTGAGGGGCGGTGCGAGGTTCGGTGCCGCCTCACGCCACCGGCCACAGCAGCTTGAAGATTTTCTTCATGGCCGGGCAGCCTGATCCCCGAAGGCAAGAACGGCTCTGCAACGGCGCTGGGTGTGACGCGCCCTCTCGACCGCCCAGGCGGTGCGTATTAGACTGGGCCGCACGCAATTCGGCCCCTCCGACAGCAAAGCGAGCCCCGGACCATGCAGCATAAGACCAGCCCCCTGAACGGCGATTTCGGTGTGATGATCGAAGGCGTCAGCCGCCGCGACCTCAAAGACGCAGCCTTCCAGCGCGAAGCCTATGACCTGTGGACCCGCCAGGGCGGCCTGCTGGCTGTCCGCGGCAACGATCTGGCCGCCATCCCGCCGGAAGAACTGGTCGCCTGGTCCGAGGTTTTTGGCGCGGTGGAATACGAGGGCATGACCGCCCGCGAAGACAAGTCGGTCAAAGGCTTCCCCATCATGCGCATCGGCAACATCCGTGACGAGGCGGGCAATCTGAAGGCCTCCCTGTCGCGGGTGCCGCAGCTGCGCACCGATGACGACATCCGCTATAACCCGGAAACCCGCCGCCCGGTCTGGCACACGGACTCCACGTTCCGCAAGCATCCGCCCATCGGCTCGGTCTTTCATTGCAGGATTGCGCCCGACGAAGGCGGCGAGACGCTGTTCGCCGACATGCGCACGGCCTACCAGCGGCTGGACGGCGCGACCAAGGCGAAGCTCGACGGGCTGGAAGCGGTGTGCTCGCTGGCCCATCACGACAAGAAGATCAACACCTACTCGCCGGACTATCCGATCCTGACGCCGGCGCAGCGGGCAGCCAATCCGCCGAACCGGGTGCCCATCGTCCTGAAACATCCGGTCAGCGGCGAGCCGGCGCTCTATGGCCTGAATTCCTCCACCTGCGCCATCCTGCCAAAAGGCCAGGACATCGCGCCGGACGTGCTCGACGTTTGCGATCTGAAAGGCACCGAGCACGAAAGCGTTCAGATACTCCGCAGTCTGCTGCCCGCGATCACCGGGCCGGAATACACGGTGAAATGGTGCTGGCAGCCCGGCGATATCGTGGCCTGGGACAATCGCTGCACCATCCATTCCGCCACCGGTTACGACTATGAGCGCTATAGCCGCGAGATGTGGCGCCTGACCCTGCTCGACCGCGCGCAGGCGCAGAGAGTAAATGGGTAAATGGGGCCAGGTCCCATTTAACCGTGGCGCGGCTCTGAGCATTTTGCGTTGTTGATGTCGGGCATGGAGTTCGAGTCCGTCGAGACCGATGTGCTGGTGCTCGGCGGCGGGGTATCCGGTTACCGGGCCGCGGCGGCGGCGGCCGCGGCCGGCGCCTCGGTGGTGCATGCCTTCCGTGCCCGCGGGGCCTCGCAGTACATCTTCGGTTTCAATGTGCCGCTCGCGCACAAGGACGGCCGAGACACCGCCGAGATCTATTTCGAGGACATCCTGCGCGGCGGTTATCGCCTGAATGACCGCGGTCTGGTGCAGACATTGGTCGACGGCACACGGCCGGCGCTCGACGAGCTGGTGGCCATCGGTGTGCCATTCGCCCGCAACGGCGAGCAGTTCGACCAGCTGAATCTCTCCGGCAACACTTATCCGCGTTCGGTCTACCACCCGCAGGGCCTGGGGCCGCTCGCCATCGGCAGGCTCGATGCGCAGTGCGGCGGCCTCGGTGTGCGCAAGCACGCGGGCTGGAAGGCGATCGCCCTGCTGCAGGACGGCGTGGAGGTGGTGGGGGCGCTGCTGTTCAAGGCCAACGCGCCGGCGTTTCTGGCCGTGCACGCGCGGGCCACTGTGCTCGCCACCGGAGGCATCGGCGCCATTTATGCCGACAGCACTTATCCGGCGGATGTCGCCGCTGATTCCTATGCCATGGCCCATGCCGCGGGCGCGACGCTGATCGACATGGAGTTCGTGCAGTTCGAGCCGACGGTGGTGGTGCATCCGGCGGAATGCCGCGGCCTGGTGATGCCGACTGCGATGTTCGGCGAGGGCGCGCAGCTGCGCAACGTGCTGGGTGAGCGTTTCATGTTCCGCTACAACCCGGAGCACGGCGAGTTGCGCATCGAGAAGGCGCGCATGGCGCATTGCATCCAGCAGGAGATTGCCGAGGGGCGGGGTTTTCCAGACGGCACGGTGATGTTCGACACGACCGTGGTGCCGCCTCAGCGGCTGGAGAACCATGCCGAGAAGGCAAAGCGCCTGCGCAGCAAGGGTTTCGAGCCGACGACCGAGGCGCCGCGGGTGCGGCCGGCGGCGCACAGCCACATGGGTGGCGTGCGCATCGACCGCAGGGCGTGGTCGGGCGTGCCGGGGCTGTTCGCCGCGGGCGAGGCCGCGGGCGGCGTGCACGGAGCGAGCCGCCTCGCCGGCAACGGCGCCAGCGATGTGTTCGTCTTCGGCGGCATCGCCGGCCGCGGCGCGGCGGCTTCAGGGCTGCAGTTGCAGGGTCGCGACTGGAATGCCATCCACGCCGCGGCCGGCGCACCCCTGCATCGGGTGCAGGCTCGCACGGGTAACGCACGTCCCGATGAAATCAAGGTGGCGGTGCGGCAGGTGCTGCTCGACGCGGCCGGGCTTTACCGTGACCGCGCCGGGCTGGAGAAGGGCCTGGCGACACTCGACGCGCTGGTGCGCGAGATTGCGGCGGGGCTGGAGACGCGCGACCTGCGCGAGGCCGTGCGCGCGCTCGAGGCCGACAACATGGTGACCGTGGGCCGCTTCATTGTCATGTCGGCCCTTGCGCGCGAGGAGAGCCGCGGCGCGCATCAGCGCAGGGATTTTCCGAAGATGCATGACGAGCAGTGGCTGCGTCACGTCGCCTTGGGGCGGGCGGGCGGGGGGCTGCAGTTGGAGACGGTCGACCTTTAGCGGCGGGTTGCAGTATGTTTTTGTGGGGCTTCCGTCGCTGCGATTCTGCACGGGCTCTGCCGCATAAAGTCCACCACCGCGCCATGAATCCTGGTGCCTTCCTTCGTGCGAATGAGCGACCGGCATGATGTGCGCGGCCGTGGCCGGCGTGCGGGCTACGGGGCTGCCGAGCCGCTGGCGGATGAGATCCGCAAATTGCGGCGCCGTTGAAGCAAGGCGCGTATTGCATGATGTTTGATTGTGTTGTATTTCATCATGCTGCATAACCTTCATCTGAATCGGAAATCCGCTTGCGCATCGCCGCCATTGAACCGCTGATCCTCAACGTCTCCGAAAAGACCAACTGGTTTTTTATCCGGGTCACCGCCGAAAACGGCCTCTGCGGCATCGGCGAGGCTTCGCTGAACGGCTGGGAGACCGCGCAGCTCGCCGTTGCTGAAAACCTGCGTCCGCAATGGCTGGGCAAGTCGGTGGATGAGTTGCTGCCCCTTTTGCGGGTGTATGCGCATTCTTCCGGCGGGCTGATTGCCAGTTCCATCATCAGCGCCACCGAGCAGGCGGTGACCGATCTGCGCGCGCGTGCCGCCGGCGTGCCGGTGCATGCGCTGCTGGGCAAGGCGGTGCGCAAGGCGGTGCGGGTGTATGCCAACATCAACCGCGGCGCGCGTGACCGTTCGCCCGACGGCATTGCCCGTGCGGCGCGCAATGCCGTTGAGCAGGGTTACACCGCGGTGAAGATCGCGCCGTTCGATGGTGTGTATTGGGGTGACGCCGATGCCAACGAGCTTGCACGTCGTACCAAAGCCGGAGTCGAGCGCGTGCTCGCCATCCGCGAGGCGGTGGGCCCCGATGTCGGCATCATGGTCGATTGCCACTGGCGGTTTGACGAGGCGGGTGCGCGGCAGGTGATGCGCGATCTTGCGCCGGCGCGGCTGTACTGGCTGGAATGCCCCGTTTCCGAAAACCCCGACGCCTTTGCGCTGCTCAAGCGCATTCATGCTGAAACGCGTGCGCTGGGCATGCAGCTGGCCGGCGCCGAGCGCCAGGTCGGGCTCGGTGGTTTTGCGCCGTTTGTCGATGACGGGCTGCTCGATGTGGTGATGCCTGATATCAAGTACGCCGGCGGTTATGCCGAGATGCTGCGCATCGCCGCGCGCTGCGCGGAGCGCGGCGTGCATTTTTCGCCGCACAATCCCACGGGCCCGGTATGCAACCTGGCGAGCATGCACCTGTGTGCGGTGGCACCGGCCTTCCTGGTCCTCGAGCACCAGCTGGCCGAGAGTCCGCTGTTTTATGACGTGGCGGGCGGTTACCGGCCGAAGCTGGTGAATGGCGAATTTGAATTGCCGGACGCGCCGGGCCTCGGCGTCAATCTGGATGACGCAGTGCTGGCGCGGCATCCGTTCCGGCCGCTGGCGGCGAATGCGAATCTGGATGAGCGTTTGGGGTGAGGGGTTGAGCGCCGCGGTATGATGCCTGCCTTTTCGCAGCAGGCCGGTTATGGATTTCGATGTCATCGTTCTGGGTGCCGGCGCGGCCGGCATGATGTGCGCGGCCGTGGCCGGGCAGCGCGGGCGGCGGGTGCTGCTGGTCGATCACGCCACCGAACTCGCTGAAAAAATCCGCATCTCCGGCGGCGGGCGCTGCAATTTCACCAACCGTGAAGTCGGCCCCGCGAATTTTCTGTCGCGCAATCCGCACTTCTGCCGCTCGGCGCTGGCGCGTTACACGCCGCAGGATTTTCTGGCGCTGATCGGGCGCCACGGCATCCAATTCCACGAACGCAACCTGGGCCAGCTGTTCTGCGACGATTCCGCCAAGCAGATCATCGCCATGCTCAAGGCCGAATGCGATGCCGCCGGCGTGCAGTGGGCGATGCCGGTGACGATCGAGCGCGTGGCGCGGCTCGAGGGCGAGGCGCCGGGTTTCGAGGTGACCACCACGCAGGGCAGCTACCGCACGCGCGCGCTGGTGGTGGCCACCGGCGGGCTGTCGATCCCGAAAATCGGCGCCACGCCGTTCGGTTATCGCCTCGCCGAACAATTCGGTTTGAACATCGTGCCGCCGAAGCCCGCGCTGGTGCCGCTCGCTGCACCGCCGGAATGGCTGGAACGCTTCGGCGCGCTGTCCGGGTCGTCGTTCGATGCGGTGACCTCGTGTGTCGAGCAGCCGCGCGGTGCGCACTGGCCGGCGTTTCGCGAGGCGGCGCTGATCACCCATCGCGGCCTGTCGGGGCCGTCCATCCTGCAGGTGTCGTCGTACTGGCAGTTCGGTGGCGCGCGCGGGCCGGTGGCGCTGGATCTGGTACCCGATCTGGATGCCGGCGCGTGGCTGAACGATCATCGCCGCGATCAGCAGGGGCTGGGCGCGTTGCTCGCCGCGCATCTGCCGCGGCGGTTTGCGCTGAGCTTTGCCGAGCTGCACGGCTGGACGCAGCCGCTCGCGCAGTTGTCGAACGCGGTGCTGGGTGTGATTGCGCAAACCTTGAAGGGCTGGCCCATCCAGCCTTCGGGCACGCTGGGTTATGCCAAGGCCGAGGTCACGCTGGGCGGCGTGGATACCGATGCGCTGTCACAGCAGACGCTGGAAGCGCGCCGCGTGCCGGGGCTGTATTTCATCGGCGAGGTGGTCGATGTGACGGGCTGGCTGGGCGGCTACAACTTCCAGTGGGCCTGGGCGTCGGGGCAGGCCGCGGGGCAGGCGGTGTAGGGTTGTTGTTAAAAATATTATTATAAT
>CAVQGR010000016.1:0-374800 GCA_963712105.1 uncultured beta proteobacterium
CGCTGCATCAGCCAGCGCGACGGCCGAACCACTTCACCGCCAGTAGCGCGAATGCCACCATGACCGGGATGCCCAGCACCACCATGACAATCGCCCGCTGATCGATGTCCGGGAGCGCGAGCAGCGGCGCGAACGCGGCGCCAAGATTGCGCGTTGCCATCCCGGTGCTGAGAACGATCCTCTGCTCGTACGGGAGCCCGAAGCCGAGCCAATAGGGGACGGCCGCCAGCACCAGGAAGAAGACAATCTGCGCCAGCAAAGCCAGGCTTCCCGGAATCCCAAGCAACCCCTTTCCGTACACGATCAGGCACAGCACCGCCACGGCGATCGTCGCAATGCCGGTCAGCTTCTTCACCGGAGGCTGAATCGCGCCGGCTACGCGCAGCGACGCCCGGCGGATCGACATGCCGACCAGCAGCGGCAGGAAGATCACGACCAGCAGCGGCTTGGCGACAACCCAGGCGCTGACCGACATGCCCGTCACCATCAAGGGCACGGCTACGGGCATGAACGCCACGGTGCCGACGGCGGTCAACAGCATGAGCGCAGCCGTGTACCCCAGGTCCCCCCTGGCCTTGCCAGCGATCATCGGCAGGAACGGCGCACAGGGGGTCATGCCCATCAGGATCAGTCCGATGGCATAAGGTCGTTCCAGCGGAATGACCAGCGGGATCGCCAGCGCCAGCGCCGGTCCCAGCGTGAAGCCGAACAACAGCGTATAGGCGACGAAGCGGACATTTCTCAAACCGCGCAACGCGTCCTGCGGGTCCAGCCGCAGGCCCATGTCCAGCAGGTTTCCCGCCATGAAGATGACCAGCGAGATTTCCAGCAGGATGGGGAGAAGTTCGCTCAAATCCGATCCCTTGCGCGTCCGGGACGACAGGCGGTCCGGCGAACCGGGCAGAACCCACGGTGCGCGTTGCCGTCCGAGAACGCGTCATGTTCCGTTCCCGGCGCCTTGCCGGACCGAAAGCACCGTGCGCGCCAGCATTCCGCCGGAAATGTTGCGAGCCTTGAAGCCGTTCTGCACCAGCACCCGCGTCGCGTAGTAGGCGCGCTGCGCGGAGCGGCAGATGACGAGGATCTCGCGGTCGCGCGGCAACTCGCCCAGGCGCGCGCGCAACTGCCCCATCGGAATGTTGACCGCACCAGGCACGCTCTCGACGACCAGTTCGACCGGCTCGCGCACGTCGAGGAGGAATCCGCCGTCCGTTGCGTTCCAGTGGACCAGCGGCATGTCGCCGCGCAGGACATCCGCCGCGACCATGCCGGCGAAGTTGACCGCGTCCTTGGCGCTGCCGAACTGCGGTGCGTAACAGAGTTCCGCCTCCTCGAGGTCGTAAATGGTCGCGCCCATCTGGATGGCCACGGCGAGTGCGCTGATCCGCTTGTCGACCGCCGGCCCGTCCTCGCCCAGCGCCTGCGCGCCGAGTACCCGCCCGTCGGATTTGCGGAAGATGAACTTCAGTCCGAGCATCTTGGCGCCCGGGTAATAGCCGGCGTGCGAATTCGGAAACAGGTAGATCTTCTCGTAGTCGTCGTCACCGAGTTTCTTCAGCGTCTTTTCGCTAACACCGGTCCACGCCGCGGCGCCGCCGAACAACCCGATGATCGAAGTGCCCTGCGTGCCGCGGAATCGGGAATCGCGTCCGGCGATCACATCGGCGGCGATCCGGCCCTGCCGGTTCGCCGGTCCTGCCAAGGCGATCAGGCTCCACTGGCCCGTCACGAAATCCCGGACTTCGACTGCGTCGCCGACGGCGAAGATGTCCGGGTCGCTGGTGCGCATCTGCGCGTCGACGCGGATGCCGCCGAGATCGCCGATTTCGAGGCCCGCCGCCTTGGCCAGCGTCGTGTCCGGCCGCACGCCCAGCGCGAGGATCACGAGATCGGCCGGGTAGACCTTGCCCGACCTGGTCTCGACTTCGAGTGCGCCGCTGTCCGTTTTCCTGAATGCAGCCACCGCGTCGCCAAGCGCCAGCTTGAGGCCACACAATTTGAGGTACTCGCCGACCAGACCGGCAAACTCGGCGTCCAGCGGCGACAGCACCTGATCGAGCATCTCGACCAGCGTCACCTCGAAACCGGCATGAACCAGGTTTTCCGCCGTCTCGAGACCTATGAAGCCTCCGCCGATCACCACGGCGCGCCGCGTCGGCTTGACGAACTGGATCCCCGAGTAGTTGTACATGCCGCTGAGAAAGGTGGTGCCGCGCTCGATCCATTCGCGGATCGCGCGCGCGTCCGGCACCGTGCGCACCTGGAAGATTCCCGGCAGGTCGATGCCCGGCAGCGGCGGATGCACCGACGGTGCGCCGGGCGAGAGCACCAGCTTGTCGTAGGACTCGGTCGTGACTTCACCGGTCTCGACGTTACGCAGGTCGACGGTCTTCGCCTCGCGAGTAATGGAAACCGCCTCGCAGTTGATCCGCGCGTCGATCGCGAAATGCCCGCGGAACAGTGGAACGCTGGCGACCATGAGGCTCGATTCCTTGGGAATCACGCCGGACAGGTGATACGGAAGCCCGCAGTTGGCGTAGGAGACGTACGGCCCGCGTTCGACCATGACGATCTCGGCCTTTTCGTCCAGCCGGCGCAACCGTGCCGCGCACGATGCTCCTCCGGCAACTCCACCCACGATGACGACCTTCATATGCACCCCTTGTTCGATAGACATTCATCAGCGATACGGAACCGCCAATGGCACGAGCCTTTCAGGCCGCGATCGCCCGGCGGCGAAGTGTCCTCTCATGAGATTGTCGAATCGGATCGACATCATCGATTCTACAGATCCGGACAACTGCTATACTTTTTCAGACATTTTCACGCCAATGGACTGAGTGAAATCAAATCTTCCCCGATCAACCGGCGCGACAACGCGACGACGGCAACGGAATCCGGCTGCGACGACCGTGCGCATCGGCGGCAGCTGGGCCGTTCCCATGCTGCTGCGCAAGCTTGGCGCGAATCCGCTCGAGGTGTTCGCCGAGGCGGGTGTCCCCCTTTCGCTGTTCGACAATCCCGACAATCTGATCGGCTATTCCGCGCGCAGCCGTCTGCTGCAGCATTGCGCGGACAGCACCGGCTGTCCGCACTTCGGACTCCTGGTCGGTGCGCAAAATGACTTGCCCAAGCTGGGACTCATCGGGTTGCTGGTCAAGTTCTCCCCGAATGTCGGCGTCGCGTTGCGCAACCTGACACGCTATCAGCACCTTCACGTCCGGGGCGCGTCCACAAGCCTGACGACGCATGGCAATTCCACCACCCTTGCCTACGAAATGCATGCGTTGGGTGTCGGCCCCGCTGCACAGTCCGCTGATGGCGCCGTCGCCAGCTTGTTCAACTTCATGCGCTCGCTGTGCGGCCCGAAATGGAAGCCCTCCGAGGTCCAGTTTTCCCACCGCGAACCGGTGGATGTCGCACCGTTCCGTCAATTCTTCGGGGCACCGCTGCGTTTCAATGCGGAACAGAACGCCCTGGTGTTCCCCGCGCACTGGCTGCGACAACCGATGCCGGATGCCGATCCCGAGCTGCGGCAGCTTCTGCACGCGCAGATCGATGCACTGGAAGCGCGACATGGCAGCGAGTTTCACGAACAGGTGCGCAGCGTGTTGCGCTCCGCGCTCCTCACCAGTCATGCCAGGGCTGACCAGGTTGCTGCGCTCTTCTCGATGCACGCCCGAACGCTGAACCGGCGGCTGAATGCCTTTGGGACCAGCTTCCTTCAGCTCGCGGATGAAGTCCGTTTCGAGGTTGCCCGGCAGATGCTGGAAGAGTCGACAATGGAAATGAACGAGATTGCGGGAATGCTCGACTATGCCAATGCCAGCGCCTTCGGACGCGCGTTCAAGCGCTGGAGCGGCGCCACGCCGGCGTACTGGCGGGCGACGCAGCGAGATTCCGCCAGGCGCTAGAGCGACGGATCGTCGGCTGGATGCGGCGGTCAGGCCGCTTGCCGACGATGCTCGACCTTGCGGCCCTTCACTGCACGGCCACCGGTTCGATCGCCGGCAGGTCGAAACTGCCGCCGAGCGCCAGATACAGGTTGACGCGCTGCGCCAACCGCTCGGATTGCACACCCAGCAGCGACAGGCGGGTGGAATAAAGCGCCAACTGGCTTTGTTCGACGGCGCGCAGGTCGACGGTACCCACGCGATACTGGACGCGCGCGATCTCCAGCGCACGTTCGCCGTCGCGGATCGTGGCCGCAAGGATCGCCTCACGATCGCGCAGCGCATTCTCGGCCGCCAGAGCATTCTCGACCTCACCGAACGCGCGCTGGCCCGCGCGGGCGTATTCGGCAACCGCCTGTTTCTGCTCGGCAGTGCGGATTTCGACCTGGGCGCGCAGCGCGCCGCCCTGATACAGCGGCGCAAGCAGGTTGGCGCCGAAGCTCCAGATCGGGTTGCTGGTGTCCTTCAACTCGATCAACTGGCTCGACACGCTGCTGCCTCCGGCCGTCAGGCTGATCCGCGGCAGTTGCGCCGCGCGCGCCTCGCCGACGCGGTCGAAGGCCGCAGCGACGCGACGCTCGGCGGCGATCACATCCGGCCGGCGCTCGAGCAGTTGCGAAGGCATGCCGCCGGGTGGCGGCGGCGGCATCGGCGACAGGCGTTCCGCGACCGCGATTTCCGCCGCGGGATAACGGCCGACGAGCAATTCCAGCGCGCGCTGCGCCTGCTGGCGCGCCTGCTCGATCTGGCGCACCCGGTCGCGGTATGTGCCAACGTTCACGCGCGCTTCCGCCACCGCCTGCTCGTTGCCGTTGCCGATGCGCAGGCGGTCCTGAGCGACGCGCAGCAGCGCCTCGGCGGAACGCAGCGCATCCTGCGCAATGGCGCGCTGCAACCCGGCTTCGATCGCGAGGAACCAGCCTTTGGCGACCGTTGCCGCGAGCGACTGGCGCGCATAGGCGTAATCGGCAATCGCGGCCGCGGATTGCGCCTCCGCGGCGGCACGCCCGTAGCGCAGGCGGCCCCAGACGTCGAGCTCCAGCGACGCGTTCAACCAGATGCCGTCCAGGCCTCCGCTGCCGCCGGACTTGCCGCCGCCCATGGCGTAGACGCCCACCGACGGCAGCAGCGCCCCGCCTGCCACCTTCACGTAGCCGGCGGCCTGCTCGACCCGCGCCGCCGCCACCTGGAGGTCGGCGTTGTAGAGCAGCGCTTCGTCGACCAGCGCGGACAGCGCCGGATCTTCGAAGGTCGCCAGCCAGCGGTTGGCCACCGGCGCGACCGCCCCGTCCACCGCCTTCCAGCTTGCGGGAACGCTGGTGTGCGGCATCGCCTGCTGCTGCAGTTCCACCGTGGTCGGCGGTGGATTGAGCGCGCAGCCGGTCACCGCGGCCACGACGGCCGCCGCGAGGATGCCAACGCGGATCGAGGGCATGTGCATCAATGCAGCTTCAGCACGAGGTAATCGGTGATGGTGCCGACGCGCACGATGACCATGCGCAGGATGTGGATCGCATGCGCATGCTCGGTGTAGATCGCCCCCGCCCCAGCCGCGCCGGCGGGAAGGAAGAGCTCGCGGTCGCGTTCGGCAACGTCGAACTTGACCGGGAAGCGGCCCGGCACCTGCGGGATGGCGCCGGTCTGCGGCACCACGCCCGACTGCGCGACCTGGCCCTGGCCCTGTGCCCAGATGATGGAATCCACCGACGCCTTGATCACCCGCCCCGGATAGGTCCTCACCGTGAATTCCGCCGGGTTGCCCGGTTCGACCAGCTGCAATTCGTTCTGCGCGTAGAACGCGATGATCTGGTACTCCTCCTCGACGAAACTCATCGCCGGCGCGACCGGAAATGCGGTCACGTAGGAGCCCGGCCTCAGCTGGACGTTGATTGCATAGCCGCTGGTCGGCGCGTAGACCGCAGTCTGGTCGAGGCTCCACTGTGAGTTCGCGAGGTCAGCGCGACTCTGATCGACCTGCGCCTTGGCGGTCGCCAGTTGCGCCCGTGCAGCGGCGACCGACGCCTGCTCGCCGTTGACCTGTCCCGACAACTTTTGCGTTACCTGCGCCTCGTTCGCCGTCGCGGTCGCCAGCTGGCCTTCCAGTTCGGTCACGTTGGCTTCGGCCTGTTCCAGCGCAAAGCGGTCACCGGCGCCGGTCGCGACGAGTTCCTTGTTCTGCCTGACCCGCAGCCGCGCGAGTTCCAGTCTCGGCTGCAGCGAAGCAACCTGTCCGCTCGCGGATTTCAACTCTTCCTGCAGCTGGCGCGCGCCGGCAGAGGCGTCCACCACGCCCGCGCTGGCCTGCGCAAGCTTGGCTTCATCGGCCGCGAGTTTGGCCTTGGCGACATTGAGATCGTTCTGGTAGGGAGTCGGATCGATACGGAACAGCAGTTCGCCTTTCTTGACCAACCGGTTGGGCTCGACTGGCACCTCGATCACCCGCCCCCTAACCTGCGGGATCACCTGCACCACGTACTTGATCACCCGGACGTCCGCCGACGACGGGGCGACCACGTTGAGCGTGAGGATCAGCGCCGTCAAGCCGACGATCGGAATGATGACGACGACGACCTGCGACGACGTGTTCCACGGCAACCACTTGAACTTGATGAAGATCAGCCAGACGAAAAACGCGTATATGCCGAGCAGGATGGCTTCCATCAGGCGGCTCCCGCCTGGGGACCCGGACCGGTCGGCATACCCGACGCGGCATTCGACGCGGCACGCGCGGCCTGCGTCGAGGCGAGACTCTTGCGCAGCACCTTGAGTTCAGCGGTCAGCGTGCCTTTGGCGTCCATGGCGTCGAGCTCTTCGCGCAGGTGCGCGATCTCATGTTCCAGCAGCACCCCGGTTTCCGCCTTCTCGGCCATTTCGTGGAAATAGTCCTCGTGCTTGTCGGTGCCGTAGGCCATCCGGTAGCCCACGGGCCGCACGTACGCCCAGAGCCAGGCGATCGGCCAGAGCAGGCCGCCAAAGACCAGCGACAGCAGGCACAGCGTGTGGATGGCGTCGCGCTGCGGATGGTGGCGCTTGTGCGCGATTTTTTCGGGCAGCACGTGCACCATCCAGAACAGCACGATGCCGCCGATCGGCACGCAGACGATGATGAACCACGCCAGGTACATCGCCGCCGAGTCCATCATCTCGGGCGGAAGGAACGACGCCTGTGCGCCCGGCGCAAAGGCCAGTCCAGTACGCGGCGAGCGCGTGCCCGGCGACGCGCCCGCGGATGCCACCGCGACTCGGACGGGCGTCCCGGCGCCTGCTTCGCGCCGCGCAGGCGCCGCATGGCGCAATGCCGCCAATCAAGAGCCTGTCCATCCTCTGTCCCCGGTTTGTTCCAACGCAATCGATGCTGCGCGACCAGCGGCGCCTGCCGCTTGGCGCCGCCGGACTCAGGCCATGATGTTGACGCCGCCGTCGACGTACAGCGTCGCGCCCGACAGCCGCCGTGCATAAGGCGTGGCAAGATACGCGCAGGTGAAGCCGACGTCCATGATGTCGACCAGTTCGCCGACCGGCGCACGCTGTTCGACTTCGGTGAGCAGCAGGTCGAAGTCCTTGAGGCCGGACGCCGCGCGCGTCTTCAGCGGACCGGGCGAGATTGCGTGGACGCGGATGCCCTTGTCGCCCAGCTCGTAGGCCAGGTAGCGGCAGCAGGCCTCGAGTGCCGCCTTGACCGGACCCATGACGCTGTAGGTGGGGATCACCTTGGCGGCGCCGTGGTAGCTCATCGCGAACATCGTCCCGCCGTTGGCCATCAGCGGCGCGGCCAGGCGCGCCATGCGCACGAACGAATGGCAGGACACATCCATCGCCTTGGCAAAGCCAGTCGCCGAGCAGTTTAGCAATCCGCCCTGCAGATCTTCCTTGGGTGCGAAGGCGATCGAATGCACAAGAATGTCGAGCCCACCCCATTGCTTCGAGACCGCATCGAATACCGCTTCCAGTTGCCCGTCGACGCTCACGTCAAGTGGCAGGAACAGCGGCGCCTCCAGCGCGCGCGCCAGCGGCTCGACATGCGGACGGGCCTTGTCGTTCAGATAGGTGATCGCCACCTCGGCACCCAGTTCGCGAAACGCCCTGGCGCAGCCGTAGGCGATCGAGTGCTCGTTGGCGACGCCGACGACCAGCGCCCTGCTTCCCTTCAACACCGGACGGGGGATATCCATTGTCATCTGCCTAGCTCCGTCAGTTCTGCCCGAGCAATCGCCGCGTCGAACGGGCGATCATCAGTTCTTCGTTGGTCGGGATCGCCCAGGCCGAAACGCGACTTTTCTCCGTGCTGATGCGCGGACCATTTCCATGATTCGCCACCGCATCAATCTCCACGCCAAGCCACGCCGCATCGCGACAAACCCGATCGCGCAGTGAGCGACTGTTCTCGCCGATTCCGCCGGTGAACACCACGGCGTCGAGGCCGCCTAGCGCCGCGGCAAGCGATCCCAGTTCGCGGCCGATTCGATAGATGAACACGTCGATCGCAGCCTTCGCTTGCGGCGCATCGCTCGACTCCAGCGTGCGCATATCGCTGGAAATGCCGGACATGCCCAGCAACCCGGACTGCTGGTAGACCAGCTTCTCGATGGCGCGCGCGTCCATCTTCAACTCGTCCATCAGGTACAGGATCACGCCGGGATCGAGGCTGCCACAGCGCGTGCCCATCGGTAGTCCGTCGACCGCGGTGAAGCCCATGGTGCTGGCGACGCTGCGCCCACCGGCGATCGCGCACATGCTCGAACCATTGCCGAGGTGCAGCACCACCGTCCTGCCGCGCGCCGCGCGTTCGTCATGCTGAGGCAGCACGCTGGCGATGTAGGCGTAGGACAGGCCATGAAAGCCGTAACGCCGCACGCCTCGATCGGTGATCGCTTTGGGCAGCGCGAACGCCTGCGCCACCGCCGGCGCGGTGCTGTGGAACGCCGTATCGAAGCACGCCACCTGCTGCAGCTGCGGCGAACGTTCGAGCAGGTTCCTGATCGGGGCCAGATTGTGCGGTTGATGCAACGGTGCGAGTGGAATGTACTTGTCGAGCGCCGAGAGAACCGCCGCATCGACCCGCACCGGCTGAGTGAACTCGGCCCCGCCGTGCACCACGCGGTGGCCGACGCCGACCAACTGGTATCCGCCAAGATCCGAACGCAGGAAGCCGATCAGATGGTCGAGCGCACCGCTGTGGCCGAGGCTGGCGCCATCGCCCCACGATTTCTCGGCGAGCAGCTTACCCGCGCCGTCCTTGGCTACAAAGCGAGGCGCCGTGTACAGTCCCTCCGCCTGGCCGCGCGCGATCAGGTCGAACTCGTCGCCGCGCTCGACAAACAGCGAGAACTTGAGGCTCGACGAGCCGGCGTTCAGGACCGCAATTGTGTTGGTCATCGCGGTGAACTCAGGCCACCGACTTGCCGGCGGCTTCCCGCCGGGCATTGGCGACCAGGGCCGCGACTGCACACGAGGCGAGCCTGGTCATCACCGAGTCGGCGCGGCTGGTCAGGATGATCGGCACGCGGGCGCCAAGCACGATACCCGCCGCATCGGCATGCGCCAGGAACGACAGACTCTTCGCCAGCATGTTGCCCGCCTCGAGATCGGGAACGATCAGCACGTTGGCGCGTCCGGCCACCGGCGAGTCGATTTTCTTGATCGCCACCGACTCCAGGCTGATCGCGTTGTCGAGTGCCAGCGGGCCATCGATGATCGCGCCGGTGATCTGGCCCCGGTCGGCCATCTTGCACAGCGCGCCGGCCTCGACGGTGGAAGGCACCTTGGGGTTGACCGTTTCCATCGCCGACAGGATCGCCACCCGCACTTCGGGGAACCGCAGCGCATGGCCGAGATCGATCGCGTTCTGGATGATGTGGACCTTGTCCTCCATCGTCGGCGCGATGTTCACCGCGGCATCGCTGACGATCAGCGTCTCCGCATAACTCGGCACGTCCATGACGAAGCAGTGACTGACGCGGCGCGCGGTGCGAAGCCCGGTGTCGCGCCGGACCACTGCGGCCATCAGCTCGTCGGTATGCAAGCTGCCCTTCATCAGCGCCTCGGCACGGCCCTCGCGCACCAGTTCCACCGCCTTGTCGGCCGACGCATTGCTGTGCGGCGTATCGACGATCGGCAGTCCCGCGACGTCGATGCCGTGTTCCTTGGCGATCGCCTCGATCCGCGCTTTCGGTCCAACCAGGATCGGCGCGATCAGGCCGAGCTTCGCCGCATCGACGGCACCGCGCAGCGAACTCTCGTCGCAGGGATGCGCGACGGCGGTTGGCGTCGGCGGCAGCGTCTTGCAGACATCGATAAGCCGCTGGTATTTTTCGTGGGTATTCGTCATGCGTTTCTCCGTCGGCTTCCGCAGGGCATCATCGACCCTTGCGCGTCTTGGCGGTTGGTTTGCTTGCCGTCTTCCGTACCGAAGGCTTTCGCGCCGGCTTGCGAGCCTCCGCGCGGCCCCGACCCGGTCGCTTCTCCACGTCGAGCGTATTGCCGATGTTCTCGATCATGGCCAGTTGCTCGGTCGTTGGCTCGAAGTGCCGCATCCGCTCGTCGCTGAGCATCATGCGCACCAGCGTGACCAGGCGTAAACGATCGCCGGACTTGGACAAGAGCTTGGGCAGCGCCGCAATCGCCTTTTCCGGCTCATAGCGGACGATGATGTCCTGCTCACCGCGGATGCGCCGCCACTCGTCCGGTGCGAAGTCGGGCAACAGGTCACGATACTTGGCGGCGAGTTCGTGTTTGATCGCCAGATTGGCCAGCGGCAGCGGCGCCCCGCGCCGCGCGAGCAGCGAACCCACGCGGGCCAGCGCTTCGTTGAAGCCGCCTTTTTCGATCGAGGCGAGCGCTTCCTTGACGAAAGGAAGCTCGCGAGGCTCGGTCATGCCCGTCGCCTCGACCCCCTTGGCCTGGTGTTTGTCGGCCATGTAGAGCGAAAAAACATTGCCGTAGGTCTGGAAGAACGCGGCCTCGCTGTTGGCGTCGCGGATCTCGCGATAGTAGTCGAGCGACGCGCTGACGCCCTCCGACACCATTTTCTGGATCGTGTTGCCGGGGTTGCCGGCCGCGACCGGCTGACGCTGCGCCTTGACCGCCTGCGCCGCAGGTCCGAGCCAGGCCAGCCACGGATTCAGGTCCGAGAAGGCCCAGCGCTGAAAGCGCAGCGGATGCATCTGCCGCGACAGCTTGGCGGTGACCTCGTTGCTCATCGACTGCACCAGGGGCTGCGCGAACAACTCGTAGGCGCGTTGGTTGAACTCGGACAGCGCCGCCACCGCCTCGAAGGGCTTTTCGTCTCTGCGCTCGAGCCGATTGAGCTGTTTGGTGATGTCCTCGAGCCGGCGCTCGTGGAACTCGACCTCGTAGGCCGGCTTGCCGTCGCGCCCCTTGGTCTCGTGGATCTGCATGCCGTACAGGCCCGGCGGCAGCGACTCGATCGATTTCAGCACCGAGACGATCTGCGCGTGCTCCTTCTTCGCCACCTTGCCGGAGACGAAAATTCCGAGATGACCAACATCCTGGTGCAGCAGCCCCACGATCACCTGCCCGCGCGCCTTGATTTCGTCGGTCGAACCATAGACGTCGGCGACCCAGTTGAATGCCTGCTGCGGCGGCGTGATGTTGTCGCCCATCGATGCGAACAGGACGATCGGCGCCTTGATCTCACGCAGGTCGAAGGCCTTGCCGCCGGTTCCCTGCGTGCCGGACCAGAGCTTGTTACCGACGAACAGATTGCGGGTGATCCACTCGATCTCTTCGCGGTTCATCAGGTAGAAGCCGCCCCACCAGCGCTCGAACTCGAGAAAGCGCTCGGGCTCGGTGTCGATGTTGGCGAACAGGTTGTAGTACTTGTCCCAGAAGGTATTCGCGGGATTCAGGTTCTCGAAATTCTCGACCAGGTAGGCGCCGTCGAACACGCCGTCCCCCATGTCGGCCGAAAACGACGACAGCCACGTGCCGCCCAGCATGCCGCCGGCGTAGCGCATCGGATTGTCGCCGACGTCTTCCTGAAATGCGCCGCCCCAATAGGACATCGGCGCGCCGTTGATCACGATCGGGCCGGTGTCGCCCTGATCCGACGCGGCTAGCATCATCGCGGCCCAGCCACCCTGGCAGTTGCCGATGATCGCCGGCTTCGGGCTCTTCGGGTGCAGTTCGCGCACCTTCTTCACGAATTGCGCCTCGGCGTCGCAGACGTCGAGCAGCGTCTGGCCCGGTTCCGGATCAGGGAAGAAGATCACGAAATAGACCGGGTGTCCGTCGCGCAGCGCGACACCGACCTGCGAGTCGTCCTTGAAGCCGCCGATGCCCGGGCCATGACCGGCACGCGGGTCGATGATCACATAGGGCCGGCGCTTCGAGTCGATCTTCACGCCCTCCGGCGGGATGATGCGCACCAGCGCGTAATTGACCGGACGAGCAAGTTCGCGCCCGTCGACGACCGTTTCGTAGTCGAAGTGCAGGACCGGCGTCAGCCCCTCGCGGTTGTGCTCGACGAACTGATTGCCGCGCTCGCGCAGCGTGTCCCAGAACAGGATCGAACGTTGTGCGAAATCCGTCGCGTAGGCGTACCAGTGCGACCAGGCGTCGGTGGGTGCGACAGGGTTCTGCGATACGCGGTCAGCGCACTCGGCATAGGCAGCGGCGAGTCTGGCGTTGAAGCGCTCCTGCGCCAGCTTGGTACGTTTCCGGTGCAGCCGGGCGACATTGGTGGAAATTTCCTGGCTCTTGGCAAATGTCTTGATCGCATCCATGGAGATACCTTTTTTGGTAATCAGTGGTTCACGGCCTGGAGGCCGTCGCAGTCGGAATCAACCCGTTGCTTTTGGACAGGATCGGATAGCGAAAATTCTGACCAAAACCCCTGCTGTTTGCGCAGGATCAACAGGCCGGCGCATTCCCGCGCCGACCCCAATCCGCTCCCTGCCGCAGTCACGTGCCGTCGATCGGAAGCGAACCCCGTCATCGAGGCAGGCGCGCAGCCAGGTTTCCGACTGCGCGGAGGTGTCCTCCCTCGGCCCGGAGCAGCGAAAGGCGGCGACCAGGACCCCGGGAGGGTCCACTTGTCGAACGCGCAATCGACGCGGATACAGATCTCGTTGCGGTCGGGCTCGCGGACACCGTCGGGCTGTCGATCCGCTCGTCGTCGACGCCCGAACGCCTGCCCATCACCCGCGCTTCCGCGCTGATGGCCAGCAAGCCAATCCCTGCCGCCCATCGGACGGCAGGGTTGACGGAATCACTTGGCCGGCTTCTTCGCCGTCTCGACGGAAAGCGCGACCGCCTCGGTATAGGTGACTTCGATCTGGTCGCCCTTCTTGACCACCTTGAACTGCTCGGGGTTCTGCACATTCAGCGTCACCTCATTCCCCCGGGGTCCCTTGAGCGTGATCGTGCTTTTCTTGGGATCGACGGCAACGACATCGGCAATGGCCGTGACCTGCCGCGCACCGGCGACCGCCGGTTGCGCTCCCGCCTTCGCTTTGGCTACCTCTTCGCGCACCACCGGCGCACCGGCAGCCGACTTGGTCTTGCGAAGTTCCAGCGTCAGCGCCTGCGCGTAGCGCGCGACGACCAGGTCGCCGACCTTGATCTGGTCGAAGTTCTTGACGTCGTCGCTCGCGACCACGTCCAGCGCGTTGCCCTTGGGTCCCTTTAGCGTCAGCGTGCGCGTCGCCTTGTCGATGCCGACGACCTGCGCGGAGATTTCAACCGCGCCAACGATGGCGGCCGCGCCAGGGCTGCTGGCGGCGACTACGCCTGCGGCGGGTTGCTGGGCGAGTGCCGTCGTGGCTACGCCGGCGGCGAGCAGTGTGAGGATGAGTTTTGATTTCAGACGCATCGAAGGCTCCGTAATGAGTGGATTGCAGGGGTTGTGGCTGCACCAACCCGACGGGGATCGAAATCGACCCGTCGTGCGGCGCTGCAACAAATGGGATTATCACCGATGGCGGCCGGACGCCTATGTACTGAACCGGACATTAATTATACCAATTCGGACAGTTGCAGCAGAATAACCAGCGTGAAATCAATCAATTGATCCACAGCGACCAACCGCTGCCGTCGACGCTGCGAACGGCAGCGAAACCCCGGCAATCAGTTGAGGTCCGCGTCCTTGAAGTATTTCGTGCCCGCGACAGTAATCGTTGCAGCGAGCCCGGTCTCGGTCAGCTGATACAGGTAGACGCCGGGCGACACCGATGCGGCGCCGCTGAACATCGCGCCCTGTCCGTCGGCGATCGCCGACAGGTTCGCCTGCCCTCCGAACTCCCAACCCTGATTCACGAAGTTGTTCAGCGCTTCCTCGGTGGTGAAAACAAAGATCAGGCGATTCTTGTTCACGCCAAATCCCAGTCCACCCTGGACCTGCACCATTTTCATGAATGTATGGCGATTGGTGCGTTCGTTGACAACGATTCCTTTCCCGGTCGTGCCGCCGGCGAAAAAGAGCTTGATGCCGAAGGTGCTGAATACCGCATAGCCGGCGGCACGGTCGACGATGCGGCGTGTTCCTGGCGCGATCTCGTACAGCGAGGCCAGCGCATCGTGTGCCATTTCCCGGACCTGCTGCCGGGCCTGGAGGATCTTGCCCTCGTCGGGCGTGCCTTCGGGCAACGCATTCTCGATTTTCTGGAGCGGGTCCCAGGACAGAAGTTGCGCCGCGAGCGGCATCGAGGTGAAGCAGGCAACCGCGGCGAGCGCGACTAGACGGACGATCATGAAATTCCTTTCGACAAATTGCGCAGGCACGGGAAGGATTCCGGCCTCGGGATGAACGCAACGCCATCAGGATTTCAGTGCTGCGCCGTTTGTGTCATTGTAATCTTCATGAAATTGCCGCCGCAGGCTGGACAGAACGAGCGCCTCACGGATCACGCAATCCGTGGGGCACTCAGGCAACTCGCACCCCTTGGCGGAGCCAACCCGGCACCCGAAGCGGACCGGCATCTAGCGCGGCGTGACCGCCTTGCGCACAACGGCCCCAACGGTCATCCCCTGCACCAGGATTGAAAAGACCACCACGCAATAGGTCAGCGCGAGAATCGTATTGCGCTCCGGCCCTGCCGGCAGCAGCAACGCCAGCGCCACCGAAATGCCGCCGCGCAGCCCGCCCCAGGTCAGCACTTTCCAGGAGCCGAGTGGCAGGTTGAACCGATTTTGCAGCAGGCCGACCGGCAAGCCGACGGTGAGTAGTCGCGCCAGGAGAGTGACGACGATGGCCACCGCACCGGCGATCAGCACGTTGACCGAAAATATCACCAGCAGAACCTCCATGCCGATCAGCACGAACAGCATGGCGTTCAGGATCTCGTCGATGAGTTCCCAGAACATGTCCAGGTAGCGCCGCGTCGTTTCCGACATGGCCATCGCGCGTCCATGGTTGCCGATGATCAGACCGGCGACCACCATGGCCAATGGTCCGGAGATGTGCAACCTGTGGGCCAGCGCATAGCCGCCCATGACCGCCGCCAGCGATAACAGCACTTCGACCTTGTAGTTGTCCACGCTCTTCATCAGCAGGAAGGTGACGTAGCCCAGCGCCAGCCCGAACAACAGGCCGCCACCCACCTCGCGCAGCAGCAGCAAGGCGCCCTCGGTCGGAGAAGGCGCAAGCCCGCTGGCAAGCACGCCCAGGAGCAAGGTGAAGATCACCACGCCAACGCCGTCGTTGAACAGCGATTCGCCGGCGATGACCAGTTCCAGATTTTTCGGTGCCCCCGCCGACTTGAGGATGCCCATCACCGCGATCGGGTCGGTCGGCGAGATCAGCGCCCCGAACAGAAGGCAGTAGATCAGCGGCAGTTCCACGCCCGCCAGCGGAATGGCGAACCACATTCCGACGCCAACGACAAACGTCGACAGCAGGGTCCCGAATACCGCCAGGCCCCCGACCTGGAGGCGATACTTCGCCAGAGCGGTCAAATCGACGTGCAGCGCTCCCGCAAACAACAGCAGCGACAGCATGCCCTGCATGAGCACATTCGAGAAATCGATCGAGCGCAGCAGCGATTCCTCGTACTGGCGCAGCCCGTAGGCCAGGCCCAGTGCATCCAGTCCCACCAGCGCCAACGAGATGAGCAACGCCGCAACCATGACGCCGATGGTCGTCGGCAGTCCGATGAAGCGGTAGTTCAGGTAGGCGAGCAGCGCGGTGATGACCAGGCAGGCGGCGGCGATATTGAACATCGGATTCTGGCATTGAGTGGAGAGCGCGCCAGCCTAACACCCGGCGCTTGCCGGGCGCGGCCACGATTGTGCTCGCCGCTTGTGCCTTGCGCCGCCGGTGCCGGCGCTCGAACGGGCGACGATCGTTAACGAGTAAAACCGCCCAACCGCTCAGCGCACCTTCGCAACCGCAGCAAACACCCGTTCACAGCGTTTCCGGTCCTGCGTGTCGGCAATTCCGGGCTCGGCACACCATGCGAGCAGGCGCTCGTCGGCGGGACCCGCGCCCGGCGTCGCCGCATCCTGGAATCGCCGTTTCAACTGTTTCACCTGCAGCGCAAGGCGTTGCGCCTGCAACTCGGCAGGAGATTCGAGCCCCAGTGAAATTTCGAGCTCGAGCAGGATCTCACGGCGCAACTCAATGCCGCGATCAATTCGTGCCGCGTACTCGGCGGCCGCAGCGCTTTCCGCAAGGGCGCGCAGCGCGGCATCGCGTCGCGCGACCATCTGTTTTTCCCATGCGGGCGGGAGCGAGGGCAACGGCAGCCAGCGCTCGTTCGCCGCCGCCGTTGTCGGGTCCTCCGCCGGGCTTCCGGTCGCCCGCACCAGCGCGTCGAGTTCCTCGCACAGGCGTTCCTTTGCCGCCAGCGTCTGCCAGACGGCCGCTTCACGCGATCGGGCCCGCGCCGACAACGCCGCCTCGATCGCCGTCTTCGCATTCCTGAACCGGGACTCGACTCCACGCACCGCGGGATCGAATCCGCCGATCCGCTTTTTCCACTGGTCCTCCAGCTCGCGCAGGCCGCGACGGAGGTCGCCGTCGGCCTTGTCAGTCGCCGCCGCAAGTTGCTCGAGCTCCACGCAGATCGCCTCCAGCGCGCGATGGTGTTCATGCTTGACGCCGTCCGCCTCCTTGCGCTTCGCCTGGCGTGCATCGAAGACCGCGTTGCACGCCGAGCGAAACTGCTCCCAGAGCGCCCGCTCGTCGCGCTGCGCGAGTCCGAACGCCTTGGCTTCTGCCTGCCACCTGGCCTGGATCGCCTTGACCCGCGATGGCGCGTCGCGTTCCATTGCCGTGCCCGCCAGCGCCGTGACCTCGTCGATCAACGCTTGGCGCCCCGCCTTCGCCTGTGCGCGCGCTGCCGCCAGCGCCTCGCGCAACGGTGCGACCGCTGCCTTGAGGCGGGCATCGAAGCCTTTCCAGGCTCTTGGTTCGACGCTGCCGAGATCTCCGTCGCGCCACACCCTATCCGTTTCGCGCAACCATTGCTCGATTGCGCGCCAGTCGCGTGGCTCGGGGAGCAGGGTCGCGGCATGCGCCGCCGCCGCCGCGATGAAATCGTCGCGCCGCTTGCGAGCCTCCCTTTTCTGCGCGGCCATTTGGGCGAAATGCCGGGCCGCCGGGGCATACGCCTTTTCGCATGCGCGATCGAACCGTTCCCATAGCGCCTTGGGGACGCCTGCATGCTGCTGGTCGAGCGCCTTCCATTCGTCGCGCAGCTTCTGGACTTCGGCCGCGAGCCGCGGTGCGTCCAGCGAGGTCGTCGCGGCGGCCTCGGCACGCTCACACAATTGAATGCGTGCGTGTTGCTGCCCGAACGACTCCCAGCGCTCAAGCTCCGCCAGTTGCGCAATCAGCCGGCTCAACCGTTGCATTGTCGGCTTCGGCAGGAGGCCGGCATCTGGCTTCCGGGTCCTGATCTCGTTCGCGGACGCGCGGGCGGTCTGGAGCTGGCCAGCGGCAAGCGCCTGCTCGGCGGCATGCAGAAGGCTGTGAATCTTTTGCCGCGCCGAATTGGTTTCCTGCTCCGCCGCGTGCACTTGTGCAAGCCGGCGTTGCTCGATCACGATCAACGCGGCCTCGAAGCGTCGCGTCAGGGCCGGCGTTCGAATCGCCCGATTCAAATTCTGCCAACGTTCCGGCAGTTTCGCATCGTCGATGGAGGTGCCGCCGGCCAGCTGCTCCACTTCGGCGACCAGCGCTTCGGCGTCGGCCTGCGCCTGGAGCTGCTGCGTCCACAGCGCGATCCGCTGTTCCGCGTCGTCCAGCTTCGCCTGCGCCGCGTGGTCTTCGTAGGTTGCCGCCTCGCCGCGCAACGCGCCGAGCTCGACGCGCAGACCGGCGAGCGCTTCCGCCGTCGTGGGGGGCTCCCGCATTCCCGATCCACTCGGTCAGCCGGCGGTCGAATCTTGCCCGCGTCCGCTGCTCATCGTTCTCGCGATCGAAGCGTGCCTGCAATACGTTGCGGGCCGCATCCGCGCGCGCAATGCGAACAGCGTCGTCGCCGAGGTCCAGCGCCTGCCAACGGTGGTTGAGTTCGACCAGCGGGGTGAGAATTGCGCCTGGAGCTGTTGCCAGTCCTTCCAGCTGCGCCAGAATCGCGTCCGCCGCGGCCGTCTTGTCGGCATGATCCGTGATCGCTTCGATCCGCTTCCGGGCAAGCCGAGCCACTCCGTGATCCTCATTCCTGGCGGCGTCGGCGAGCTTGCGCAGACTCTCCGGCGTGCGCACGCGCGCCGCGGCGGCCAATCGCGTTTCCGAATGGTCGGCGACCAGCGCGACCTCGACCAGCGAATCCTCATCGCGAAGTGCGGCGATCGCGATGCGGCGACGGTCCGCGTCCCGCGTGCGCCGTGCAACCTCGGACCGGATCGCGTCGGTACAACCGTCGGATTCCAGCAGCGCCGTCGCTGCCTCGCGGCGTGGCGTCTCGGCAAGCACCGGGCCCAGCACAACCGCGAGGACAGCACGCACCGCCGGATCGGATTCCGATTCCCACGCCGCGGCAAGGGCGTCGACATCCACGCAACGCGAGGCCGCCGCCGCGCGGACCTCCGGCGCCGGATCGGTTGCCAGCAGACTGGCGAGATCGTCCGAGTCCGGTGGCAACTCCGACGCGCCGAGCACGCGCTGGGCGTGATCGGCGTGTTGGTGCAAAGGGGAACGAAACAGGCGTTTGGTGATCATGGGGGCGCTTGCGCTGTGCTCGACCGATGGCGGGCACTTCTGTCGCTGGAAGCATGATCTTACCCAAAATGAAAAGAGCGGCGGGGGTGCTCCCGTTGGCCGCCCCGCCGCGATGGTGCCGCGCGCCCATCCGCGTCGCCGCAGGATGTCGGGCAAGCCCCGAATTCCCTTGCTTTCAGAGTACCCGGGGAATAACCTGCCTCAGACCGTCGCAACCGGATTCCGGCCGACCCCAAGGGGGCATGGACGTGGAAAATGATTTCCGCTTCATCGAGCCGGTCGCCGACTCGCAACTGCATGCCGTGGTGGCTGTCGTGACTGGATCGCCGCGTTGGATTGGGGTCGTGTTGCTTTGTTTGGTATCGATCGCAGCCGCGCTGATGGGCACCGGCGTCGCCCTTGCGCAAAGCCTGACGGGCAATTTTCCCATTCCCACGGCCTCGGCACTGCCCTACGGCATCACGGCCGGCCCCGATGGCAACGTCTGGTTCGCGGAGAGCAACAGCAACAAGGTCGGCCGCATCACGCCCGGTGGAACAATCACGGAGTTCCCGACGCCGACGCTGGGTTCCGCCCCGAACCAGATCGCGACCGGGTCGGACGGCAATCTGTGGGCGACCCTGGAAGTGCCAAACGCGATTGCCCGCATCACGACCGCCGGAGTGGTCACGCAATTTCCCGTCTTGACGGGCAACAGTCACGTCAACGGCATCGCCGCCGGAGCCGATGGCAATCTCTGGTTTGCTGAAGAAAATGCCAACAAGATCGGGCGCATAACGACGTTGGGCGCAGTCACGGAATTTGCGACGCCGACCGCAGGCAGCGATCCGATCAACATGGCGTTGGGCCCGGACGGCAATATCTGGTTCACCGAAACCAACGTCAACAAGATCGGCCGCATTACGATCGCCGGCGCGATCACCGAATTCACCAGTCCCAGCTTCGGCCAGCCGTTCGGGATCACTGGAGGGCCGGATGGCAACGTCTGGTACACCAAGAATACGGCGGTGATCGGGCGAATCACCCCGGCCGGCGTCA
This sequence comes from uncultured beta proteobacterium, assembly GCA_963712105.1. GTDB lineage: Bacteria > Pseudomonadota > Gammaproteobacteria > Burkholderiales > Casimicrobiaceae > VBCG01. Next base: position 20,116 of record CAVQGR010000016.1, read on the forward strand.
TCACCGAGTTTCCGGTGGCGAACGCGGGCAGGGGCATCACGACCGGGCCCGATGGCAACCTTTGGTACCCCACCGGATATGCCCTGACCATAGGACGAATCACGCCGAGCGGCGTGGCGACCGAGTTCCCGCTCGCCGCCTTCGGCGGCACTTTCATCGTCACCGGACCCGACGGCAATCTCTGGATCACCGGAAACAACAACAATATCCTCCGTTTCAGCGTGAATTCCGTGGCACCGGGACCGCCCGTCTCGCTGACCGTGGGGCGCATGGGCAACGGCACAGTCACCAGCAATCCGCCGGGCATTGCCTGCGGCAGCGACTGTACCGAGAACTACGTTATCGGAACCGCTGTTTCGCTGCTCGCTACGCCGAACGCCGGGTGGGTCTTCAGCGGCTGGAGTGGCGCCTGTGCCGGCACCGGCGTCTGTATGGTGTCGATGCCCACCGCGCTGAGCGTCACGGCCACGTTCACATTCACCGGCGCGGGCAGTGCCAACTCGAACGAATGGGTGCAGAAGGCCTACGTGGCCTATTACGGCCGGCCGGCCGATCCCGGCGGGTTGGCGTATTGGGCGAGCCGGATGGATGCGGAGGGTGGATCGCTGTCGTCCATCATCGCCGCCTTCGGTAACTCGGCTGAGTACAACCAGCGATATGGGGGCTTGAGCTTCAGCGATCTGATCGACATCCTCTACCAGCAGACGCTGGGGCGCGCGCCGGACCCGGGCGGCAAGCAGTATTACCTCGATCGGTTGAATGCTGGCCTGACCAACCCTCAGACGATCATGCTGGATCTGCTGGGCGGGGCGACGGGGCTGGATGCCTTGACGGTGGCGAACCGGCTGGACGTGGCCAATCACTACACCGGCAAGGTGGCGGCGGGCTGTCCCTATGGCGGCGAGCTGGCCGGTGTGGCCAGCCTGGCATCGGTAACGTCCGATCCGGCGACCGTCTGGGCGGCGAAGCTGGCCATTGAAGCCCGCTGCGGGCCATAGGCCGGCGCCTATCCTATCCGTTGTCAGGCGCGACCGGCGGTCGACGGTCGGGGTTGCCATGCGACGTTGATCGAAATCGAACGCCGGTACCGGCTGGGTCGCGGTGGACGCCATTGTGGCGAATCATGCGGGGTCGCTTCGAACTGCATCGTCGTCGCGCCGAAACGCCGACGGGGCGGCAAACGGGTCGGTTCCCGTTACGCCGCCCCGCCGACAAGGCCAGGAGGAGAATTTCTGCCGCGCTTACTTGACCTCGGCCAGCTTGTCTTCCTGGATCATCCGGGCGAGTTCTTCGCTGCGGCTGACCGTCACGGCAACCTTGGGCAGGCGGTAGACCGGCGCTCCGTCTTGCGTTTCGCCGGTGGCGACACCGATGTTCGCGGCCGGGGCGGCATTGGCCTTGGCCAGCGCCTGGCGGTCTTCCTCTTCCATCTTCGCCAGTTCGACGCTGCGGCTGGCGGTCACGGCGACGGTGGGCAGACGGTAGACCGGCAGGCCGTTCTGCGTTTCGCCGGTGGCGGTGGCGGTCATCGACACCGGGGTGGCGAGGGTCGGGGACGGGCCGGCTTGACCCGGAACCAGCACCACCATGGCGGTCACGGCGGCGGCGATCACGAGGCTGGACAGGACGGCGATCTGGGTGCGGCGGCTGTTGGTCGTTTGCATGGCGGCTCTCCTGGTGGGTTGGCGGTTACGACGATGCCAATGTCCGCCTGAAGCCCACCTTCAGTCCTTAGGCGTGCCTTAAACCTGCCTGAATCGTTCTGAATCGCGCTTTTCCGGGGGTTTTGCCGGGTGGAACGCTCGCGGGATAGACTGGGGGCGACCTCATCGGAACCCCGCATGCCCGCCTCCGCCCCCGCCGAGCTGTCCTGCCCGCCCTGCCGCTTCGGCAGCTTCGAGCTGCTGCCCGACGAGCGCCGCCTGCTCGCCGACGGCGAGCCGGTGACGCTCGGTGCGCGTGCCTTCGACCTCTTGGTGGCGCTGGTCGCGCGCGCCGGCCAGCTGGTGTCCAAGAACGACCTGCTGACGCTGGTCTGGCCCGGCGTGGTGGTCGAGGAGAACAACCTGCAGGTGCAGGTGTCGAGGCTGCGCAAGCTGCTGGGGCCGAGCGCGCTGGCGACGATTCCAGGGCGGGGCTATCGCTTCGCGCTGCCGGTCGAGCGCGCTGACAAAAGCATCGTTGGCGATCCGCCGCCGACTCCACCTGAACAAGGTGGAATCCGCACCGACATCGGCGACCACCGCAGCCACGTCATCACCGGTACGCGCGCCTACCAACCTTCCTTTGCGCCTGTCGCCGCTGTACGGTCGCGCCGCGGACGTCGAAGCCATCAAGGCATTGCTCGCCCGCCACGTCGTCCTGACTATCGCCGGCGCCGGCGGCATCGGCAAGACGCGGGTCGCGCAGACCGTCGCCGCGCAGCTCGCCGTCGAGGCGCGGCCGACTATCCGGACGGCGTCTGGTGGGTCGAGCTGGCGTCGCTGTCCGACGGCTGCGCTGGTGCCGTCGGCGGTCGCGCGGGTACTGGATACGACGCTCGGCGCCGACCGGCCACCGGTCGATACCATCGCCGCGGTGCTCGCGCCGCAGCGCGTGCTGCTGGTGCTCGACAACTGCGAGCATCTGTGCCGACGCCGTCGCCGACTTTCGTCGACACGCTCTGCGCGGCCGCGCCGGGGCTGCGCGTGCTGGTCACCAGCCAGGAGACGCTGAAGACCTCCGACGAGCACGTGTACCGGCTGGCGCGCTCGAAGTGCCCGTCGCCGACGCCGAAGTGCGCGCTGGCGCGCCGGCGACCGGCGCGATGGAACTGTTCGTGGCGCGGGCGGAGGCGGTCGACCCGCATTTCACGCTGACGCCCGAGAATACGCAGGCAGTGGTCGAGATCTGCCGGCGGCTGGACGGCATACCGCTGGCCATCGAACTCGCCGCCGCGCGGCTGCCGCTGCTGGGCATCGAGGGACTGCGCGCCCGGCTGGACGAACGCTTCAACGTCCTCACCGGCGGCGCCCGCGTGGTGCTGCGCCGGCACCAGACGCTGCGCGCGACGCTGGAATGGAGCCATGGCCTGCTCACGCCCGAAGAGCAGACCGTGTTCCGGCGGCTGGGCGTGTTCGCCGGCAGCTTCACGCTGGAGGCCGCGCAGCACGTCGCGCAGGACGAGAACATCGACGCAATGGGCCGCGCTCGATCACCTGGGCGCGCTGGTCGACAAGTCGCTGGTGCTTGCCGAAGGCGACCCGCTGCCGCGCTACCGGCTGCTGGAAACAACACGGACCTTCGCGCTGGAACGCCTCGGCGAAGCGGGCGAGACCGACGCCATGCTTCGCCGGCACGCGGAAGCGCTGCTGCAGGTGCTCACCGCCTTCGAGCGCGAAGATCAGTTCACGGGGGTCGCGGTCGGCGGGCTACATCACCGCCGCCGCGGAACTCGACAACCTTCGCGTCGCGCTGGCCTGGGTCGTTACCGTCCGCCGACGGCGAAGAACTCGCCATCGGCCTGGCGGGCAATTCGCTGCGGGTCTGGAACGCCACGGTCCAGCTGACCGAGGGCCTCCAGCGCTGCCTGGCGTTCCGGCAACAGCTGCGCGATGAGATGCCGCCGGCTCTGGTGGCGCGGTTCTGGCTCACCGTCGCGCGGCTCGGCATTTATTCGACTCGCCGCGAGGCCTTCGACGCGGCCGGGCGCGCCGCGCAACTCTTTCGGCAGCTCGGCGACGACCACCGCCTGTTCGACGCCCTCATGTCCGCGTGCTGCGCAGGGCATTCGCTTCGGCACCATCGAGGCGATGGAGTCGGCGGTCGCCGAAGCCGCGCGCCTGGTGCGTCCCGATTGGCCGCCGCGACAGCGGGCGTCGCTCGAGTTCGCCCGCAGCCGCGTGTTCGCCCGCCAGGGCCGGATGGAGGAGTCGCTCGCTGCGGCGCAGCGACAGGTTGCGATCAGCGAACAGGGCGGCAACGAGGTCGGCGTGCACTACGCCATGTCCAACGTGGTCGCAGCGGAGAACCAGCTCGGTCGGACCGAGATCGCGCTGGCGCATGCGCGCGCCTCGATCGCACGGCTCGACGTCATCGGCGGCAGCGCCGGCGCGGGGCACCTGTGGCTCAACGTGCTGAGCGCCGAGGCGCTGTTGGGCCACGTCGACGCCGCCCTCGCCGCGGGTCGGACCGCCTATGCGCTGCTGTTGCGGGAAGGCGACGAGTCGCGGGTGTACTGGGGGCTGGCGCTGTTCGCCGCGCTGCAGGGACGATTGCCCGATGCGGCGCGCATCATCGGCTATGCCGATGGCGCGCGGGCGCGCGCCGGAAATCTCCCGGAATCGCATTGGACCAGCGTCAGCGATCGCCTGGAACCCATGCTCGCTTCCGGCCTGCAACCAGACGAACTGGCGCGGCTGCGCGCCGAGGGCGCGGCGATGCGCGAGGACGACGTCGTCCGGATGATGCTTGGCCCGGGATAGACTGAGGGCGACCCACCGGAATTCCGCATGCCCTCCTCCGCACCCGCCGAGTTGTCCTGCCCACCCTGCCGCTTCGGCGGCTTCGAGCTGCGCCCCGACGACCGCCGCCTGCTCGCCGACGGCCAGCCGGTGACGCTCGGCGCACGGGCGTTCGACCTGCTGGTCGCGCTGGTCGCGCGCGCCGGCCAGCTGGTTTCCAAGAATGAGCTGCTGACGCTGGTCTGGCCCGGGCTGGTGGTCGAGGAGAACAACCTGCAGGTGCAGGTCTCGACGCTGCGCAAGCTGCTGGGGCCGAGCGCGCTGGCGACGATACCGGGGCGTGGCTACCGCTTCGCGCTGCCGGTCGAAGGCGATGGCGAAGGCGATCGCCGGCGACCGGCCGACCACCCCGCCGGACAAGGCTCGCCGGCGCCACCGGCAACCGCGTCCGCTGCGGCCGCACCGTCGCGGGGACGCCGCGCCCACCAACCTCCCATCGCGCCTGTCACCGTCGCTGTACGGTCGCGCGCCGACGTCGATGCGGTCAAGACGTTGCTGGCGCGACACGCCGTGCTGACCATCGCCGGCGCCGGCGGCATCGGCAAGACCCGGATGCGCGCAGACGGTGGCCGCGCAGCTCGCGGTCGAGCGCGCGGTCGACTTTCCGGACGGCGTCTGGTGGGTCGAGCTGGCGTCGCTCTCCGACGCCGCACTGGTGCCGTCGGCGGTCGCGCGCGTTCTGGATACGGTGCTTGGCGCCGACCGGCCGCCGGCCGACACCATCGCCGCCGTGCTGGCGCCGCAGCGAGTGCTGCTGGTGCTGGACAACTGCGAGCACCTGTCCGACGCCGTCGCCCCTCTCATCGACACGCTCTGCGCCGCCGCCCCCGGACTGCGCGTGCTGGTCACCAGCCAGGAGACGCTGAAGACCTCCGACGAGCACGTCTATCGGATTGGCGCGCTCGACGTGCCTGCCGCCGGCGATCCCGACGCGCAGGCAACCGGCGCGGTCGAACTGTTCGTGGCGCGGGCGCAGGCAGTCGACCCGCACTTCGCACTGACGGCAGAGAACGACGCAGGCGGTGACCGAGATCTGCCGACGGCTGGACGGCATACCGCTGGCCATCGAACTCGCCGCGGCGCGCCTGCCGCTACTCGGCATCGAAGGTCTGCGCACCCACCTGGACGAACGCTTCAAGGTGCTCACCGGCGGCACCCGCATGGTGCTGCGCCGGCACCAGACCCTGCTCGCGACGCTGGAGTGGAGCCATGGACTGCTCACGCCCGACGAGCAGAACGTCTTTCGCCGGCTCGGCGTATTCTGCCGGCAGTTTCACTCTCGGGACCGCGCAACATGTCGTCAGGACGAGCTGATCGACGCCTGGTCCGCGCTCGATCCTTTCGGCGCACTGGTCGACAAGTCGCTGGTGCTCGCCGAGGGCGACCCGGTGCCGCGTTACCGACTGCTGGAGACTACCCGCGCGTACTCGGTGGAGCGACTGGCGGAAGCGGTCGAGACGGATAGCCGTACTTACGCCGGCACGCGGAAGCATTACTGCAGGTGCTCGCCGGCTTCGAGCGACGACGAATGCGCAGACGCGGGACGTGATGGACAACTGGATCGCCGCCGCTCCGAACTCGACAACCTGCGCGCCGCGCTGGCCTGGGCAGCGACCGCCGATGACGGTGGCGAACTGGCCATGGCGCTGGCCGGCGACGTCGCATCGCGTCTGGAACGGCCCCGGCCAGACCACCGAAGGCATGGAACGCTGCCTGGCGGTGCAGCCATCGATTCGCCCGACGGCTGCCCCAGGCCGACCAGGCACGCTTCTGGCTGACCATCGCACGGCTCGGCCTGTATACGACTCGCCGCGGAAGCTTCGACGCCGCGGTACGCGCGGCAGACCCTCTACCGGCAGACGGCGGCAAGCGGCCAGCTCTACGACGCGCTGGTCACCAGCGCGGTACAGGGCATCCGTTTCGGGACCGTCGAGGCAGATGGAGGCCGCCATCGCCGAAGCCTCAGCGTCGAGCAAGCCGACTGGCCGGGACGACAGCGCTCACTGCTCGAGTTCGCCCGCTTCCGCTGGTTCTCCATGCTGGGACGCAATACGAAGGAGTGGCTGGCCTGCTGCGCAGCGGCAGGCGGAACGGTCCGCGCTGGAAGGCGGCGACGATGATCGGCAGCGCACTTCGGGATGTCCAACGTCACGGGCCGCAGAACTCGACCTCGGACGAACCGAGACTGGCGCTGGAACATGCGCTGCGGATCGATCGCGCGAACTCGACGGCTCGGCGGCGGCGCCGGCGCCGGGCACCTTTGGCTACACCGTCGTGCGGATCGCGCGGCGATCGCTGGGCCGCGTCGACGATGCGCTGTCGCGGCGGGCGGACCGCGCTATGCGCTGCTGCTGCGCGAGGGGGACGAGATTCGCGTATTCTGGGGACTGGCGCTGTGCGCCGCGCGGCAGGGCAGCGTCCGCCGATGCTGCCCGCGTCTATCGGCTATGTCGATGCCGATCTGATGGCGCGCACCGGCGTGTGGGATCAATATTTGCGGCGAGCGTCGACGATTCCCGGGGACGCAGCCTCCGCGCGCGGACTGGTGCCGACGAATTCGCGCGCCTGCGCGCCGAAGGCGCGGCCATGCGCGAGGAAGTCTGTCGTCCGGATGATGCTGCGGCGACGGGAACTGACGCGCCCGACACCGTCGCTCGAGTCCGGCACGCCCGGTGCCTTCGCTACTGCGCGCTCGGTCGGCGCCAGCACCAGGATCTCCGACTCCGGCACGAAAAAGCGTGCCCGCCGCCCCGGCGGCAGCACCTCGCGCAATCGCGCATGCGGCAGATCGGCGACGACCTTCGCCTCGCCCGACGCGCAGCTCGTAGCGGACGAATTCGCCGATGAATTCGCTGTCGACCACGTCGGCCTCGAAGGCCAGGCCGTCGCCGCCGCGCGCCTCGTCGAGGTGCACGGCATGCGGGCGGAAGGCGATCAGCGCGGCGCCGTCGCGCGCGGACATCGGCGGCGCCGACGCGGGTGGCGGGCAGGCTGCCGCTGCCGATGCCGGGGACGTCGATTCCGCGCCGTGGCCGATCCGGCGCCGTCGATGCGGCCCGGATAGAGGTTGATCGAGCCGACGAATTCGGCGACGAAGCGGTTGACCGGCGCATCGTAGAGTTCGCGCGGCGTGCCGATCTGCTGGATCACCCCGCCGTCGAGCACGGCGAGGCGGTCGGCGATGGTCATCGCCTCCTGCTGGTCGTGGGTGACGAACACCGTGGTCAGGCCCAGGCGGCGCTGCAGCTTCTTCAGCTCCAGTCCGGTCGACGCGCGCAGCTTGGCGTCGAGATTGGACAGCGGCTCGTCGAGCAGCAGCACGGCGGGCTCGATCGCCAGCGTGCGGGCGATGGCGACGCGCTGCTGCTGGCCGCCGGAGAGCTGGCCGGGCCGGCGCCGGTCGTAGCCGGTGAGGCTCACCAGTTCGAGCACCTCGCGCACGCGCTCGCGGATGCGCTCCTTCGGCCAGCGCCGCTCCTCCAGTCCGAAGGCGACGTTCTCGGCCACCGACAGGTGCGGCCACAGCGCGTAGTTCTGGAACACCATGCCGACGTCGCGCTCCCACGGCGGCAATTCGGCGACGTCGACGCCGGCCAGCCGCACGCGGCCGTGGTTGGCGCGGTTGAAGCCGGCAATCAGCCGCAGCAGCGTCGACTTGCCCGACCCCGAGGGCCCGAGCAGCGCGAAGAATTCGCCGGGCGCGATCGACAGCGTGACGTCGCGCAGCACGACGTTGTCGCCGTAGGCGAGATTGACGCCCTCGATTTCGATGCCGGCTGCGGCGGTGTATGGGACTGGATCGGTCATGATGTTCTCCGTCGACAGCTGCGAGGCCTCGGCCCGGCGCTCCAGGAAGCGGTGCGACAGCCAGGTGCCCAGCGCGACGATGGCCACCGCGATGACGCCCAGCGCCGCGGCCGGTCCGCGCGTGGCGATGCTCTGGTTGTAGAGATAGATGCCGTAGGACAGCGGCGCCTGCGATTCGCGCGTCACCAGCAGGATGGTCGCGGACAGCTCGACCGCGGCGGTGATGAAGCTGGTGACGAAGCCGGCCAGAATGCCGCCGGCGATCAGCGGCACGACGACGCGGCGGATGGTGCGCAGGCGATTCGCGCCCAGGCTCTGCGCGGCCTCCTCGAGCGAGACGTGCACCTGCTCCAGCGCGGCGACGCAGGAGCGCACCGCGTAGGGCAGCCGCCGCACCGCGTAGGCCAGCATGATCGCGATCCAGCTCGCCGTGAGCGCGCCCCAGCCGAAGGGCAGGTCGATGCCGCGGAACGCGCGCAGGAAGCCGATCGCCAGCACCAGGCCGGGAATGGCCAGCGCCGCGCTCGCGCCCCAGTCCAGCCAATGCCGACCCGGCAGCCTGGTGCGCAGCAGCAGCCAGGCGATGGCGACGCCGAGCACGACGTCGATGCCGGCGGCCAGCGTGCAATAGAGCATGGTGTTGCCGATCATCCGGCTGGAGTCGGTCAGCACCACGCCGTAGTGCGCCAGCGTGATAGCCCTCGGGCAGCACCGAGAAGCTCCACACCTTGGACACCGACAGCAGCAGGATGCCGACGTGCGGCGACAGCACCAGCAGCAGCACCAGCCCCACCCAGGCGTAGGCGAGGAACAGCTGCGCGCCCTGCAGGCGACGGCTGGCGCGGCGCGGTGCCGCCGCGGGTGAGCGTCGCGTAGTCGCGGCCGCGGGTGATGCGCGCCGACAGCGCCAGCGCGGCGATCGAGAACACCACCATGATCAGCGCGATCACGTAGCCGACGGGATCCTCGAGGCCGATCGAGGTGATGCGCAGGTAGGCCTGCGGCGCCAGCATGTTGGTGACGTTGAGCACCAGCGGCGTGCCCAGGTCGTCGAAGACCTTGACGAACACCAGCGACGCGCCGGCGACGAAGCCGGGCAAGCGCCAGCGGAAACACCACCCGGCGGAACAGCCGGAAGCCGTGGCAGCCGAGGTTCTGCGCCGCCTCCTCCATCGCCACGTCGATGTTGCGCATCGACGCGACCAGGTTCAGCAGGATGAACGGGAAGTAGTGCAGGCCCTCGACGAAGATGACGCCGTTCAGGCCCTCCATGAAGGGGATCTTGAAGCCGAAGGCATCGTTCAGCAGCAGGTTGACCGACCCGTTGCGCCCGAACAGCAGCTGCATCGCCACCGCGCCGACGAACGGCGGCATCACCAGCGGCAGGATGCCCAGCGTCTGCACCAGCGCCGCGCCGCGGAACTCGAAGCGCACGGTCAGATAGGCCAGCGGCACGGCGATCAGCGTGGACAGGACCACGGCACCGAGCGAGACGATAAGGCTGTTGACGAACGCCTCGCGCATGATCGACAGCGAAAAGAACGCGCCGATATGCCCGGTCGTCATCCCGCCCTGCCCGTCGGCGAAGGCGGCGTACATCACCGTCGCCGACCGGCCAGAGCAGCAGGATGGCGATGAAGGCGGCGACCGGCAGCGCGATCAGCCACGCCCGTCCGGCACCGGGCCGACCATCGTGCCGGCTGGCGCGCAGCGCGGTCATGCGTCAGCATCGCTCGGTGCACGCGCCGCCATCGCGATCAGCGCTGCGACTGCCGACAGATCACTTGGCCGCGCTGGCGAGTTCCACGGCCTTGGCGTAATTCGCCTTGGCCTGCGTTGTCCATTCATCCTCGACCTGCGCCCGCCGCTTCGACGCCTCGACGTCCTTCTTGTCGGCCGCGGAAACACCGACGGCCATCGCCTTGTCGACCGCCTGCCTGTCGTCGACCGGCGGCGTGAACACCAGGCGGCGGGCCTCGTCGAGCTGCGGGCTGGCGCGTCCGCCCAGGCGCTGCTGCGCCTCGTTGATCGCCTTGACCGCCGCGGCGAGTTCCTTCTGCCGGAAGGTGATCAGCTGGTCGAACATCGCCAGCACGACGTAGTAGCGCGATTCCGACAGGTTGCTGTCGAAATTGACCTTCGCCTGGATCTTGCCGCTGAACGGATTCGGATAGTCGGCCGGGGCCTTGGCGTAGGTGGCGGGCAGCACCGGCAGCCGGCTGATCTGCTTGTCGAGCAGCAGCGCCTGGCCTTCCTCCGACAGCGTGAACTGGATGAAGCGCTTGCCGGCCTCGGGCGCCTTCGATCCCGCGACCAGCGCGATGTTCGCCGGCACGATCGACGGTCACCGACGGATAGATGAAGTCGACCGGCATGCCGGAGTTCTTGGCGGCCAGGCCGAAGAAGTCGATGACCAGCCCGACGCCGTACTGGCCGTTGGCGACGCCGTCGGGCACGCCGAAGCTGCGCTCGGTGATCGCCGCGCAGTTGCCGCCGATGGCCAGCATCTGCGCCCAGCCCTTCTGCCAGCCCTCGCCCTGCAGGATGGTCTCGACGGTCAGATGCGTCGTGCCGGAGCGCGATGGGCTCGAACATGGCCACGTGGCCGAAATACTCCGGCTTCGCCAGGTCGGCCCATTCGCGCGGCGCGGCCAGCTTGTTCGCCGCGAGGTAGCGCGTGTTCCACATGATCCCGTAGCCGGCCAGCGCCTGGCCGTAGTACATGCCTTCGGGATCGTTGATCGGATAGCTGCCGACCTTGGCCGGCACGGCAGGATTGGCGACATCGGTCTTCTGCAGCAGCTTGGCCGACGCCAGCACCTCGAAGGCGTCCGGCGCCGAAGCCCAGAAAATCTCCGGCCGGCTGCCGGCCGGCTGTTCGCGGACGAAGGCGATGCCGGCGGCGGTGTTCTTGTTGAGGATTTCCAGCTTGTCGTTCGGGTACTTGGCCTCGAACGCCTTCTTGTACGCGGCGGTCAATTCCTTCGGAAACGACGTGACGACGGTCACCGTCTCGGCCGCGCATCGGCAGCGCGATCGCGGCCACGAGCACTGCGCAGCAGCGGCGATGCTGGCTTCGCGTGAACATGGATTTCACCATGGTGAGTCTCCCTGTGAATGGCCGCTTTCGAAGGCAAGATTCGTGCGGCGTAATGGTTCCATTATAGGGGAAGACCCGCGTTCGCCTGCGACGCGGCGACGCGGTGCGCGAGCCGGCAATCGGTGCTGCTCAGGACTTGGCCAGCGCCAGCGCCTGTGTCGTCGTCCAGTACTTGGCGAGCATGTTGGGCACTTCCCACTCCGGCAGCGCACCTGCCGCCACGTAGCCGAGGAACTGCTCGGTCACCTGTCCGAAATGCGCCTCGTGACCAACGTGGTACCTGGCCGGGACCACCACCTGCCACGCCGTCGCCGGCAGCGCGCAGGTTCGACACCCGGATATTTCGCCTGCACCTGCGGCAACGCCTGCTCCAGCGCGGCGGTGAGCGCCGCCGCGCCGGCCGCCGTCGACTGGCTCGATGTACAGCGTCGGCTGATGCTTCTCCGCGACTCCCTGCCGGATGACCAGGTTGGCCCGGGTGCCGCGCATGATCGAGAAATGCGAGTCGCCGGCGCCGGCGGGCGCCTCGAAATTCCACAGCACCGACACCTTCGCATGCACGCCGCACAGCGTGTAGTCGATTTCCCCGTTGGCATGGACGTGCAGGTTGCCATCGGCCTGCACGTCCTTGCGCAGATACGCGGGAAATGCCTTCATCTGCGTCACCTGTTCGAACTGCGCGGGCGAAATCACCGTGGGCCAGCGCCGGGCGCGCAGGATCCGGACGTCCTGCCGGTAGTCGAGCACCCGCTCCGGGAAGCACTCCCACTGCACCAGGTCGACCAGATGTGTGGTGATGTCGACCAGTCCTTCCCCTTGCTGCGCAGTATCGAAGAACCACGCGGGACGCTTGATCGGCGCGCCGGAGACCGGCTTCGAAAAGTGATGGACCGACTCCTTGGTGACCGCCGGCTGATCGACATTGCCTGCCTGCAGCGTGCCGAACACGGACGCCGAGTGTGCGAGAACTCCTTCTGCAGGATCGTGGTGATTTCGTGCCGCTCGGTCATGATGTCGTAGAGCAACACGCCTTGTCCCGGGCGTGCACAAATGCGCTTCTCCAGCGCGGCAAAGCCGGCGGCGTCGATGACCATGGGCTTGTCGGCCAGCGTGTGATACCCGGCCGCCACCGACCGTGTCAGGTACTCGGCCTTGCGCCGGTTGTTCCCCGCGATCACCGCGACGCCCGCACCCTGTGCAGCGGCAAAGCGATCGAGGAAATCCGCACCGACATGCAGAAGCAGTTGCCAACGGGTCGGATCCTGCGCGCGTGCATTGTAGTTCGCGATTTTCTGCAGATAATCGTCGAGATCCGGGCCGGCGGGTGCGAAGACGTTCACTTCGGCCTCGACATCGGGAATCATCGATTTCTGCACGAGGGCCGCGTGAAAGTGGCCCGGGTCCAGGATGGTGAGCTTCATGGCTGGTTATCCTTCGTGATCGGACCTGCGCGCCACACGCCCGGCGCGTGCGCGCTGTCCGCGGGACTCCGCGACGATGGTCGCCGCCGGCTACTGCTTCGGTGGCGCCTGACAGTTTACCGGCAGCAGTCCCGTCACGATGTTGGTCGTGTTCTGACCGTTTGCGGTCATGCCGCCGGGCACCGCCGCGTAGCCGCATACCCAGGCCACCGGTACCACCGGCGTGTCCGTGACCACCGCTGGGCGGATCGACAGGATCTTGCCGTGGATTTCCTTGTGCGCGCTGTTGCCGAAAGTGATTTCGATCACGCCGTCGCGGATCGCCACGCCGGAGACGTAGTTGTTGACCAATTTTTCCGCCGCCGGCAAGCCTGCCGCTGCATTGTTGGCAGGAAAGGCCTGCGTGGCCGCCCAGGCCGCGGCAATGGGCTTTTTCGCCAAGTCCGCGAGTGGACCGGCGGCAACGATCTGGTCGCGGACCAGCGGCGTGAACAGCGCGGGAATCGCCAGCGTCGCCAGGATGCCGATGATTGCGATGGCGATCATGATCTCCATCAGCGAAAAGCCGCTCGCACCAGCCTGGCCCGTGCTCCGCCTCGCAGGCGCGCGGGCGAGCCGCCGCAGGACTACGTGGTCCACGCGGCTCGGCGCCGACGCGCGGCGGATGTTCTCAGGGCAACGAGGCATGGTTACGTGGCCGGTTCATGGGACACCGCCGCGAGTATAGGCGAACGCCCCCGGCCCCACCGTGGCGAACGGCATTGACGGACACCAGCGACCGACCGCCGGCTACAACACCTCCACCTTGACCAGATTGTCGCCGGCATCACGGTCGATCAGCTTGTGCAGCGGATCGATGCCCGCACGCGCGGGCTCGCCGTCGACCGTCAACGTGTAGCGATTCTCGCCGGTTTTCACCGGCCGCTTCTCCAACGCGAGGAAATCCCCCTTGGCATCCTGCACGCCGATATCCATCAGCATCGACAACGGTGCGTCTGTCTCCCTGCCGCCGGCATCGGCGCGAACCTTGCGCGCCGACACGACCAGGTCGACCTCGTGCTTGCCGTCCGGACGCTTGCGCGCCGTGGCGCTGACCGCACGGCTGTCGTAGAGCGTGATGGTCTCGAAAAAGTCCTCGATCAGGCCCTGGTGTTCGGCCGGCGTCACACGCTTCAACTCCGCGAGCAGGTCGCGCGACGTCGGGTACGGCGGCCCCTTGAAATGCCAGCGCTTCAGGAACGCGGACAGCGCGTCGTCCATCGCCGCCTCGCCGATGACATCCTGCAACGCGTAGAGCGTCAACGCGCCCTTCTGGTAATGGATATAGGCGGCGCCGTCGGCGCGCAGCAGCGGTTGTTCGCCCTTCTGCTCCAGGCCGCGCCCCCTCAGGTAGCGGTCGAGTTCGTGCTTCAGGAAGCGCCGCATATGGGCGTCACCGTACTTCTGCTTCAGCACCATCAACGCCGAATACTCCGCCAGGCTCTCGGAGATGAATTCGGCACCCTGCACATTGGCGGGCGTCTCCTGATGCGCCCACCACTGGTGCGCGACCTCGTGCGCGGTGACGAAGTAGGGATAGTCGATGTCGGTGGGATCGCGGTCATTGACCCGGGCGGTGAAACCGATCGCCTCGTTGAACGGCACTGTATTGGGAAACGATGCCGCGAATCCGCCGCCACGGCGAAAACGCGGAAACTCGATGATCCGAAGCAGCTTGTGCTGGTAGGGCCCGTAGTGCGCGGTGAAATAGGCCAGCGAATCCTGGACCCCGGCCACCATGCGGTCGAGGTTGAATTCGTGACCGGGGTGGTAGTCGATCTCGATCGCCACGTCGCCATCCGGCCCTTTCCATACGTCGCGTCGGTGCGCATAGCGTCCGGAGAGCATCGGATAGATCGCCGCCATCGGCGTGTCCATCGCATAGCTGATGCAGCGACGGCCGTTCTCGGTCCAGTCGCGCTCGACGTATCCGGAGGTCACCGGGAATTGATCGGCCGACGTGCATACGGTGGCGCGATAGTCGATGAAGTCGGCGTCACGCGTCAGCCCGCTTTTCCGCTGCTCGGCGGTGTCGTCCAGATCGGGCATGCGCGGCCGTGGCGCGAGGCCATGCTTCCGGCGATCGTTGTCCGAGGTCAGTTCAGCCCCCGGGTTGTAGCCGAAGCTCGGAACCAACGCGGTTTCCGGCGTAAAGCCGGTGTTGATCAGGCTGCCGTTGCCGAGTACCACCGGGTCCGCCCCATCATTGCGAAACCCTTTGGCTCCGTACTCGAAATCGAAGCGCAGCGTCGCCACGCCGCCGGGCCGGAGCGGCGTGTCCAGCGCATAGTGATGCCAATGCAGCGCCGGGGTTTCCCCGGCCAGGCGGGCGGGCACGCTGAATTCAAGTGCATGTACCTGCGCCGTGGGCGGGTAGTGAAGGTAGATGTCGCGGATCGGCTGGGTCGACTTGTTGGCCAGCGACAGCGTCCCCGCGAGGCGTACGCGCTGTTGCTCGGGGAAGATGTTCGCGGAGAGGTCCACCGCCGTCACCTTCGGCTGCGCCACGCTGGACAGCGCCTTGAACTTGCGCTCGTAGTCGGCCCGCAGTTGCTGGCCTTCCTTGCGCGAGACATAGGGATTCAGCACATGCGTGTTGTAGTAGATGAAGCTCCCGGTGGCGACGAACACCGCGCCGGCCACGCCGGCCAGCGACCATGTTGTCGGCGTGAGGCGACCCGACGCCGCGCGCAGGCGGGCGCGCCAGCCGCGGTCGCGCCCGCGCACCCATATTGCATAGGTGAACACCAGCAGCAACGCCGCAAATGCACCCCAATACAGACGGAACCAGAACACCGCCGGCAGGAAGTGTCCATAGCCGTTGAGATCCGAGTAAATGAGACCGGGCGCGCTGCCGAAACGATACAAACGATCCTCGAAGCCGAAGTCGGCCATCCGCGAAACCACGATGAACAGCAGCAGCGCCACGAAGTGTCCGAGATACTTGTTGTTGACCATTGTGTGCACGGCCAGCGCAAACACCGCCAGCAGGAAGAAGCCGGACAACTGCAGGACGAAGAGCTCGAACAGATAATGCGGCAATTCGATGTTCGTGTAGCCCTTGACGAGCTGCACGCCGATGCTGCAGAACAGGACCACCAGCATCAGCGCCGCCTGCAACCCGAACAGCGCGAGGACCTTGGCGGCAAAACCAAGCCACGTCGGTGTCGGCATGCTGTCGGTGATGTCGTCGATGCGCGTGTCGCGTTCGCGCCAGACCAGCTCGCCCGCGTAGATCGCGGTCACGATCAGGAGGAACAGGCTGAAGGTGCCGCCAACGACGTCCAGCACCTTGTAGGTCAATGGCCAGGTGTTGGTCCCATAGAACGAGCCCAGCGTGGCGGCGTTGCCAAACACCAGCAACACGCCGGCCAGCACAATGGCCAGGAAGCGCGGACTGCGCAGGATCTCGGAAAAATACAGCCGCGCGAGACCGGGAAGCATGCGCGCATAGGCGCCAGCGCTGCGATCGATGGTCGCCGTCGGCATTGCCACCGATGTGCGCGCCGACGCCTCGCGTCCGGACGACTCCACCTCCGCCTTGCGGCGCAATGCGCGTCCCGTGGTCGCCGCCCGCATCCGAAACACCGCAAAGCCCATCGCGATCACTGCGAGTCCCAGCCCCATCCACAACGCCCGATTCCAGAGGAATACGCCAGCCAGCGTAATTTCCTCGCCATTCTTCTGCGCCACGGTCCAGTAGCGCGCAAAGACGTCGAGCGCGGTGACGCCGGAGGGATCGACCATGGCGGCGAGCACCTTGTTGTCCATGTCGCCGAGCAGGTTGACCGCGAACATGTAGCCGATCAGAACCATGACGCCGGCAATGAATACCGGCGCCATCTGCCGCGACAGCGCGGCGAGCACAAAAAAACAGCCGCCGAGCCAGAGCATGTTGGGCAGCAGCAGGAACAGGTAGGGGCGCAGGAAACTCTGCCAGGTTGGCGCAGCGACGATTCGCGCCGCGTCGATGCCGGGCAAATGCATGCCGATGACGACCCCGAGCACAATCGACAGGAATACCAGCGTCAGCGTCAGCCAGGCGCCCAGCAGGCGACCGAAGAAATAGTCGCGCTTGGCGATCGGCGCCGAGAAGAAAAAATGCCAGGTGCCGTACTCGAAGTCCTGCTGCACGGCGCGCCCTGCCACCGAGCCGATCACCGTCACGCCGGCGAAACCGAGAAAGGCGATGCAGATCGCCAATGCGTAGGGTCCGTTGATCAGCACCTTGTCGCCGCCGAAACTGACCGAGGCGCCGGAGAACACGCCGCCTGCGGCAGCCATCCACAACCCGGCCAGAAACGCGAACAGGACGAAATAGACATAGGTCGACACCGCCCGCAGCCTGCGGCGGAAATCGAACCAGGCAATGGCCAGAAGCGTCATCGTCAGGCCGCCTGCGCCACGGGTGCCAGATGCCCGGCGATGGTCGAAAAATACACGTCCTCGAGATCCGGTGCCGTCGCATCGAAACCGGCGCCGGGATTGGACTCCGCGTAGACCCTCACCACCGTGCGCCCCGCCTGCAGGCGCGTCGAAACCACGCGCAGTTGCGCCTTCAGCGCCGCTGCCTCGGACTTGTCGACGACCTTGCGCCAGATACGCTGAGCGAGCGAGGACACCAGCTCTCCGGGCTTGCCGGTCAGCAATACGCGCCCCTTGTCGATCACCGCCAGCTGCCCGCACAGGTCCTCGACATCGCTGACGATATGCGTCGACAGGATGACCACGACGTCGGCGGCAATGTCGGCGAGCAGGTTGTGGAAGCGCACGCGCTCCTCGGGATCCAGCCCGGCCGTCGGCTCGTCGACGATGACCAGCTTGGGATCGCCAAGCAGCGCCTGGGCGATGCCAAAGCGCTGGCGCATGCCGCCGGAAAATCCACCCAGCTTCTGCTTGCGCACATCGAACAGGTTGACGCGCTGCAACAGCGCATCGACCGTGCCCCGGCGGGACTTGGCGTCGACCAGTCCCTTCAACCGCGCCAGATGATCGAGCAGATCCCACGCGGAAACCTTCGGATAGACGCCGAAGTCCTGCGGCAGGTAGCCCAGCAGTGAACGCACCCGACCCGGTTCGCGCAGCACATCGATGTCGCCCAGCGTCGCGGTGCCCGAATCCGCGCTCTGCAGCGTTGCCAGCGTGCGCATCAGCGTCGACTTGCCGGCGCCGTTGGGGCCGAGCAGGCCAAACATGCCGGGTTGCACGGTCAGCGACACGTCGGCGAGTGCCTGCACGCCGTTGGCGTAGCGCTTGGATAGGTTGCGGATCGAAAGTTGCATGAGCCCTCTGTCGGTGATTTCAGGACCGGCCGACAGCGGCCTGTCCACATCGGTAGTGGTGGCGAGCGAAAACCACGGCCATTGCCCTGGCCTGCGGGTTGGATGCGCGCACTGGCGGTTCCGGATTCGCTTCCCGCTGGTCCGCCATCGACCCGGGCCCGGGAGCGTGCCTCATCCGTCCCCGGGCACCCGTCCGACTCCGGGCAGCTTGAGCGCCGGATTGCGCAGGTCGACGCCGGTCACCAGTCCCAGCACATTGACTTCGAGACCTTCGTCGACGCCCACGATCAAGCCGACCAGACCATACAGCGAAACCTGCACGCCGGTATGGCTGGGTGACCAATCGACGATCCGATGGAGCGGAACGTAGTCCTTGCCGATGGCCGTCGACGGCATCGCCAGCCGCAACTCGGGCATGGCGTGCCCAAGATGCGCGACAAAGGTATTGCTGTTGGGTCCGGGCCAGGCACGATAGGTCGTCGGGTATTGATAACTTGCCAGCGCCTCCGGCAGTCGCGCCAGCACTGCATCGGCGTCAACGCCGCGCAGTTCGCGGATCAGCCGTGCGCGATTGCCGAACCATTGCCCATCCGGCGCGCGGCGATCGGAAACGGATATCACCGAGCGCCCACCGCCCGCGTACCAGCCGATCACCTCGTAGCGCGAATAGCGTTCGGCGTTCGCCGGCTTCACGGCCAGCCAGGTGTGATCGGAAAATGCGCCGCGCCAGCCGAACGCACGACCCGCATAGACCTGCACGATCGCCTCGCGGTGGAGGGCCGGGTCCGGCGCGAGCCCCGCGGAATCGTGGCTCGCGGTGCGCCAGTCGGCGCCGACCGCGGTTCGACCGAAGGCGAGTGTCAGCACCGGTCCTGCCAGCAACGCCACCAGGGCCAGCAGCAGCCACATCGTGGCACGTGCGAATCGTGCGGCGGGCGGGCGTGGGGTCATCGCGGCAGCATCGTCGGCGTGAAGAATTCCTGCATCATGAAACTCTCCAGTTCGGCATTGTCCGAGATTCGGGCGGACAGCGCGATATCGCGACCGAGGCGCTTGGACTCCCAGCGAAATTCCGCCGACTCGTGCTCGCGGATGATGGCGATGATCTTGCGCACCACCGCGATGCGGATATCGGGGTTGGTGCCCCTCGCCACTTCGATGCGCTGGAACATCCGGCGGCGGATGTCCTTGTTCCAGCCGTAGAACGTGAATTCCGCGTACTCGAAGTCAACGCGCTGCAACTGAAAGGTGCCGCCGCCATTCTTGGGCGCGTTGCCGAAATTCGACGACTGCAGCGACGCCAGGTTGGCGGCAACGATGCGATCTCGCCGGGCAGTTCTCGTCCTGCGCGGGCGTCGTGGACTCCCCCACCTCTCCGCGGGCACGACGGCGCGCCGCGATGTAGGCGGCCATGTCGCCTTCGACCGGCGGTGGCGGCGTGACCGCCACCCGCGGCACCGGCACCGGTGCCGGCGGCTCCGGCGCGACCGGCGGCGGGGTCGGCGCCGGGATGCTGACCCTTGGCTCCGGAGTTTCGATGGTGAGCACCGGGGGCGTCGGCGGCGGTCGCGGCGTGACACGCGGCGGCCGCGGTTTCGCCTTGGGTACTGGGGCCGGCGCAGGCGGCGCCTCGCGGGCGCTCGGCGGCGGCGTTGACGGCTCGCGCTGCGGTTCGACCAGGCGCAACGACAACACCGTGGGGGACGCCGCGTCTTCGCCGACACCGGGAGTCAACAGCGGCGTCCGCGGAAACCACAGCCAGATTGCCGCGCCGTGGATCAACAGCGAAAGGACAACGGTGATCCAGAAGCGGGGAATGGTGACGCCATCGCGAACACGTGGCTGGTCCGTCCAGTGCGTTGCGTGCGGATTGTTCGTCGTTGGTGACAATGGGATAGAGTCGTTTCCTCCGTACGAGTCGATACGGCGAAGGCGACCGGAACGTAACGCCGCTCAACGCGCCTTCTTGCCGCGTCCGGGATCCGGCAACAGTCGCGCGAGTTCCGGGCCGCCGAGCAGCATGATGTTGTTCTGCAGCGCGAAGGCCCTGGCATTGTCCGAGACGTCGCCGGTTGCGATGTACATGCACTCGTGCGCTTCGAGCGCCTCCTTGGCCGCCAGCAACTCGCGCAGCGGCTCCACCCCCGTGCGCCCGACCTTCCAGCGCTTGGCGCTGACCAGCGATGTACGCCACTCGCGGCGGACTTCGAAGTCGGCGGCCGCGCTCGTTACCCGCTTCACTTCGCAGCCGTCGCGGCGATAACCCTGCTCGAGCGCGGCGGCGAAGTCCACCCAGGACATGGCCCGCACCGCATCGAGAGTCCGGTTCACGCGTGCTGACGACGGCGCCTGAAACTGCTTCCAGCCCGCCATGGCGGCGATCACCAGGAACGGTAACCCGCCCGCGCTGCCGACCACCCGGTAGGCCTCCGGCAACAGAATGTAGCCGAGCGCGCCGATGCCGATGCCGATGCCGGCGCTGATCAGCCACGACGAGCGCAACAGCACCGCGAACAACGAGTTTTCGTTCATCTGCCACTTCATGACGCTGCTGCTCCGGATTCTGCCGAGGGATTGCAAGTATAGAGCCTCGAAGGTCACGCTCCGGGGACACTCCGCCAGCGACTCCAGCGCCCGCCTCGGGTGCTCGCGCCGTGGTGGCGTGGCGCGAACCCTGGTGCCGGGTGGCGAACCCCGGCCGGCGAACTGTCCAGGCGGCGCATTCACCGGTGCCGGCGGTGCTATCGTTACGCGATTGCGCGCCGCGAGCGCCCTGACTAAACTCCAACGGAGACACCGATGAATCGATATTGCGTGCAGTTGCGCCCGATCCTGCTGGCAGCGCTGGCATCCATGGCCCTGGCGCTGGCCGGTTGCGGCTCGACCAACGCCATCTTCATGGGCGGAACCTTTCACACCATCGAAACCGGACAGCAGGTCCGACTCTATGGCAGCAGCGAGGTTCCGCCGGTGGATACCGCGGCCTACGGAACCGGCACCATCAACGTGATGGTCGACCGCCGCGTTACGGCAACCGTCGCCGTCCTCGGCATGGTGCCGACCGCCGCACATCTGCACGAAGGCGCCGCGGATGCCAACGGTCCGGTCGTCCTGCCACTTTCCCGGATCAGCGAGAACAGCTTCGTCGCACCGGACGGCGCCCGGCTTACCGAAGCCCAATACGCCGCGTACAAGGCGGGCCGACTGTACGTCAACGTGCATAGCGCGAAGCACCCGGGCGGCGAGGTTCGCGCAACCATCGCCGGCAAATGACGACGGCCGGTTGCCTGGTTCGGCTGCGTCGCCGGAACGGCCGTGCACTCGGCGCGGGTGCCGGACGCGCGGGTGGCGCGCGCGCCTGCCGCGAGATCCGGCCAGGTCATGCTTGAAGTGGCACTGCTGCTGGCGCTCGCCGCCGGCATCTGGCTGCTGTGGGACAGCCTGAAGGCGCGCGAGGCGGCCAATCGCGCCATCCGCGGCGCTTGTCAGGCGCACGGTTACCTGTTTCTGGACGATACGGTGGCGCTGGCGAAACTGCGACCTGGACGCGACGCCGGCGGGCGGTTCAGCATGCGGCGAATCTATCGTTTCGAATTCAGCGACAATGGTCACCAGCGCCGCCCCGGTGCGATCGCCATGCTGGGCGACCAGGTGGAGCGCGTCGAGGTCGAACCGCCGGTCACCGCGGATGCCCTGTCTTCCAATGCCAGCTGATTGCGCCACGAGCGCGGCACGGCACGCCCGTGCAGGCGACGCGAACCCGGCGATCCCCCGCGCGCCTGCCGCGGGATGCCCATTGTCCACCGTTGGAGACCTACGATGCCGATGTTTTTCATCCCGGGACCCGCTGCGCGGCTCGTACAGGCCGCGCTGCTGCTGGTGACCATGCTCATGGGTTGCGCGACCGCCACACCGACACCGTCGACCGAAGAGCTTGCGCGACAGGTCGCCGACACCGAGCGCGCCTTTGCCAGGACCATGGCCGATCGAAATCATGCGGCTTTCGCGGCGTTCATTGCCGACGAGGCAATCTTCTTCTCCGGCCCGAAGCCGCTGCGCGGCCGGGTCGAGGTCGTCGAAGGCTGGAAGCGCTTCTACCAGCGTCCGGAAGCACCGTTCTCGTGGGAGCCTGCGGAGATCGAGGTGCTCGCCTCGGGAACACTGGCGATCAGTTCGGGCCCGGTGCGCAACGGCCAGGGCAGGCAGATCGCCACCTTCACATCGATCTGGCGCAACGAGGCGCCCGGGGTGTGGAAGGTGGTCTTCGACAAGGGCAACGACTTCTGCGACTGCGCCAAGACGCCTTAGCGCCGCCGCGGCGAAGTCAACGCCCCCAGCGCAGCGCAATCGGCGCGACGTCGGCGGCGAGTTCAAGCAGCCCGGCGCGCGTCGCCGGATGCAGCGCTTCCAGCGGATGGCGCACGGCGTCGCTGGTGATGACGCCACCGGCCATCATCACCGCCTTGGTCGCCCGCAGCCCGCACTGCCGGTTTTCGAAGTTGATCAGCGGCAGGATGCGGGCGTATTCGGCAGCGGCTTCGGCGCGCCGTCCCTCGCGATGGTGGACCGCGACGCGCCTGATGCATTCGGGCAGCAGCGCACTGGGCATGGTCCCGGTCGCGCCGGCGTCGAGATCAGCCATCAGCGTGATCGACTCCTCGCCATCGAATGGGCCGTGAATGAGATCGCCGCCGGCCTCAATCAGCGCGCGCAGCTTGGCAGCGGTTCCCGGCATCTCGATCTTGAAATAGCGCGCCTGCGGCACGTCTCGCGCCAGCCGGACCAGGAACGGTACCGAGAGGTTGACTCCAGCCAGCGGCGCATCCTGGATCATCAGCGGCAGGCCCGAGGCCTCGGCCACCTGCGCGAAGTGCGCGAGCATCCCGGCTTCGTCGGCGCGCAGCAGCGCGCCATGGTAGGGCGGCATCAGCATCAGCATCGCCGCGCCGGCCTGCGCCGCCGCGCGGCCGCGCTCGGCCGCAATCCGGGTGCTGAAGTGGCTGCAGGTCACGATTACCGGCACCCGGCCGGCGACATGCGCCAGCGACAGCTCAAGCAGTTCGCTGCGCTCGGCGTCGGTCAACAGGAACTGCTCGGAATAGTTGGCGAGAATGCAGATGCCATCGACCTGCTGGTCGATCATGCAGTCGAGCACCCGACGCATGCCCGGCAGGTCGAGATCGCCGCCGGTGGTGAACGGCGTGGGTGCGATCGGGAAGACACCCGTCCAGCGGGGATTCTTCAACTCCGGCATCGGGCGGTCTCCGGTGAATGGTCGACGTTTCGGTCGGTGCGTTCCAACCTGCGGTGGCGTGTTCTCAGACGTCCTGCGTCACCAACCCGGTCATGCTCCCGACCTGGCCGATCGCGAAGATCGACGTCGTCGAGTTCTGGGTCGGGACCACCTCAGGCAGGGCCAGCAGTGTGGCGCCGGTCGAGGCGCTGACAAAGCTGATCGCGTACGTGGCCTGTGCCATCTCGACATAGGCAGATGCCGTATTCGGCGCTAGGCCGCTCACCAGCGGCGCGCCGTCGATCAGCACGTTCATCGCGCCGGCATCGGGCGAGGTGTTGACGAAACGAAGGCGCGAATTGCCCGGAAACGGCGGCAGGTTGATGTCGTTGAGCACGATCGCCTGGTTCGCTCCGGGAAAGCCAGTGACGAAAACCGTCTGGTCGGCGCCGGGTTTCAGTTCGGCCGCCACGCTGGCGACGGTCGCGCCAGGAGTCGAGGTCGCCTCGAAGCTGAGCATGCTGTCGCTTGCCGGGACAACCGTATAGGTCGTTGTGGTGTCGGGCGCCGTGGAGACGGGAAAGGTCGACGCAGAGGCATAGGCCAGGTTGGTGACGACCGTGGTGCTGTTCATCAATTGATTGACCGCCCCCAGTCCAGGCGCCGCGTTGACGACCTTGGTGCGCGAAAGCAGACTGTTGGTGATGGTCCAGGCGCCCCCTGCCTGCAGAAATCCGGCATTGACCAGAAAGCTGCTGCCCGTCGAATAGGCAAGAAACACCGTGGCAATGTTGCCGGCGATTTGGAGCGCACCTGAATCGTAGAGCACGGTCTTCGTGCCCGGGATGGCGACGATGATCTGCCACGGGCCGCCCTGAAGCGCGAGGTTGCGCGTAGTCGAGTTGTAGCCGACGTTGTAGGACGGGTTGACCGTACCGATGTCGGTCCCCGGCACGTTCACGTAGACATCGAGCGACGAATAGGTGATGTCGCCGTTGAACGTCGCCAGCTGGAACTGGCCATTGCTCGGCGGCACCGGAACCTCCTGCAGCATTCCGCCGGAGGGGTTGTCCGTCGTGCCCATGACCACCAGCGTATACGACACGTCGCCAGCGAGCAGAAAGTCGAATTGCAGCGTGCTTGTCGTCGCACCAGCAGCGAAAACCGCAAACGATGTCCGGTTGTTGTCGTAGCTCTGGTAACCGGTAGCCGCCGGATACGCGACGTTGGAGAATGCAGGGTTGCCGTTGACGGTGACATCGATCGCCGATAGCAGCGGCAGAACGTTCAACGTGCGCACATTGGCCGGATGCGGCGGGAAATAATTGATCGTCTTGATCTTGCAGCCGGACACCAGCATCGGCACGGCAGGCAACGAAAACAGAAACTTGCGGCGATCGGACATCGGATTTCCTGCGCGTTCGGACCGGCAATTATGCCACGCTGCGGGTCCGGCCCGGCGCCGGGGTCGGCAGAGCCGCCGGGTTGCTATCATTGTCGGCGGGGCGCACCTGCGCTTCGCCCAGGATCGGAGAGTCGCGCATGGCCCGCAGCGTTCTCATGCATCGGCTGCAGCGCATGGCCCGCACGGCGCTCGCCGGCGCGGTGACGGCCAACGGAACCGCGTCCGGGGTCGCCGCCCGGCGCAGATTCCTGCGCAGCGCGTCCGCTCTCGCCCTGGCCGGTGCAATTCCCTGTTTCTCGCGCCCCGCATTCGCCAGGGGCGCCGAGCCGCGCGTGCTCATCATCGGCGCCGGACTCGCCGGACTCACCGCCGCATGGACGCTGCGCCGTGCCGGCGTGCATGCGACCCTCCATGAAGGCTCGCCGCGCATTGGCGGGCGCTGCTGGTCGGACAGCGCCACGTTCGCGGATGGGCAGATCGCCGAACGCGGCGGTGAACTCATCGACACCACGCATACGCATATCCGGGCGCTGGCCGCGGAACTCGGCCTGGAACTCGATGACCTGCTCGACGCGCAGGTCCCCGGCGCAACCGGCCTCATGATGTTCGATGGCGCACCCTACACGGCGCAGGACGCGGACCGCGATTTTGCGCGCGTGCTTCCGGCGCTCGCCGCGGATGTCGAGGTGCTGGGCGACGTACTGCCCTCCTACCGCCGGCACACGCAGGGTCAACGCGCGCTCGACCGCATGTCGGCGGCGCAGTGGATCGACACGCGTGTCCCGGGAGGACGCCGGTCGCGCTTCGGACGCCTGCTGGTCAATGCCTATACCGAGGAGCTGGGCGGTGACCCGGAGGAGATCAGCGCGGTGACGGTGGTGAGTCTGCTGGCCGGCTCGCCGCAGGACCGCTTTTCGCCCTACGAGGAATCGGACCAGCGATTTCACATTCGTGGCGGCAATGGACAACTGGCCGAGCGCCTGGCCGCGCCACTGTCCGGCCAGATCGAAACCAGGAGCCGGCTGGTGGCGCTCGCTCGCGAAGCGGATGGACGTCCACGCCTGACGCTGCTGCGCGACGGCGCCGAACGCGTCGAGACCGCCGACCGCGTCGTGCTGGCGTTGCCTTTTTCCCTGCTGCGCGTGGTCGACCTTGCCGGCGCCGGATTCCGGCCGCTCAAACTGCGCTCGATCCGCGAACTCGGCATGGGCCGCAACACCAAGCTGCAGCTGCAATTCGGCGAGCGCTTCTGGTTGCCTTCCGGCGATGGCGCGGTCCGGATCGAAGGTCCGTTCCAGACCACCTGGGAGGTCACCCGGGCGCAATCCGGGCGCGCCGGAATTCTCAATTTCTTTTCGGGTGGGCAGGCGGCGGAACGCGCGGGGCAGGGCGACATCGAGGCACGCTCGCGCGAGGCGCTCGACGCGCTGGGCAATTTGAAGCCGCGTGCGCTTGCCGCATGGAACGGACGCAGGCTGCGCAACGCCTGGGACCGCAATCCGTGGTCGCTGGGTTCGTATGCGCTGATACGCCCCGGCCAGTACACGAGTTTCCTGGGTATCGAAGGCGAGCGCGAGGGTCAGGTCTATTTTGCCGGCGAGCACACGTCCGCCAACGCCCAGGGTTATCTCGAAGGCGCGGTCGAATCGGGACAGCGCGCCGCCGGACAGGTGCTGGCATCACTGGGTGCATCGCGGATGGCGGTGACGCCGGGCGCCGCCGCGCGTTGACAGGCATGATTCTGCCGATCGACGATGGCGATCGCAGCGGCGAACGCCGCCACCGCCACGACCGGCGCGCTCAGCCGGCGGGATTCAGGAAGCGAACCTGTAGCGTCTTGATCCGCTCGAGCACCGCCGGCTCCAGCGTCACTTGTGCCGCGGCGATGTCTTCGTCGAGCTGAGCCAGTGTGGTCGCGCCGATGATGGTCGCGCCGACATACCAGCGACTGCGCAAATAGCCCAGCGCCAGCTCGGCCGGCGTCACGCCGACCTCCCCGGCCAGTTCGACATAGGCGGCAGCAGCTTCGGCAACCAGCGGCTTGCGGTAGCGCATGCCCACGCCGTCGAACAGCGTGTAGCGCGCACCTGCCGGTCGTGTCCCACCGGCGTACTTGCCGGTGAGCAGGCCACCGGCCAGCGGACTGTAGGCGAGCAGCGACATGCGCTGGCGGTGCAGCGCCTCGGCCAGGTCGTTGTCGACGCCGCGCGAGACGAGGCTGCAGCTGTTCTGCAGCGTCACCGGGCCGGGAACGCCGAGTTCGCCGGCGACGCGATGAAATTCGCACACACCCCAGGTGGTCTCGTTGGACAAGCCGTAGTGACGGATCTTGCCGGCGGCAATCAACGCCGCCATGCCTTCGACCTGCTCGCGGATCGCCGGGCCAACGCGCTCCTGCGTCGGATCGAATTCGGTGGCGCCGAACATCGGCACGTTACGCTGCGGCCAGTGGATCTGGTAGAGGTCGATGACGTCGATTTGCAGCCGCGCCAGCGATGTCTCGGCAGCCTCGGCAATGATCGCCGCCGTCAGGTCGTTGCGGCCGCCGCGGATCCACTCGCGGCGTCCCGGGCCCGCCACCTTGGTCGCGATGACCAGCCCCTCGCGTCCGTGACGGGCGAGCCAGCGGCCGAGCATGGTCTCGGTCCGCCCCTGCGTCTTCGCGTTGGGCGGCACCGGATACATTTCCGCGGTGTCGATGAAATTGATGCCCTGCTCGCGGGCACGGTCCAGTTGCGCGTGAGCTTCGCCTTCGTCGTTTTGCTCTCCCCAGGTCATGGTGCCGAGGCAGACTTCGGAAACTTCGAGGTCGGTACCGGGTAGCTTGCGGTATTGCATGGCTGTTCTTTCGCTGACGACAGGATGGATGCGAGGCGCCGCGCTGCCGCGACCAATGGGCACCACGCGCAGCGCCGGCGAATGTCCGCCGCCGGGCGAATCCATGAATTCCGGACCGGCGTCCGGTGCAATGTGGAAAACCGCGCGGGAGTGCCGCGCTAGAAAAGCATGTGCTCGCGCTGTCCCAGGTCCTCGCGCAGCGCCGCCAGGTCGTCGTCGAGCGCGTCGCGCACCGAGACCATGCCCAACGGACGGTCGAACTCGACCACCGGCAGATGACGGAACCGGCACTTTTGCATGACCAGCAGCGCATGCACGAAGGACTCGTCCGGATGCATGGTCTGCGGCTGTGGCGTCATCACGTCGGCCACCGTGGTCGTGTTGGGATCCAGACCCAATGCCAGCAGCCGGAACAGCGCATCGCGCTCGGTGAAAATGCCGGACAGTCGCGAACCGTCGAGAACGAGAATCGCACCGACGCCGCATTGCTTCATCGTATGTGCGGCCTCGGTGACCGTCGCGGTCCTCTGGATGGTGTTGAGTTTTTTCTTGGCGACAATCGTGCGCAGGGAACGGATGGGCATGACGACCTCTTGGATTGGCGACTACGCCGCTATTTGGCACCGCGGCCGCATCGACCGTCAAGTGCGGCGTGAATGCCGCGCTTGTTCGACACGCGTCCGATCTTACGCTGACTCCCGTTGTGGCAGCTGTCTCTAGAACCGCAGGGACCCCTCTCCCCCACCCTGCGCGATGGCGATCCGCCGCAGCGTCGGAATGAGGTTGAGTCCGGTTTCCTCGCGCAGCGACGCGGCGACGCGCATGAGTTCGGTGAGTTCGACGTCGATGGCCGCGCCGGCACCGGCCAGCGCGACGACGTTGCCGCTGTCGCAGGGCGGCAGCACCAGTACCCGTCCGCCAAAGGCGTTGCGCATGCGTTCGATGCTACCGCGCACGCCGCTGCGTCCAGTCACCAGGTTGGTGGCCAATATGCCCGTGGTGGAAAGCCGCGCGCGGCAATGACGATAGAACGCCAGCGTATCCAGCGCCCCGCAGCGGCCCTTGGCGTCGTAGCCGTCGACCAGGATCATGTCGAAGTGGCGAGTCGACGCCGCCATCAGGTCCGCGCCATCGCCGATCTCGATGCGCATGCGCGCGCTTTCTTCGGGAAGCTTGAACCACTGGCGCGCCGCGGCGATCACCGAAGGCTCGATTTCGACCACTGTCTGCTCGGCATCCGGGCGATGACGATGCAGGAACTTGACCACCGACGCGGCGCCCAGTCCGACGTCGAGCACCGACGCGGGCCACCCGGGATCGGGCCGCAGCAGCAGGGGCAGCATCATGTCGCGCGTGTACTGGAGTTCCAGCGCCCAAGGCCGGCCGACGCGCATCGCGCCCTGGATCCAGCGCGACCCGAAATGCAGCCTGCGAACGCCACGCTCCTCGCTGATCTCGATGCTCGCGCCCATCTAGCGTTTCGGCAACATTCTGACGCCGGGCAGCAGGACGACCTCGGGCACCATGATCCCGTCGACGATGCAGTTCATCTTTGTCCCACCGGCAAGTGTGAACGCCGCCGCGCCGCCGGCATTGGCGAGCAACCCGGTGACAGTCAGGGCAACAGGCGTGATGCGCATGTTCGGGCTTCGAGGCAGTCGGCACGCGGGCGGACGGCGTGCGCTAAGATAACCGAATGCGTGGCGCCTGCGGAATCCCCGACCCGGCCGATCAGCCTTCGGGTCTCACCCGGGCCATGGTCGCGCTCGCGGCCACAATGGTGCTCGCGGCGTGCGTGCCGAGCGACGTGACCCTGGTCATAGTGTGGTCGCACCTGCGGTGATTCGGGCAACCCGTGCGTCGCCGGCGAGTCCGCAGTGGTCGCTGCTCCGCTGTGGTCGCTGCGCCACGCCCTCTGGCGATTGCCTGCCGGAGGCCCTTGTAGGGTTTGCGATGCCGCGAACGGTATGCTAACGTCATAACCGTCCCCTCTCCCGGCGTCGTCACCATGCACAAAGCGCGTACGCTTGTTTCTGACCGTCTCTATTTCGGCCTCGACCCGATGCGCATCCGTGCCGCTACCGGCCGCGCGGTTGCCCGCGTCGTCGGCCTGCCGCCCGAACGGGCGCGGATCACCGCGACCAACCTGCGCCAGGATTTTTCGATGAATACCGTGCAGGGCACCGCGCTGGTCGACGCGTTCGTCGCCGAGGGCCTGCTCGAACCGCCCGATGGACTGCGTCCCGGCTACCGGTTGACGCCGGAATTCGTCGGTCTCGCGAACGCCCGCGTGGTCGAGCCGCTGCCGCGCGCGCGCGCGCGCCTGCTGCTCACCGAGGCCTGCACGCTCGCCCAGCGCATCAACACTGCCGGCGCGCACAACCCGCTGGAAATCGTGGCCTTCGCGGTTTTCGGCGACTACATGAGCCGCGTGCATCATCTGGAATCGCTGTCGCTGGGCGTGGTCGTCCAGTTGCGTGACGCATCGCGGCGCACGCGCTTTCGCCGCATGCAAAGCAAGACCGAAGGCGCGGAGGCCATCCGCAATGCGTTCCGCAACCTGAGCACCTTTGTGCGCGTGCGCCTGGTCACCGAGACGGCATCGCTGCCGCGGCCGTTTTCGATCGTCTACCAGACGGATCACGGCGACGCCTGAATCGGTCCGTGCCGCACAGACTTCCGCGGTTCACGCGGCTGTGCCAAAGTGCGAGCTACACCGCGGTGTCTTCCGATGCCGTGCGTTCACCAAAGGACTTCGAAAGCCGTCATGACTCGCGCTCGCCGTCGCCTGCTGCGTTCGCTTGCCGGACTCGCCGCCGCGCTGGTGTCGGCGCGCGCGCTGCCCGTCGCGGCGCAGGGCCCGGCGTCGCTTTCAGCCGAGGCTTTTTCGCGGCTGTCGTCCGCGCTCACCGGCTATCCGCCCGCAGGCGCGACCGCAAACGCGAAAATGCTCAAGGCCTTTGCCACACCGGCCCGGCGCAGGCAACTGGCGGTGCTGGCGCGCCTGGTCACCACGACTCCGGTTGCCGAACATGAGGCTGCGCTGCGCACGGCCGGACTCGACAAGCTCGCCGACGCACTGGTCGGCGCCTGGTATTCGGGCCTGGTGCCGGGTCCCGCCGGCGAGTCGCTGGTCCTCTACACCGACGCGCTGATGTGGACCGCGATGACCTTCAGCAAACCCATGGGCGTCTGCGGCGGGCCGATGGGCTACTGGGCGCAGCCGCCACAATGACGCCGTTGACGACGGGCGCGGAAAACCGCGCGGAACCGGGACGGGCGCGAAGCGCATGACCACGACCAGCACCGACATCGACGTCCTCGTCATCGGCGCTGGCATCTCCGGTGCCATGGTCGCCACCCGCCTCGCGCAATCCGGCGTAAGGGTCACCATGCTCGAGGCCGGGCCGCGCATCGACCGCGGCAAGGCAGTGGTGCAGTTCTACAACGCGCTGGTCAAGGTGCCCGAATGCGCCTATCCGAATACCGCCTACGCGCCGCATCCACGCTCCGACGATCTCGACAGCTATTACGTGCAGACCGGCCCGCAGAAATTCGCCAGCACCTACCTGCGCCAGGTTGGCGGTACCACCTGGCACTGGCTGGGTACCTGCCTGCGCCTGGTGCCGGATGACTTTCATCTGGCGGCGAGATTCGGCCGTGGCGTGGACTGGCCGCTCGACTACGCCAAGCTGGAACCCTGGTACAGCGAGGCGGAAGGCGAGATCGGCGTTGCCGGCGACAGCGCCGATGATCTCGGCTCACCGCGTTCGCGGCCGTATCCGATGCCGGCGATCCCCATGTCCTACCTCGACGGGCACATGGTCAAGGCATTCGCCGGCACTTCGTATCAGGTTCGCGCGACGCCGCAGGGCCGCAATTCGGAAGTGCGCGACGACCGCCCGCCGTGTTGTGGCAACAACAGCTGTATTCCGATCTGCCCGATCGCCGCCAAGTACGACGGTGCCGTGCACGTCGCGCGCGCCGAAAAGGCAGGCGTGCGCCTGTTGGCACAGCACGTCGTCGATCGCATCGAGGTCGGCGCCAACGGCCGGATCACCGCGGTGCGTTTCAAGCGGCCCGACGGCTCGCTGGGGCGCCTGAGCGCGCGGGTGTTTGTGCTCGCCGCGCACGCGATTGAAATTCCCAAGCTGCTGCTGATGTCGAAGGGTCCAGGCGCGCCGAATGGCGTCGCCAATTCCAGCGACCAGGTCGGCCGCAACCTGATGGACCACCCGGTGCAGCTTTCCTACGCACTCGCCGGCGAGCCGGTGTGGCCCTATCGCGGACCATTGTCGACCTCCGGCGTCGAGAACACCCGCGCCGGCGACTGGCGCGCGAGCAGACCGTCGTTTCGCATCGAGATCGGCAACGACGGCTGGTCCTGGCCCACCGGCGCACCGACGTCGGATGCCAGGACGCTGTCGGCGAAGGGCCTGCGCGGCGAGGCATTGCAGAAAGCGTTGCGCGAGATCACGTCTCGGCAGGTGCGCTTCGGCACGCTGACCGAACAGCTGCCCGATCCCGAGAATCGCATCGTTCCGGATTACGGCCAGCTCGACCGGCTGGGCCTGCCGCGACCGCGCATCAGCTATCGGCTCGACGACTACACCAAAGCCGGTCTCGCCGAGGCGAGGCGAATCCATGAGCAGGCGTTCCTGCGCATGGGTGCCAGCGAAATCCACCACAATCCCGACAGCAAGTTCCAGGGTGCCGGCCACGTGATGGGCACAGCGCGGATGGGGACGGATGCCGGGCACGCCGTCGTCGATGCCGAATTGCGCGCCTTCGATCACCCGAATCTTTTCATCCAGGGCAGCGCGGTGTTTCCCACCGGCGGCGCGGCCAATCCCACGCTCACCATCGCTGCGCTGGCGCTGCGCTCGGTCGAGGCCATCCGCAAATCACTGGCGTAAGTCTGCGCAGGGCCGCAGGTTCGGGGACTGCGGCTTCGAAAACCTGCCGAACGGGCGGGCCCTCCAACGAGGGCCCGCCGCCCGTGTCAGTAGTTGCCGTACACCGAAGCGATGCCGATGTTGAATCCTTCGATAAAGGCGCTGGTGGAGAACACGCCGTTCAGCGCAGCGGCGGCCTCTTTGGTCAGGGTCACGCGACTGCCTTCAATCAGCAGCGTCTCCGGTCCGGGCGGCAGCTGAAGTGGAAGCGTCAGCGGCGGCAGGGCCAAATTGAACAACGGAATGCGGCCGACGATCGAACCATTCGCTGTGACGATGCCGGTGAGCCTGGGCGAAGTGGCGGCCGTGTCGATGACAAAATCGGAAATGATGACCTGTGTCTCGCCGCGGGTCAGCGTCATGCCGCCGGAATGCGGGACTTCCCCTCTTGCGGTGGCCGCGTCGAGGCGCCCCCCGACAATCGGGAAGTACGCAATGCGCTGGTACAGCGTGGCCGGCAGATTCTTGGAGGGCGCAATCTGCAGGGAGGCCAACGCATCGGTGAAGCCGGGCAACAGCTCGACCAGCGTATACCCGCTGTAGATCTGGGCGCTGGGTGCCGCCATGGTCTGCGGCGCAGCGGCGGAGAAGGCAATGCCAAGTGCGACAACTGCTGTGCGGATGCTGGATTTCATATTCAAGACCTCCGTTGATCAGGTTCATGGATGGCTTAACGAACGTCGTTTTGCCGGTGAGCTGCTACGGAGGTGATTATATTGGACAAATAGATTTTTGTCGTTGGACAAAACATGGACAAATATATTTGTTTGTGATCAGCTGCTTGCAAGAAGACAGCGCGCTAGCAGCCGGGGCCGACAGCGCACGACCAGCTGCGCGGCATCGTTGCGCACACTAAGCCGCCGTTGCGCATCGCGGCAGCCAATGCCGGCCACTGCGTGGGTGCCGCCGAGGTCCACTACGAACTGGCGTTTGAATCCATTCACGTGCGGCGCCTTCACGGGCCCGTTTCCCGATGCCTGCTAGCGACTCGTCGCCCGGTCCGCTTCACCGCCGCGCGGCCCCGGCATTGCGCGCGGACGCAAGTCGGCGCCGGCGTCCTGTCCGGTGAGCGTGGCCAACGGCAAGGCCAGCCGGCGGTCGGCGATCACCCGCTGCTCGGGAGAAAGGACCGCGTACAGCGCCTTGCCGGAGTCGACGATTTCCTCGGCCGCGGTCAGCCGGTTGCGTGCCAGGTCGGCCAGCGCGTCGAGCCGTTGCGGCGCGGTGACCGTTGCTGCCGCGGTCCTGATGCCGCGACGCTGGTCATCGAGCATGCGCAGCACCGCGCTGCGATAGACGCTCCACGCCGGTCGTTGCGCCGATGCCAATAGCAGATCCTCCTCCAACTGGCTCAAGCGTATGCCGACGAGTTCGGCGATGGTCGGACCGGGTCCGCACGCGTCATCGCGCATGACCCCCGAACCCATGCCGGTGCCCTTTGCGTCCAAGCCGGTCGGGCGAGCTCCGGGACCACCGCCCTGCGCCATGGCTGCGCTAGTTGCGATCAATCCGGCGAGCATGGCAATCCGCGCGCCGCGCGCAAACAGCGTGCTCCGGCTCATCGCAGTCGCCATCGCCTCCCCGACCCGCGGATACCTAGCGGGCCGGAACCATCACCAGACGGTCGGTGCCCGACTCCGCACCCCAGGCTTCGCCGCCGCGGCCCAGCATCTGCCGCACATTGGCGCGCGCGCGGTCGGACGGAAAACTGTCGAATTTTTCCGACGCTGGATCGAAGCGGACAATGGCATTGATGCTCCAGTCGGTCAGCCACACTTTGTCGTGCGGATCGACCCACACCGAATAGGTGTGCGCATTGCCCGGCAGTTTCCATTCGCGCCATTCGCGCGTCGCCGGGTCGTAGCGGCCCACATGGCCGGTATTCCAGTAGCTGACCCAGATGCGTCCCTGTGAATCCGGCCACACGCGCCGCGCGCCCTGCTTCGCGGTGGGCGGCTCGACCACCGTGGCCTCGCCAGTATCGACATCGATACGGGCGATGTGATTGCCGGCCAGCGACGCGTACCAGACCTGGCCTCCGGGGGCGGTGGCAATCCCGTAGGGCCCGCGCCCGCCGGGCGCCTTCCAGACTTTCATGTCGCCGCTGGCTGGATCGAGCCTCCCGTAATAGCCCGCCTGTCCTGTGAACCAGATGCGGCCGTGCCGATCGAATGTCGCGGTGTTGAGATTCGCATAACCGGTTTTTGCGGGCAGCGCCCAGGCGGCGACCGCACGCGTGCGCGGGTCGACGCGCACAATGGCATTCAAACCACTGTCGGTGATCCACGGCGCGCCGTCCGGGCCGACGATGACGCCATGCGGCGCCGACTTGTCGCCCAGCGCGATCTCCTCGACCTTGCCGGTGGCCGGATCGAGGATGCCGAGCTTGCCCGTGTGCTGCGCGGTGTAGTAAACCGGACCGCCGGCCTGCGGCGCCGCGGCGACGTCGTGCGGATGGCCGCCGGGAACCACGTCGAAATAACGGGGCGTGGCCGCCCCGGCAGCAACGGCCACAGCCATGAGCACGGTGAACGTGGCAAGAAAACGACACGGACCTGCCGATTCGCCAATGCGCGCACGACCGTTGATCTGCATGTTTGCCTCCATTGCGACTCTGCCATCCGGGTCATGATTCGGGTTCACCGCATCATAACTCGCGTCTGCCGATCGGCGGGCCGGCGCCAACCCCCATTCCCGCTTGACCGAGCGGGCCCCGGCCTCGGCTGGTCAAGGCCTCGCCGGCCGGATACCATAGACATTCTTCCCGGTGAGCCGATCCGGCATTCACCGCATCCGCGAAAGGATCCCCATGTCCATGCCCATCCGCATCGCCGTGGTTCTCGCCGCCACATTCGCGTTCGCCGGCTCCGCGCTCGCCGTGTCCTGTTACATCGTCTACGACCGCAACGACGTCGTCATTTTCCGCGATGTGGTCCCGCCATTCGACCTTTCCAGCAAGGACGCTCCGGAGCGCGCAACCATGCGGCAGCGCGGCGCGCATCTGCTGTTCGCCGAATTCGAGAACTGCGTGGCAGTGGGTCACGTCTCCGCGGCCACCGGGGCGACGAGCACAACGGTGGAAGAGATCGTCATGCAACTGAAGCCCGCCTACGGTACTTCGGTCGGTTCGCGCGGCCATTACGTTTCGGCCGGCACGACCCAACAGTAGCCATCGCGCAGCGGTTGGGTTGTCGCGCTACTGGCCGCCGGGATTCTCCGGCGGCCCCGGGCAGTCCGGAACCTTGCCCCAGTATCCTTCGCAACCCTCTATGCGAACGCGCTGGTCGCAGAGGAATCCCGAAAGACCACCTTCGCGGTCACATTGCGCAAGCGCGCTGCGCAGACTTGCCCAACGGTCCGGAGGCGGCCGTACGCGGACGAGGGTGGATACGGCCCGTGGCGCAGCCGGGGCCACCACTCGGGCCACC
This sequence comes from uncultured beta proteobacterium, assembly GCA_963712105.1. Classification (GTDB taxonomy): domain Bacteria; phylum Pseudomonadota; class Gammaproteobacteria; order Burkholderiales; family Casimicrobiaceae; genus VBCG01. The sequence continues at coordinate 56,126 of CAVQGR010000016.1, forward strand.
TGGGGCAGCGGCCCAAAACTGTCCAGCGAAATTTCCGGCGTCCTGGGCGCGGCGGCGATTGCCGGTGCCGGCACCAATGTGGCTCGCGACGCGGCCGCAGTCACGGCCGGGGTCGCTGCCGGGACGGGGCGGGCGTCGGTCGACGACGGAGCGACGTGGGGCATGGTGACCGCGGCGCGTGAAGTTGCCTTGCCGGTTGGGGCCGCCAGTGTCGGAAGCACCTCGCCGGTCATGGCCGGCCCCGGCGCACTCGCGGGTCGGGCAAGCACCAACGGCGTCGGCGATGCCATCGGCGGCGGCACCGGCACCGCCCGATACAGCCCTAGGTAGGCGACGACCACGAGTACGGCGAGTACCGCCCCGCCCAGGATAGACGCCCGCCGGACCGATGCCGAGCGCGCTGCGGTTGGCGCAACGGCAACGACCGGGGCCCGGAGGGCGCTCTCGGGCGCGCGTTTGCGTCGCCGCGCGCGTCCGGCACCGATGATCGACGTCGGCGGCAATTCCTGCACGCTCACATAGCGCGCCCGCTTGAGTGCCGCCCGACATGGCTGGCATAGCATTGCGCCCGGCATCGCCGCCTGACCGCATATTGTGCAGTTCATCGTCGTCGTTTTCCTGGCCCGCATGTCCCGCTCGCAGCGGCGAGCAGCAGAAATGCCATTGTCATAATAGCACCAATCCCCAATTCCGCTATCACCAGACCGACGGGCGGCGCATCGGGTCGCATAGAATCGACTCATCCGCCTGCGCCATTTCACCCCCAACCCACCAGACGCCCTGTCGCGCCCCATGAGTGAAGCCAACCAGCAACTGGCCGGCAAGTACGACGCGGTCGCCTACGCGGCGCAATCCAACGCGTTGTCACATCCCGCGCATCTGGGAACCGTCGCGCGTCTGCATGGCCTCGCGGCCGCGCGCATGGCCACCTGCCGCGTGCTCGAGGTCGGCTGCAACGACGGCGCCAACCTGCTGCCGATGGCCGCCGCATGGCCCGATGCGCGTTTCGTCGGCTGCGATCTGTCCGGCGCGGCGATCGCCAGCGCGAAGGCGGCCGCCGCTGCGCTGGGCCTGTCGAACATCGAATTCGAGCAGCGTGACCTGTCGACCTACGCCGACGATCCGGAACCCTTCGATTACATCATTGCCCACGGCGTCTACTCGTGGGTGCCCGTGCCGGTACGCGAGGCGCTGTTCGCGCTGGCCGCGCGGCGCCTGGCCGGCAACGGCGTGCTGTTCGTCAGTTACAACACCTTTCCCGGCTGTCGCGTGCGCCAGGCGGTATGGGACGTCCTGCACCATCACGTTGATCAGTTGCCTGAGCCGCGCCAGCGGCTCGATGCCGCCCGCGCCCTGGCGTCGTTGCTGGCCGCGCCCGGTTCGACGCAAACCGACACCGATGCGCTGCTGCGCCACGAGTTCGCCAGAGTTGCCGCTGAAGACGACAGCGCGTTGTTCCACGACGACCTAAGCTCGCCCAACGATCCGGTCTATTTTCACCAGTTCGCGGCGCAGCTCGCCAGTCATGGCCTGGCCTATCTCGCCGAAGCCAAGCTGTCGATGATGACCACCGCCGGACTGTCGCCGCCGATGCAGCAGTTCCTCGCAGGGATGGCGCCGTTGCAGCGAGAGCAGTACCTCGATTTCGCGCGTTTTCGCCGATTTCGCCAATCGCTCGCCTGCCGAGCCGACGCCACCGCCGATAAGCTCGACACCGAGCAGCGCATTGCAGGCATGCACGTTGTACCGACCATGGCGCTGATGCGTGCAGCGGCCGAAGGCAAGGCGTTCAGCGCCGATATTAGCTATGCCAACGTGAACCTGCGCGCGGCGCGCCGGATGCTGCAATGGCTGGTCGGTGAGGCGCCGCGGATTGTCGCCGTGGCCGAGGCGCGCGCGTGGATGCGCGAGCATGCCACCGACACCGTTGGCGCGGCGTCGATCGAAATGCTGCTCGCCGACGCCTGTTTCGCCGGAATCGTCGACCTGCTCGTCGATCCGCCGGTGTTGGCCTCCCTGGCCACCGCGCGACCGGTCGCCAGCCCGGTCGCGCGCTGGCAGGCGGCGCAGGGGCGTCGCGTGACCAACCTGCGCCACGAAACGATGCGCATCGCCGACCCGCAGGCGCTGGCGCAGTTGGCCACGCTCGACGGCACGCGTTCGCACGACGATCTCGCCAGGGCGCTGGCGCAGCAAACGCCGGGACTGTCCCGCGCGGCCGCTGCCGAGCGCGTTGGCGCGATGCTGCATGAATTTGCGCTGCACGCCTTGCTCGTCGGCTGACCAGCGGAGGCGGGCGCGACCGCGGATCGCACGAAGGCATGCACGGCCGTTGATCGGATGAATGCATGCGCGACGCCTGATCGTACGAATGCACGCTGCGCCTGATCGTACGATGGCGCACGCGGCCCGTACGCGCTGGCGCCTGCCGGGCGTTTCCAACGGTGCGGCCCGATGGTCAGGGTTCGCGCCCGCTTGCCGTCCCGATGTCGTAAACTTAACAGTTCGCGTGCCTGCTCCGGCGCGACGCCTTCCACGACTCTGGAGATTGCCTCGATGGACTCGCACAAGATCGCCGTTGTCACCGGCGCCGGCACGGGCATCGGCCGCGCCGTGGCGCTCGCCTTGCTCAAGGATGGCTATCGCGTCGCGTTGGCCGGCCGGCGCAGCGAGCCGCTCGACAAAACCCTCGCTGATAGTGGCGCCGCCAAGGGGCAGGCGTTGGCCGTGCCTACCGATGTGTCCGATCCCGCTTCAGTGGCGGCGTTGTTCGCCGCGGTCAAGTCGACTTTCGGCCGGCTTGACCTGCTGTTCAACAACGCCGGAATCGGCGCCCCGCCGGTTCCGCTCGAAGACCTCGAACTGGCGAAATGGAAGGATGTCGTCGACATCAACCTGACCGGCGCGTTCCTGTGCACGCAGGAGGCGATCCGGATCATGAAGGCACAGTCGCCGCGCGGCGGACGCATCATCAACAACGGGTCGATTTCGGCGCATGCGCCACGCCCCAACTCGGCGCCCTACACGGCGACCAAGCATGCGATCACCGGCCTGACCAAGGCGACTTCGCTCGATGGCCGCAAGCACGATATCGCCTGCGGGCAGATCGACATCGGCAACGCAGGAACCGAGATGGCGGCAAGAATGGCGCACGGCGTGCCGCAGGCCAATGGGCAAATCGCCCCCGAACCCCTGATGGACGTCGCCCATGTGGCCAGCGCAGTCGTCTACATGGCCAGCCTGCCGCTCGACGCCAACGTCCAGTTTATGACGATGATGGCGACCAAGATGCCCTTTGTGGGGCGCGGCTAGGGCAACGGCGGGCGCCCGGGCGACGCCGGGCCGTCCTCTTCCTTGTACGGCTGGCGCAGCTGGACGGGTTCGCCCGGCGAACCTTTGCGCCGGCGCGCGCGCAGGTTGAGCATCTCGACCGCCACCGAAAAGGCCATCGCGAAGTAGATGTAGCCCTTGGGCACGTGATGGCCGATGCCGTCGGCGATCAGCGCGACACCGATCACGAACAGGAACGCCAGCGCCAGCATCTTGACCGTCGGATGCGCGGACACGAAACGCCCGATGGGACCGGCGAACAGCATCATCAGCATCACCGAGACGATGACCGCGGCGACCATGACCGCGACCTCGTCGACCATCCCGACCGCGGTGATGATCGAATCCAGCGAGAACACCAGGTCGATGATGATCACCTGCATGATCACCGCGGCGAACGTGGCCTTCACCGCGCTCGACGCCTCGCCCTCTTCGCCTTCGATCAACTGATGCACTTCCATCGTGCTCTTGTAGATCAGGAACAGGCCTCCGGCGATCAGGATCAGGTCGCGCCCGGAAATCGGCGTGTTCAGCACGGTGAACCAGGGCGCCGTCATGCCGACCAGCCATGACAGCAGCAGCAACAGGGCGATGCGCATGAACATTGCCAGGAACAAACCCAGCTTGCGGGCAAACTCGCGCCGATCGACGGGAAGCCTGTCGACCAAAATCGAGATGAAAATGATGTTGTCGATCCCGAGCACCAGTTCCAGCGCGGTCAGCGTCGCGAAGGCGATCCAGGCTTCGGGGCTCAGCAGGAGTTCGAGCATCGTTCGGGTCGGGTGATCGGCGGTCGGTACCAAAGCCGGCGGGCTTGCCGGAAACAGGCGGGCGCGCGTTGCCGCGCGACGGTACCGGTTACATCCAGCCGGTGAAGAATATCCAGTACAGGATCGCCGCCAGCACCAGCCACTTGACCGTGTAGTAAACGTACTTGTTGCGCCGCTTCAGCGCCTTGGCCGGCAGGCGCACATAGTAGACGATGCCGAAGATGCGGTTGAGAATTCCAACCTTGTCGCCGGGAACGTTCTCGGCCTGCGCGGCGCGCACGAAAGTGCGTTCGATCCAGCGATTTACCGCCGCCAGGTACCGATTGGTCAGCGGCCGTTCGATGTCGCAGAAAAGGATCAGCCGATCCTTTGCGGCTTTGTTCTCGGCCCAGTGCAGGTAGGTCTCGTCGAAGATCACGTCCTGGCCGTCGCGCCACGAATAGGATTCGCCGTCGACGATGATCCGGCAGGCATCGTCGTTGGGCGTGGACAGGCCGAGGTGATAGCGCAGCGAGCCGGCGAAGGGATCACGGTGCCGACCCAGGTCGCCGCCTGCGGGCAGCAGCGCGAACATCGCACCGTTGATCGTCGGAATCGACTCGACCAGCGCAACGGTCCGCGGACACAGCGCCCGCGCCGATGGTTGCGGCGCGTCGTACCACTTCAGATAGAAACGCTTCCAGCCGCGGCGAAAGAAGGAATTGAAGCCGAGGTCGTTGTACTTGTCCGACGCCCTGACGTGGCCGTCGCCGACCAGCTGCAATGCCTCGTCGCGGATCATCTGCCAGTTGTCGCGCAGCGGTGCGAGTTCCGGAAACCGGCTGACGTCGGCATAGGGCCGGCTGTCGACCGCCGAAAACCCGTACATCATGAAATTGTACGGCGCCACCACCGTCGAGTGGTCGGTGAACTGGCGGTGGAAGCGGTGCCGTTCCCGCCCGCGATAGTGCATCGCCAGCGCCGCGAGCACGTAGCCGTACAGGAACACCGCCTTCCAGGAGACGAGGGCTTCGAGCATCGGCGGGGTCAGTGGTGGCAAAGAGTCATGGCGAGGCGGTGGTACGGACCCGGCGCTTGCGCGCGGGCACGCTGACGTGCTTCCAGCGTCGATGTACCCAGTACCATTGCTCGGGACGCCGGAGCACGAGCAGCTCCAGGGCCTCATTGTATGCCAGCGTGGTCAGTCGGATCGCCTCGTTGGTGTCAGGGTCATCGACCGCGGCAACCGGCGCCTCGAAACGCAGCACGTGGCTGCCGTCGGCCTCGCGCCAACTCGACGCGGCGACCACCGGTGCCCCGGTCGCCAGCGCGATGATCGCCAGGCTCTTGAACGTCCAGGCTGGCGCCCCGAAAAAATCGACGGCGATGCCGTCCGGCGGACTGGCATGCTGGTCGAACGGAAACACGATGGTGTCGCCGCGCGAAAGCAGGTCCAGCATCCGGTCCAGCGATCCGCGCTTGCCCAGCACGCCGAACCCGGCTGCGGCGAAGCGCCGGTTCACCATCCGGTCCAGCCACGCCGGCTTGACCGCGCGACGAACGAAATGGAAACGGCCGTGCATCTCGGGGAACCCGCCAATGCCGGCGACCGTAGCCACCTCCCAGTTGCCAAAGTGGCCGGTGAGCACGAGCACGCCCTTGCCCTGCTCGTAGGCAGCGACGTAGGCATCCAGGTTTTCGACCCGCACCAGCGCCTGCTTGGCCTCTCGCGACAGCCAGCGAAAACGCAGGAATTCTCCGGCCAGCTTCCACAGGTGCCCGTAATGGGCGCGGGCCAGATCGACGATTTCGGCGTCGGCAAGCGTCGCGCCATAGACCCGGTGCAGGTTGTCCAGGATGACCCGCCGGCGCAACGGCAGCAGCCGATAAAGCACCCGCCCGGCGAGGCTTGGCGCCACCGGCCGGGGGGCGGCAAGGGCCACCGCCGAGGCGCTGCCGCGAACGTGCGTCAGCGAGAGTTCGATCTCGCCCAGCCGGTGTCGGCCGGCAAGGCGTTGCGCCCGTTCGGACAGCACCGCCTGCGGCGCCCCGTAGGCATCGCGGCGCACGGAAAAATCGCCGGTTTCGATCGTCCCCAGCGCCGCCTCGCGGGCAAACAGCTTGAGGCAGGCTTCCTTGGCGGCAAAGCGCGCGGCAAGGCTGGCCGCGCGTCCGGCGCCTTCGCCGGCATCGGCAAGCTCCTGCGCGGTGAAGAACCGGGAAAGCTCGGCATCCGAATGCTCGCGCAGCAACCGTTCGATGCGTGCGATCTCGACGGTATCGATTCCGCAGTGCCGCGTCCGCGCGGCGATGTCCGGCGTTTCCTTGGCGGTATCCGGCGTTTCCTTGACAGTATCCGGTTTTTCCGTCACGCAACGCGTACCAGCAAAGCCGCGTTGGTCCCGGCGAAGCCCCGGCAGATGATCAGCGCCACGCGGCTGCGCGGCTGTTGCGGGGTCGCCGCAACCGGCAGTCCGGCGCAGGCGGGATCTAGGGTCTCGAGGGTCGCGATGCCGGGCACCACGTCCTGCGTCAGCGCCGCAAGTGCAACGGCCGTCTCGACGATGCCGGCGGCGGCGATCATATGTCCGAAGCCCCATTTGAATCCGGTCACCGGCGGAGTCGCGGCGCCGAACACGCGCAGGATCGCCGTCGCCTCGGAGGCGTCCGACTGCGGTGTGCCGTTGGCGTGCGCGACGATCATGCCGACATCCTCGGGTCGCAGACCGGCGTCGTCGAGAGCATCGGTAATGGCGCGGGCGACGCCGTCGCCGTCAGGGCGGATGGCCAGCAGTCCATCGCCTTCGGTCGCAAAGCCGCTGCCCAGGACTTCGCCGATGACCGTCGCGCCGCGCGCCTTGGCCGAGGCCTCGGTTTCCAGCACCAGCGCACCCGCGCCTTCGCCGAACTGGCTGCCATCGCGGGCAACGTCGAACGAGCGCAGCGCGCTGGACGCGACCAGCCCGAGGCGCTGGTAATAGAGCACCAGCTGCGGCTCGACCGGCGCCTCGTGTCCCACAGCCACCACCCGCTCCGCCTCACCGGCGCGCAACGCCTCCGTCGCCTCGATCACCGCCAGAATGCCGCTGACGCTGTGGTGGGTGATGCAGGCATTGGTGCCCTTGAAGCCGTACTTGATACCGATATGGCCCAACACGTTGTTGGGCAGCGTGCGCAGCAGCCACATCGGGTTGACCGTATCGGCAAGCTCGCGGCCGAACGCCGGCAGGCTGCCCTTGGCGGCGGTCAGCAACGGGAAAAAATCGTACTGGCTCTGGAAATTGCCACCGCCGGATCCAACGATCACACCGGTGCGATCGCTGTACGCCGCCGCGTCGGCGTCGGCCAGCGCGTCTCGGCTGGCGCCAAGACCCGCCGCGGCGATCGCCTGCCCGGCCGCATAGAGGCCGACCATGTCGGTGCGGCGGATCAGCTTGTGCAGCTTGCGATCCTCGACCAGCGCCCGCGGATTGAAATCCGGAATTTCGCCGGCCAAATGCGTTGGCCAACCGGTGGTGTCCCATTGCGCGATCGGTCCGATCGCGCTCTTGCCCGAGCACAGCGTCGCCAGGATCGCTGCCGGATCCATGCCCGCGGCGCAGACAGCGCCGGTACCTGTGATCACCACACGCGGTGCGGTCATGTCCGCGCGTCCTGCCCGGGCCGCCCATCGATATACTCGGGGTGGCGCATCACGATGCAACTGTTCGAGCCTCCGAAACCAAACGAATTGGACAGCGTGGCGCGAATCGGCCCGCGTCGCGGTTGCCCGGTCACCAGGTTCAGGTCGCAATCGGGATCGGGGTCGCGCCAGTTCGCGTTGATCGGCATTTCGCCGCGTGCGATCGCCAGCGCGCAGACGACGCCTTCGACCGCGCCCGCGGCGGCGATCAGGTGACCCATGGTGCTCTTGGTGGAACTGACGCCGACCCGGCCGACCTCTTCACCGAACACCGCGCGAATCGCCGCGGTCTCGCTGCGATCGTTCATCGCCGTCGATGTGCCGTGGGCATTGATGTAGTCGATGCCCGACGGCGCGAGACCGGCGTCGGCCAGCGCCTGTTGCATCGCCTGGATCGGACCGTCGCCATCCGGCGGCGAGTCGGTGATGCGGTAGCTCGACAGCGAGTTGCCGTCGCCGGCAAGTTCGGCGTAGATGCGCGCGCCGCGCGCCCGCGCCATGTCCCATTCCTCCAGCACCACGAAGCCGGCACCCTCCCCCAGCAGAAAACCATTGCGGGTCGCGTCGAATGGGCGGCTGGCGCGCTCCGGCGTCGCGTTGTCGGCCGACAACGCCGACAGCAGGCAAAAGCCGGCGATGCCGATCGGGCTGATCATGGAGTCGAAGCCTCCGGCGAGCACCCGGTCCACGCGGCCACGGCGAATGAGCTTCAGCGCCGTACCCAGCGCCTGGCCTCCCGACGCGCAGGCGGTATGCACGGTGGTCGAGTAGCCGCGGATGCCATGCACCCGCGTGAGCAGCGCCGCACCCGCGGCACCCTGACCGCGGCAGAACACCAGCGGGTCGTTGGCCGGCCCGTCGGTGAGCAACGCTGCGGGGTCGAGTTCACCATCCGCCGCGCTGTGCGCATGAGTCTGAAAAAGATCGTCGAATTCCGCGGCCATCATGCCGGCGCCGACCGCGCAGCCCCAGCGTTCGGCGTCTTCCGGCGTCGGACGGATGCCGGCATCGGCCAAGGCCTGCTCCGCCGCTTCCAGCGCGAATAGCTGCGATCGGTTGGCATACTTGAGCAGCTTGCGCGGCACCGGTGCCGCGAGGGCGAAATCCTTGACCTCGGCCGCGATGTGCACGGGAAAGCCGCTGGCGTCGAACAGGCTGATCTCGCGTCCGCCGCTGTTACCGGCGAGCAGCGCCGTCCATGTGCGCTCAACGTCATGGCCCACCGGCGTGACCATGCCCACGCCGGTCACCGCCACCCTGCGCCGACCGGCACTCATGCCACCCTCCGTGGCACGATTTCAAGCCGCGCGGTCGCGAACTGCCTGGCGTCGTTGGCCGCCGTCAGCAGGACTGATGCAGTATCGCCTTCCGCCGGCTGCAGCCGGGCGGTCAACGTCAATATCGCGCCGGGCGGCGTGAAATCGCGCACCTTCACGCTGGCGATGCTTTGCGGCTCGAGCACAGTACCTGCGGACCAGCGCTCGGATTCGCCGACAAGCTCGAGCGCCAGCGCAATCTGCGCGTCCAGCAGCAGCGTGGCCGGGAATACCGGCCGGCGCGGAAAATGATCGTTGAAAAAGGGAGCGCCCGGCGGAATATGCAGCAAGCCCTCTGCCGACTTGCCCGCCATGCCACGATTGCGAACCGCGCGCGGCATGGCGACGCCACCGAAGCGCCCCGGCGCCGCCCCGGCGCCGGTCAGCAACGCGAAGCGCGCCTCGAGGGCGGCCGGATCGTCGAAGTCGACGGTGGCCAGCATCGGCCCCAGGCAATCCTCCAGTTCGAGCACTCGCACTCCGGCAACCTCGGCGCTGCCCCGGTACGCCACCAGCGCGTCATCGCAGCTGTCGATGTCGACCGCAAGATCCAGCCGCTGACCCGGCTTCGCAACGCCCAGGAAACGCGTAGCCGGCGCCAGCGCCGCAACCGGTCGCGCGCGATACCCCACGTGCGCCATCGCCACCCATGCGGCCAGTTGTCCGACGGCCTCGGCGACAAGGCAGGAAGGAAACGCCGCCAGCGCGCCGGGAATGTCGAAATGGCCACGCGCACGCGTACCCGGCTCGTGAACCGTGATCCGGTCGACGAACGAAAACGCGGCGAAATGATCCACGATCCGGGCGGTCAGCCGGGCGCAGGCGCGTCGCGCTTGGCCTGCACCACCAGCTTGCAGAACGTTTCCGGCGTGAACAGCCGCGGAATGTCGGCGACCTTCATCGGAGACTTGAAACGATCCGCCGGGACTTCCGACAGGTAGTCCTTCAGCTGCGCGAAGCCGACGTCGGTGACGATGCCCTTCTGCTCGAATTCCGCCTCGGTCAGACTGCCTCGCGCGTTCTCGACGATCTTGCCGCGCGGGATCTTGATCTTGAACGCCCGCTCGAGGCGAAACACCATGTCGAGGAAGTCGATCGACTCTGCGTCGAGACCCTCGATCAACGACACGTTGGGCTTGATGTCCTCAACGTCGCAGCCAAGGGCGTCGGCCATCGTCGCAGCCACGGTGGGAAAAACAGCATTGATGTCGTCCTGGGTAATAGCCGTAGTCATGGTCTTCGCTCCCTTCATTCCATCTTGAAACCGCCGTCCACCGCGAGTACCTGGCCGGTGACGTAACCCGAGTAGTCGGAAAGCAGGAACCACACCGCGTAGGCGATGTCTTCCGGCTTGCCGTATCGCTTCATCAGAATTCGCGCCTTGACTTCGTCGCCGGCCAGTTCGCGAACCTGCTCCGACATGTCCGTCTCGATCACCCCCGGCGCCACCGCATTCACGGTGATCTTGCGCGGCGCAAGCTCCACGGCGAGCGCTCGGGTGAACGCATCGATCGCGCCCTTGCTCGCCGCGTAGTTGGTCTGGCCGCGCCCGCCCTTGACCGCGGAAACCGAACTCAGGTTAACGATGCGTCCGGCGCGCCGGGAAATCATGTGGGGCGCGACCGCGCGGGTGACGTTGAACACGCCGGTGACGTTGGTGTCGAGGACATCACTCACGTCGGCATCGGAGAATCCGGCCAGCGGACTGTCGCGGATGACCCCTGCGTTGTTCACCAGGAATTCGATGCTGCCGCAGCGCTCGGCGACGGCCTCGACCGCGGTCGCACAGGCCGCGCTGTCGCGCACGTCGACCTGCACCGCCGTCGCTGCGCGGCCCGCGGCGGCGCTGGCCTCGACGGCGGCAGCAGCCGCGGCGGCATCCCCGCGATAGAAGAATGTAACGTCGACGTCCTCGCCGGCAAGCATCGCGACGATGGCGCGCCCGATGCCCCGGCTGCCACCGGTGACGATCGCGCATTTTCCGGCGAGGCCGGAGGCTATCGGCAGCGCCATGGTCAGCCCGAAATGGCGAAGCCGCCGTCGACGACCAGCGTGTGACCGTTGATCATGCCGGCCTCGGGCAGGCAGAGCAGGTAGACCGCGCCCGCCACGTCGTCCGGCGTGAGCACGGGTCCGGCAGGCGCACGTTGTGCGTAGCTGGCGAGCAGCGCCTCGCGATTGGGAAAATAGGCCAGCGCGTCGGTGTCGACCACGCCGGCGCTGACCACATTGACGCGTATGCCGCGGGGCCCCAATTCCTGCGCCAGCGCACGCGCCAGCGCCTCGAGTGCCGCCTTGGACGCGCCGATGAAACCGTAGCCCGGCATCGCGCGCTGCGCGCCGAGACTCGACAGCGCGATCACGCGCGCGCCTTCCGTCATCAGTGGAAGAGCGCGCTGGGTGAGCAGATTCAGCGCCAGCGCGTTGGTCTCCATGCACCAGCGCCAGTGCTTGAGCGTCATTTCAACCGTGGGCTTGAGCACCCCGGAGGCCGCATTGGAAACAACGATATCGAGACGGTCGAAATGACGTCGAAACTCCTCGAACATCTCGTCTACGCTGTCCGGAATGCCGACGCTGCCCTGGATCGCGCAGGCGCGACGGCCGAATCCCGTGATCTCCGCGCACAGCGCCTGCGCCTCGTCGGCACTGTTGTAGTAGTTCACCGCGACGTCGCAGCCGTGGCTGGCGAGTTTGCGCGCGATGGCACGGCCGATGCCGCGTGCGGCCCCGGACACGAACGCCACCTTTCCGCTCAGTTCGCCTGTCATTGCGCAATGCCTTCGAGGAACCGGCCCGTGCGGGCGACCGAAAAGGGCCGCGGACGACGCCGGCAAGACCGCTATTCTAGCCTGCCCGTCGCCGTCCCCTTTCCCGGTGACGCACGCTGCGCCCGGATCAGGCGCTGGGCTTCGATGGCCCACCAGCGCCTGACCTCGTGCCACACTTCAGCGGCCCAGACGGCATTGGTTCCCGCCGAGGGTGGCGGAGGGGGCGCATCCGGGCCCGGCCGGTAGGTTTCGATCCACTCACGCGTGGGCGGATCCTCGGGCAGGCTTCGCGTCACCGGTGCGCTCACGTGCAGGTAATGCGCCGGCAGCGTGACATTGCGAACCCGCGCCGTGCCGATGGGGACGAACTGGCTGCTCGCGGTCACGCCCGGCAGCGTCCACGCCCAGGTATCCAGCCCGATCGAGTACCCGGTAAATTCCTCGACGGTATCGGGTATGTCGCGCAGGGCGCCGATCATGCTCCACTGGTTGGGCAGGAAAAACGCGGCGCCGCCGGCCGCCAATACCGATACCAGACCCATGCGCAGACCAACCACCGGGCGGGTGCGACCGGTCAGCGGATCGACGATGGTCGTGCGCGATTCCTCGCGTTCGGTTCGCGGGTTCCACACCCGGACCTCCGGCACGTAGTCGCCGGCGAACACGCGCAGGATTTTCACTGCCTGGATGCCGCCCTGACTATGGCCGAAGAGCATCGGCATCATGCCATCGTGCTCGTAATGCCAGGCGACGATGCCGGCAAGCCGTTCTGCAGCGCCATAGGGATTTCGGACCACGTGCCGTCGGCGGGACTGCGGATCCGAGCCTCCGGGTAGCCCATGGCGACCAGGAATTCTCCGAACGATTCCATCGCCAGGTGGACCGGGAAAATGCCGCCGTGCAGCAGCATCACGCGCGGCGTCGGCCCCTTCGTCAGCGTGTCGCGGACGTCGGCGGCGCTGACCTGGTCGGGATCGAGCGCGAGAATGCGGTCTTCGATCGCAGCATCCCGCCCCGGCGCCGGCATCGGCGCGGAAATTGCAGGCACTGCTTCGACCCGCGGCGGCGGCACCGCGCAACCGGCCAGCACCAGCGCCAGCGCGAGTACCTGAACGATCCTGTCCGGCCCGATCATTCCAGTTCGCGCACCACCGCGAGAAGCGCCGCGTGCAGTCGTGCGATGTCTTCCGGCCGAAACGCGGCCGTGCGAAAGGTGAGGCCGATGGTCATCCGCCCGTCCGCGGTCGCGGGAGCCATCACCAGCGGCGCGAACGGGCCCGTCGAAACGCCGCGAACGTACTCGGAAATTGGCGCGTCGCCCGGAGTCGCCTGCCAGATCGGATCGACGTAGAGCGTGGTCATGCCGGCCCACACCGGGTAATTGCGCGCGTACATCCGGTTGCGATGTTCCGGGGTCAGCGCCCGCCAGGTGAAGCCGCCGACGGCGATGGCCCAGAGGGTCAGCAGGTAGAGCTTGCGCCGCTTCACCCTGTCGACCTGGACCTGGATATCGCGGGCAAGAGCGGCGACGCTAATGCCCGGCGGCACACGGTGCGACACCATGAACGAACTCAGGAACTGGCCGAAGACCTCGGCTGGACCGGGCGCAACGACGTTGCGAATGTTGATGACCGAGGCGATCGCTATTTCATTGCGACGACCTGCCGACTCCCGCCCGGCGACCTGCCCATCGAGAATCTTCAACAGGACCGCAAGCATGAGATCGTTGACCGTGACCGACCATGCCTTGGCGCAGCGGCGGATGTTCGCCGTATCGGCATTCGTCAGGCGCAACTGCACGAACGCCGTTTCCCGCCCGTCACCGAACGGATACCGCGGCCGCACACAACGGCGTACGCGGGCGACCATCGCGAGAAGCGAAGAGGCTGTGCACAGGAATGCCCCGACCTGTCCACGCAGCAGCTGCCGGTAGGTTGGCGGATACAACTCCGGCGGCGGCAACGCGGCCTCCGCTTTCCCCGCATACCGGCTGGCGACGCCCTTGAGCAGCGCGACGATCGAATCGCCACCCGCGAACACGTGATCGTAGGCGACACCCAGTCGAAACGATTCGGTCGTCGTCACCGCGAAAAAGCGAAAGGGCACGAAGATGCCGCTGCGCGGAAACGGCAGATTGAGCTGGCGTTGCATTTCCGCGGCAAGCGTGGCATCCGGGTCGGCTCCACCCGGCAGAACCTGCAGGTCGATGGCGTCCGGTGTCCCGCGATACTCGTAGCATTGGCGCGCCGGATCCAGCGACACCTGGGCGATTCCCCAGGCGGTCAGGTGGCCTTCGATCGCCTGCGCCAGTCGGTCGCGATCGAGCACGTCAGGGAGCATGACTGCATGTACGGCGTTATAGGGATCGGGCTCCCGCCAGCGAAGCATCGCGCACTGGAAAATGTTGAAGCGACCGCGCATGTCAGGCCCGCGCCCGTGCCGCGAGCCGCCGCTGACCCTCGCGGCACCAGTGCCGGCGGATGCTCACCCACAGATCGGCCGCATGCTGCAGATTGGCGGGTTCGGCGGTGACGACGTCCGCCCAGGCCGGGCGCACCTGATCCTGGCGATAGGCGTCGATCCACGCTCGCGACGCCGGGTCCGTCGCCAGATGCGCCATGCGCGGCAAGCCGACGTGGCTGTAGGACGCAGGAAGCAGCACGCTGCGTACGGCGGCGGTTCCCATGGCCGTGTACGCGACCACCGATCCCGCATTGCCGGCAATGGGATCCCAGGCTACGGTGAAGCCGGTGAACTCGTCGGTAGTATCGGGAATGTTGCGCAATCGCGACAGCATCGACCATTGTCCGAGCAGCAGCCGCGGCAGAGTGCCGGTGGCGAGCGCGGCGGCGAAGGACACCGACAGACCGACGACCGGTCGCTGTTCCCGGGTATAGGGATCGGTGATGCTGGTGCGGGGCAGGCTCGTTCGCGCGACGGGGTCGTATACAGCCACCGCTTCAGTGAAACCACCGGCGAGTTCGTGCAGCGTGCGCACGACCAGCATGCCACCCCGGCTGTGTCCGATCAGCATCGGCCGCATGCCATCGCGTTCGTAGTACCACGCCACCATACCGGCCAGTTCCTCGCTGTCGGTATGCCCGGACATGTCGAGCGCGCCGTCGTGCGGATCACGCAAGGCGTCGTCCGGATAGCCCATGGCAATCAGGAAATCGGAAAATCCGGACATGGTGACGATCGGCACGCTCCCGGACAGCGCGATCACCCGAGGCGCCGGCAGAATTCGCAACGTCTCCACGGGAAGCGACGGCTGATTGCAGTCGAGCGCGAGCGCCCGCGCGACCGCATCCGGCGCCGTGACCGGCGCCGCGCCGATCTCGACCGCGGAAATCGAAACGCAGGCAACCAATGCCAGGCGCAGGAGGACGGAGTTGGGGCGCATCGTCAGGCGTCGTGGGCTATGCAGGCCCTGCGGATGCGGGAATGCCGGACATGCCTGTTCTCATCGCGCGGCGTGACCCTCTCCGATCAGCGCCGGCGCGGCAGGAAGCGCCCGGTGTGCGCGAGGTAGCGTGCATAGTTGTCACCGTGAATGCCCAGCAGGTGGCGTTCTTCGTTGTGCGCCTTGATGATCATGAGGCCGATGTGCACCGTGCCAAGGACAAGGATGAAGGGTGTCGGTACGACCAGCATTGTGCAGACCATCAGCAAGATCGAAAACGAATAGATCGGGTGACGTACGCGGGCAAACATGCCGTCGGTGATGAGTCGTTGCGCCGGGTCGTTGTCGATCGCCATCCGCCAGTCGCGGCCCATGTGCGCCCAGCAGCGCGCGGTGCCAAGCAAACATGCAATCGCGGTGACCGCCGCGACCCAGCGAAGCGCGCCGTAGCCGGCTTCGGCACGCGCGAAATCGGGCAGGCCGAACGGCGAACCCGCGCGAAGCAGCGCCAGCCACGGCAGCGTGATCCACGCGGCCACCAGCGGGACCCAGACCAGCCACATGAGTCGCTCGAGTCCCTGATCTGGCACTACGCCCACCATGCGCCGGGCGTGCCGACGCACGCGAACGATCATCACGCCTACGCCGGTCCAGTAAGTGCAGACGACGACGCTGACGATGAGGTTGGGAATGTCCAAGGTGCCAGGCCGCGAAGGGTGCAAAAGCTGATATTGTAACGGCACTCGTCGGCGCGGCGGCCGGTGAATGCCGCCGTGCATTGGAATCGAATTAATGAGCGACACCCAACCCGTCCCGAAGCGGTCGGTGAATCCGGGCAGCGAATCGCCCGGGGAACTGCGGCCTGACGAGGCAGCGGCTTTGTTGCGTGCGTGCTTTGCCCAGTATCGGGTCAAGCTCCTCGAACTCGTACGCCCTGCGCTGGAGCAGATGGGCGACCTGTTTGAGTCGAACCGTCACATACCGGATGGCGAGCTTGAGTCGTTTCTCAAGAAGCGCAGCGAATGGCTCGATCGCTTCGACAAGACGCTGTGCGATCTTTTCGAACGTCGAATGGACGGCATGCGCCGCAAGGGGCGCCGACTCGATACCGACGCGTCGCTGGCGACGCTGCGGGTCCTGACCCCGTTCGACCAGGATCGTCAGGCCGCGCTCAAGGACGCGACCCGGTTCCTTGACCGCTTCACCAGGCGTGAAACCGCCGCATTGGATTTGCGCGTCGACCTGATGTCCGCCGACGGCGCTACCCACGACATCGACAACCCGTTTGCCGTGACCTATGTGCTCGACGCCATCGGCGCTTCGGCGCGCGCCGTCTATCCGAGTCCGCGTATCTGGCGATCGTTCATGGAACGCCTGTTGGAAGACCTGACACCGGACATCAACAAGCTCTACATCTCGCTCAATCGGTTTCTTGCCGACCGCGGCGTCCTGCCGGAAATCAAGGCCGCGCTGCGCGCGCGCAGCGAACTGCGTCCCGACGACGATCGCGAACTGTTTCCGACGTTCACCAAGTTGCTTCACGTATCGAGCCAGGACACACCGATCGATGTCGTGGTCCCGGACCTGCCGGCAACGGCTGGCGCCCGGCCGGCGCTGGTGTTCGCCGAGACGGCACGGCCGGCAGCCACCGGAATTGCCGGCGCGGTCGGGGAAATGTCGACGTCGACCATTCTGGCCGGATTGGCGGCGCTGTCGTCCTTTGGGACGCAGGTGGCCGCTGGTGGTCGGCTGGCGGCCACGGCGCCAGCCGTCCCACCCGACGGCTTTCCATCGCTCGACCCGCTGATGGCGCTCGGCACGTCATCGCCTCTGTTCGCGACGCTGGCGCATTGGCAGCAACTGGACCTGCCGACGGCGATCGCCCGGGCGGCGCCCCAGCCTACGGCGGGCGGGAACGAAGGAACCGTCGTCCCACTCAATCTGATTCCACATATCCGCACCGCGATAAACAGCCAGATCCAGAACGACACCGATCGCATCACGATGGACGTGATTGCGCTCCTCTTCGACTACATCTTCCGCGACCCGTCGATACCCGACGAATTGCGCAGTTTGTTCGGCAAGCTCCAGGTGCCGATCGTCAAGGCGGCCCTGCTTGATCGCACTTTTTTCTCGGACCGCCGCCACTCGGCGCGCCTGCTGCTGGACAATCTTGCCGAGGCCGCGGTTGGCGCGACCCAGGATGACGACTACCAGACGGCTTTCTCGGCGCTGGCGGCCGGAATCGTCGACGAAATCAGCCGCGACTTCGATATCGACGTCGGCGTATTCCGCGCCGCCAACGCCAGGCTCGCCGAATTCATCGACTCAGAACGCTCGCGGGTGGACACGGCCACGACGAGCGATGTCAGGCAGGCACTGGCCGACGAGCAAGGCGAAGCCGACCGGGCGATTGCGCTTGCCTATCTGCGCGATCGGCTGGCCGGACTCGAGATCCCGTTCGAGGTCCGCTCCTTCACCGAGACGGTATGGGCAGACCACCTTGTGGCGATCCGGCGGGAACTCGGTCCGGACAGTCCCGAGTGGAATGCCGCCGTGCAGACGCTCGACGACATGCTATGGAGCATCATGATCAAGGAGCGTTCGTCGCAAAAGGCGCGCCTGACACGGATGATCCCGAAGCTTATCGGTGCGCTGCGCCGCGGCTGCACCGCGGTCGGCGCAGCGCCCGAGCGCGTGAAATCCTTTTTCGAGGCGCTCTATCAGCTGCACATTGCCGCGATAAGGACGCCTGTCGCCCCGGAGGGCGGGGACGGCGCGCATATAGACACCACGGTCGAGCCGCCGGCCACTCCGGTGAATGTCCACGATTTCGTCAGCGAGATGGTGGTAGGCACCTGGCTGGCATTCACCAAGGAGGGACGGCCGGTGAACGCACGCCTGACCTGGGTGAGCCCGCTGCGGACCAAGTACCTGTTCACCAGCCGCGCGCGATCCCGGGCGTTCGTGTATACCCCGGAGGAACTCGCCTACGAGCTCGCTTCGGGATTGGCGACGCTGGTCGTCGAGCCGGTCGCGCTATTCGACCGCGCCGTCAGCGCCGCGCTCGATTCGCTGGCGGCGAAATCCGCGGCCGGCACTGGCCCGGCACCCGCGTCCGCCTGACATTGCCGCGTGCTCTGCGGGGCGCGCGTCCGACTTTGTCATAATAGCGGTCTTTTTCATGGCCACCCGCATCCGGGAACGGGTCGTGACCCCGGAGATGTCATGCACTATCGTCAGTGGTTCCTGTCGTTCATCGTGCTGCTCGGCCTGCTTGCCGGCAGCGCGCAGGCGCAGATTGGCAGCGGCGGCCCGCCAGCGCAACTCGGCGGGCCGACGCCGCCGGATCCGCGCGCATTGCTCGCTGAAACCAAAGCGGCCAGCGGCGGCAGCGCCTGGGATGCCTTGCGTACGCAGCATTCGAAGGTGCGAATCAACACCGGCGGCATCATCGGCAATGCCGAGCGCTGGAGCGACATGACCACCGGCCGTTCGGTCATCACCTACGCCATCGGATCGGTCAGCGGTGCCGCTGGCTACGACGGCAGCATGCCGTGGTCTCGCGATGCGTCCGGCGACCCTCGTCCGGAGACCGATGCCGCCGCGCGCGAACTCGCGGTGAACGCCGCGTACCGTGACCGCCTCGCGTTCTGGTACCCGGAACGCGCACAGGCGCAGATGTCCTACAAGGAGCGCGCCAGTGCCGACGGTGCGGATTTTCACGTTCTGCGCATCACGCCGAACGGCGGGCGACCGTTCGAGTTCTGGATCAACACCGAGACCAAGCTCATCGAGCGGCTGGTAGAGCGCGAGGCCGATGTCCTGCGTACCGAGATCCACATGGACGTGCGCGAACTGCAGGGTGTGAAAATCCCGTTTCGCGTCCGGGCAAGTCGCGGCGACCCGCGAACCGATGAACTGGTGATCGTCGACGAGATGGAATTCAACGGCCCGATCACCGGCGTCTCCTTCGCCATGCCCGGACCGGCGAAACCCGATTTCGCATTTCCGGCAGGTCGTGCCGTCGTCGAGGCGCCGTTCGAATTCGTCGATGGACGATTGTTCGTGCAGGTCAAGCTCAATGGCAAGGGACCGTTTCGCATGTTGTTCGACGCCGGTGGTGCGAACGCGCTGGTCCCGCGCGTGGCCACCGACCTTGGTGTGGCTCCGGCAGACCTGATGCAGGACGGCGCCGTCGCCCAAATCGACAGCGTCGATCTCGGCGGCGTCGTGCTGCAGAACCAGCGCTTCGCCGTGGTCGATCTTTCGCCCGTGTTCCTCCGGGTCGATGGCATCGCCGATGTCGCCGGCATTGTCGGCTATGAATTCTTCAAGCGCCTGCCAATCCGGCTCGATTACGTACGCATGCGCGCCACGCTTCACCAGCCGTCAGGGTTCAAGTACGCCGGTTCCGGCACCAAGGTCCCCATGCAGTTTCGTGGCACGGTGCC
This sequence comes from uncultured beta proteobacterium, assembly GCA_963712105.1. Lineage (GTDB taxonomy): Bacteria > Pseudomonadota > Gammaproteobacteria > Burkholderiales > Casimicrobiaceae > VBCG01. The sequence goes on from CAVQGR010000016.1 coordinate 75,831, forward strand.
GGAGGTTCGCGGTACGGTGAACGACATCCCCGGCGCATTCAATATTCAGCTCGGCAGCCCCGCATTCCTGCTGCTCAACACGCCTTTTGTGGAGGCAAACGGCTTGAGGGCAAAGCTGGGCGCCAAAGTCGAAACCAGCATTGCCGACGGCGCGGCGGCGCGCATCAAGGTGCTGCTGGCGCGGGCCCAGACGGTGACGCTGGGCGACGTCTCGATCGCACGCCCGCCCACCGCACTGGCACTGGTGGCGACCGGAACCCAGGCGAATCGCGAGACCGCAGGTACCGTCGGCAATGGCCTGCTGCGCCAGTTCAACATCACCTTCGACTACCCGGGGGCGACACTCTGGTTCGAGAAAAACGCCAACTACGGCAAGCCACCGGCGGTCGACCGCGCCGGCATGTGGATCGAGCGCGGCGAGCGGGGCATCATCGTCGTCGACGTCGCTACCGGTGGACCCGCGGACAAGGCCGGGGTCAAGACCGGTGACGTGATCATCGAGGTCAATGGCAAGGCCTGGAACGGCATTGCCCTTGCCAGCGTCCGGTCCGAGTTGCAGGCCGCGCCAGGTTCGCGGGTGCAGCTGAAGCTCGAAGGTGGCGCAGAGCGCGCGATCGTCCTGAGCGACCTCCTCTGAGATTCGCGCGCCGGGCCCTGTCGGCGCGTGGCGTTCGGCATGGTTGGCGGCGGCAGAGATCATGACCGGAACCGCGTCGCAGATCCTGACCCAGGCGGGCATCACTGCGCCGTTGTTCGTGCTGGTGCTGCTGGGCTATGTGCTGACGCGGTTCGGGCAGTGGCCGACCGCCGCTGCCGATGCGCTGACGCGGTTCGTCTTCGCTGTCGCGATTCCAGCCTATCTGTTCACACTGATGAGCGGTTTCTCGAGCATGCCGCGAGTCGACGCGCGCCTGTTGATCGCGTACTTCGGCGGCGCGCTGACGGTATTCGTCGCGGCGCGGATCCTTTCGGCGCGCGTCTTCGGCATGGACGGGGCACAGCAGTCGGTGTTCGGCATGGGCACCATCTTCTCCAACAGCGTCCTTCTGGGTATTCCACTTGCCCAGGCCACGCTGGGCGAGGAAGTGCTGCCTGCGGTATCGCTGGTGCTTGTATTCAATTCATTCGCGCTCTGGACGCTGGTCACCGTGTCGGTGGAGTGGGCGCGCAACCGCGATGTGTCGTTCGGCGGTGTCGCCAGGACGGCGCGCGAAGTCGTGACCAATCCGGTCGTTGCCGGCATCCTCCTTGGAACGATCTTCGGCTATACCGGATTGCCGATGCCGCTGGTCGTCGGGCGGACGCTCGAACTCGTCAGCCAGGCCGCATTGCCGATGTCGCTGATCGTCCTCGGCATGGGTCTCGCCGACTACGGGGTGAGCGACGGATGGCGGATCAGCCTGTCGGTGACGACGCTGAAGCTGGCGGCGATGCCGGTTGCGGTGTGGCTGATCGCCGACTTGCTTGCGTTGCCGCCCACCGAAACCCGCGCCGTGGTCATGCTGGCATCGCTGCCGGTCGGCGCCAATGTCTATTTGATGGCGCGCCAGTTCCGGGCACTCGAAGGACCGGTGGCGTCGAGCCTCGTGCTGTCGACCGTGGTCGCCGCATTGACGACGCCACTGGTCCTCACGTTGGTGCGCTGAGCCCACGCCAGGGCAATGCGCCGGGAACGCGCCGGCACGGCCCGCGTGCAGGTTGCGGTAGTCAAGGCCCCACGCCGCATGCGAAACTTACATCTTCTCCACCCACCGAACGGAACATGCCAGTCGTCGCCAGAAAGACCTATGCAGTCCGCAATTCCGCCATTCATGGCCGCGGAGTCTTCGCCACCGAGGAAATCAAGCGCGGCCAGTTGGTCGTCGAGTACAAGGGCCAGCGCACCAGCTGGGATGACGCGCTCGCCCGCCCGGACAGCGATCCCGAAGACTCTGCCCACACTTTCCTGTTCCAGCTCGACGATGGACGAGTCATCGACGCACGGGTGCGCGGCAATGCCGCACGCTGGATCAACCACTCCTGCACGCCCAACTGCGTCACGCACGAGGACGAGCACTGCCGCGTGTTCATCGAAGCCCGGCGCAGGATTCGCGAGGGGGAGGAGCTGACCTACGATTACCGGCTGACCGTCGAAGACCGCCTGACGCGTCGCGAGCGGGCGCAGTACGCCTGCCGCTGTGGATCGCCCAAGTGCCGGGGCTCGCTGCTCGTAGCCTGAGGCCTTTCGGACGCGCCGGCGGCGCGCCATGAGCGTGCACGCCGCCGGTTCGGCGTCTGCACGGGTTCTCGCCGCTGAGGCCGTCGTCGCCCTGCGCGCCGTCGCCAATCGCTTCGGCAACAACGACACCCAGCGCAAGCGCCGTGCTTTGGCGGTGTGCGAACGCGCCCGGATCGACGATGCCGAAACGCTGATCGCCTACCACGACTGCCTGCTGTTCATGCTCGCCTACCCGGAAGACGCACCGTTGTTCAACCGGGTGCGGCTCGAGCTCGACCGCGTGGCGATCGCTGCGCGCACGCTGGTCGAGTGTGGCAACGCACGCACCCGACGACACCTCGAAGGTACCGGGATCGCCTGGACCACACTGACCCTCGGCTTCGGCTACGAGATCGCACGCTGGCTGGCTCGCAGGCATCCGCGTTGTGCCGAGCTCGACTCCTTCGACGAAGAGGACGCGCCGCTGCAGGCGGCGATGAAGCTTGCGCTGCCGGGCATGGAATTCGAGCTTCTTGCGGATGAGCAGGCGCCGGCGCTCGCCTGGCTGGACGAAGCCGCGGTCGGTCACCGAGGGTCGCGGCTCGCGTGGCTGATCGATGCCTTCGAGCAAATCGACTGTGACGACGGCGTGCGCGAACAGTTGTTCGATGCGCTGAGCCCCTTCATCACCCTCGATTTCGGCAATTCGTTGCTCTCGCGTACCTGCGTGCGTGGACCGGCGGAGCGCCGTTTCTTCCATCGCGACGCGTTGCTGCGCGGCGTTGATCCACCGGCAATCCTCAATACTCCGCTGCCCACGGGTCGGCCACTGTCGCTGGCGCACGGTGCGCGGCTCATCGACACCGCGAGGGCGATGCTGGCGAGCCTGGGTCGCGAAACCGATGCCATCGCGGCGGCGTGGCCGGAGGGCGTTGAGTACCACCGGCTATCACGCGGCGCCTCGATAGCGTTGTTCACGATGCGGCCCGAGCGCCGCGGGCTCCTCGACTCGCACATCGGCTTCCTGCTTTTCAAAAACGCCATTCCCATCGCCTACGGCGGCGGCTGGCCTTTCCTGTCCGTCTGCCGGATCGGGGTCAATGTCTTTGCGCCCTTCCGGGGGGGCGAATCCGCCTGGTTGTTTTGCCAGGTGCTGCGGGTGTACCGGCAGCGCTTCGGGATCGAACGATTCGTCGCCGAGCCCTCCCAGTTCGGCGCCGGCAATCCAGAAGGGCTCGCATCCGGCGCGTTCTGGTTCTATTACCGGCTCGGATTCCGGCCGGTGAAAGCGCGCATCGCGGCGTTCGCCCACGAGGAGTTCGCGCGTCTGACCGACGGTACCGGCTACCGAGTTCCGCTCGCCGCGTTGCGCCGCTTCACCCATTCGGATATCGAACTCGAACTCGCAGCCGATGCCACCGAACCACGCTGCGACCCGGCCGATCTTTCGCTGGCGGTCAGCGCATGGATAGGCGAGCGACATCGGGGTAACCGCACCGCCGCGCTGGCGGCAGCAATCACGGTGATTCGGCGGGTGTTGGACGTGCGCGACTTCGACCGCTGGACCGATGCGCAACGCGCCGCCTTTGCGCAATGGAGCCTGTTGCTGGCGCAGATTCCCGACCTGTCGGCCTGGCCGTATCGGCAGCGGCGCGCGCTGGTCGCGCTGATCCGCGCCAAGGGGAGCGACGAGTTCGATTTCCACACCCGGTTGCGGCGTGCGGGGCGCCTGCGGCACGCGCTGGCCGGAGTGGTTGCGAACGCCGCAGCTGCCTCCGGTCGCTGACGCTCTGCCCAGGTCGCAGCCCATCGGGTCCGGATGACCGCAGGTCCGTGCACATGCCCAGAAGCGTTTCGGTGCCCGCTACAATCCACGCCATGAATCCTAGCCTGCTGCTATGCGTGGGACTGGTGGCTGCAACGGCGCTGGTCGGACCGGTGCCCGCCCAGGTCCCGCCCCCCAGGGCAACGTCGCTGCCGGGAGAAGCCGTTGGCGCGTCCAGGCTCCCTGAAGCCAAGGACACGCGGCTGCCCGGAACCGATCCACGGCAATGCGGGACTTCGATTCGCGCCGCGCTGTGTTCCTATGGGCGCTGGGCGAATTTCTCGACCATCGAGGTCACGCTGAAGGCACCGGAATTCGAGGGGGCGTATACGATGGAACGCCCGATCAATGGCGAGGCCCACTCCACTTATCGCGAGCAATGGTCGCAGGGTCGGCGCGGCGGCGAGATCATCTTCGTCAGCGACGACTCCTTTGCCTACCGCTCGCGCGAACCGTTTCCGGATAGCGACACGATCCTCGACGAGATGATGGCTGCACCGAGCATGGTCGCGCAGCTCACCGCCGTGCTGCTCGATCAGGCGGCGCGCGTCGGACCCGCGGAAGTCACCGACAAGGCAATGACGCTGTCGGCCAAAAATGATACCCAGTTCGTGCGCACGGAAACACCGACCACCGCCTCGCTGTACGGTCCCCCCTGGCAGGTTACAGGCACAATGCGCGCGAGCGCGCCGAAGATGATGAAGTTTTCCCTGCGCTTCACGTTTCGCCCGGTGGATCCGGATGGTCGGGTCAGTCCGACACGGTCGGAAACCCTCGAGCTTTCCGGCACGGCCAACTACACGGACCGGCGTCCGAAGATGCCAGACAGTTTCGATCTGGTAGGCTGGAAACTGGTCAAGGCCGGCACCACGATGCAGGCGGTGCAATCACTGGCGGAAGCGCGTCAGGCAGTCGGCACCCCCTGAGCCGCCATTGCCGCCTCACGCGGCGGCGCGGGAAAAACAGGCAGCGAGAAAACCGGCGCGGTGCAGCTCGGGGCTGCGTGGCGAATCGAATACTTCGGCGACCGCGGAACGCAGGAAGCGCTCGTCATCTTCGTCCACGACGAACCAGCGCAGCTCCACGGGAAACGAGCGGATCAACACCAGGTCCTCCTCGACGCGGGCGACGAATGCTGCTCGCGTCATGCCGTTTTCCCGTGCAATGGCCGCGTTGGTGATGAAGTCCGAGCCTTCGAAACAGGTTTCGACGCTGGGCGTGCTGGCCTGCAGCGGCAGCCCCACGAACAGAGCCAACGTGGCGACCACCGCATGTGTTCGACCTGTCATACTGCATTTCCCTTCCTGCAAGGATAGGCCGGTTCATCCTATTCGCTCCAGCGTCGCACATCAATCGTGCCGCGCAGCAATCGTCATCCGCCACCCCTGCCGATCAGCGCCGCATACGCTGCCGTTGCCCAGCCCGGCGCCGCCCGGCACAATGCAACTCCCTATCCATCAACTTCCGTCCCATGGCCCGCAAACGTCGCTATAAATTGTCCGGCACCACGGTCGTTCTCGAGCACGATTCGCGCATCCTCGCCGGCAACCCCCTGGGTGACCCGCATGTGCGTCAACTCGCAGTCTGGCTGCCTCCCGGCTACGACCAGGGAGGCGCGCGCGGGCACCGCTATCCGGTTCTCTGGGACCTGGTCGGCTTCACCGGTTCCGGGCTTGCCCACCTGAACTGGCGTCCATTTGACGAAAACCTCCCTGAACGCGCGGCGCGGCTGATTCACGAGAAGAAGATGGGGCCCTGCATCATCGTGTTCCCCGACTGTTTCACTTCCCTTGGCGGCAACCAGTACATCAACTCGTCGGCGATCGGCAACTATGCAGATTATCTGATTCGTGAACTCATCCCGCTGGTCGACCGGGAGTTCCGCACGCTGGCTGCGCGCGAACACCGCGCCTGCTTCGGCAAGTCGTCCGGAGGCTATGGCGCGATCATTCACGGGATGAAATACGCCCAGCACTGGGGCGCCATCGGCGATCACTCCGGCGATGCCTACTTCGACTATTGTTACCGCGGTGACTGGCCGCGCACGCTGAACGTGCTCGACCACTATCGGCGTCCCGCGCGACGAGCAGGACGCGTCAGCGCCACACGTGACGCGGATCGCGCCGCGGATGGCCAGGACGACGGCCGTATCCGCCGCTTCCTGGACGCCATCTGGAAAAAGGAAAAGCTCAACGATGCCGAGGCACACGCGCTGATGGAACTTGCCATGGCGGCGTCCTACGATCCCGATCCCAAGGCGCCGCTGGGATTTCGCGTGCCGGTCGACCTGGAAACCGGCGAATTCCTGCCGCGGCGCTGGGCACGCTGGCTGGCGCACGATCCGATTCATCTCGTCGGCAAGTACGCCGACAACCTGCGCAAGCTGAAGGGCATCTATATCGACTGCGGCTGGCGGGACCAGTATCACCTGCACTACGGCGCGAGGATCCTTTCGCGCGAACTCGCTGCGCGCGGCATCGGCCATCGCTACGAGGAATTCGACGACACCCATTCGTCGATCGACTACCGGATGGACGCGAGCCTGCCCTTCCTTTACAAGGCGATCCGCCCCTGACATGTCCGTGACTACCGGAAACCTCGCCCGCCGCGCCGCAATCGTGCTGCTGTATGTCGTCCTCGCCTGCCCCATGCCGGCGGCGGCCGATGCCAACGTCACCGCGCCCCCGGTCAACGATGTCGACTTCGACATCGGCTTTGATTCGATCAAGGCGAAAGACTGGGACCGTGCGGTCTATCACCTGCAGATCGCGGTCAAGGCGGAACCCGCCAATGCCGACGCGCGCAACCTGCTGGGCTTCGCCTACCGCAAGCAACGCAAGCTCGAACTGGCCTTCGTCCAGTACCGCGAGGCGCTGAAACTCGATCCGAAACACCGCGGCGCGCACGAATACATCGGGGAGGCCTATCTGATGGCAGGAGACCGTGCCAAGGCGCAGGAGCATCTGCTGGCGCTGGAGCGCATCTGCGGCAAGGGCTGCGACGAATATCAGGATCTCGCCCGCGCGATCGCCGCGGCGAAGTGACACGACACGCAGATTCCGGCGGTCGGTGCGGCTTTTTTCCGCGCATCGACGCCTTCCGGAACTGAGGGAGCCACCATGCGTTGGAACAGGATGCGGCGCAGTGAGAACGTCGACGACCGGACGGCCGCCGGCGGCGGGCGACCGTTCGGCGGTGGCATGCGCATCGGTGGCGGCACGCTGATTGTCGTGGTCATCGTCAGCCTGGTGTTCGGGGTCAATCCGCTGACCCTCCTCGATCTGGCCGGCGGCGGTGGAACGGTTGTGACTCCGCAGCCGCAATCCGCGCCTCCCGGGCAGCGTGCCCCCGCCAGGGACAAGACGCGCACAGACCCGCATGCCGAATTCGTCGAACGGGTCCTTGGCGACACCGAGGACGTCTGGTCGGAACTGTTCAGGAACATGGGCGCGCACTACGCGCCGCCGCGGCTGACGCTTTTCCGCGACACCGTGGTTTCCCACTGCGGTCGCGCGAGTGCCGCCTCCGGTCCGTTTTATTGCCCGCCGGATCAGCGCGTGTATCTCGACACCACATTTTTCCGTGAACTGTCCGGCCGCTTCGGCGCGCCCGGCGATTTCGCGCAAGCCTATGTGATCGCCCACGAAATCGGACACCACGTTCAGAATCTGTCGGGCACGATGCGCAAGTACGACCAGACTGTCGCTGCGCTGGATCCGCGGCAGCGTAATGCGCTATCGGTGCGGCTGGAGCTGCAGGCCGATTGCTATGCCGGGGTATGGGGCCACTTCGCCGCCAGGCGCAACCTGCTCGAACCCGGAGACCTCGAGGAGGGCATGCGCGCGGCGTCGGCGGTAGGCGACGACGCGATCCAGAAAGGCACGCAGGGGCGAGTCGTGCCAGACGCATTCACGCACGGCAGTTCGACGGAGCGCGTACGCTGGTTTCGCGTCGGCCTCGGCTCCGGTGATCCTCTCCGGTGCGACACTTTCTCGACCAACTGAACCGCCTGCCGGCCGGGGGACCGGCGCGGGGTGTCAGCGCTTGGTCGCGGAAGGGCTGTCCGCCTGAAAGCGCACCCGGCGCACGACGCGGTCGTACTCGCCCTCGACCGACAGCGTGACCTCCTCGCCCCGAGCCGTATACACCCGCCCGCCGCTGGCGCGGCAGTAATTGCGCTCGTATTGGCAAGGACCCATTTCCGGGTGCCGGCGGCAGAGTTGTTCGACCCGCGATTCGAGATCGATAGGTGCCCGGCCGGCAGCAGACTCGCAGAAATACAGCGGGCCCGGCAGGAAATCCTTCGACGGCATCACCACCAGCGGCGGCGTAGCGGCAGGTCGTGCCGGCGTCGTCACGACCACCGGTGGTGGCGACGAGCGGACCGCGGGCGCAGCCGCCTCCGGCGGTGGCGGCGCCTGCTGGCAGGCACCCAGGATCAGCACGAGCGCAAGCCCCGGAAACGGGGCATGGAGGCGACAGTCCGGGCGACGGATCAACATCTGCGGATGAAACCATGTCTACTCCCGCCGGCGCAACATTCCGTCGACAAACGCGTCTGATGCCAGGGCGCAGGACGCCGGGGGCCCGGCCGGTCGGCCACATGGTCGCGCAAAAAATCGCATAAAATATCGGCTTCGTTGAACTCGGGAGCGCCTTGCCCATGATCCGCACGCATATTGCCGTTGCACTGACCACCGCAATGTTCGCGACAGCCGCCCTGGCTCAAACTCCTGCGCCAGCGCCGTCGACTGCCTCGAAATGCACCAAACCGGAACCGCATCCGGGGCGCCTCGCTTCCCGTGAGCGCGCCCGCGGTTGGGATCGCGAAGTGAGCGCTTGGCAGGAGTGCATGAAGAAGGTTGTCAGCGAGGCGCAGACGGCTGCCGACGAGGCGGTCAAGAAGGCCAACGCCGCCGTCGCCGCATCGAATGCTGCAGTCAACGACTACAACGCCACCGTCAAGGAAATTCAGGCGCAGATCGACGCCTCGAAGTAAGGCAGCCACGATGGCGCGTGGGGCAACCGCGCCGACGCGGCTCAGGGCGCCGGAGTACGCTCGATGCGCGTTACCAGACCGTTCAGGCAGATCGCGACCGTGCGCTCGGGCGCATCGGGCCGCGGCTCCCAGACATAGTAGAACGCCTTGCCGCCGATGGTCTCGTCGTGCCGTTCAGTGATGCTATCCGCCGAACCAATTTCCGCGGCAATCTGTGGACAATTCCGCCCGATCGCGACAGCCTTGCGGACCGTCGGCCCCGCCTCCCCGGCCGGCGCACTCGAAACATCGACGTTGTCGCGTCGCCATGCCACCAGTCCGGAATTGAAACCGATCAACGCGGAAAGGTCCGGACGCTTGTAGACCCAGACCTCGGCAACCTGCTCCTGAGCGGTGCCCGGCCGCATCGATTGTGGCGTGCCGACCGCCTGCACGACCAATGCGCGTGACATGCCCACGACGATTTCCTTGCGCTGCGCGCCGGCCGCCAGGTCGGCGTTGTCGCCTTCCGCCGGCTGGCCGCGCCCGCTGGCCGGCGTTGCGTCCACCCGTCCACCGCTCTGGGCCTCCGGACAGGCGCGCTGCTGGTAGGTGGTCTTGCCGGCCCGGTCAACGCACTTGTAGACCTGCGCGGAAGCCGGGATGGCGATGGCGGCGACTAGCGCGGCAACGCCGATGTCCCAGGCGAACTTTGCTCGGGAGATGGCGGATGCGCGGACTCTGGACATCAGCGGATCATACCGGGGTCACCATGCAGTCGGCCGCGGACACCCTAGCGCACCACGGTGCGCTCGACGTCAACCACCTTTCCGCCCGCACAGGTGAACGCTGTGCGCATTTGCAGATCGCCTTCGCGGGGCTCGTAGACATAGCGCAGGGCCCCGGGCGGCGACGCTGCCGGCTCCTGCCGGTCGGCAGCCCCGATTTCCGCAAATACATGCTGGCAGTAGCGGCCGACGATTACAAAGCGTCGATTGTGCGGACCGCGCGCCCCAGGGTCAGCTGCGCCGGCACCGGCGCCCATGCCTGCCGCGTCCTTGCCTTTGCCGGCCGGGGTGGCTGCCATCGCGTCCTCGCGTGTCCACGCCACGTCCGGTCCAGCGAAACCGACCAGGAACGCTCCGCCCCGTTCCGCATAGCGCCAGATCTCCGTCGCCTCGTCGCGGATTGATCCAGGCCGAATTTCCTGTGGGGCACCGCGCGCGCGCAGGACCCAGCGCTTGGGCATGCCCCGGATCACATGCCCCTCCCTGGCGGCAGCTTCCCACGGTTCGGCCGCGGTGCGGTCCTCCGCCTTGGGCAGGTCAACGCTGCGACCGGCCTGCCCCGCCTCGCAGGGTGCATCCTGATAGGTGGTGTTGCCGCTGGGGTCGATGCACTTGACCACGTTCGACTGCGCCAGGACATCGACCGCGACAACGAACAATGCAGCGGCCAAAACCATTTGGAAATTTCTTCCGAACGGGCGGGTCAGGGCGCTGGTTTTCATTGCGTTATCATGCCTCATGATCAGCAACATGGGCATTTTTCGCAACCTCCACGTCACCCACGCGCCGGCTGCGGCCGCCCTTCCAGCCACCCTTGTGGCCGGCGCCACCCCGGTTTTCGAAAGGCAATCGACCGGCTTTTGCCCGGCGCCGGGGCGGCCTGGAACGCTCGCCTGGCTGCGGGTCGGGGCGCCCTGCGCCTATCCGTCCGGCATGCCATGCGACGCCCGGATACTGCCGCCGGTCCCCGCGCCGGACTGACCGCCAACGCCATGCCGACCCGAGCCGTCGCCGCCGTCGCGCATTCCACCGTCTCGGCCGCGGCCGACGAAACCGCCTACGCGATCGCCAAGGCGCTGCGCGAGGGTTTTGATCGCCACTACGCATTGTTTCGCGACTGCGCGCGCGCGGCGAAGCGGCACTTCGAATCCCGGAATTTCCGCGCGCTGCGCCACCTTGCGCGCGACCGCATCGACTACTACGACCGTCGCGTTCACGAGACCGTTGAACGCATCGAGCATGAGTTCCGCTCCACCGGGCTCGGCGGCAGCGGAGCGGATGCTCTCTGGGAACGCGTCAAGCTGCACTACATCGGCGTGCTCATCGACCACAAGCAACCCGAGTGTGCCGAAACGTTCTTCAACTCGGTGTCGTGCAAGATCCTGCACCGGACCTATTTCAACAATCGCTTCATCTTCGTGCGCCCGGCGGTTTCCACCGACCACATCGAGGCCGATCCGCCGACCTACCGCAGCTACTACCCGCTGGAGCATGGATTGCGCCATGCGCTGATGGATATCGTGCTCGATTTCCAGCTCGATGCGCGCTTTGCCGATTTCCGGCGCGATCTCATCAACGTTCTCGCTGCATTCCGCGAGCGCGTGCCGCGCCCGTTCAGCCCCGAGGCCAACCACCAAATCCAGGTGCTGTCGACGCTGTTCTATCGCGACAAGACCGCCTACGCCGTGGGCCGGGTGGTGAACGGTGCCCAACGCTGGCCGTTCGCGCTGGCGCTCAAGCATACCGAGGACGGGCGCCTCTACGTCGATACGCTGCTGATGGACCCCATCGAACTGACGCTGCTATTCTCGGCCAACCGCTCCTACTTCCTCGTCGACATGGAAGTACCGTCGGCCTATGTCGATTTCCTGCTCGCAATGCTCTTGGACAAGACCGGGGCCGAGCTGTACACGATGGTCGGCCTGCAAAAGCACGGCAAGGCGCTGTTCTACCGCGACTTCCTGCACCATCTCGCACACTCGCGCGACCGCTTCATCGTCGCCCCTGGAATCCGCGGACTGGTGATGAGCGTGTTCACGCTGCCGTCGTACCCGTACGTGTTCAAGGTCATCAAGGACCGCATCGCCGTGACCAAGGAAACCGACCGCGGCAAGGTCACGCAGAAGTACGCGCTGGTCAAGCATCATGATCGCGCGGGGCGCATGACCGACGTTCTCGAGTATTCCGATGTGGCATTTCCGCGCTCGCGCTTTTCTCCGGATCTTCTCGCCGAACTGCTTGATGTCGTGCCTTCGCAGGTCGAAGTGGACGGCGACCGCATCATGATCCGCCACGTCTATATCGAACGGCGCATCAGGCCGCTCAACCTCTACCTTGAATCCGCCGACGACGCGCAACTCATCCGTGCGGTGCGGGAGTATGGCAACGCGATCCGCGAACTTGCCACCGTCAACATCTTCGCCGGCGATCTGCTGTTCAAGAATTTCGGCGTGACGCGTTTCGGCCGGGTCGTCTTCTACGACTATGACGAGATCGAGTACCTGACCGATTGCCAGTTCCGGCGCATTCCCAATCCGCCGCCGGGCTTTGACGACATGTCCGACGAGACCTGGTACCCGGTCGGTCCGAAGGACATCTTTCCCGAGGAGTTCGAGACCTTTCTGCTCACCGACCCGCGCATCCGCGAGGCGTTCCTGACCTTTCATCAGGAGCTGCTGGAGGCGCAGTGGTGGCAGAGCGTACAGGAAGGACTGCGCGGCGGTGATCCGGCGGAGGTACTGTCCTATCCTGCGCGAGCACGCTTCCTGGCGCCACAGTCCGCGACCTGAGTCGTCGCGAAACAATTGGACCGCCGCTCGGCGGGTCCAGGCGACCGGCCTTCGGCTGGCTGTCGCAGTTCGCCGCGCTGGCCGCCCATACTTGACGTGGCGCGGCAGCACCGCAACCGATGGTTGGCGTGCGGCCGACATCGAAGCAGGAAGACAAGGGCCCAGACGTGTTCGTTAGCGCATTCGAGTTATACCGGATTGGACCGGGCCCCTCTTCCTCGCACACGCTGGGCCCGCAGCGGGCTGCCCTTCGGTTCGTCCATGACCTCGCTGCCGACGGCCTGCTGGCGTCAACGCGAAGAGTCGCCGCCGAACTCTATGGTGGCCTCGCTTTCACCGGTCGGGAGCAGGGTGCCGATCTTGCTGTGGTCGCCGGTCTGGCCGGGTTGGCTCCCGAGCGCAGCGACCGTGAGCTGCTCAACCGTTGCGTCGAGCGTGCCCAGGAAATGGGCACCGTGGCACTCGGTGGACGGCAAGTCGTGCAATTCACGCCTGCGCGCGACCTGCGCTTTGTCGTTGATCAGTCGGTCGCCTACGATGGCAATGCGCTGCGCTTCGTCGCGTCCGACGCGCGCGGCCAGATGGTGGCGTCGCGGGTCTACTTCTCCACCGGCGGAGGCGCATTGCTGTCGGAGGATGATGCACAGCGCGCGCCACCGATGCCGCGCATGCCCTTTTCCTGCGAGTCGGGCCAGGCAATTCTCGACGCCTGCCGGGAACATGGCAAGAAGATCCCGGATCTGGCGCGCACCAACGAGTGCACGTTGTTCAGTCCTGGCGAACTGCGTACCGGTCTGCTGCAGGTCGCGCAGATAATGCGCATGTCGCTCGAGCGCGGGTTGACGACCGAGGGCACGTTGCCGGGAGGTCGGGAACGCCATGCGCCTCGCGAGGCCGACGCGCTGCGCTCCGTGGAAACCGACCAGTCCCGGCGCGCCGCCATTTACGCAATGGCCGTGGCCGAAGAGAACGCGGCGGGTGGCCGGATCGCCGCGGCTCCGTCGTCGGGGTCGGCCGGACCGGTTGCCGCGTTGCTGCAACTGTGGCGTGACAGCGGTACGATCGACCAGGAGGATAGCTCGGTCGAATTCCTGCTTGCCGGCGCGGCGATCGGCGGCATGCTCCGCATCGCCGGCGTGCGCCACGTTGGCTGTCAGGGCGAAGTGGGCGTCGCCGCGGCGATGGCCGCCGCGGGCTACGCGAGCGTACTTGGCGGCAGCAATGAGCAGGTGCTCTACGCCGCCGAACGCGCCCTTGCTCCCCACCTTGGACTGGCCTGCGATCCGGACGGTGGACGCATCGAGGATCCCTGCATCGAACGCAATTCGCTCGCCGCCAAGCGCGCCTGCGAGGCGGCAACCGCGGCAGTGAAGACGCCGGCGCCGAGCAACGGCCTCGACCTGCTGGTGCGGACCATGATCGAGAACGGTCACGACATGTCGACTCGCTACAAGTCGCTGTCGGTGGGCGGCGTCGCGGTGAACGCCACCGAGTGCTGACGGAACGCCGCTGTCGCGCCATCGTGACGACCCGCACCTGCAATGCTATTCTCACCGCGTCGATTCTCGCGGAGCCTGCGCATGACCCGGTCACCACCGCGCCTCGTCGCGCTCGCCCTCGCCTTCGCCGTCCCGCTGGTGATGATGGCCTGCGCCGAGTACGAGAAGAAGAAACAGGAGGAAGCGTCCAAGGACACCTTCGCCTGCCAATTGAACGGGGAACGTCTGGTGTTGCGTTTCACCGATGGTGAGGCGCGCATGCTCATGCCCAATGCGCAGCGGGTGACGCTGTACCAGTTGCGCAGCGGCTCCGGCGTCCATTACAGCAACGGCATGATGGATCTGCGCGGCAAGGGAATGGAACTCACTCTCTCGCAGGATGGCGTGAGCGTTGCACTCATGAACTGCCTGCCCTACCTACTGCCACCGGCCAAATGACCTCAGCGCCGAGCGGGTTGGGCTCAGGCACGGCGTGACGGCACGTCCAGCCGTTGGCGTTATCGGCGCCGGCGCCATGGGCATGGGCGTGGTCAATCGACTGCTGTCCCGTGGTTTTTCGACCCACGTCCGCGACATCCGGCCGGAAGCGGAGCTCGAAGCCGGTCGGCTGGGCGCGCGCTGCCATTCGTCGTCGGGCGCTCTGATCGACGACGCCGACGTGGCGATCGTGCTGGTCGTCGATGCCGGGCAGATCGACGACGTGCTGTTCGGCCCCGGGGGCGCGCTTCCGGCGCTGCGGCCAGGCAAGGCGCTGGTCGTGGCGTCCACCGTCGACCCGGACTACGTCGCCGGCCTGACCCAGCGGATTCGCGCGACCGGCGCCGCGTTGGTCGATGCGCCGGTGTCCGGGGGACCGCGGCGGGCGGCCGATGGCTCGATGACCATCATGGCCTCCGGCGACGCGGCGGCCCTGAGCGCCTGCACCCCCGTTTTCGACGCCATCGCCGGTCGCGTGTTCCACGTCGGCGCCACGCCCGGCGACGCCGCCAAATTCAAGATCGTCAACAATCTGCTTGCCGCGGCCAATCTCGCCGCCGGCGCGGAGGCGCTGGCACTTGCCGCCAAGGCCGGACTCGATCCCCGGCTGGTCGTCGACGTAATCAACGCCAGTTCGGGCAGCAGCTGGATTCTTGCCGATCGCATGTCCCGCGCGCTCGCCGATGACTACGCGCCGCGCGCAGCCGCGCGTATTCTCGCCAAGGACGCGGGACTGGCGACGCAGTTCGCCCGCCGGCATGGCGTCGAGGCGACCTTCGCCAGTGCGGCGCTGGCGGCCTTCAAGGCGGCCGTGGACGATGGCCTCGGCGAGGAAGACGACGCCGTCCTCTACCGGCATGCACGTCGTCGTGCCGGACTGCCGGACTGACTCGCAACCACCGGTCCAGTAAGGGTGCGGGCGTCCGAACCGACTACAATGTGTCCGCGGCCCTTGCCGCATTCAGACAGGTTGCCAGCCATGTCACGTTTGCTCGCCCTCCCCCGCCACCTGCTCGTCGCCGCCACCGTGTTCGCCGTCACCGCGTTCGCCGTTGCCCTGACCACCGCGGCCGAGGCGCAGGTACAGAAATCTCCGCCTCCCGGCATGGCGGTCGCGACGTTCGCCGGCGGCTGCTTCTGGTGTATGGAGCCGCCCTACGACAAGCTCGACGGCGTCAAGAGCACCACGTCGGGCTACATGGGCGGCAAGCTCAGGAATCCCAGCTACGAACAGGTATCGGCGGGCATCACCGGGCACGCCGAAGTCGTGCAGGTGATCTACGACCCGAAGAAGGTCAGTTACGAAAAGCTGCTGGACGTCTTCTGGAAAAATATCGACCCGACGGTCCACGACCGTCAGTTCTGTGACTACGGCAGCCAGTACCGCACGGCGATCTTCGCGCACACTGACGAGCAGCGCCAGGCCGCCGAGAGTTCGAAGGCGGCATTGGCCAAGACCAAGCCGTTCAAGGATCCGATCGTCACTCCGGTGACCGCGGCAGGCGAATTCTGGCCCGCCGAGGATTACCACCAAGACTACTACCTCAAGAACCCGGGGCGCTACAACTACTACCGCACCGGCTGCGGGCGCGATGCGCGCTTGAGGGCACTTTGGGGCAGCGCCCCGCACTAGAGCCGGTCAACGTATCAGGCCGCTCACCGCGGCGCCGGCGATGGTCGACGCCACCACCAGCAGCACCATGGCAATGCCGACGAACTCGGCCTGCTGACTGCTGCGGACGCCCAGGACCTCGTGCGCGCCCAGCCAGAACAGGTACAGCGAATACGAAAGCCCGGCCAGGCCCAGGATCGCCAGCATCGGCAGGACCAGCAGGCCGCCCGAGACCATGACCGGAAGCGCGCCATAGGTGGCCAGCTTGAGTGCCGACCGGAAGTCGCGCGGGCTGCCATAAAGCGGCGCCAGCGCAGCGAAAATGCCGCCCAGGGCAAATACCGAACCGATGGAGGCGAGAAGCGTCGTAGCCCCGGCCGCATAGATGTCCTTCGGCGGCACCACATAGCCCAGGTCGGCGTTCCAGCGGCCGTCGAAGTAGGTCATCCCGAGCATGCCGGCGAGCGGCGCCAGCAGCGCGAACGGAATGATGTAGCGCAATACCAATTGGGAAATGGATGTGCTTTCCGCAGCAATGATTCTCATCTCCGCCCTGGGATGGCGCAGCAGCCCCGACAGTCTGCGCAGCGCGACCATGGATTCAGTATAGTCGCTTGATGCCCACACGATGGGCAACGAGCGGGAGGACGCGATGGAAATGAAACGCTTGACCGGAGGAAGCCTGCGCGCTGCCGGCTATGACGAACGCGCGCGCACGCTGGTCGTCGAGTTGACGTCGGGCACCTACCAGTACTCCGGCGTTTCGCCTGAGCTGTGGCGGCGCTTCTCCTCGGCGTCATCGCCCTGGAGCTTCTTCCGCGATAACATCGAAGAGGAGTTCGCCGCCAAGCGCGGTCGCTGACGGCTTCGACGCAAGATCCGAATTCGGGCAAACGGCCGCGCGGCAGCACCGGGGCCTTGCAGCCCCGGTGCCCGCCCCGAAGCGTCCCGCGCCTTACTGGATCGTGAGCTTGCGGCCTGCGACCGGCGCCTTCTTTGCCAGCGTGAGTTCGAGCACGCCATTTTCGTAGCGTGCCTGGCTCGTGGCCTCGTCGAGATCGACGGGCAGCACGAAGCTCCGGTAAACCGCGCCATGGTAGCGCTCGCTGCGCAACAGCCGGTCGCCATCGTTGGACTTGGATTCGCGCTTGACTTCGGCGGCGATGGTGACCTGGTTGCCGTCGATGGTGACCTGGATGTCGTCCTTGCTCACGCCCGGAATCTCGGCGTGAACGACATAATTGTCCCCCTTCTCGGTCACATCGACCTTGATGGCGGCGGCCGTTCCCCGGGTCGTGCGAACGGGCTTGAAGAAGCCGCGAAAGAGATCATCGAATCCATTGTCGGCGAAAGGATCGTACACTTGCACTGTATTCATGGAAATTCTCCGTTGAGTGGTATCGGATAACGGCGCACCCGCTTGACATCGCGCAAGGTGCGCCAACCGCTGCAATGGGAATCTAGGGTCGCCGGCGCCGCTTTCAAGGGCACTCGAACCTTGCCGGCAAACGGGACGGACAGAGCGGCCTAGCCGCAGTCGCGTCCAGGTCATGGGGAGCAAAGATGAACGCACCGCTGAATACCGCCCAACTCGGCACCTTGAAGAAGCTGCTGCACGAGCGCCGCCGTACGCTGCGCAAGGAGCTGCAGGCCAAGCTGAACACTCATGACGATCCGGCGATGATCGGTCTGGCCAACCGCCTCGAGGAAACCGACGATTGGGCGGTTGCCGACCTGGAGACGGCGCTCGACGTCGCCGAAGTCGCCCGCGATGCGGCCGAACTGAAGGATGTCGACGCGGCGCTCGCGCACATGACCGAAGGTACCTACGGCAACTGCGTCGACTGCGGCCTGCCGGTCCCCTATGCGCGCCTGGAGGTCAATCCCGGTGCGCAGTGCTGCATTGGCTGCCAGGAAAAACGCGAGGCGGCGCTGCGCCGCGCGGGCCATTCGACGATGTAGTTCGACCGCCTGCCGGGTGCCGGGGTGGCCGGCGGGTGGTACACGCCATCGGTTAGAATTGTCGCTCCCACCGTCGGCTGCGCTCCCGCTGCCGTCCTCACCTGCGGATTCGACATGCCCACGATGAACTATCGCCGCCTTGGCCGTTCCGGCCTCAAGGTCAGCGAACTCTCCTTTGGCTCCTGGCTGACCTATGGCAACCAGATGGGCGACGATCCGGCGCGTGAGTGTATGGCGGTCGCCTACGACGCCGGCGTCAATTTCTTCGACAACGCCGAAGTCTACGCCAAGGGGGCGTCGGAAACCATCATGGGCGAGGCGCTGCGCAAGCTCGGCTGGCGCCGGGCATCGTACATCGTCTCGACAAAATTTTTCTGGGGACTGCACGACGGTCCGAACGAGCGCAACACGCTCAACCGCAAATACCTGAGACAAGCGATCGACGGCTCGCTGCTGCGCCTGCAGCTCGACTACGTGGACCTGGTGTTCTGCCACCGGCCTGATCCGGACACCCCGCTGGAGGAGACCGTGCAGGCGATGTCGGACATGATCACCGCCGGCAAGGCGCTGTACTGGGGCACTTCGGAGTGGAGCGCGGCGGAAATCGCCGCAGCCTGGCACTTCGCCGAACGTCACCATCTGCACAAGCCGGTGATGGAACAGCCGCAGTACAACCTGTTTCATCGCGAACGGGTCGAGCGCGAATATGCGCGGCTGTACGCCGATCTGGGCATCGGCACGACCACCTGGAGTCCGTTGGCCTCGGGCCTGCTGACGGGCAAATACAACGACGGCATTCCGGACGATTCGCGCGGCACGATCAAGGGCTACGAATGGTTGGCCGAGCGCCTGACCGACACCGGGAAGATCGCCCGCGTGCGTAAGTTGGCGCCGATCGCCCGGGACCTTGGCTGCACGCTGGCGCAGATGGCGATTGCCTGGTGCCTGAAGAATCCGCATGTGTCGACGGTCATCACCGGCGCCAGCCGACCGGCGCAGGTGCGCGAGAACATGGCCGCGCTGGACGTCGTGCCGAGGCTCGATGCCACCGTGATGGCGCGCATCGCCGCTGTCGTCGACGCATGATGTAAGCGCCGATGCGCATACTGCGCCGCGTCGTCGTCGTGCTGCTGGCCGTCGCGGCGGCTGTGCTGGCTGCCGGCTTCGCGGGCCTGTTCGCCGGCAGCCCGCCGGCCAATTCCGGCCCTCGCGACGGCGCGCTCGCGCCCTGCCCCGCCACCCCCAACTGCGTTTCGAGCGGCGCCACCGATGCCAGACAGAAAATTGCACCCATTGCCTTTACCGGCACTGCTGCGGCCGCGCTGACGCGGATGGACCGAACCATCGTCGCGCAGCCGGGCGCCGCCATCGTCACCCGGAAAGACGGCTACATCCACGCGACGTTTCGTTCGCGCTGGCTGGGATTCGTCGACGATCTCGAAGTTCTGGCCGTTCCGGAGCGAAGCGTGCTGGAACTGCGCTCGGCGTCGCGTCTTGGCCGCAGCGACTTCGGCGTTAACCGCGCCCGCGCCGACCGGCTCGCCGCAGCCTTTGCCGCGGTGCCACCATGAAGGCGCAGCAAACCCGCAATGTCCCACTCAGCTAGCGGCGCCGGCCGCCACACCAACGGCAGCCGGGTTCGACGCAAGAGCGCTGCGGCGGCCGCGACCGGCATTCGCCGATGCACCGCTGCCGTGGTGCTTAAGCCGGGCCGGGACAAATCGTTGCGGCTGCGCCATCCATGGGTCTTTTCCGGGGCCATCGAGCGCGTCGAGGGTACGCCCGCCTCCGGGGAGACCGTCGACGTCGTCGCCGCGGACGGCGCCTGGCTCGCCCGGGCCGCGTACTCGCCGTCGTCGCAGATCCGCGCACGGGTCTGGACCTTCGACGATACGACCATCGACGAAGCGTTCTTCGCGCGCGGGGTGGCCAACGCGGTGCTATTGCGCGTGCCGATGCTGGACGCGGATCACGACGCCTGCCGCATCGTCCACGGCGAAGCAGATGGCTTGCCGGGGATCATCGCCGACCTCTATGCCGGTCAGGTCGTGTTGCAGTGCCTGTCGGCCGGCGCCGAGCGCTGGCGCGACACACTCGCCGCAGCGCTTGCCGAGGCCACCGGAGCCACCGGTGTCTACGAGCGCTCCGACGCCGAAGTCCGGGTGCTGGAGGGCCTGCCGCAGCGCACCGGGACATTGATCGGCGCGATCAACGAAAGGCTGGTCATCCGCGAGGACCGGCTGTCCTACCGGGTGGATGTCGAGCACGGCCAGAAGACCGGCTTCTATCTCGACCAGCGTGACAATCGGCGCCTGGTGCGCATGCACGCCGGCGGTCGCCGCGTGCTCAACGTGTTCTCCTATACCGGCGGCTTCACCCTTGCGGCGCTGGCCGGTGGCGCCGCAACGGTGGCATCGCTGGACAGTTCGGCCGGGGCGCTGGCGCTGGCCCGCCACAATGCGGACCACAACCCCGGGCTGCCGGCGGCGCCCCTGGCCTGGATCGAGGCAGATGCCTTCACCGAGTTGCGGGCGATGCGCAACCGGGCCGAGGTGTTCGACCTGATTGTGCTCGATCCGCCCAAATTTGCGCCAACCGCGGCGCATGCCGAACGCGCGGCGCGCGCCTACAAGGATGTCAATCTGCTGGCGTTCAAGCTGCTCGCACCAGGCGGACTGCTGGCAACTTTTTCCTGTTCGGGCGGGATCACCGCCGAATTTTTCCAGAAGATCGTCGCCGGCGCCGCCCTCGACGCGCAGGCCGATGCACAGATCCTCCGCCGCCTCGGCGCCAGCGCCGATCACCCGGTGGCGCTGAATTTTCCGGAGGGCGACTACCTGAAGGGCCTGCTGCTGCGCAAGGCCTAGGCGTCCAGCCGCCTCGCCGACGGAACGCGGACAAAACAAGGCCGCAAAGGGTTGCCCCGATGCGGCCTTGTCAGCCTCGGCCGGATGGACAGGAGGTCACCCGACCGTGTTCTGCAATCGTCCCGTGCCTAGGATCCCTTCATGCACTCGCTTTGCGCCTTGGAGCGCTCGTCGCCCTTCAGGCCGGCAGTCTTCTTGTTGCACATCGCCAATTTGCTCTCCGGCTTGGCCGCCTCGGCCGGTTTCGCCGACAGACAGTTCGACATGAACGCCTTGCGCTCGTCGCCCTTCTTGTCACCCGCCTGGGCATTGCAGGCCTTCATCTTGTCCTGCTGGGCGTTTTGCGCCGGTGTGGCAGGCTTCGCTGACAGGCAATTCGACATGAACGCCTTGCGCTCGTCGCCCTTCTTGTCGCCGGCCTTTTCATTGCAGGCCTTCATCTTGTCCTGCTGGGTGTTTTGCG
Source organism: uncultured beta proteobacterium (assembly GCA_963712105.1). Classification (GTDB taxonomy): domain Bacteria; phylum Pseudomonadota; class Gammaproteobacteria; order Burkholderiales; family Casimicrobiaceae; genus VBCG01. The sequence goes on from CAVQGR010000016.1 coordinate 97,288, forward strand.
CCGAAACCATCGGCGCGGCGATCGCAAGCGCACCGGCGACCAAGAATGCCAAGACTCTGCTCATTTGCCGTTTCCCGGAATTGACGACTGTGACGGTTTTGGGTACCTGCACGAACCGCAATCTGGCTATTGGTGCAGGGGTCAGGGCAGTCTAAGGCAACCCGGATGGCCGAAGCAACGGTTTCTCCGAACCCCATGCTTCCGGTGTTGCAACCATGCCATCACGCACCGCAGCATTGATTTGGACCCAGTTTGACCCGGCATCGATAAAATTGGATAATGTATTGTTTTATCTGACCTTTCAGGAAACTCGCCATGCCCGCAACCACCGCTCATCGCAATCAAATGGCCGCCAGCGGGACGTCCGCGAACCGTCGCCTCATCGACGATACCCGGATCAGCGAAATCACCGAGCTGGCTCCGCCGGCGCACCTGCTGCGGGAGTTTCCCGCCGCGGACCGAGCGGCTGCGACCACCTTCGACGCGCGCACTGCGATCCATCGCGTCCTGCATGGCGCCGACGACCGATTGCTGGTCGTCGTGGGGCCCTGTTCCATCCACGACTACGATGCGGCGATCGATTACGCGACCCGACTGGCAGCGCTGCGCAGCGAATACGCCGACCGTCTGATCATCGTGATGCGCGTGTACTTCGAGAAGCCGCGGACGACGGTGGGCTGGAAGGGTCTGATCAATGATCCGCGGCTGGACGACAGTTTTCGCATCAACGAGGGCCTGCGCCTGGCCCGGCGGATCCTGGTCGAGGTCAACGAACTGGAGCTTCCGGCTGGAACCGAATATCTCGACATGATCACGCCGCAATACATCGCCGACCTGATCGCATGGGGAGCCATCGGCGCGCGCACGACCGAAAGCCAGGTGCACCGGCAACTGGCCTCGGGCCTGTCCTGCCCGGTCGGCTTCAAGAACGGAACCAATGGGAATGTGCGCGTCGCCGTCGACGCCATCAAGGCGGCGTCCGCGCCGCATCACTTCCTCTCGGTGACCAAGGGCGGGCATTCGGCGATCGTCAGCACCGCCGGCAACGAGGATTGCCACATCATCCTGCGCGGTGGCAAGACCACCAACTACGATGCGGCGAGCGTTGACGCGGTATGCAAGGAACTGGCCAACGCCGGCATCGCCGCGCGGGTGATGGTCGACTGTTCGCATGCGAACAGCCAGAAGCAGCACGACCGGCAATTGGTGGTGGCGCGCGACGTTGCGGCCCAGGTGGCCGGCGGCGATTCGCGCATCTGCGGGCTGATGATCGAGAGCCATATCAATCCAGGCCGGCAGGACCTGGTGCCCGGGCAGCCGTTGCAGTATGGGGTATCGATCACCGACGCCTGCATCGGCTGGGACGCCACCGTCGAAATTCTCGGCGAGCTTGCCGATGCGGTGCGCCAGCGGCGCCTGCGCCTGACCGACGAGGCGTGAGTTCCGCGCCGGCGCAGCCGCGCAAGACCCGCGGCGCGCCGATCCCCACCGAAACCGAACTCAAGCTCGCGATCGCTCCGGGCGACGCGGCGGCGCTGGCCCGGCACTCCGTGGTCAGATCGCCTGCAAACGTGGCCGCGCCCGGCAGGCGCGCCTGGTCTCGATCTATTTCGACACCGACGACAACTGGCTGGCGTCCCACGGCGTGGCGCGTGCGGCTGCGCCGCAGTGGTCGGCGATGGGTGCAAACGGTCAAGGGACCGCCGGCCACGGGAACAGCCGACCGTGCGTCCGGCGGCATGACGACCCGCATCGAATTCGAATGGCCGGTCATTGGCTCCGACCTTGATCCGCTGCGCTTCGTCACCACGCCGTTTCGCCGCCAGCTGGCCAAGGCGCAGCGGCGCGGTCTGCATCCCCGATTCACCACTGATTTCGACGCGAACCTCGATCCCGCTCGTCTTTGCCGACAGCACGATGGCGACGCTTTGCATCGACGTAGGCGAAGTCCGGGCCGGGGATGGGCATCGGCAGCAGAGTGCACCGCTGCACGAAATCGAAGTCGAACTCGAGGCCGGCGACGTGTTGCGCCTCTACGAGTTCGCCTGGCGGCTCGCCGCCGACGTGGCGCTGGTTCCCGAGCCACGCAGCAAGGCACAACGCGGATTCGCACTGCTCGACCCCGTCCCGTCGCTGCCCGCGCATGCGCAGGACGCCGAACTCGCCGGCAAGGCATCGGCCGAGACTGCGCTGCAGGCGTTCATGCGATCCTGCCTGGCGCAGATCGAAGCCAATGCGCCGGGCCTCATTGCCGACGACGACCCGGAATGGATCCACCAGATGCGCATCGGCGTTCGCCGCCTGCGCGCCTGTCTGTCGCTCGCCCGCCGGGTTATCGCGACCGCCCGGCTCGAGCCGTTGCGCGTCGAGCTGCGCTGGCTGGCGCAGGCGCTGGGCCCAGCCCGCGACCTCGACGTGTTCGCGACGCAGACGCTGCCAGTGGTCAGGTCCGCCGTGTCCAGAAGCGGCGACGCCGGCTCGCTTGCCGCGCCCCTGGCTCGCCTGGTGAAACAAGTGGCGGAGAGACGTTGCGCCGCGCGCGCGGCCGCGCGCGCGGCCGTCGCCTCGCCCCGCTATGTGCGCCTGGTGCTCGCGGCGTCGGCGCTGGCCGCGGCACCTGCGGCGGGATTACCGGGCGGCAGTTCCGACCGCGACAAGCTTGCCGGCCGCGCCCGTGACCTCGCCGGATCCTTGCTCAAGCGCCGTCTGCGCGCACTGCACGAACTGGGTGCGGACCTCGCCCACGCCTCGCCCGAGTCGCGCCACGCCGCACGCCTGGCAGCCAAGAAGCTGCGCTATGCGACCGAGTTCTTCGCGCCGCTGTTCGCGCGCAGGCGAACGCGGGAGTTTCGCAAGGCGTTGCAGGATCTGCAGGAGGAACTCGGCGCATGGAACGATGCTGCAGTGGCCACGCGCCTGGCCGGCGAACTCGCCGGCAACGACTCCCCGGCGGCAGCCGCCTTCGCCGGATGGTCGGCGGCCACCGCGCACGCGCGCGACGAGACGCTCGCCGACGCCTGGTCGAAATTCAGCAAGGCCCGGCCGTTCTGGTCGCCACGATAGCCATCGAATCACGAGAGAGGATGCGATGCTCGAATCCGCCGAAGTCGGTCACCGAATCGACAAGTCCCAATACGAGCGAGAGGAACCGAAGCTGCGCGAGCGCCTGCTCAACGGGCAATTCGCGCTGGGCGAAAAGAAGCGCGGCCCGATCCTGCTGCTGCTGAGCGGCATCGAGGGCGGCGGCCGCGGCGATACCGCCAATACGCTCAATGCGTGGATGGATCCGCGGCATATCCGCACGCATGCCTTTGGCGCGCGCACCCCGGAGGAAGCGGCGCGACCGCTGGCATGGCGTTTCTGGCGCGCCTTGCCGCCGCGCGGAACGCTGGGCATATTCATGAATGCCTGGTATCGCGAACTCATCGCCGCACGCGTGCTCGGCGATATGTCCGATGGCGAGTTCAACGCCATGCTGCACGAGATCCGCCAGTTCGAGCGCATGCTGACCGACGAGGGCGTGTTCCTGCTCAAGTTCTGGATCCACCTGTCCCGTGACGCCCTCAAGCAACGCCTCAGGGAGTACGCAAAGGACCCGCGCACCCGCTGGAGGGTGGGCCCGGAGGATCGCCGGGCCTACCGGCTGTACAACCGCTACCGCGATGTCTGGGAGCACATGCTGCGCGAGACCTCGCTCGGCGCCGCGCCCTGGTACGTGGTCGAAGGCACCGATCCGCGGTACCGGATGCTGACCATCGGCGGAATCCTTGCCGACACCATGCGCCACGTCAACGCGGGGGCCAAGCCCTCGCCCGGCAAGGCGCCGCCGCCACCACCGGCGGTGATCGGCAATGTCGCGATGATTCGCAACCTCGATCTGACGCAGAGTCTCGTTCAATCGGACTATGAACGCCGCTTGGGCAAATGGCAGGGCCGGCTGGCCGAATCGTCACGCCGCAAACGCTTTCGCGATCACGCCATGGTGCTGGTCTTCGAGGGCTCCGACGCCGCCGGCAAGGGCGGCGCCATCCGCCGGGTCGCCGGCGCGCTCGATGCGCGCCAGTACGTGATCGTGCCGGTGGCGGCGCCCACCGAGGAGGAGCGCGCGCAACCCTATCTCTGGCGCTTCTGGCGCCAGGTGCCCGCGCTGGGCGGGATCACCATCTTCGACCGGAGCTGGTATGGCCGGGTGCTGGTCGAGCGCGTCGAGGGCTTCTGCTCGGTGCCGGACTGGGTGCGCGCCTACGACGAGATCAACCAGTTCGAGGATCAGCTCGTCCAGTCCGGCATCATCGTGTGCAAGTTCTGGCTGCAGATCAGCAAGGCGGAGCAGCTGAAGCGTTTCAAGTCTCGCGAAAAGACGTCGTTCAAGAACTTCAAGATCACGCCGGACGACTGGCGCAACCGCAAGAAGTGGGCTGCCTACGAGCAGGCGGTCGCCGACATGGTCGACCGCACGTCGACCGAGATCGCGCCGTGGACACTGGTCGAGGCGGAGGACAAGAACTTCGCGCGGGTGAAGGTGGTGAAGACCATCGCCCAGGCGCTGGAGCGCGCGCTGCGCTGATCGGCGACGACCGCGACGCATGACGACCTCACCTGCCGCCGCCGACGAGGGCCGCCGGACCTTCGCCGGACCGGCCTGGCTGCCGGGTGGACACGCGCAGACGATCTATCCGTATTTCCTGCGCCGACCCGTCGTCGCCTATCGCCGCGAGCGCATCGACACGGCCGACGGCGACTTCTGGGACGTCGACTGGCTGGACAGCGATGCGCCGCCGACGGCGCCGCTGGTCATCCTGTTCCACGGCCTGGAAGGCAGCGCGGACTCGCATTACGCGCGCATGTTGATGCGCGACCTCGCCGTGCGCCGCTGGCGCGGCGTCGTCCCGCATTTTCGTCGGCTGCGGCGGCGCGCCGAATCTGCGGCCGCGCGCCTACCACTCGGGCGACCACGAGGAAGTGGGCGCGATGCTGGATGCGCTGCTCGCGCGGGCCGGCGCGCACGGACCCGTGTTCGCCGCGGGCATTTCGCTGGGCGGCAGCGCGCTGCTCAACTGGCTCGGCCGGGCGGGACCACGGGCGGCGGCCTCGCTCGCCGGCGCCGCGGCGGTATCGGTGCCGCTCGATCTCACGGCTTCCGGCATCGCCATCGGCCAGGGCCTCAACCGGCTCTACACCTGGCATTTCCTGCAGACGCTCAAACCCAAGGCGCTGGACATGGCGCGCCGGTTCCCGGACAGGCTCGACGCGGCGCGCATCGCGCGGGCGCGTTCGATGTGGGATTTCGACGACGCCGTGACCGCGCCACTGCATGATTTCGCCGGCGCCGACGACTACTGGCTGCGCGCGTCGGCCAAGCCATGGCTCACGACATATCGCGTTGCCGACCCTGGTGCTCAATGCGCGCAACGATCCCTTCGTTCCCGCATGCTCGCTGCCCTCCGCCGCAGCAGACGTCGCCAGCCGTCGTGCTGGAGCAACCGGAACACGGCGGCCATGTCGGCTTCCTGGCCGGCCCCGCTCCCTGGACGGGTCGACTGGCTGCCTGCGCGATTGCTCGCGTTCTTCGACGACCAGTTTGCCCGGACGGGAGAGCGCCAACCGCGTTCGTGAGAAACTCGACGCAATCCAACGGTCGCCGAGCTCCGACGTGCCGAAACAACGAGCCGACATCACATGTCTCTACCCAAGGAAATCTTCAAGGCCTACGACATTCGCGGCATCGTCGGCAAAACCTTCACAGCGGAAATCGTCGAGGCCATCGGCCACGCCATCGGTTCCGAAGCCGTGGCACGCGGCCAAAAGGAAATCTGCATCGGCCGCGACGGCCGTCTGTCCGGACCGGACATGGCCGCCGCCCTGGCGCGCGGCATCCAGCAAGGCCGGCATCGACGTCGTCGATCTCGGCATGGTCGCCACGCCGATGACCTATTTCGCGGCCGTATCAACTCGACACCAACAGCGCGGTGATGGTCACCGGCAGCCACAACCCGCCCGACTACAACGGCCTGAAAATGGTGCTCGGCGGCGAAACCCTGTCGGGCGACACGATCCAGAAACTGCGCGAGCGCACTGCTGAACAATGACCTGGCCACATGGCGACGGCAGCTACCGCAGCACGACATCGCCGGCGAATATCTCGACGCGCATCGTCTCCGACGTCAAGCTCGCGCGGCCGATGAAAATCATCATCGACTGCGGCAACGGCGTGGCCGGTGCCTTCGCGCCCAAGCTCTATCGCGACATGGGCTGCCAGGTGTGAAGAACTGTTCTGCGAAGTCGACGGCAATTTCCCCAACCACCACCCCGATCCCTCACAGCCGAAGAACCTGCAGGACCTGATCGCCGCGCTGAAAACCAGCGACGCCGAAATCGGCCTCGCCTTCGACGGCGACGGCGACCGCCTGGGCGTGGTCACCAAGGACGGCACATCATCTTTCCCCGACCGCCAGCTGATGCTGTTCGCCGACGACGTGCTCAGTCCGCAACCCCGGCGCCGAAATCATTTTCGACGTCAAGTCCACCCGCAATCTGTTCAAGCTGGATCCGCGAACACGGCGGCGGCCGCTGCTGTGGAAGACCGGCCACGCTTCATCAAGGCCAAGATGAAGGAAACCGGCGCGCTGCTGGCCGGCGAGATAGTCCGGCCACATGTTCTTCAAGGAACGCTGGTTCGGCTTCGACGACGGCCTGTACGCCGGTGCGCGCCTGCTCGAATTGTTTCGCGCAGCGCCGACATCGACGCCACCCTGCACGGCCTGCCCGACACGGTGAACACGCCCGAGCTCAACATCAAGATGGCCGAAGGCGAGCCGCACCGGCTGATCGCCGAGTTGCAGAAGAGCGCGACCTTTCCCGACGCCCACGAAATCATTACGCCTCGACGGTCTGCGCGTGGAGTATGCCGACGGCTTCGGCCTTGCCCGCGCCTCCAACACCACGCCGGTGATCGTGCTGCGCTTCGAGGCCGACAACGACGCCGCGCTGGCGCGCATCCAGCGCGAGTTTCGGCGCGTGCTGGAGACAGCGATGCCTGAAGTCGCCCTGCCGTTCTGAGCATGCTGTCGCTCGCCGACGTCGTTGCCGCCCGCGAACGTATCGCCAGCGGCATCTATGTCTCGCCCTGCGTCGAGTCGATTCCATTGTCGCAGCTGACCGGCGCGCACATCTACTGCAAGCTCGATTACCTGCAGCGCACCGGCAGCTTCAAGGAACGCGGCGCGCGCAATGCCTTGCTGTGCCTGCCGGACGAGGCGCGCCGGCGCGGCGTCGTCGCTGCCTCGGCAGGCAACCATGCGCAGGGCATCGCCTATCACGGCAGCCTGCTGCAGATCCCGGTGACCGTGGTCATGCCGCGGTTCGCGGCGCTGATCAAGGTGACCAACTGCCGGCAGCTCGGCGCCACCGTCGTCCTGCATGGCAGCGATGTGTCCGAGGCGCGCGCGCACGCCGAAATGCTCGCGCAGCGCGACGGACTCTCCTTCATCCATCCGTTCGACAACGCCGACGTGATGGCCGGACAGGGCACGATGGGTCTGGAAATCCTCGAACAGACGCCCGATGTCGACGCGGTCGTCGTCCCCGTCGGCGGCGGCGGACTGCTGGCCGGGGTGGGCACGGCGATCAAGGCGCTGAAGCCGTCCGTGCGCACCATCGGCGTCGAACCGGAACATGCGGCCTGCTACACCGCGGCGCTGGCGGCCGGGCATCCGGTCGCGGTGCCGCTGTCCCCCACGCTGGCCGACGGCCTCGCAGTGCCGCTGCTCGGCACGCTGCCCTTCGAGACGCTGTCACGCGTGGTCGACGAGATCGTCACCGTCGACGAAGCGTCCATCGGACTCGCAGTGCTGCGGCTGATCGAACTGGAGAAGAGCGTGGTCGAGGGTGCGGGCGCCGCTCCGCTGGCCGCGTTCCTCGCCGGCAAGCTAGACCACCTCAAAGGCCGCCGCGTGGTGCTGGCGCTATGCGGCGGCAATATCGACCTGACCATGCTCGACCGGGTCATCGAGGTCGGGCTGGTGGCCGATGGGCGCCTGACGCGCTTCACCGTCTCGATCAGCGACCGCCCCGGGGGGCTCGCGCGGCTGGCGGAAATCATCGCGTCAACCGGCGCGTCGATCAAGGAAATCGTGCACGACCGCGCGTTCTCGGGACCGGATCTCTCCGCAGTGCGTGTGGTCTGCGTGGTCGAGACGACCGGCCATCCGCATGTGCGTGAATTGCACGACGCGCTCGCGGCCGCCGGCGTGCGCATCGTGACCATCAGCGAGGTTCAGTAGCGTCGGTTCGCCCCGGGAGTGGACGAACGCCGGCGACCATTGTGCCGACGCCGCGCACTCAAGTCTCGGTGCCAGGCTAGAACTTGAGTCCGCGTTCCTCGAAGTACCTGCGCGCCCCCGGATGCTGCGGGAACGGCGACCCGATTCTCTGGTACTTGAGGTCGATGTTCTGCGCGACCCGGTGTACCGCAACGAGTTCCGGCCGGCGTTCGATCAGCGTCTTGACGATGTCGTAGGCCAGCTGCTCGCTCAGGTTGTCGCTGGCGACGAGGATGTTCCAGACATCGATGTTCTGGACCGGGGCCTCCATGCCGCTGTAGGCGATCTTCGGGATCGTGCCCTTGGTGTACAGCGGCCCGTACCTGCGATTCATCGGCTCCAGCGCTTCTGCATGGTCGATCAGGCGCATTCTTGGTCCCGGCGATGCCGCCAGTTCGGATAGCGCCGACGTCGGCACACCGCCGACCCAGAAAAACACGTCGATCGTCCCTTCGCGGATCGCCGCCACGGATTTCGCCACGCCCAGCCGCTGCTGCACGATGTCCGTCGCCGGGTCGATGCCCATCGCCTCCAGCACGCGCAACGCCATCACCTCGACCCCGCTCCCGGGCGCGCCGGTTGAGATCCGCTTGCCCTTGAGGTCGGCGAGCCGGGTAATGCCGGTGCCTTCCACGGTGACGATCTGCATGCGATTCGGATACAGCACCATCAGCGTACGGGCGTCGACCCGCGCACCCTTGAACTTGCCCAAGCCCTGCATCGCCGCCCATGCGGCATCGACCATGGCGAAGCCAAGATCGGCCTTGCCCGCGCCGATCAGCCTGAGATTGTCGACCGAGCCACCGGTGGCCTCGGCAATTGCCGTCAGCCCCGGGATATGCCTTGTAAGGACCGCAGCCATGACGCCGCCCAGCGGGTTGTACACGCCGCCGGCCCCGCCGGTGGAAATCGCCAGGCGTTGCGCTTGCTGGGCTTGCGCAGACACCGGCGCGACCAGCGCGACGGCCGTGGCCAGGAGCAGCAACGCGCACCCGACCGGATTCCTGAGGCGCAATTGCGTACGGCGCGTGCCGCTCAACCTGCGCCCCGCAGGTTCGGCGGCGTGGGCGGACGGCGCTCCAGCGAGGAGACCCGGGTGGGAAAGTGACCGAGTTTGCGGTCGAGGAAAAAATTGCGCAGCGTACGCGTGATGGTCCGAAACGCCAGGGTCTCCCACGGAATCTCCGACTCGTCGAATAGCGCGACCTCAAGACTCTCCGGTCCCGGGCCGAAGTCGAGGTCAAGCAGTCTGGCGCGGAACATCATGTAAACCTGATTGATCTGCGGCAGGCTGATCAGCGTATACAGATCACCCACATCGACCCGCGCCTGCGCCTCTTCGAGCGTCTCGCGCGCGGCGCCGGCCACCACGGTCTCGCCGTTTTCCAGAAAACCGGCGGGCAATGTCCACAGTCCGTGCCGCGGCTCGATGGCCCTGCGGCAGAGCAGCACGCGATCGTCCCACTCTGGCAGGCAGCCCACGACCACCTTGGGATTCTGGTAGTGGATCGAGGCGCAGGCAGCGCAGACCTGCCGCGGCAGCGTGTCGCCTTCCGGCACCCGCGTCTCCAGCTGCGTCGAGCCGCAATCGCTGCAGAATCTCACGTTGCGGTTTCCGTGCGGCGGATCATGGCCGGATCAGATGCTCACGGTAGTACTTGAGCTCCATGATGGACTCGTACACATCCGCCAGGGCCTCGTGTTTGCCTTCCTTGGGTATGCCTTTCATGATGTCCGGCTTCCAGCGCCGGGCGAGTTCCTTCAATGTCGATACGTCCAGATTGCGGTAATGGAACCAGTCCTCGAGCGCGGGCATCCAGCGCGCCAGAAAACGCCGGTCCTGGCAGATGGAGTTGCCGCACATCGGCGACACCTTGGCCGGCACATGCTCATGCAGGAACGCCAGCGCAGCGGCCTCGACCGCCGCTTCGTCGAGAGTCGACACGCGCACCTTGTCGATCAGCCCGGACTTGCCGTGCGTGCCCTGATTCCAGGAATCCATGCCGGCCATCACGGTGTCGTCCTGATGCACGACCCACACCGGAGCCTCGGCAATGGTCTCCAATGCGCCGTTAGTCACCACCAGCGCCACCTCAATGATGCGGTCGCTGTCCGGCTTGAGGCCGGTCATTTCCATGTCGATCCAGATGAGGTTGTTGGTGTCTTGGGGCATGGGCCGCAGGCGTAGAATGAAGGTCCCGATTGTCGCACAGCGCATCGCCGCTGGAATCATCCGTGACCAGCACTGCATTCACCTTCCTATTCGCAACCGCTCTCGCGGCCTCGGTTGCAGCCAGGCTATGGCTCGCGCGACGGCAGATCGTCCATGTCGAGGCGCACCGGGAAACGGTGCCGGATGCGTTTACCGCGCGCATCGGCGCCGACGCGCACCGCAAGGCCGCCGACTACACGGTAGCCAAGCAGCGCGTGGCAATAGCGCACACGCTGGTCGATGCCTTCCTGCTCGCCGCGCTGACGCTGGGTGGTGGTGTGGCGATGGTGATCGCATTGACCGAAACGATGGGCGTGGGGCCGATGCCGCGCGACCTACTGCTGTTCGCGGCGGTCGGCCTGCTCGGTGCAGCGGTCAATCTGCCGTTTTCGTGGTGGCACACGTTCCGCATCGAAGCGCGATTCGGCTTCAATCGCATGTCGTTTCCATTTTGGGTCGCCGACCTTGCCAAGGGCACGTTCCTGGCGCTGCTGCTCGGCGTGCCGCTGCTGTCCCTGATCCTCTGGCTTATGGAGGCGTCCGGACCGAATTGGTGGCTGCTTGCCTGGGCGGCCTGGATGGGCTTCCAGTTGCTGCTACTGGTGTTGTATCCATCGGTGATCGCGCCGCTGTTCAACAAGTTCACGCCGCTGCCGGACAGCCCGGTGCGCGAGCGCGTCGAGGCGTTGCTTGCCCGCTGCGGCTTCCGCAACGCCGGCCTTTACGTGATGGACGGCTCCAAGCGCTCCGGGCATGGCAACGCCTACTTCACCGGATTCGGACGCACCAAGCGCATCGTGTTCTTCGACACGCTGATCGAGCGACTGGCGCCCGACGAGATCGAGGCCGTCCTAGCCCACGAACTCGGCCATTACAAGCTGAGACATATCGCCAAGCGCATCGCCTGGAGCGCCGGGTTGTCGCTGCTGATCCTCGCGCTGCTCGCCTGGCTTGCGCGTGAACCCTGGTTCTACGCCGGCCTGGGAATTCCACCGGACCTGCTGCCGGTCGCGCTGGCGAGGCCGGGCGTCGCGCTGCTGCTGTTCATGCTGGCGTTGCCGGTGTTCACCATGATCCTGGAACCGCTGGGCGCGTTCTATTCCCGCCGGCACGAGTTCGAGGCAGACGCCTTTGCCACCCGGCACGTGTCGGTTGCGGCCCTGACGCAGGCGCTGGTCAAACTCTATGAGGACAATGCGACTACGCTGACGCCCGACCCGTTGCACTCGGCATTCTATGATTCGCATCCGCCTGCCGCCGTGCGCGTCGCCCATCTTCTGGCGTTGCCCGCCGCAGCCCCCGCCCACGCGGTGCCCGCACACCAGAATTTCGCGCCATGACCATGGTGCCCGCAAACCTGCCGGCGTCGGCGGCGGAATTGGCGCAATTGCCCTGCCGACCCGGCGAGCCGCTTGTGGCCATGGGAGAACTCGCGCAACTGCTTAGATTGCTGCCGCAGTGGAAACATGACGGCAATCGCATCGCACGTGAATTCCGCTTTGGCAGCTACGACGAGACCATGGCCTTCGTCAACGCGCTGGCCTGGATCGCCAGGCGCGAGGACCATCATCCGGAGGTCAGCGTCCATTACCGTCATTGCGTCGTCGTGTTCACCACGCACGACGCCGATGGCGTCACCCGCAACGACCTGGCGTGCGCGGCAAAAGCGGAATTGCTGGTCGCTTGACCTTGCCCGTGCCGCATCGAGCCGGGACTTGCGAAGGGCTGGTCGTCGCCGCCCAGCGGCGGCACTATCTGGTGGTCTTTGCCGACGGAACTGAACTCAATTGCGTGCTGAAAGGCCGCTCCGCGCAGGTCGCGGTCGGCGATCGCGTCTTGGTGCGCCAGATGACCGGTGGCGGTGCCGTCGAATCCATTGCCCCGCGCAGCAATCTCGTATGGCGTTCCGATGCGTTCAAGGAAAAACTGCTTGCCGCGAATGTCTCGCAGATCGCCGGCGTGGTCGCGCCCGACCTGCCGCTGGACGAAGAACTGATCCATCGCTGGATGATCGCGGCGGAGGCGACGGACTGCCGCTTCGTGCTGCTGGCGAACAAATGCGACCTGCCCGGCCGGGAGGCGTTGCAGGCGCGGCTCGCCCCGTATGCCGCACTTGGATATGCAGTGGCCGAGACCAGTGCGCTGCACGACATCGCCCCGGCACTGGCGTTGCTGACCGGGCAGCATACGGTGCTGGTCGGCCAGTCGGGTATGGGCAAGTCGACGCTGATCAACGCGCTGGTGCCCGACGCGGCGGCACGGACAACGGAAATCTCCGTTGCGCGCCGCAGCGGTCGGCACACGACGACCTCGACGACGCTGTATCGCCTTCCTGGTGAAGACGGCTGGGTCGTCGATTCGCCCGGCATGAAGGCTTTCGGTCTGGCGCACCTCGACCCCGAACGTCTGGCCGAGGCCTTCGTCGAATTGCGTCCATTGCTGGGGCAATGCCGATTTCGCGACTGCCGTCACGACCGGGAGCCAGGCTGCGTGGTCATCGCCGCGGTGCGCGACGGCACGGTTGCGGAACACCGCCTGAACCTGCTGCATGCGCTGCTCGCCGAAGGCAACTCGGCGCGGGGTTCCTCCCGCTGACGGCGACCGCGTCAGGGCGCCAGGTTGGCCAGCGTCAGCAGCAGGATCAGCAACAGCCACAACACCAGCGCGCGCCACACCAGCGCGGCGGCCGACGGAAGCACCTCCACTTCCACGGGGTCGCCGGTCCCCAGTTCGGGGCGAAGGTCTGGGTCGCCGACCAGCGTCGGCAGGTTCCCGCCGAGTTGCACGCCCAGCGCGCCGCCGCCACTGGACAGAAGGATGCCGACCGCCTGCCCTCCCGCCTGGGTCGCCCAACGCGACGCCTGTGTCCGCCAGCAGGCGATCGCATCCTCGAAATCACCGACGACCGCAAACGACAACGCGGTCAGGCGCACGGGAATCCAGTCCAGGATCGCCAACAGCAGTCCCGCGGGACGTCCGAAACTACCGCGCGAAAGAACCAGCGCCGATGGTTCTTCGCCGGGCACCGGTCCCTGCCATTCCTCGGCGATCAACGCCACCGCCCGATAGAGCACCGCTCCCGCCGGTCCCGGCAACAGCACGAACCAGAACAACACGGCAAAAACCTGCCGGTAGGCATCGACCAGGCCCCGCTCGATCGCCAGCCTGGCGACATCCTGGCTCGACAGGTCCAGCGTCGAACCGCCCCGCCAGCTGGCGAGCGCGCGCCGCGCCAACGTGAGATCGCCGGCTTGCAGCGCCGCGACGATCGCCGAAACCGCGTGACTGAAACGGCGGAATCCCATCAGTAGGTACAGGATGACGACGTTCACCACCAGTCCCAGCAACGGATGCAGGGCATCTGAGAACCAGTGGATGGCAGCCACAGCGAGCACCGGCGGCACCACGGCGGCAAGCGCGGCGTACGCGCCATGCTGCGCACTGCCACCGTTGAATTTGCGCTCCAGCGCACGTGCATAGGCGACGAACGCTCGCTCGGCGCCGGCCCGCCAGGCGAACGCGCGCCATTGCTCGAGTCCAAGCGCGGCGAGAATGGCAAGCAGGCTCATCGTCAAAATCGCCGTTCAGCGCAGGAACTGCCGGCTGACGTCGCGGAACAAGGCGGTACCCGCCCGCCCCAGCCATTCGAAGGCCGCCATCTCCCGCGTGATGATGCGCACGCCTTCCTCGCGCATGCGCAGCAGCGCCATGTCGCGGTCGTAGGCACGGCGGGAGCCGACCGCGTCGGCGACGACATAGACTTCGCGCCCGTCCTCGACCAGTTCCAGCGCAGTCTGCAGCACGCATACATGTGCCTCAGCACCGGCGATCACGAACTGCGCGCGATCGTGCCCCGGCAGCGCGGGCAGGCACTGTGCGGCGACGCAGGAAAAATGCTCCTTCGCGGCTACCGCCGACTCCGGCAGCAGCGCGCGCAGTTCCGGAACCAGCGGACCCAGTCCCTTCGGATACTGCTCGGTAGCGGCGACCGGGATACCGATCTTCTGCGCCACCTGCACCAGCCACAGCGCGTTCGCCACGATCTCCTCGGGTGCCGACAGCGCTGGAACCAGTCTGGCCTGCAGGTCGATAATCAGCAGCGTGCAGCGTTCGGTGTCGATCAGCATGTCAGTGTACGGGCCGATTGTCGGCGCGTCCTCATTGGCGCAGCTCCGGGCGATCGCGAAACGCCAGCAGCGCCTCCGGGTTGGCCAGCGCCTCGCGATTGCGCACCTCGCGTCCGTGCACGACCTCGCGCACGGCGAGTTCGACGATCTTGCCGCTCTTGGTGCGCGGAATGTCCATGACCTGAAGTACGCGTGCCGGCACATGACGCGGCGTCGTATGCGAGCGGATGTGCGACCGGATGCGCTCGATCAATTCGTCGTCCAGCGTCAGGCCGTCGCGCAGGCGCACGAACAGCACGACGCGAACGTCGCCGACCTCGCCCGGCGGCCAGTCCTGGCCGATCACCAGGCTCTCGACCACCTCCGGCAACTGCTCGACTTGCCGGTAGATCTCTGCCGTGCCGATACGCACGCCACCCGGGTTGAGTGTCGCGTCGGATCGTCCGTGGATGACCACGCCGCCATGTACGGTCAGTTCGATCCAGTCGCCGTGACACCAGACGCCGGGAAAGCGCTCGAAGTACGCGGCGTGATATTTCGCTCCGTCCGGATCATTCCAGAAACCGATCGGCATCGCCGGAAACGGACTCTTGCACACAAGTTCGCCCTTGCCCTGCGCCATGGGTCGACCGCCTTCATCATAGACGTCGACGTCCATGCCCAGGCCGCGACACTGGATCTCGCCCCGCCATACCGGCAGCGTCGGCGCGCCGAGTGCAAAGCAGGAGACGATGTCTGTGCCGCCGGAGATCGACGACAGGCAAAGGTCCTCCTTCACCGACTCGTAGATGTAGTCGAAACTCTCCGGCGCCAGCGGGCTGCCGGTAGAGAACATCGCCCGCACGCTGGCGAGGCTGAAATCCCGCCGCGGCACCAGGCCGGCCTTCTTTTGCGCGTCGATGTACTTGGCCGAGGTCCCGAAGTGCGTCATCCGCTCGGCGTCGGCGAATTCCCAGAGGACACGTCCGTCGTCGACGAACGGCGACCCATCGTAGAGCAGCAGCGTGGCCTGCGCGGCCAGCCCGGAGACCAGCCAGTTCCACATCATCCAGCCGCAGGTCGTGAAGTAGAACAATCGGTCGCCCTTGCCGATGTCGCCGTGCAGCCGCTGCTCCTTGGCGTGCTGCAGCAGCGTACCGCCGGCACCGTGCAGGATGCACTTGGGCACCCCGGTCGTTCCAGACGAATAGAGGATGTACAGCGGATGGTCGAAAGGCAGCGCGGCATAGCTGATCGGACCGGCGATGTAGGGTGCGAGCCACGCGTCCCAGGTCAGCGCGCGGGGGATCGCCTCCACATCCGCCGCGAGATTGGCCGACTGCTGCAGGTAGGGCACGACGATGACCCGCTCGACCGACGGCAAGCCGGCGACGATCTCGGCCACCTTGTCGAGGATCGGCACCGGCTTGCCGTTGTACCAGTAGCCGTCGACGGTGAACAGCACGCGGGGTTCGATCTGGCCAAAACGGTCGAGCACGCCGCGCGCACCGAAATCCGGCGAGCACGACGACCACACGGCGCCACCGGCCGTGGCGCCCAGCATCGCGATCACCGTCTCGGGCAGGTTCGGCATCAATGCGGCAACGCGATCGCCGGCGACGATGCCCTGCGCCGCCAGCGCGGAGGCGACGCGCGACGCCAGCGCATGCAGCTGCGCGTGCGAAACGCGCCGGCGCAGCTTGTCTTCACCCCAGAATACCACCGCGTCGCCGGCATCGTCAGCCGGGCGACGTTCCAGAAGGTTCTGCGCGAAATTGAGCCGGGCCTCCGGAAACCAGCGCGCACCGGGCATTTGTCCGGCATCGTCGAGCACCCGCTCACCGGGCGCGCCGAGGATGCCGGCATAATCCCAGACCCCACGCCAGAAATCCGCTTTGTGGTCGATCGACCAGCGCCACAGGCGGTCGTAGCTCGACACGTCGACGCCGTGCTTCGCACCGACCGCGATCGCGAACGCCGTGAGGCTGGCCTGCGCGAGGCGCCCGGCGTCGGGTTGCCAGAGCGGCTTGTTCATGCCTGCGCAGCCTTGAGCTCGCGCAGCGGTGCCGCGATCGCCTCGGGAAGAGGCACAGGCCGACCGGTGGCGAGGTCGATCCAGACGATCTTGGCAGCGCCTTCGGCGCATTTGACGCCGTCCATGTGCAGGTCGTAGTGGCTGGCCACGCTGCTGCGCCCCGGGTGCGACAGGAACATGCGCACCACGACGTCGCCCGGATACACCAGTGGAATCAGGAAATCACAGCTCGCGTTGACGATGACCGGACCCTGCCCGAAGACGTAGGCGCCCCGCACCGGCGCGAACGCATACAGCCACTCGATGCGTGCCTGCTCCATATAGCGGAAGTAGACGGTGCTGTTGACGTGGCCGAGCGCGTCCATGTCGCCCCAGCGGATCGGCAGGTTCGTCGTGTGGACAAGAAGGCGCGGTGCGGTCATCGTGATTGGCAGATATGGAAGGCCGGGCCGTGGCCGGCGTGCAAGAGCAGGCACCAATTATAATGACCGGTCACCCGAACGGTGGTGACCTGCGCGAAAAGGGGACATGCCGGTGACACGTGAAACCATGGAATACGACGTCGTGATCGTCGGCGGCGGCCCGTCGGGGCTCGCTGCGGCGATCCGCCTCAAGCAACTCGCGGCCGAGCAGCAGCGAGAACTCGGCGTGTGCGTGCTGGAAAAAGGCGGAGAGGCGGGCGCGCACATCCTGTCGGGCGCGGTCATCGATCCGAAGGGTTTGACCGAACTCATTCCGGACTGGAAGGACCGCGGTGCACCGATCACCACAGCGGTGACCGACGACCGCTTCCTGCTGCTGACCGCCGACAAGTCCTACCAGGCACCGAACTGGCTGCTGCCGCCGCTGATGAACAATCACGGCAATTACATCGTCAGTCTGGGCAACGTCTGCCGCTGGCTCGCCCAGCAGGCGGAGGCGCTGGGCGTCGAGATCTATCCGGGCTTCGCCGCGACCGAGGTTCTCTACGACGACGCCGGCGCGGTCCGCGGCGTCGCCACTGGCGACATGGGCGTTGCGCGCGATGGCACGCACAAGTCCGAATACCAGCCGGGCATGGAACTGCACGCCAGGTACACGCTGTTCGCCGAAGGCTGCCGTGGCTCGCTGTCGCAGGAACTGATGCGGAAATTTGCCTTGCGCGACGGCGTCGATCCGCAGAAGTACGGCATTGGCCTCAAGGAAGTCTGGCAGGTCGCGCCCGAACGCCATCGGCCGGGACTGGTCATCCACAGCCAAGGCTGGCCGCTTGACTCGGCCACCGGTGGTGGATCGTTTCTCTACCATCTTGACGATGGCCTGGTTTCGGTGGGTTTCGTCGTGCATCTCAACTACGAAAACCCGTACCTGTCGCCCTACGACGAATTCCAGCGCTTCAAGACTCATCCGACGATTCGCCCGACCTTCGAAGGCGGCAAGCGGCTGGCCTATGGCGCGCGCGCGATCAATGAGGGTGGACTGCAGTCGGTGCCCAAGCTCTGCTTCCCCGGTGGCGCACTCATCGGCTGTGCGGCCGGCTTCGTCAACCTGCCACGGATCAAGGGCAGCCACAACGCGATGAAAACCGGGATGCTCGCCGCCGAGGCGGCGTTCGCGGCGGTCGCCGCCGGTCGCGCGCACGACGAGCTGTCGGACTATCCGGACACTTGGCGCAAGTCCTGGGTCTACGAAGACCTGTACAAGGTGCGCAACGTCAAGCCAGGCCTGAATTGGGGCATGTGGCTGGGAAGCCTGCACGGCGGTCTGCACATGTGGCTGAACGATCTCGGGTTGGGCGCGCTGGTGCCGTGGACGCTGCGTCACGACAAGCCCGATCACGACTCGTTGCGACCGGCCGCCGAAATGCCGCGCATCGTCTATCCGAAGTACGACGGCGTGGTCACCTTCGACAAGCCGTCGTCGGTGTTCCTGTCCAACACCAACCACGAGGAAAACCAGCCGGTCCACCTGCAGTTGCGCAATGCGTCGATTCCGGTCGACGTCAACCTGCGCGTCTTCGATGGTCCCGAGGCGCGCTTCTGCCCGGCCGGCGTCTACGAATTCGTCGAAGCCGAAGGAGCGGCCCCGCCGGCGAAACGCCTGCAGATCAACGCGCAGAACTGCGTTCACTGCAAGACCTGCGACATCAAGGATCCGCGCCAGAATATCCACTGGGTACCACCCGAGGGCGGCGGTGGCCCGAACTACACGAGCATGTAGACGACGCGACGGACTGTCGTCAATCGCGGTCCGCCGGCATCCCCCATAGCCGTGCGGCACCGAGCACACCGCTTGAGTCGCCATGCCGGTTGGCGACCAGCCGTGTGTCGACCCGATCGGAGAACACGAACGCCTCCCAACGCGTGGGCAGCTTGGCGTACAGCCGGGACAGGTTCGACAGGCCCCCGCCCAGCACGATGACGTCCGGGTCGAGGACATTGATGACATGCGCCAGCGCCCGCGCCAGCCTCTGCTCGTAGCGATCGAGCGTCGCCTCGCAGGCCGCGTCGCCCTCTGCCGCATGGGCCGCGATGTACTCCGGTTTGGCCGCAACGCCGGTCACCGCCAGGTGGTCGCGCGCCATGCCAGGGCCCGACAGCCAGGTCTCGATGCATCCGGTGCGGCCGCAGAAGCACGGTGCACCCGGTCGCTCGTCGTCCCGGGGCCAGGGCAACGGATTGTGCCCCCATTCCCCGGCAATGCCATTGGGACCGTCCAGCACACGTCCGTCGACGACGATTCCGGCGCCGACCCCGGTGCCAAGGATCGCGCCGAACACCACTCGCGCACCGGCCCCCGCGCCGTCGACCGCCTCGGACAAGGCGAAGCAGTTGGCGTCATTGCTGATACGGATCGGGCGTCCGAGCGCCTGTTCCAAGTCCGTGCGAATCGGTTGAGCGTTCAGGCACACCGTATTCGCGCCACGCAACAGCCCGGTTGCCCTGGACAGCGAGCCTGGGGTGCCGATACCCACCGGTGCCCTGCCGGCAGCAATGCCGAGCTCACTCTCCGCATCAGCCACCAGTTTCGCGACAGCGGCCAGCATGGCCGCATAATCGTCGGCCGGCGCGGGAACGCGACGGCGCAGCAACTCCCGCCCGTCGGCCGTCAGCACGACGATTTCGATCTTGGTGCCGCCCAGATCCACGCCCAGCCGGACCCCGGAGTGCATCAAAATCTTCCTTCTACCATCGGCAGCATCGAAATTGCCCTCGCGGTCGTGATAACCGAATATTACAATCCGCCCGCCAGCGTCCCGGCCCGCGTCCGAACCTGCGGTGAGCGTCATGGCTCGGAGCTGACTGCGGAATCCGCGCGCTTCCTGCCCGAAACTCGCATCCTTGACGAGGAGTTTAGCCAGCAATGAAACGAATCTGGTTTGCCAGCGTTCTCATCTTTCTGCCCGGTGTCGCCTGCGCGCAGCTCAACATGTACTGCAGCTCGCCCAATACCGCCTGGTGCCAGGGGCTCGCGATCGGCTTCGAGAAGGCGACAGGAACCAAAGTCGCAGTCGTGCAGAAGGCGACCGGCGAAATGCTCGCGCAGATCAAGGCCGAGCGCGCCAATCCCAAGGGCGATATCTGGTGGGCAGGCCCGGCCGACAGCTATCTGCAGGCTGCGGAGGAAGGCCTGCTCGAGGAATACCGTTCGCCCAACATCGGCCAGCTGTACGATTGGGCACAGCGCATCAGCGAAATTTCGAAACATCGCGTCGCCGGGGTCTACGGCGGCATCCTCTCGCTCGGCTACAACACCGAACTCGGCGAGAAGAAGAAGCTTCCGATACCCAAGTGCTGGAAGGATCTGCTCAACCCGGTCTACAAGGGCGAAGTCATGCTCGGCAATCCGACCTCGTCAGGGACCGCCTACCTGATGCTCGCTTCTCTGGTGCAGATCATGGGCGAGGACCAGGCGTTCGCGTACATGCGCGAACTCAATCGCAACGTGACCAGTTACGCGCGATCCGGCATCGGTCCGATGACCGCGATCACCCGCGGCGAAGTCTACGTCGGCAGCACGGTGCTGCACGGCGTGATCAATGAAATCGTGCGCGGCTTTCCGGTGCTGCCGATTCTGCCCTGCGAGGGTGTCGGCTACGAGATCGGCTCGATGGCAATCATCAAGGGAGCGCGCAATGCGGACGCGGCGAAGAAATTCTACGACTGGGCGCTTACCGCCGAGGCGCAGAAGATCGGCCTCGACGTCAAGGAATACGCCATCCCCACCAACCGTTCCGTGGCGCTGCCCGCGCAGGTGCCAAAGCTGACCGACATCACGGTCATCAACTACGATTTTGCCCGCTACGGCGCGAGCGTCACCCGCAAGCAGTTGCTCGAGCGCTGGGAGAAGGAAGTCAACGCGGCGCCGAAGTGACCGATCCGCGGCGCCGCGTCATCGCGTTCTGGCTGGCGGTCGGCGCAATCGGGTTTCTGGTTGCGCCCTGGTATGCGCTGCAGGACTCGGTCCTGGGCATTCGCTGGCTGGCCGACTGGACCGGCCAGGCCGCCGCGCCGGGCCTGCTCCAGAGTACCCTGCACGGTCGTCCCTGGCTGGCGCCGCCGGGCTTGCTGCTCGTCGCCGCCGCCGCCCTGTCGATCTCCGGGGTATCGCGGCGTGTACGTGGCGCCGGCCTGATCGCTGCTGGTGGTGCAGGTTTCGCCTATGGCCTGGCACAGGGCTTCGCCATCGGACCATTGGGTTGGTCGCATCCATGGCTGGGCACGATCCTCGGTCCGACTGCGGCCGATCAGTCCGGAATGGGACTCGGCGCGGCGCTGACACTCGCCGCGCTGGCGATGCTGGCAGCCCTTGGGCTGGCCGATCGCGGCCGCTTCAAGGGTGACGCCTTCATCGCATCCAGTGTCGTCGCGGTCGCGCTGTTGGTGGCGCTGTTCACGTTCTTTCCGGTGGCGACCATTCTGCTCCAGGCATTCGAAGGCGACGGTGGCCAATTTGCGCCGCGAGTCCTCGCCGATCGCATGTTCAGCGAACGGATCTGGTCGCTGGGTTGCCTCGGCGGCGGCGTCCGTTGCGGCGTGGCCTGGAATACGCTGCTGCTGGGCGCGTGCTGCGCTATCGGCGCAACGACGATGGGCCTCGCGTTCGCGCTGCTGGTGGCCCGCACGCATTCGCGCTGGCGACGCCCGCTGCGCGTCATGTCGGTGCTGCCGATCATCACGCCGCCTTTCGTCATCGGTCTGGGGCTGATTCTGCTGTTCGGTCGCTCCGGCCTGGTCAATCAATTCCTGGAATGGACGCTGGGCCTCGAACCCTCCCGCTGGATCTACGGCATGCAGGGCGTGCTGGTCGCGCAGATTTTCGCGTTCACGCCGATCGCCTTCCTGGTGCTGATCGGCGTCGTCGAGGGGGTGTCGCCGGCGCTGGAGGAAGCGGCACAGACGCTTCGCGCCGGTCGCTGGCGAACCTTCATCGACGTGTCGCTGCCGCTGATGCGTCCGGGGCTCGCCAACGCCTTTCTCATCAGCTTCATCGAATCGATCGCCGATTTCGGCAATCCCATCCTGCTCGGCGGCAATTTCGGCGTGCTGTCGACCGAGATCTTCTTCTCGGTGGTGGGCGCACAACTGGACTCGGGCCGCGCGGCAGCGCTGGGGATCGTGCTGCTCGGCATGGCGCTGGCTGCGTTCTTTCTGCAGCGCCGGGCGCTTGGCGGTGCCGCCTATACGGCAATGTCCGGCAAGGGCGACTCGGGCATGCCCGTCGAATTGCCCGACTGGACGCGACGCCTGTGCTACGGAATCGCACTCCCCTGGGTCCTGCTCACCGTGGTCATCTATGCGATGGCGCTGGCCGGCGGCTTCGTGGAAAACTGGGGGCGGGACTACACGCCCACGCTCAGGCATTACGTGAAGGCCTTCGGCGTCGAATGGGGACCCAACGGCATCCTGTGGGCCGGCGCCGCATGGAACTCCTTTTTCACGACGGTGAAGCTCTCGGCCATCGCCGCGCCGCTTACTGCCAGTCTCGGCATCCTCACCGCCTATCTGCTGACCCGCCAGGATTTCGTCGGCAGAACTGCATTCGAGTTCGCGACCATGATGTCGTTCGCGATTCCGGGCACGGTGATCGGCGTGTCCTACATCCTTGCCTTCAACGTGCCGCCGATCGAATTGACCGGGACCGCGCTGATCCTGATCGCCTGCAATGTGTTTCGCAACATGCCGGTCGGGGTCCGCGCCGGCATGGCATCGATGGCGCAGATCGACCGCAGCCTCGACGAGGCGTCGACGACGCTGGGCGCCCGCGGCGCCACCACGCTCGTCCGCGTGCTGTTGCCGCTGCTCAAGCCCGCCGTCGCCGCCGCACTCGTCTACAGCTTCGTGCGGGCGATGACCACGGTCTCGGCGGTCATTTTCCTGGTCTCGGCGCAGTACGAATGGGCAACGACCTATATCATCAACCGCGTCATCAACGGCGACTATGGCGTGGCGATCGCCTACTGCTCGGTGCTGATCGTCCTGATGCTCGCGGCCATCTGGCTCATTCAGCGTCTGGTCGGTGAGCGCCGCATTGGCCGGCGCGCGTCCGGCGCAAACGCAACCGTCGCCTCTGTCGGCACCATTGCCGGCAGGACCGCCTGATCCGGAAATCTCCACGACCGACCATGTCCGCCGCCTCCATCGAATTTCGCCACGTAACCAGGCGTTACGGCCAGGTCACGGCCGTGGATGACGTCTCGTTCGTCGTCGCCGCGGGTTCGCTGGTGACGCTGCTCGGTCCATCCGGCTGCGGCAAGACCACGGTGCTTCGGCTGATCGCCGGGCTCGAGTTACCGACCTCCGGGGTCATCCTGATCGGCGGCCGCGACGTCTCCGGAATCGGCGCAGCCGAACGTGAAGTGTCGATGGTCTTCCAGAGCTATGCGCTGTTTCCGCACATGAGTGTGCTGGAAAATGTCCGTTACGGGCTGGTGGTGTCCGGCGCACCCCGTACGGAGGCCGACGAAGGTGCGCGTGCGGTGCTGGCCACGGTTGGACTCACCGGCTTCGACGACCGCCTTCCGTCCGAATTGTCGGGCGGCCAGCAGCAGCGCGTGGCCCTTGCCCGCGCGCTGGTGCTGGAACCGTCGGTCCTTCTTTTCGACGAACCGCTGTCCAATCTCGACGCCCGTCTGCGGCGGCAGATGCGCGAAGAAATCCGCGAGTTGCAGCAGCGACTCGGGCTCACCGTCGTCTACGTGACGCACGACCAGGCCGAGGCGATGGCGGTATCCGACCGGATCATGGTCATGAACAATGCATCGATCGCGCAGGAGGGCTCTGCGCGTGAACTCTACGAGCAACCGAAGGATCCGTTCGTGGCGGGATTCATGGGCGATGCCAATCGTCTGCGCGGCAGGTTGACGCGGCGGAATGCCTTGCGCGGCGACGTCAGGATCGGCGACATCACGATCGACCTGCCGCACCGGGGTCTCCCCGACGGCGAGGTCGAATTGTCGATCCGCCCCGAGGCCATCGGACTGGTCGCGCCCGAAGCTGCGACACTGGTCGCGACCGTGCGCAAAGCCGCCTATCTGGGTGGCCTGATCGAATACACGCTCGAGACCACGGTCGGCGACCTGTTCGCCATCTCACTGGCAGTCGATCTGCCGCTGTCCCCGGGCAGCCGGATCGGCGTCACCTTCGCGCCACACGGCGTCGTCGCCGTGCCGCCCGCCTAGAAGGCTTCAGCCGCCAGCGTCAGCGCAGCATCGCCGCCCTGCACCACGGCGTGCGCCAGTGAAGGCACCTGCGGCAGCAGGCAATCCGCGTAATAGCGCGCAGTGGAGATCTTGGCCTCGTGGAATGCCTTGTCGCCTTCGCCTGAGGCGAGACGCTCTGCCGCCACCAGCGCGGCCCGTCCCATTTGCCAGCCTCCCGTGGCCAGTCCCCACATCTCGAGGTAGGCGACCGCGACGGCATGCGCCGCACGCGGCTCGCGGCCATGGGCGGCAACCATCCAATCGGTCGCCTCCTTCACCGCCGTCGCCGCCGCAGCGAGCGCCCTGCCTATTCTCTGCGCCGAGGTGTCGGAGCGCTGCTGCAATGCGCTCGCCACCTTGTCCATTTCCTCGAGTACCGATTTCGCCACCGCGCCGGCGTCCCGCGCGGTCTTGCGACCGATGAAGTCGTTCGCCTGGATACCGGTCGTGCCTTCGTAGATGGTCGTGATACGCGCATCGCGGAGGTACTGCGCGGCGCCGGTTTCCTCCATGAAGCCCATGCCGCCATGGACCTGGATGCCGAGGCTCGCAACTTCCTGTGCCACCTCGGTCGACCAGCCCTTGACGATGGGTATCATGAAATTCGCGAACGCCTGCGCGTTTGCACGTGCACCCTCGTCCGGATTGCGGTCCGCGTTGTCCAGCGCAGCCGCGGTCACGAACGCGACCGCGCGGGTTGCTTCCGCATAGGCACGCATCGTCATCAGCATGCGGCGGATGTCCGGGTGGTCGATGATCGTGCCCGCGCCGGATCCCTGCTCAAGTCCGACGGCCCGGCCCTGCACGCGCTCGCGCGCATAGGCAACGGCATGCTGGTAGGCACGCTCGGAGATGCCGACTCCTTCGAGACCCACCGAGAACCGGGCCAGATTCATCATGATGAACATGTACTCGAGTCCGCGATTCTCCTCGCCGACGAGATACCCGACCGCACCGCCCTTGTCACCATAGGCGAGCACTGCCGTCGGACTGGCGTGAATGCCGAGCTTGTGTTCGATGGACACGCAATGCACGTCGTTGCGCGCGCCCAGCGTGCCGTCGTCGTTGACCAATACCTTGGGCACGACGAACAGTGAAATGCCCTTGACACCCTGCGGCGCGTCGGGTGTGCGGGCGAGGACCAGGTGAATGATGTTCTCGGTGTAGTCGTGCTCGCCGAACGTGATGAAGATCTTCTGGCCGAACAGCTTGTAGCTTCCGTCGCCCTGTGGAACCGCGCGCGTGCGCACCGCGGACAGGTCCGACCCGGCCTGCGGCTCGGTCAGATTCATGGTGCCGGTCCAGGATCCCGCCACCATATTCGGCAGGAATTTGTCCTTCAGCGCCTGCGACCCGCGCAGTTCAATCGCCTCGATCGCGCCCTGGGTCAGCAACGGGCAGAGATCGAAGGCGAGATTGGCCGAATGCCACATCTCCTCGACCGCCGTCGAGAGGATTCGCGGCAGCCCCTGGCCGCCATACTCTGGATTCTTGGTCAGCCCATTCCAGCCGTTGGCGCAGTATTGCAGATACGCGTCCTTGAATCCGGCCGGCGTCCTGACCTGGCCGCCCTCCAGCCACTTCGCACCCTCGACGTCGCCCGGTTGATTGAGTGGGTCCAGGACGTTAGTGGCAAATTTTGCGGCTTCTTCCAGCACCGCCGCGACGACATCGGGCGTTGCCTCCTCGTAGCCGGGAAGTCTTGCGATCTGGTCCAGTCCCGCGAGTTCCTTCAACAGGAACTGCATGTCGGCAAGCGGGGCGTGATAGGTGCTCATGCGTCGACCCTCGATCGGGTTGGAGATGCCAATAGCGTACGCGCAGGACACTAGAGGAGTCCCACTAAATTCGCCCGGCAGGGCGCGATTGCCGGCCCTGCGGCGACGTTCAGCCGAGTTCGGCGGTCAGCTGCGGCACAAGCTCGAACAGGTCACCGACCAGGCCGTAGTCGGCAATCTGGAAAATCGGCGCCTCGGGATCCTTGTTGATCGCGACAATGACCTTGCTGTCCTTCATCCCGGCCAGGTGCTGGATCGCGCCGGAAATGCCGATGGCGATATAGAGGTCGGGAGCAACGATCTTGCCAGTCTGGCCGACCTGGTAGTCGTTGGGGACATAACCGGCGTCCACTGCGGCGCGCGAGGCGCCGATCCCGGCATTGAGCTTGTCGGCCAGCGCTTCGACCATCTTGAAGTTCTCGCCGCTGCCCAAGCCCCTGCCGCCGGAAATCACGATGCGTGCACTGGTGAGTTCCGGACGTTCCGACTTGGTCAGCTCCTGCCCGGTCACCTTCGACAGGCCGCTGTCCGCCGCCGCCTCGATGTCGTCCACCGTCGCACTGCCGCCACCACCTGCGGCGTCGAACGCCGTCGACCGAACCGTCAGTACCTTGACCGCGTCGGCGCTCTTCACCGTCGCAAAGGCATTGCCGGCGTAGATCGGCCGGGTGAACGTGTCGGGCGATTCGATCGCCGTCACTTCGGAGATCTGGGCGACGTCCAGCTTGGCGGCGATGCGCGGCAACACGTTCTTGCCGAATCCCGTCGCCGCGGCGACCACATGCGAATAGTCACCCGGCAGCAGCATCAGCGCCGTTCCCGCGATGTTCTCCGCCGTCGGCGAGGCAAGCTGCGGCGCGTCGGCCAGCAGCACGCGAGCCACGCCGGCCACCTGCGCGGCCGCCTGTGCGGCCGCCTTGGCACCGTGTCCGGCTACGAGGACGTGCACGTCCCCGCCGAGCTGGCCTGCAGCGGAAATCGCATGCAGTGTCGCGGTCTTGAGCGAGTTGTTGTCGTGCTCGGCAATAACGAGTGTGGTCATGGCGAGAATCCGTTCAGGAGATAACCTTGGCTTCGTTGCGCAGCTTGGCAACCAGCTCCTTGACATCGGCGACCTTGCCGCCGCCCTTGCGCTTCGGCGGCTCGACCACCTTGACCGTGGCCAGGCGTGGCGTGACATCGACCTCGAGCGCAGCGGGCGTGGTCGTTTCAAGCGGTTTCTTCTTCGCCTTCATGATGTTCGGCAGCGTCGCATAGCGCGGTTCGTTCAGCCGCAGGTCCACGGTCACCACGGCGGGCAGCTTGAGTTCAACGGTCTCCAGGCCGCCGTCGATCTCGCGCTTTACCACCGCCTTGTCCCCGGCGATATCGAGTTTGTTCGCGAAGGTACCCTGCGCCCAGTCGAGCAACCCGGCCAGCATCTGTCCGGTCTGGTTGGAATCATCGTCGATCGCCTGCTTGCCGAGGATGACCAGCTGCGGTGACTCCTTGGCGACCAGCGCGCGGAGCAACTTGGCCACCGCCAGCGGTTGCAGGTCGGCGTCCGACTCGACCAGGATGGCGCGGTCCGCCCCCAGCGCCAGCGCGGTGCGCAATGTTTCCTGGCACGCCGTGGCGCCGCAGGACACCGCAACCACTTCGGTCGCCGTGCCCTTTTCCTTCAGTCTCACCGCTTCCTCGATGGCGATTTCGTCGAAGGGGTTCATCGACATCTTGACGTTCGCCGTATCGACGCCGGTACCGTCCGGACGCACGCGAACCTTTACGTTGTAATCGACGACCCGTTTCACGGGAACGATAATTTTCATGGTCGGCATCCCAAAAAAAGGGCAATCGGTTGATTATAGCGTCCCCCAACGCATTGCCGCCCCTGTCGGTTCAACCGACTTCTCACCGATACCAGATTGCCATTGCCGCGACAGCGTGCGAGGACGTAGCATTGGTCCCTCGTAAGCAGCATTCCCGGCGCCCGACTTGGCCGGGGTTTGCGCGGCCGGGCGCGACACGCGTCGAAGCTTTCCCTGCAGAGTACCCATTGACGACGACAACCGAACTGCCGACTGCCTACATCGACGAGATCCTCAGGCACATGCCGCATCGGTATCCCTTTATGCTGATCGACCGGATGCTGGCCTGCGAGCCGGATCGTTGGGTGAAGGTCGTCAAGAATGTCAGCACCAACGACAGCTTCTTCGCCGGAGTGCCGCCGAGCAGGCGGGTGATGCCGCAGATGCTGGTGCTCGAGGCGCTGGCGCAGACGGCGGGAGTGCTGTGCCATCAATCGGGCATGATGAGCAAGATCGGCAAGTCGATCATCTTCTTCGCTGGCGTGGACAATTGCCGGTTCGGTCGCGATGTCATTCCCGGCGATCGCATCGATTTCGAGTGCACGATGAAGCGCTCCATGCGCGGCGTCGCCAAGATGAACGGTACGGCAACCGTGGACGGCGAGGTCGTGCTGTCCTCCGACCTCACTGCTGTCATGCGCCAAATGGACGCAGCCTAGAGAACCCTTCAGCGCGTAGTCGACCAAGGCGCGCCGAAACGCTGCGTTGAAACCATCGGCGCGTGCATCCGGGTTCGCGTCGTCGAAATCGCCCGACGTCCGCAAACGGCCAGCGCAATCTGCCAATGCCAAGCCCTGCACACCCCAGCGAACACGCAGCACGATCGGATGACGGCGCCGTCGTCGAGACGCCGGTGCAGTTCGCCGCGGCCGATGGGTACGCGATCCACGGGACCCACTTCGAGCCTCCCGCCGGTGCGCCGCCGGCGGGCGCCGTGGTACTCAACTCCGGCGCCGGAATCGCCGCCAGAAACTACCGCAACTTCGCCAAATACCTGGCGGCGAATGGCATCGCCGTGCTTGCCTATGACTACCGGGGCATCGGGCTGTCGTCCCCGCCGACGCTGCGCGGGTTCTCCGCGACCGTGGAGGACTGGTCGGAATACGACTGTGCGGCGGCGATCGATTGGATCGCGCAACGTCACCAAGGCGTGCCTTTGAATGGCGTCGGTCACTCCGTAGGATCGCTGCTGTTCGCAGGGGCGCCCAACTGCACCCGCCTTGACCGCCTGGTGATGATCGCGGCGCACACCGGTTACTACGGCGACTACCGGCGCGGATACCGGCTGCCCATGGCTGCGCTCTGGCACGGGTTCATGCCGGTCCTGACCTCGATGGTCGGCTATTTCCCCGGCAGGCGGCTCGGCCTGGGCGAAAACCTTC
Source organism: uncultured beta proteobacterium (assembly GCA_963712105.1). Taxonomy (GTDB): domain Bacteria; phylum Pseudomonadota; class Gammaproteobacteria; order Burkholderiales; family Casimicrobiaceae; genus VBCG01. The sequence continues at coordinate 126,650 of CAVQGR010000016.1, forward strand.
CCAAGGGCGTCGCCATGCAGTGGGCGCGCCGACGAAAACCCGTTTTCCAGTTGCCGGCGTCCGTACCTCCCGACGACCGGATGCGGCGGCTGGTCGCCCGCTTTCGTGTGGCCACTCTTCAGACCTTGATCCTGACCGTCACCGACGACGGCTTTGCGACTGTGGCGGCGGCCAACCGCGTGCGCGAGCTCCTTCCGAATCTGCGTGTCGAGCACCGGCTGGTCGCGCCCGCGCAAGCTGGACTGGCGCGCCTCGGGCACTTCGGGTTCTTCAGGCGGGAGGCCGCGATCCTGTGGCTGTCGGTGCTGCGCCACCTGCGCGGAGAGCCGGAGTCCGGCCCGAACACCTGACGCCGGAAGCATGGCCGGCAGAGACTCGACGGCTGTCGGCGTTTCGCCCTGCTCAGGCTTCGGCGTCCGCCCGATAGATGTCCAAGGTCCAGAATAGCCTGGAGCGAATCTGGTCGAACGCGATGATGCCGCGGTCGCGCAGATCCTGCAGCGACTCGAGGTGTTCCTTCAGCTCGTGGTTGAACGGCACCTGCTTGGACGCAACCAGCGCCAGCCGCTGCCCGTAGAGCTGCCGCGCCTCGGCGACGATTCGCCCGGCGTTGGAAAGACTCAGCACTGGAAAGAACAGGCAGCCACCCGGATTGAGATGCCTTTGCGACTGCCGCAGCATTTCGATGGTCAGATCCGACCCGTCCGGTCCGGCCAACGGGACATCGGGCGGAAACCACGACGAAAGTCTCGCGACCTCATCGGCCACGCCCGAGACATCGTCAACGATCACGTCGAAACGCAGGTCCCGCGCCGGCTCGAACAGATTTCCCTGCAGGACCTTGATCCGGTCGTGGACCCCATTGAGTCGGGCATTGTTGCGCGCCAGAACGCAGGCCCCGTGCATCACATCCGTCGCATAGACCACTTTTGCCCCGGCCATGGCCATCACGACGGCGATCGGGCCGGAGCCGCAACCGAGGTCAAGTATCGTCCGGTTACCTACGCCCGCGATCAATACCTGTTCGGTCAGCAATGAGGTGGTGAGTGTCGGCCTGAAGACACCGGGATCGGACAGGAGCTTGATCGGCTGTCCGGCGATGACCTGTGTCTCGGGCGGTTCCGATGCCCGATGCGGTCCTGAATTTTCGACTTCGCCATCATCGGCAAGGTGCGCTGCAGCAAGAATCGACATGTATTGCCCGTGAAAAAGCGGTAGTGACGCTGAACGACAGTTACTCGACAACCCGTCGCGGACCGGCTGAAACCCTTAATCGACCTTACCGCCACCGAGAGAATACCAAAATCCCCGTGCCTCAAACCTGATACTGCGATGTGCTTCCTAACCGAATGATTATACGAAAAATTTGCTTTGCACCCCGATTGTCGCATAATGGGTCGGATGAAGCGCACGTCACGGGCCCAAGACTTGGCACGCATGTTGCTCGCGAAGGCAGCAGGTTATGTCACCCGGATAAACGCACCGCGCCCCATGCTGTCCGTTTCCCAACTGAAAACGCGCCTCTCCGCCCGGGAGGACAGCGAGCACGAACAGGCGCTGCTGCGCGTGGTCATCGTCGGCCTGGTGCTGGCCTACATGGCCATGTTCCACGAATCGGCCGCGAACAGGACCTCAGGCTCCGTCGACATCGTCCTGATTCTGGCCGGATTCCTCGCCGTCTCGGTGGGCATCTTCGCGGCCATCTGTGCGTTCCCGAAACCCAGCGTTCCCCGCCGTCTTCTCGGCATGGTCGCGGACGTCGCAGGCTGCACCTGGTACATGTGGGTTGCCGGCGAATACGGGTTCTTCGTTATCGGCATCTTCCTGTTCATCACCTTTGGCAACGGCTTCCGCTTCGGCTCGAAGTTCCTGTTTGGATGTCAGGCCCTTAGCATCATCGGACTGACCAGCGTCCTGCTGTTCGTTCCGTTCTGGATCGAACGGCGCATCGCCGGCATAGGACTGCTGATCGCGCTGATCGTCCTGCCGCTGTACGTTTCGACGCTGCTGAAGCGCATCCAGGAAGCGCGCGCCCGCGCCGAGGAGGCCAACCTCGCCAAGACGACCTTCCTCGCCAACATGAGCCACGAGATCCGGACGCCGCTCAACGGGATCGTCGGCGTCGTGGATCTGTTCAAGACCACCGAATTGTCGAATCAGCAGACGGAACTGGTGCGGCTGCTGCGTCACTCGGTCTTCGTGCTGCGCTCGCTTGTCGACGACGTGCTGGACATCAGCAAGATCGAGTCCGGTCGCCTCAACATCGAGGTTGCCTCTTTCGATTTGCACGCGACCATCAACGGGCTGGTGCAGTTACTGCGCCCGCACGCGCAATCCAAGGGACTTGCCCTGCACGCGTCGGTTGATCCGGAGCTCGACTATCACCTTCGCGGCGATTTCAACCACCTCCGGCAAATCCTCCTCAATCTTCTGGGCAACGCCATCAAATTCACCGAGCGTGGTGATGTGACGCTGACGGTGATGCTGAAGAAAGCAACCGACGACGGCGTAACGGCGCGGTTCGAAGTCAAGGACACGGGCATCGGGATTTCCGAGGCGATGCAGTCGCGGATCTTCGAGCGTTTCGTTCAGGCCGACCAGTCCGCCACCCGGCGCTTCGGCGGAAGCGGCCTGGGCACCACCATCGCCAAGCAGCTGGTCGAACTCATGGGTGGATCGATCGGCGTGGAAAGCCGGATCGCGGAAGGAACGACGTTCTGGTTCGAGTTGCCGCTGTTGCGCGATGTTTCCGCTGCCGCCGCGGAACCCGCCGCGCTCGATCCGTCCGAATCCAACGAGCGTACTCTGCTGATCTGCGACCAGACCGTGGCGTTGACCGTTTCGCCGATGCTGGCTGCCGCTGGAGAGAGCGTCGAGCTGGTTTCGCCCAACGATGCGGTCGGCATTCGCCTCGACGCCCTGATGGAATCGGGTGTCTCGATCCGCGCGGTGGTTGCAAGCTGCCGCGTCGATGCGGCCTGCGCGGCGTTCAGCACCGTATTGCAACGGTTCGACGACAAGCCGGTGGCGCTCGTATACATCGCCCGGGAACCGCTGTCGGTCGTCGACAACGCGAGAATCCGCAGCATCCGCGAAGTCACTGTGCTCGAACCGCGGACGACGCCACGAATCATCTCCAACGCCATCCATGCGGCGATTGCCAACGGTGGTCGTGAAGTCGCCGATGTCATCGACCTGACGCAGCTGATCAAGCGCGAGCGCCCGCGTCTGCGGATCCTGGTCGCCGACGACAATTCGACCAACCAGACCATACTTTCGCAGTTGCTGACCAGCGCCGGGCATACGGTGATGGTGGCAGGAGACGGGGAAGAGGCGCTTGATATCTACGAGCGCGAGCAACCCGATGCCGCGCTGCTTGACTTCAACATGCCCGGTCGCAACGGTCTCGAAGTGGTCCAGGCGATTCGCATGCTGGAGCCTGCCGGGGTCCGGATGCCGACCATCATCCTGTCCGCATCGGTGACGCTCGAGACACGCAAGCGCGCACAGGACGCGGGGGCCGACGAGTTCATCGGCAAGCCCTACGACGCCGCGGCGCTGCTCGAAAAAGTAGACAAGCTCGCGCAGCGGCTGGGTCAGCGCAGCAGCAAAGTACCCGACACAGCTGGCGCCGGCCGCCAGGTCGTCACCAACTTTCCGGGGCGTCGCCGCGAGGATGCCCGCAAGTCAGGCGACGAGTTGCTCGACTACGAGCGGCTGGCTGAACTGGAAGACATCTCGCGGGATTCGAAATTCATGGCCGATCTGCTGCAGGGATTCCGCAGCGACGTCGAGTCGCTGATGTGCCGGTTCGAGGCCGCGGTTGCGCAAGGGGATGCGCGCAGCATCGGCGACATCCTGCACGCGCTGAAGGGTGCGGCGGTGGGTTTGGGCGCGTCGAAGTTGTCACGGCACTGCGACGTATTCGCGCTGCCCGAGTTGCGTGCCCAAGGCACGCTCGATCGGACCGTTGCAGACATGCGCTCGTGCGTGGATGCAACCTTCGCGCAACTCGATCTCTACGCCCGCAAGCAACTCAAGGCGTTGCGCTGACCGGTTGGCGAGGGGCGACGCGGGCGATTGGCCGCGGCGAAGCGGTGATTCCGTACCGCGTGAAGCCCTCCCGGTCCCGTCCCGCTGCAGACGACGCGCCGGTCGCGCGCCCTCTGTATGTACTTCTCTCAGTTTGTACTTCGAACTGCGATTCCCGTTTAGCCGTTGGCAGCCATGGCCGTAGCGAACGGCTGATCCTCGGCAAGCATCACGTCGTCCGGCAGGGCATTGATCCTGTCCTGCGCCCGCGCCAGTCGCGCCATCATGCGCAGATCGCGCGCCTCCAGATTCAACGCGGCGTCGACCCAGATGTCGACCACGGCACGCATTTCGGAATGGCTGACCGGCTGGAACTGCCTCTTGGCGCTTGACATTGCGCGATAGCTGTTGCGCCGGCGCAAACGCGACTTGACCAGGTAACGCGTCGCTTCCAGTCCGGCGCCGTCGGCGGCGACCTCGTCAACGACACCAAGATCGAACATTTCGCGCGCGGTGAATACCTTGCCGCTCATGATGATTTCTTCGGCCTTGCGCAAGCCGATTCGCCGACCGAGCAGCGACAGCGCGCCCATGCCGGGAAACATGTTGAACAGCACCTCGGGGAACGAAAACTGCGCGCCTTCTTCGGCAATGATGAATTCGCTGGCGAGCGCGCATTCGAATCCGCCGCCGAACGCCTTGCCCTGAACGAGCGAATACGTAACCACCTGCGCGTCGTAACCGGTGATCCGGCGATGCATGTTGTCGACGCAGGCGTGCCCGTAGTGGCGCAGCGTGTCGCGGTCCTTGCGCAGGATCGACTGGACGAACATCGCCAGATCGCCGCCAAGATTGAAGATCCCCGGGACGCGGCTGCCGTAGACCGCGTTCTCGATCCGGCATTGTTCGCCTTCATGCATGAACCAGCCACTGTGCTGTTCGATGCGGCCTTCGAACTCCATGCTTTCGCGCAGCAGTTCCGCGTTGAAACATGGCCGCGGAGCAGGCCGCATCCACCAATAGAGCGTTGAGGTCTCGCGGTCGAACTCGACATCGACCTGGCGAAGCGTCTTCGGGTCGGCAAGGATCGGGAAGTCGGCGATTGCATTCATGTGATGCTCCTCGGGGTTTGGCCTGCTCTGACTTTGGTACCTACAATCTTCCAGCGCACATTGTGGCTAACAAAACGGCCTACCGCCAGAGGGTTAATCAATGTTTTTAGTGTTTTGGGCGCCACACTTGATTCGACTGCGACACATTGTACACTACATTTTATGAAGACAAACGCCACCGTGACCCCACAAGATGTAGGGGTACACCACAGGGAAAAAGCTTATAGTTGTGTCCAGATCCCGCCGACCAGGCCCTCGGCGGGTCGAAAGCTCGACTTGTAGGCCATTTTCCTGCTCTCGGCGATCCAGTAGCCGAGATACAGAAACGGCAGGCCCAGCGCCCGGCAGCGCTCAATTTGCCACAGGACGTTGTACGTCCCCAAACAGGCTCCGGGGATGTCCGGTTCGAAAAACGTGTAGACGGAGGACAATCCGTCGACCAGCCGATCGACCAGGCTCACCATCCGGAGTTCACCGTCTTCGCGGAATTCGTACAGGTCGGTATGCACATTGCTGTGCAACAGGAAGTGCTGGTACTGCTCCCGGCTGTCCTGATCCATGCCACCGCCGGGATGGCGATGTCGCTGATAACGCAGGTACAGCGCGTAGTGCTCCGGATCGTAGGTGAGTTCCCTGCGTACCGAAGCCAGGTTTCGGTGTCTGCGCAGCGCCTTGCGCTGCGACCGGCTCGGCACGAACCCCGCCGCAGGAACGCGCACCGGAACACAGGCGCGGCAATGATCGCAGTAGGGCCGGTAGGTAAACGCACCGCTGCGCCGAAAGCCGAGGCGCACGAGTTCGCTGTAGACCCTGGTGTCGATCAAGTGGCTGGGCGTGGCCACCTGCGAGCGGGCAGCGCGATCGGGAAGATAGCTGCACGGATAGGGTGCGGTCGCGTAGAACTGCAGCGATGCCAGCGGAAGGTCGTTGAGCTTGGTCACCGGTTGCCTGTCGGGTCCGGCTCGTTGAGGCACGTCTGGGCAACGCGCCACCCCGGCGGAGGATCGGTCGAGTTTATCAATTCGGCAAGCAGCGCGGCAAACTGCGGCCGTGGAATGGGCCGCGCGCCGAACGATGCCAGATGCGCCGTCTCCTGCTGGCAGTCGATCAAAGGCACACCGAGTCGGGCGCAGTAATCAACCAGATGAACCAACGCGACCTTGGAGGCATCGGTTTCATGCGCGAACATGGATTCGCCGAAAAATACCCGGCCGAGCGCGACCCCGTAGAGTCCACCGACAAGGCGCCCTTCGCGCCAGCTCTCGAACGAGTGCGCATAACCTTGCGCATGCAGCGCACAATAGCCATCGCGAATGGCTTCGGTGATCCAGGTGCCACCCTGCCCCGGGCGCGGCAATTGCGCACATGCGGAGACCACAGCGTCGAAGGCGGTGTCGATGCGAAGCTCGAACAGCCCGGAGGCGACGCGCCGGCGCAACGAGCGCGACACACGGAAGTCGCCGACCGTCAGCACCATGCGCGGATCGGGACTCCACCAGAGGATCGGTCGCCCTTCCGACGACCATGGGAAGATGCCCTGACGATAGGCGTCGAGCAAGCGCGCGACCGTAAGCTCGCCCCCTGCCGCAAGCAATCCGTTGGGCTCCACCAGCGCCGTCTCAGGTCTCGGAAAAGGCGTATCGCCGGAAAGCCAGGGAATCACGACGTTAGTGTAGGCATAAGGCCTCGTTCCGGTAAAATCCATTGCGGCTGGCACCCGTCTGACGCCGCCACCGCTTCGCCCCGGTAGCTCAGTGGATAGAGCAGCCCCCTCCTAAGGGGCAGGTCGGACGTTCGATTCGTCTTCGGGGCGCCAACTCTTCCCAGGATTCCATTGCCCGCTCTCGCCACCGCCCCGACCGGGCTGCAGCCGACGCGCTACCGCATCACCGCGCTCGATCCGCACGCGCATCTGTTCGAAGTCCGCGTCACCGTCGAACTGCCGAATCCCGACGGGCAATGCTTCCGCCTGCCGACCTGGATCCCGGGCAGCTACCTGATCCGCGAATTCGCCCGCAACTTCGTGACCGTGCGCGCGGAGTCGGCGGCGGGCGCCGTGGCAATCGAAAAAGTCGCCAAGGATCGTTGGCGCGCTGCGCCATGCACCGGCCCGCTCGCCGTCATTGCGCAAGTCCACGCCTACGACTTGTCGGTGCGCACCGCCTATCTCGACGCAGCCCGAGGTTACTTCAACGGCACCGCGGTGTTCCTTTGTCCGGAAGGCCGCGAAGGCGTGCCGTGCATCGTGGACATCGCCCCGCCTGCGGATTCCCGCTTCGCGCACTGGCGCGTGGCGACCACCCTCCCCCGCGACGGCGCGCCTGCGCATGGCTTTGGACAATATCGCGCCGCCGACTACGATGAACTGGTCGATCATCCCGTCGAGACCGGCGAATTCGCGCTCGCCTCGTTTCACGCCGGCGGCGTCGAGCACGAGATCGCGATTTCCGGACGCCAGCACGCCGACCTGCCCCGTCTCGAACGCGATCTCGCGCGGATCTGCCAGTGGCAGATCGACCTCTTCGGCGGCGCGCCGTTTCGCCCGCTACCTGTTCGGTATTGCCGCTGTCGGCGACGGCTACGGCGGCCTCGAGCACCGCGACAGCACCAGCCTGCTGGTGCGTCGCGACGAACTGCCGGATGCCGCAGTTGAAGGCATCGACGACGGCTATCTCAATTTCCTCGGCCTCGCCAGTCACGAGTACTTTCATTCCTGGAACATCAAGCGGATCAAACCGGCAGCGTTCCTGCCCTACGACCTCGCCCGGGAGAACTACACGCGCCTGTTGTGGGCGTTCGAAGGCATCACCTCGTACTACGACGATCTGGCGCTGCTGCGTTGCGGACTGATCGATGCGCCACGCTACCTGGAATTGCTGGCCCGCACCATCACCAACGTGCTGCGCACGCGCGGCCGCAGCGTGCAGAGCGTCGCCGATTCGAGTTTCGACGCGTGGATCAAGTTCTATCGACCCGACGAAAACACACCCAACGCCGTGGTCAGTTACTACGCGAAAGGTGCGCTGATTGCCTGTGCACTGGACCTCGAACTGCGCAACTGCGGGTCGAGCCTCGACCACCTGATGCGCGCGCTGTGGACACGTTTCGGCGCGACTGCACGCGGAGTCCCCGAGGATGGCATCACGCAGCTTGCCGGCGAACTCGCAGGTCGCGACCTGTCCGACTTCTTCGCCCGCCACGTCCATGGCACCGAGGATCCGCCGCTCGCCGACCTCTTCGCGACCCTTGGCGTATCGATGCACCTGCGCCCGTCCGCCGGCACCGGCGACCGCGGCGGCAAGCCACCCACCGCCGCCCTGCCGCACAGCTGGCTCGGTGCGCGCATCGGCCGCGACCTGAAGCTCGCCGCGGTCGTTCCCGACGGGCCGGTGGCGCTGGCCGGACTCTCCGCCGGCGACCTGCTGGTCGCCATCGATGGCATCAAGGCCACGACCGAGATCCTGGAATCCGTGCTGCGCCGGCGCGTACCGGGCGATGCGCTGGCCCTGCACGCGTTCCGTCGTGACGAACTGCTCGCGGTGAACGTGGTGCTGGCCGCCGCACCTCAGGACAGCTGCGAGTTGCGACTCGACTCCGCCGTGTCGGCCGACGCGCTGGATCGGCGTGCCGCGTGGCTGGGTCAGCCTGCGTGATCAGAGTTTCACGGACGGATTCAGCGCATAGCGGCCGGTGACCGACGCCTGGGCAAGGATGTGCCACTCCATTGCGGCACGCACGTCGGCGCCGGTAAAACGCGCAGGAACTTCGAGCCGCAGCACGTCAAGCGCGTAGAGCGTGAACACGTAGTGGTGGACGACGGCGTCGTTCCACGGCGGACAGGGTCCGTCGTAGCCGTGGTAGTCGCCGCTCATGTCGGCATCGCCGGCGAACCAGCCGGTGTAATCGTTGATGCCATGACGCGCGTTGTCCGGCGCCTGCGGCCCCGGCTTGCCGCGCGCGGTCACGCCGGCCGAGTGCGCTCCCCGCGCGATCCCCGGCGTGCCCGGGGGCAAGTCGATCAGCACCCAATGGAAGAAATCCACGCGCGGCAGTGAAGCGGGCACGGTCCTGCCCTCCTGGTTGACGTCGTCGCCGCGCGACGGCACGTCCGGATCGTGGCAGACCAGCGCCAGCGAGCGCGTGCCGGCTGGCAGATCGCTCCAGGCAAAGTCCGGATTGCGGTTGTCGGACAGCCGCACATGTGTGGCCGGGTCGTGCACCGCAAAGGCGAATTCGCCCGGGATGACGCCCTGGTCGGGGAATGCCGTCGTCGTCAGCTTCATCGTGGAGTTACCTTCGAGGTTGGAATGGACATCGGCGCCGCGACATGGCGATGCCGGCAGTTCACTTGCGGGGCTTGGCTTCGTCGGGGCCGGCGGTCCCGCGCATCGCCAGCAACGATGCTTTCTGCAATTCCATCGTCTTGATGCTCATCTGCATCATGCTGACGCTCATGGTCAGCCAATTCTCGATCACCCGCAGCTCGGCGATCTTGCGATCGAGTTCCGCCGGATCGAGGACCGCAAACAACGCCGCCGGATTCGGAAACGGCATCGCTGCAGCCACCTGCGATGGATCCGCGGCCGGTTGCGCAAAACCGGGCATTGCCGCGCCGAGTGGATTCCACATGCGCTGCATGAACGCGAGCGCGTCTTGCGGTGTCATCGGAAAACCGCTGCCGGCAGCGCCAGGGGGACGCGAATCGGTCGCCATCGCTTTTCTCCAGTGCCGGCCGGTGCCGGGAGGGCACGGGCCATTTGCTACTATCCTCGCCTATGGCGGACTCCGGCGCAACCTTGCTCGACAGCCTCGCCGCGATAGCGGGCGAGGCGAACGTGTTGACCGCCCCGGAGGACGTCGCGCCCTTCCTGAACGATTGGCGTGGGCGCTTCCGTGGCGCCGCCCGCGCAGTGGTCCGGCCCGGATCCACCACCGAAGTCGCGGCGGTGGTTGCCGCATGCGCCCGCCAAGGGGTCGGCATCGTTCCGCAAGGTGGCAATACCGGACTGTGCGGCGGCGCGATCGCGAGCCCGCAAGGCGACCAGATCGTGCTGTCGCTGCACGGAATGCAGCGTGTTCGCGCGATCGACGTGGCAAACGCCACGATCACCGTCGAGGCCGGAATGCCGCTGGCCGCGGTGCAGCAGGCCGCGGCGGCGCGGGGCCTGCACTTCCCGCTGTCGCTGGGCTCCGAGGGCAGCTGCACGATCGGCGGCAACCTTTCCACCAATGCCGGGGGAACCGCGGTGTTGCGCTTCGGCAATGCGCGCGATCTGACGCTCGGGTTGGAAGTTGTGCTGGCCGACGGGCGCGTGATGAACGGATTGCGCGGGCTGCGCAAGGACAATACCGGCTACGACCTCAAACAACTGTTCATCGGCGCGGAGGGTACGCTGGGCATCGTCACCGCGGCAGTGCTCAAGCTGTTTCCAGCCTTGCGCTCCCGCGTCACCGCGCTCGCCGCGGTGCCGTCGCCCGAGGCGGCAGTCGCCCTTCTCGGCCGGCTCAAAGGGGCGCTCGGCGATCGCCTGACCGGATTCGAAATCATGAGCGGGTTCTGCGTGGAGCTGTCGCGACGGCACCACCAGGATCAGACGCATCCGCTGCCCGGACACGCCTGGTACACGCTCGTCCAAGCCGACGACAGCACGTCCGACGCACCGTTGGCGACCATACTCGAAGCCGCTCTGGCAGCAGCCGTCGACGACGGCGAGGCGGCCGACGCCGTCCTCGCGCAGTCCGAGGCGCAGGCCGGGCGCCTGTGGGCATTGCGCGAGAACATCACCGAAGCGCAGCGCCGCGAAGGCCCGAACGTCAAGCACGACATCTCGCTTCCGGTGTCGGCAATTCCGCAGTACATGATGGAAGCCGAACGCGCACTTGCTGCCGCCTTTCCCGCAGCGCGACTGGTCGTGTTCGGACACCTTGGCGACGGAAACCTTCACTACAATGTCTCGGCGGCGGAAGGCGACTCCGCGCAGGATTTCATTGTCAATACGGACCGGATCAACCATCTCGTTCACCAACTGGTCGCCGGACATGGCGGCAGTTTCTCTGCGGAACACGGCATCGGACAATTAAAGCGCGACGAACTCGTGCACTACAAGAGCGGGGTCGAGCTGGCGCTGATGCGCACCATCAAGGCAGCCCTCGACCCTGAGGGCATCATGAACCCGGGCAAGGTGCTTTGATGGGCAAGGTCATCTTCTGGATTGTCGTCGTGTTCGTGGTGCTGTTCGGGTTACGCCTGTGGAACGTCGCCAAGAGCCGGTCCCGGCCGGGACCGCCCAGAAACAAGCCCGGGACGCAGGCCATGGTGCGCTGCGCGAGCTGCGGGGTGTTCCTGCCGCAAGCCGACGCCAGCGCGGCGGGGGACGGTTATCATTGCGCCGATCCGACTTGCGTCAAGCGCCGCGCCGAAACGCGTTGACGTCAAGCGACCACAGTCGCCATAAGACCCCAATGCAGACCGCCCCGGCCGTTCCGCCATTCGAGCCTCCGCCGGTCCAATCGCCCATGGCCGATTCCGGCCGGCGAATCCTCTGGATCGTAGGCCTGTATCGCGCCGTCTGTGCGGCTGCGCTGCTGGGCGCCGCACTTCTGGTCGACCCGAAGGCGATGAACATTGCCACGCCCAATGCGTTCCTGACGGGCACGGGCCTTTACTTCCTGTTCGGAATACTGACCTTCCTGTGGGTGCAGCAGGACCGGCTGCACGTAACGCTGCCCGCCCTGCTGTTCGGTCTCCTCGTCGGCGATGTGTTCTTCCTTTCACTGGTGATGTTCGCCGGCGGCACGATCGGCGCGCCACTGCCGATCCTGTTGTTTCCGCAGCTCGCCGCGGCCGGATGGATCCTGCGCACCCAGACCGCGTTTTTCCATGCGGCATTCGCCTCGATGGCCCTGCTCGGACTCGATGCCTATCGCGTCTGGCTCGGCTTTGTCGCAATTCCGCAGCTCTTCCAGACCGGGTTGATCGGTTTCGGTTACTTCGCCACGGTCGGCATCACCGTCGCGCTCGGGCGCTATACCAAGCAGTCGGAGGACCTCGCGGTCCAGCGCGGCATCGATGTCGCCAACCTCGAACAGGTCAACCGCCTGATCATCCAGGATATGCAGGATGGCGTGCTGGTGGTCGATCTCAATGGCGTCGTACGAGGCCACAATGCCCAGGTCACAAGGCTCCTTGGCGGCTTCGGCCGGATGCGTGGGGGCATGCGCCTGTCCGAATTCAGCACCACGTTGCACGACTACTGGCGGCGCTGGCAGGAGGATTTCACCGAAGCGTTGCCGCCGTTCAAGGTCGAGGCGACGCAACGGCTGCTGCGGGTGCGCCTGGTTCGCATCGGCACCGGACTGAACGGGGGGACGCTCATCTATCTGGAAGATCTTGGTCGCGCGCAGACCGAGGCGCAGCAGATGAAACTGGCGGCGATGGGCCGCCTCACGGCGTCGATCGCGCACGAGGTAAGGAATCCGCTGTCGGCCATCAATCAGGCCTCACAGCTGCTCGAAGAAGACGGTGCCGTGGCGCCGGAGGGCGCGCGTTTGCTGGCGATGATCCGCAACAACGCCAAGCGCATCGACCGCATTGTCGGCGAAGTGCTGCAGTTGAATCGACGTGACCGGCAGCAGCCGGAGGTGGTCCCCTTCGGCGAATTCATGCGCAACCTCACCGAGGAAATCGTGCAGGCGGAGAACGTGCCGCAGGGCGGCGTCGTCATGGAGATCCCGGACGACCTGCTGGTCATCTTCGATCGCGGTCATCTGAACCAGATCGTCTGGAATCTGATCCGCAATGCCTGGCAACACTGCCAGAAAAAGGAAGGCAGCATCCGCTTCATCGCTCGCGCCGGCTACATGGGCGATGCGGTGATCTGCGAACTCAACGACGATGGCCCGGGCATCCCGGCCGAGTTGCGCCCGCAGATTTTCGAGCCGTTCTTCACCACGCGCCCCGGCGGCACCGGGCTGGGGCTGTATATCGCACGCGAACTTGCCGACGCCAACGGCGCTGCGCTCGAACTCCTGCCCAAGGGGCCCGGCGCACATTTCCGATTGACACTGAAGCGCGCCTCGGCCCCCGAGCACCAAGCTGCACCTGGATGATCGAAGGAAAACCAAGATGACTAGAAGAATCCGTGGTCAACCTCGCGTGCTCGTAGTCGACGACGAACCCGATTTGCTCGAACTCCTTGAACTCACGCTGTCGCGCATGGGACTCGACACCGCCCGTGCGGAAACCGTGGCCGAGGCCATTCGGCTGCTCGACAAGGACCAATTCGACCTGTGCCTGACGGATATGCGCCTTCCCGACGGCGAAGGCCTTCGCGTAGTCGAGCATATCAATCAAAAGGGACTCGACGTCCCGGTGGCAGTGATCACGGCTTTCGGCAGCGCGGCAAATGCGGTGGCGGCACTCAAGGCCGGCGCCTTCGATTACCTTGCCAAGCCCGTCGCACTGGAACAGCTGCGCGCCCTGGTCAAGCAGGCGCTGAAGGTGCCGGAGAAAACGCAGGCGCCCGGCACCTACCAGCTTCTGGGCGAGTCGCCGGCGATGGCCCAGGTGCGCGACCTGATCGAGCGACTGGCCAAGAGTCAGGCGCCGGTTTTCGTCAACGGCGAGTCGGGCAGCGGCAAGGAACTTGCCGCGCGCACCATACATCTGCATGGGCCGCGCGGCGAGCAGCCGTTTGTCGCCGTCAACTGCGGCGCCATTCCGGAAAACCTGATGGAGAGCGAGTTCTTCGGGTACCGCAAGGGGGCGTTCACCGGCGCCGACGCCGACCGCGACGGCTTTTTTCAGGCGGCGACGGGTGGAACGTTGTTCCTGGACGAAGTGGCCGACCTGCCGCTGCCGATGCAGGTGAAGCTGTTGCGCGCGATCCAGGAGAAGAAAGTTCGCAAAGTGGGCGCGACAGCGGAGGAACCGGTGGATGTGCGGATCATCAGCGCCACGCACAAGAAACTGGCGGAACTGGTTGAATCGGGCGAATTCCGCCAGGATCTGTTCTATCGCCTGCACGTCATCGAACTGGCGATGCCGTCGTTACGGGAAATGCGTGAGGACATCCCGCTCATCGCCCACGCTATTCTCTCGAAGCTGTCCAGGAACCAGAACGTGAAACTCGAGCCGGCCGCGGTGGCGGCACTGGAAAACTATCCGTTTCCGGGCAACGTCCGCGAACTCGAGAACATCCTTGAGCGAGGGCTTTCCCTCGCGCTTGACCCCCAGAACATCAACGCGGAAGACCTGCATCTGACGCCCGTCGTCGACGAAGCCGATGGTGAACTCCCAGCCGGGGACAAGTGGCCATTGCAGGACTACCTCGACCGCGTCGAACGGGCCGCAATCAACGATGCACTGGAAAAGACCCGCTTCAACCGCACTGCCGCGGCCAAGCTGCTGGGCATCACCTTCCGCGCCATGCGCTACCGGATGGAGCGGCTGGGGATCAAGTAGGCCGAGCCTTTGTTACGCCGCGGAAAACCCCCGCCAGAACCAATTTGACCATGGTGCCGGTCGACCAGTGGTAATCTGACCTACGGGCGTATGGTGTGGTTCGGATATCCATCGCTTATCATTTGTCGGCGTTTGTTCCGATAGGGCTGGTTCCCTAGAATGTCCAAGGATCAAAGAATCCCTGTCACTATGAAGTTCACAAGGAGGAGCAATATCATGGTCAATCGTCTAAAGCAGACTTCCATCTTCGTCGGTGCATTGCTGTGCTGCGCTGCGGGCGCGCAGGCGCAACAGGTCAAGCTGATGACCGGGCCACAGGGTGGCTCGTGGTACCCGCTGGGTGGCGCGATCGCCAACATCGGCGACAAGGCCGGCGTCAAGGTGCAGGTGCTGCCCGGCGCCGGTATCGCCAACGTCAAAGCCGTTGACGCCGGCAAGGCCGACATCGGCTTCGGCAACTCGATTTCCACCGTCGACGGTGTGGCCGGCCGTGCGCCTTTCGACACACCGACGAAGAATGTGTGCAACGTCGCCACGCTGTATCCGCAGTACTTCCAGGTGGTCGCCAGCGCCGACTCGGGCATCAATTCGCTCGGCGACCTGAAGGGCAAATCGATCGCCGTTCAACCCAAAGGCAACACGGCGGAATTCATCAGCGAACAGGCGCTGAGCGTCTACGGGCTGAAGTACCCGGACATGGGCCGCGTCAGCTATGTGTCGTACACCGATGCCGTGTCGCTGATGAAGGACAACAACGCGCAGGTTTTCACGCTGGGCACCACGGTGCCCGCTTCGGCCATCATGGACCTGGCCTCGGCGCGTGACGTCAAGATCCTCGCCATTGGCGACGACAAGTTCCAGGCGATGCGCAAGCTGAATCCAGGCTATACCAAGCTGGTGATTCCGGCGGGCAGCTACCCGAAGCAGACGCAGGATGTGCCGACCATTGGCTATGCAACGCACATCATCGCGCGCTGCGACCTCGATCCCGAGGTGGTCTACAAGCTGCTCAAGGGCATGGTCGCCAGCAAGGCCGACCTGACTGCCATCGCCAAGGCCATGGGCGCGACGACGCCGAAGATGATGGCCGAGGACATCGGCGTGCCGTTGCACAAGGGCGCAGCGCGCTACTACAAGGAAGCCGGCGTCATCTGAGGACCCTGGCCGCGCGGGCCTGAGGCCCGCGCGTTGCGTTCCAATCGATATCGTCCGGTTTCGGAGGCGCGCGAATGCCGTACCTGCCCGTGAAGTTGATACGGCACGTGATCACCGTCGTGGCTGTGGCCATGTCGGCGTTCCACCTTTACGTCGCCTTCATGGGACCGCCCGACGCCTATGTGATGCGCGGTTCGCATCTGGCCTTTGCGCTGGCACTGGCCTTTCTGGTGATGCCGGGTCGCAACGGACGGGCCGAGCGCGTCGGCTGGTTCGACGTCATGCTGGTGGTCGTGGCCGTGCTGGCCGCGATGTACCCAAGCATGAACCTGCACTACATCCAGAACCGCATGTACTACGTCGACGACCCCCGGATCGCCGACTACATTTTCGGCGGCGCGCTGATCCTGCTCATCACGGAGGCCACCCGCCGGGCTACCGGCTGGGCCCTGCCGATCACGGCATTGGTGTTCCTGGTCTACGGGTTGACGCTGGGGCATCAGTCGGTCGCGATCATGCTCGACCAGCTCTACCTGACCACCGAAGGCATCTTCGGCATCCCGCTGTACGTGTCCGCGACCTACGTGATGCTGTTCATCCTGTTCGGCGCCTTTGTCGAGCGCAGCGGCGCGGGCCAGCTATTCATGGACTTTGCGCTGGCATTGGCCGGCCATACCTCCGGCGGGCCGGCCAAGGTGGCGGTGATCACCAGCAGCCTGTTCGGCACGGTGTCGGGCAGCGCGGTGGCCAACGTGATGACCACCGGCACCTTCACCATCCCGCTGATGATGCGCACCGGCTACCGGCCCGCTTTTGCGGGGGCCGTCGAGGCGGTGGCTTCGACCGGCGGCCAACTGATGCCGCCAATCATGGGCGCGGCGGCCTTCGTGATGGCCGAGTTCCTGGGGGTTTCCTACCTAACCGTCGCCGGCTTTGCCTTGTTGCCGGCAGTGTTGTACTACGTGGCCGTGTTCATGGCGGTGCACTTCGAGGCCAGGCGCATCGGGTTGAAAGGTCTGCCCAAGGCCGACCTGCCGCGCCTGAAAGAAGTGCTGCTCGAGCGCGGCCACCTGTTCCTGCCGCTGGTCATCATCGTGGCTGTGCTGCTGCTCGGACGCAGCGCGGCATTCGCGGCGCTGGTGGGCATACTCTCGGTGATCCCGACCACCTGGCTGCGCGCCAGCACCCGCCGGACCTTTACATTGCATGCCATCGTCGAGGCACTCGAGGCCGGCGCGCGCAACACGGTCGTCGTGGCACTGGCCTGCGCCACCGCCGGCATCGTCATCGGCACGATCACGCTGACCGGCCTGGGGCTGAGCTTCACCGGCGTCGTGCTGGCGCTGTCGCAGAACTCGTTGATTCTGGCGCTATTCCTGACCATGCTCGCCGGCATCCTGCTCGGCATGGGTCTGCCGACGACGCCTGCCTACATCGTGCAGGTGGCGCTGCTGGTGCCGGCGCTGGTCAAGCTCGGGGTGGAGGTCGAGGCGGCGCACCTGTTCGTGCTGTACTTTGCGGTGTTGTCGGCGATCACGCCGCCGGTGGCGATGGCGGTCTACGCGGCCAACGGCATTTCCCGCGGTACCTTGATGGACACCAGTTGGGCGGCAGTCAAACTCGGCCTGACCGGTTACATCATCCCGTTCATGTTCGTGTTTGCGCCATCGCTGCTGCTGCAGGGCGATGTCGGCGACATGGTACTGGCCGCGATCACTGCCACGATCGGCGTGATCTGCCTGGCGGCAGGCCTGCACAGGTACTTCTTCCTCGGCCCCGCGCGATGGTGGGAACGAATCCTGTTGATTGCTGCGGCGCTGGTGTTGATCAAGCCCGGACTGGCGAGCGATCTGGTCGGCATCGGACTGATTGCCCTGACCTTCGCCAGCCAGCGTTGGCTGGCGCCTGCATCCACCACGTCGGAGAAACAAACCGTTTGAGCCGTGTGCGACGTCTGCAGGTCGATCCGCAGGGGATCGTCGAGAATGCGCTGCAGGTTGCCTCGCCCAACCACGACGCCCGTCCGCCCGATGTCCTGCCGACGCTGGTCATCGTGCACGGTATCTCGCTGCCTCCCGGCCGTTTCGGTGGCGACGGGGTGATCCGCCTGTTCACCAATACGCTCGATACCGCTGCGGATCGGTCCTACGCGACCATTGCTTCGCTTCGCGTCTCGGCACATTTTTTCGTCCGCCGCAACGGCGCGCTGCTGCAATTCGTGGCCTGTGGCCGGCGCGCCTGGCACGCAGGTGTTTCCTCTTGGCGCGGACGCGAGCGTTGCAACGATTTCTCGATTGGCGTGGAACTCGAGGGCACCGACGACCACGCCTATACGGCAGCGCAGTACCGCCGGCTCGCCAGCCTGCTGAAGGCGCTCGCGCGGCGCTATCCTATCGAGGCTGCGGTCGGCCACAGCGACGTCGCTCCGGGCCGGAAGACCGACCCGGGTCCCGCGTTCGACTGGGGTCGATTGCGCCGTCTCGTGCTTCCGACCGCCCGCTGATCCGTGGCCAACCCGGTCCACCCCGGTTGACCACGGAGGATCCCTCCCCCAAGGGCGAGCGCCGCACTGGGCTGACCAAGGGTATATCCCGAAACTAGGGTAAAATGGGCGGTTGTCCGAAAAGGGTATCCGGTCGATCGGCTGCCCGCCGCGCCGGCCCATGGATGGGCCGTTAAGCCGCGCTTAAGCCGGACCCATCATTGTCGACCCACGATGCAACTTCTCGCGGACTATTTCCCGCTCATCCTCTTCTTCCTCGCCTTCAAGTGGAAGGGGATCATGTTCGCGACGGCGGTGGCCATCGCCGCGTCGATCGCGCAGATCGCCTGGTTCAAGTGGAAGGGCAAGGTTTCGACCGTGCACTGGCTGTCGCTGGCCATCATCGTCGTATTCGGAGGCGCGACGCTGATCCTGCAGGACGAAGTATTCATCAAGTGGAAGCCGACGGTGCTCTATGGCCTATTCGGCGCGGTCCTGGCCATCGGCAAGCTGGTGTTTCGCCGCGATCTCATCTCCCACTTGCTAAAAGGCATCGAGCTGCCCGCCGCAGTCTGGTCGCGCGTGACCTGGTCATGGACGGCGTTCTTCGCGGCAATGGCGGTGCTCAACTGGTACATCGCCTTCCATTATTCGACCGAGGTCTGGGTCAATTTCAAGGTCTGGGGCGGCATCGGCCTGTTCCTGGTGTTTGCTCTCGGCCAGGGCCTGATGCTGGCCCGCCATGTCAGCGAGCCGCAGAAACCGTGAACCCGGTCGCCACCACGCTGAAGGATCGCCTCGCGCCGCTGGCGCCGGTCGTCCTCGACGTCGCTGACGACAGCGCCGAGCACGCCGGTCATGCCGGCGCAGCAGCGGGCGGCGGGCACTTTTCGCTGCTGATCGTGTCCGAGCAGTTCGCGGGGCTCTCCCGGCTCGCTCGTCACCGCGCGGTACTCGACCGCGTCGGCGACCTTATTCCACTTCCGGTGCATGCGCTGGCGATACGCGCATACACCCCTGATGAGTTTCCTTCCTGATGAAAGGATGTATGCAATGAACAGAACCAAAATTGCCATCGTGGCGCTGGTGGTGCTCGCCGCCGGAACGGCGTTCGCACAGCCGGCCGCCCCAAAGGCCGCCGCTCCTGCCGCTGCGCCTGCAGCCGCGCCGGCCGGCAAGGCGCTTTTCCCGCAAACGACGTTCGATTTCATGCTGCGCGAGCGCCTGGCGGCTGGCCAGCCGGATACGCCGGAAATGCGCCAGGCGATCCGCGACGAGCTCAACACCCGTGAATTGCTGACGCGCGAGGCGAAGAAGGCCAATCTCGACAAGAATGCCGACGTCAAGAACCAGATGGAATTGGCCGGGCAGACGGTGCTGGTCCGCGCCTACGTCAGCGACTGGATCCGCAAGAACCCGATTTCCGAAGCCGATCTCAAGAAAGAATACGAGGCGATCAAGACGCAGATGGGGGACAAGGAATACAAGGTCCGCCACATTCTGGTGGAAAAGGAAGACGAGGCGAAGGAGGTGATCGTGCAGCTGCAGAAAGGCGGGAAGTTCGACGAAATCGCCAAGCAGCGCTCGAAGGACCCGGGTTCGAAGGACAAGGGCGGCGACCTCGACTGGAATGCTCCCGGCGGCTTTGTGAAGCCGTTCTCGGACGCGATGGCCGCGACGCCCAAGGGAAAGTTCACCGCGCAGCCGGTACAGACCCAGTTCGGCTACCACATCATCCTGGTCGAGGACATCCGCGAGGCGAAGGTCCCTCCGTTCAACGACGTGAAGCCGCAGCTGCAGCAACGTCTGCAGGCCGCCCACCTCGAGAAGTACTTCAGGGAACTGCGCGCCAAGGCCGGCGTCTGATCGCCGCACGATTCGCACTTCGATACGAACGGGGCAGGCCATGTGGCCTGCCCTTTTTTTTTGGTACTGCACCACAGCAAGCTGTTTCGGAAGGTCGATCTGAACTGCTGTTGCAGGTTGGAAACAGCAACCTGTTGACCGCATGGGCCGGCCACCGGCACCGCCGAACTTGCTCGACTCGAATGCTATCCTATGCTGGCGTTGAATCGACAACGTCGAGGGCGGGGGGGAACAGCGTGCGGATTCGTAATCCCAGGGATTTCTGGGCAGGTGTACTTTATATTGCGTTCGGCCTCGCCGCGGTCGTGATTGCCAGTGAATACCCGGTCGGCTCCGCCAATCGCATGGGTCCGGGCTACTTCCCGCGCGGTCTGGGCTTTCTGCTGATGTTCATCGGCGCGGTCCTCACTCTACGCGCGCTGCGCCTTTCCGGCGCGCCGATCACCTTCCCAACGTTCAGGCCGCTGCTGGTGGTCCTTGGAAGCGTGACGCTGTTCGGTCTTGCCGCGCCGCATCTGGGCATCTTCGTCGCTACCATTGTCCTCATCATCGCTTCCAGCATGGCCAGCCACGAATTCCGCTGGAAGGAAGCGATCATCGCGTCGCTGGTGATGGCCGCGTTCACCGTCGCCGCATTCGCCTGGGGCCTGCAGCTCCAGTTGCCGGTGTGGCCGGACATCTTCGGCTAGGGCGGACGGCATGGAACTCCTCGGCAATCTTGCGATCGGTTTCGACGTTGCGTTTTCGGCCCAGACACTGCTTTATGCATTCTTCGGCGTCGTACTCGGCACACTGATCGGCGTACTGCCCGGCATCGGCCCGGTACCGACCATCGCCATGCTGCTGCCGATCACCTATGCACTTCCGCCGGTGGCAGCGCTGATCATGCTCGCCGGCATCTACTACGGCGCGCAGTACGGTGGCTCCACCACGGCGATCCTGGTCAACCTCCCCGGCGAGTCGTCGTCGGTCGTCACCTGCCTGGACGGCTACCAGATGGCGCGCCAGGGTCGCGCCGGGACCGCGCTGGCGGTCGCCGCCATCGGCTCATTCATCGCCGGCACTTTCGCCACCCTCCTGATCGCTGCATTTGCTCCGCCGCTGGCCGACATGGCGCTGAAATTCGGTCCCGCCGAATATTTCTCGCTGATGGTGCTTGGCCTGATCGCCGCGGTGGTTCTGGCCAGCGGTTCGCTGATCAAGGCCTTCGGAATGATCATGCTGGGACTGCTGCTCGGCATCATCGGCACCGATGTCAATTCCGGCATGCAGCGCTACACCTTCGGCGTGGCCGAACTCTCCGACGGCATCGGCTTCGTTGTCGTCGCCATGGGACTGTTCGGATTTGCCGAGATCATCATCAATCTCGAGCACAAGGAGCATCGCGAGGTCTTCACCAGCAAGGTGGAGGGACTCTGGCTGAAGTGGAAGGACTTCAAGCAGGCCTTGCCGGCGATGCTGCGCGGCACCGCTATCGGCTCGATTCTGGGCATCCTGCCAGGCGGTGGCGCATTGCTCAGCGCATTTGCGTCCTACACCGTCGAGAAAAAAATCGCCAAGGATCCCAGCCGTTTCGGCAAGGGCGCGATCGAGGGCGTGGCGGGTCCGGAAAGCGCCAACAACGCCGGCGCCCAGACATCCTTCATTCCATTGCTGACGCTGGGCATCCCAGGCAATGCGGTGATGGCGCTGATGGTCGGCGCCATGACCATCCACTCGATTCAGCCCGGACCGCAGGTGATGACCAGCAATCCGCAGCTGTTCTGGGGACTGATCGTCAGCATGTGGATCGGCAACCTGATGCTGGTGATCCTCAACCTGCCGATGATCGGCATCTGGGTGAAGCTGCTGCAGGTGCCTTACCGGCTGCTCTATCCTGCCATCCTGCTGTTCTGCTGCATCGGCGTCTACAGCATCCAGAACAACGTGTTCGACGTCTACATGACCGTAGCGTTCGGCGTGCTCGGATGGATTTTCGTCAAGCTGGATTGCGAGCCTGCCCCGCTTCTGCTCGGCTTCATCCTCGGCCCGATGATGGAGGAAAACCTGCGCCGGGCACTGCTGCTGTCGCGCGGCGATCCGACCGTATTCGTCACCCGACCGATTTCGGCGGTGATGCTGGGCATCGCGGTGATCCTGCTACTCATCATCGTGGCGCCATCCATCCGCAAGAAGCGCGAAGAAGCGTTTCAGGAATGACTGCGTGACAGCCTCCACGGTCGTGACGCACCTCCGAAAATGAATGCACCGGGACGGGCCGGTTCCGCGGCGACCGGAGAATGGGTATTGCCCTATGCGTCATGCCGGCAGCCGATATTCGCGCGCAATGCGGTCGCGACATCGCAACCGCTGGCCACGCAGGCAGGGATTTCCATGCTGCAACGTGGCGGCAATGCCGTCGATGCCGCGCTCTCCACCGCCATCACCCTCGCCGTGGTCGAGCCTTGCAGCAATGGACTGGGGTCCGACCTCTTTGCGATCGTCTGGACCGGCAGCGAACTCGTCGGCCTGAACGCCTCTGGGCGTGCGCCCGCCGCCTGGTCACCCGCGCGTTTCGCCGGGAATTCGGCGATGCCGCAGCGGGGCTGGGACACGGTGACCGTACCCGGCGCGGTTTCCGGCTGGCGCGCGCTGTCACAACGATTCGGCAAGCTGCCCTTCGGCGATCTCTTCGAGCCGGCCATTCGCTACGCGCGCGACGGCTATGCGGTGTCGCCGGTCGTCGCGCAGAAATGGGCCGCCGCGGTGCCGCACATGCCGCCGGATCTCGGCTGGCAGGCGCATTTTCTGCCGCGTGGCCGCGCGCCGCAGGTCGGCGAGAATTTCGCCAGCCCGGACATGGCGCGTTCGCTGGACATGATCGCGCGCACCGGCGGCGATGCCTTTTACCGCGGTGAACTGGCCGCGGCGATGGTCGCGCATGCACAGGCGAACGGTGGCGCGCATGCGGCCGCCGATTTCGACGAGCACGCAACGGACTGGGTGACCCCCGTCGCCCACGACTATCGCGGTGTCAGCGTCCATGAGATTCCGCCCAACGGACAGGGCATCGCCGCGCTGATGGCGCTGGGCATGCTGGAAAACTTCGAACTCGCCGCGCACGCCCCCGATTCGGTGGAAGCGCAGCATCTGCAGATCGAGGCGATGAAGCTCGCCTTCGCCGACGCCTACCGGTACGTGAGCGACCCGCGCACGATGACCGTCGCGCCGGAGGCGTTGCTCGATCGCGCCTATCTCGCGCAGCGCGCGCGACGCATCGACCCGACGCGCGCAAGCGATTTCGGTCCGGGCGACCCTCCACGCGCCGGCACCGTCTACCTGTGCGCCGCCGACGCCGGCGGCATGATGATCTCGCTGATCCAGTCCAATTACATGGGTTTCGGTTCTGGGGTCGTGGTACCGGGAACGGGCATCAGCCTGCAGAATCGCGGCGCGGGTTTCGTCCTGAACCCCGGGCATCCCAACGAAGTCGGTGGCGGCAAGCGGCCCTTTCACACCATCATTCCCGGCTTCCTCACCCGCAACGGCGCACCGCTGGCGGCTTTCGGCGTCATGGGTGGCATCATTCAACCTCCCGGGCACGTTCAGACGCTGGTGCGCCTGATCGACTACCGGATGAATCCGCAGGCGGCACTGGATGCGCCCCGCTGGAAGGTCAACCTGGGCCGCTCGATCGACCTCGAGCACAGCGCGTCGCCGACGTTGCGCGCAGCGCTGATCGCCATGGGCCATGCGCTGGAATCGGTCCCCGATTCCTACATGGATTTCGGTGCCGGCCAGTTCATCCTGCGCGGCGACGGCGGCTATGTCGCCGCTTCCGACCCTCGCCGCGACGGTCAGGCCGCCGGCTTCTGAACGTCAGGGGCTCTGGCGCTTCGGCGCCGGTCGCGTGCGTGGATCCGGCGGACGCGGACGCTCGTGAATGTACGCCGCCAGATCCCAGGACTGCTGGTCGGACAGCGTGCCGCCCGCACCGGACGGCATGTTGGCCCTGATGAAGGCTGCCGCGGTCGGTACGCGATTCATGCCGGCGCCGGCGTTGTAGGAGTCCGGGCCCCACAGCGGCGGGAAAGTGTACTTGCCCTGCTCGCGCAGACCGGCGCCCGCGGGTCCATGGCAGGCGGCGCAGTGCGTCGTGTATTCCCGGGCACCGCGGGTCGCGCTGGGCGCAAGCGGGGGTTGCGCAACCTCTGGATACCCACGCCCGGCCAGTTGCGCCCCGACCGGCGCGCCGGTCGCCAGCCAGAAGGAATAGGCGACCAGGCCCACAATAACCGCACTGTCGGCGGGCGGCATGCGGCCGTTCATCGAATACCGGAAACATCCGTCGAGGCGCCGCTCGAAGGTGTTGACCAGATGGTCCTTGGTGCGAAACGCCGGATAGGCGACGTAGGCCGCCCACAACGGCGCAGCCCCGGCCTTGCGTCCGGCATCGAGATGACAGTTGACGCAGTTGAGACCGTTGCCGACATAGGCCTTGGCGTAGCGCTGGGTGTCTACGAATACCAGCTGGCCGAAGCGGATCATCGCGCCCAGCGGCGTATCGGGAATCGAGTCCGGCGCGGGCGGCGTGAATGACGCAGCGCCGGCAGGCGGCGCGGGAACAGGGTCCGGCTGTGCCGATTCCGGAGCGACGCGCGGTTGCCCGACCGCCGCGACACTGAACACAAGCAACAGCGCAAGCGCCAATGACGAAGGTCCGGAACGCCTCACGATCGCTGCTGTTTCATGACCGACAGCGGCACCAGGTTCCCGACCTCGAGACGGCGGCGATCCGCCTCCGGCGCGCTCAGCGGCGCGGTCGCCTGCATGGTCGCGAGGCAGCGACGGGTGAGTTGCTGGTAGCTGGCCGTTCCTTCCTTCTTCCAGCCCATCTCGTCGCCGGTCAGTTCGCGGATCAGCCTGCCCGGAACGCCTGCCACCAGCATGCGCGGCGGCACGACGAAGCCTGCTTTTACAAAGGCCATCGCCGCCACCATCGCCGATTCGCCGATTACCGCGTTGTCGTTGACGACCGCGTTCATGCCGACCAGCGCGTTGCGCTGCACGATGCACCCGTGCAGGATCGCTCCGTGTCCGATATGACCGCCCTCCTCGACGATGGTGTCGGTCCCTGGAAATCCGTGCATCACGCAGTTGTCCTGGATGTTGGCGCCGGTCCGGACTTCAATGCGGCCGAAATCGCCGCGCAGGCTGGCGCAGGGGCCTACGTAGACGCCCGGGCCGATAACCACGTCGCCGATCAGCACGGCAGATGGATGCACGAAGGCCGCCGGATCGACCACGGGCGTGATGCCGTCGATGGCGTAGACGGTGAGCTTCATGGGCATTCTCCTGTTGGGCGTTCAGCCGAGCTTCACGCGCGCATTGCGGAACATGCGCATCCATGGCGACGCGTCGCCCCAGCCGTCAGGATGCCACGACATCTGCACGCTGCGGTGGACGCGCTCCGGGTGCGGCATCAGGATCGAAAAGCGTCCGTCCGCCGTGGTCAACCCGGTGATGCCCTGCGGCGAGCCATTGGGGTTGCCGGGATAGCGTTCGGTCGGCAGTCCAAGGTGGTCGACGTAGCGCAGCGTCACCAGCGGTTGCGCGGCGGCCAGGTGCGCCGGATCGCGGAATTCCGCATAGCCTTCGCCATGCGCGGTCGCCACGGGAATCCGGCTGCCGGCCATGCCGGCGAAAAACAGCGACGGCGACTCCTCCACACCGAGCATCGCGTAGCGCGCCTCGAATTGCTCCGAGCGATTGCGCACGAAATGCGGCCACGATGCCGCGCCGGGCACCATGTCGCGCAGGTTGCTCATCATCTGGCAACCATTGCACACGCCCAGCGCGAAGACATCGGCGCGCGCGAAGAACGCTGCGAAATCATCGAAGACGCGCGCATTGAACAGGATCGACTTGGCCCAGCCCTCGCCGGCACCAAGCACGTCGCCATAGGAAAACCCGCCGCATGCGACCACGCCGGCAAAATCGGCAAGCGTAGCGCGTCCGGCCGCAAGATCGCTCATGTGCACGTCGAAGGCCGCGAAGCCCGCGCGATCGAAGGCTGCAGCCATCTCGACCTGCCCGTTGACGCCCTGCTCGCGCAGCACCGCAAGGCGTGGCCGGGCAGCGGTGGCGATATAGGGCGCGGCGACGTCGTCATCCGGATCGAAGGTCAGCTTCGGAACAAGTCCGGGATCGGTCGCGTCGGCGATTCGCGCGTATTCGTCGGCGACGATTTCTGGATTGTCGCGCAGCATCTGCATCGCGTGCGTGGTCGCCGACCAGGCCCGGTGAAGTTCGCTGCGCGGCGTGTCGAGCAGTGTCTCGCCGCCGCGTCGAATGTGGATGCGATCCTCGGGCAGGGGTCGCGCTACCGGCGTCGCCATCAGTCCCACGGATCTCGCCGAGGCCACGACGGCGGCCGCATCGTCGGCGCGAACCTGCACGACCGCGCCGAGCTCCTCGGCGAAAAGCGCAGGCAGCACGGCGTCGGCCATGCCGTCGAGCACGACCTCGAGCCCGCAACGCGACGCGAACGCGATCTCCGCCAGCGCGACGAACAATCCGCCGTCGGAGACATCGTGATAGGCGAGCAGGCGTCGCGCGGCGCGCGCGCGCGCGATGAAGTCGAAGAACGCGGCAAGATTCTCCGGCACGTCGAGATCCGGAGCGACATTGCCGAGCTGGCCATGCACCTGCGCCAACACCGACCCGCCGAGGCGTCGCGGCCCGGCGCGCAACTCGACCAGGATCAACGTGGTTTCGCCATGGTCACGGTTGAGCAGTGGCGTCAGAGTGGCGCGTGCGTCGGCGACCGGCGCGAACGCCGTGACCACCAGCGAAACCGGTGCAGTGACGGCTTTTTGCCCGCCCGCATCCGCCCATGTCGTGCGCATCGACATCGAGTCCTTGCCGACCGGGATCGACAGACCGATGCGCACGCAGGTATCCAGCGCCACCGCGCGCACGGTGTCGTAGAGCGCCGCGTCCTCTCCGGGATGACCGGCCGGCGCCATCCAGTTCGCCGAAAGCTTGACCTCTGCCAGCGACCGCACGTCGGCCGCTGCGAGATTGGTGATCGCCTCGCCCACGGCCATGCGCCCTGACGCCGGTGCGTCGATGAGTGCGAGCGGCGTGCGCTCTCCCAGCGCCATGGCCTCGCCGGCGAAACCGGCAAAGTCCATGAGCGTGACCGCGACGTCGGCCACGGGCACCTGCCATGGCCCGACCATCGGATCGCGCGAGCACAGTCCGCCGACCGTGCGGTCGCCGATGGAGACGAGAAAGGTCTTGTCGCCGACCGCCGGGAACTGCAGCACGCGCAACGCGGCATCGGCCAGCGTGATGCCATCGAGATCGAGCGGCGGCAGCGCCCTTGCGACGCGCTGCACGTCCCGCGTCATCTTCGGCGGCTTGCCGAGGATGACTTCGATCGGAACATCGACCGGCTTGTTACGAAAATATGCATCGGCGACGACCAGCATGCCATTGGCGTTGGCGCTGCCGACCACCGCGAACGGGCATCGTTCGCGCGTGCACAGCGCCTCGAACAGCGGCAGCGATTCCGGCGCGATCGCGAGCACGTAGCGCTCCTGCGCCTCGTTGCACCAGATCTCGCGCGGCGCCATGCCGGATTCCTCGGACGGAACGGCCCGCAGGTCGAAAGTGCCGCCGGACGCGCCGCCGTGCACCAGTTCCGGCAGCGCGTTCGACAGCCCGCCGGCGCCGACGTCGTGCAGCGACAGGATCGGATTATCAGCGCCCAGTTGCCAGCAACGGTCAATGACCTCCTGCGCCCGGCGCTCGATCTCCGCATTGCCGCGCTGCACCGAGTCGAAATCGAGGTCGGCCGTGTTGACGCCCGTGGCCATCGACGAGGCGGCGCCGCCGCCCATGCCGATGAGCATGCCGGGTCCGCCCAGCTGGATCAGCAGCGTCCTAGCCGGCAGCGCCTGCTTGTGTGTGTGTGCGGCGTTGATATTGCCGACGCCGCCGGCGAGCATGATCGGCTTGTGGTAGCCGCGGACTTCACCCCCCACTGCCTGCTCGAAAGTGCGGAAATACCCGGTCAAATTCGGCCGCCCGAATTCGTTGTTGAATGCGGCTGCGCCGATCGGTCCTTCGAGCATGATCGACAGCGCCGAGGCGATACGCTCGGGCTTGCCGTAGTCGACCTCCCACGGCTGCGGCAACGACGGCAGCCGCAGGTTGGACACGCTGAAGCCGACCAGGCCGGCCTTTGGCTTGGCACCGATTCCGGTCGCGCCCTCGTCGCGAATCTCGCCACCCGAACCGGTGGCAGCGCCGGGAAATGGCGCAATGGCGGTCGGATGATTGTGCGTCTCGACCTTCATCAGCGTATGCGTGAGTTCCGGCGCGGCTCCGTAGCGACCGCCTTCGCGCGGATAGAAGCGCTGCGCGGTCATGCCCTGCATGACTGCGGCATTGTCCGAATAGGCGACCACCGTCCCCGACGGATGCGCACGGTGCGTCTCGCGAACCATGCCGAACAGGCTCATCGGTTGTGCGTCGCCATCGATGATCCAGTCGGCGTTGAAGATCTTGTGCCGGCAATGCTCGGAATTCGCCTGCGCGAACATCATCAACTCGACGTCGGTCGGATCGCGTCTCAGGCCGGTGAAATTCGCCACCAGATAGTCGATCTCGTCCCCCGCCAGCGCCAGCCCGAGCTCGGCATCGGCGCGCACCAGCGCGGCGCGACCTTCGGCAAGCAGCGGGATCGTGGTCAGGGGCCGCGGCGGAACGTGCGCGAACAGGCGGTCCGCGTCCGCCATGTCGAAGAACACGGCCTCGGTCATCCGGTCGTGCAGCAGCGGCAGCAGCGCCGCACGGTCACCCTGGGAAAGTGTCGCGGCGTCATTGCACTGAACGCCATAGACGACGCCACGCTCGATGCGCGCAACCGCGCCGAGTGCGCAGTTGCGCGCGATGTCGGTCGCCTTCGACGACCACGGGGAAATGGTGCCCGGCCGAGGAACGACAAGCATGGTGTCGCCTGCCGCGCCTTGCGTCGTGGCCGGCGCCGGACCGTAGGTGAGCAGGCGTTCGAGCGTGGTCCGCTTGG
Organism: uncultured beta proteobacterium; assembly: GCA_963712105.1. Lineage (GTDB taxonomy): Bacteria > Pseudomonadota > Gammaproteobacteria > Burkholderiales > Casimicrobiaceae > VBCG01. The sequence goes on from CAVQGR010000016.1 coordinate 155,836, forward strand.
TGGCCGAGAGCGGATGCGTCAGTTCGACGAAATGCCAGTAGGTCGCGTCAATGCGCGTGACGCGATGGCCGGGACGGCTCTGGGCAAGGCTTTGCAGCAGCTTGGCGAGCCGGAACGGCGAGAGTGCCGGCCTGCCGGCCAACGAGAGGATGTCGGGCATCGCGTCGTGCGGGCGCGGAAACGCGAATTATACGCCGCCGCAGGCGCCCGGCCGCGGCGGCGCCTTCGCCGCTACTGGAGCTTGCCGACCTGCTTGACCACGTCGGCCATCTTGGCCGCGTCGGCGTCGACATAGCGCTGGAACTCCGGCGCATCGAGGTAGAGGATCGGACTGCCTGCGGTGAGCAGCACCTGCTTGACGCGGTCGTCGTTGGCGGCGAACTTCGCGGCCTCGCGCAACCGGCGCATCACCGGCTCCGGCGTGCCCGCGGGCACGAATACGCCCGACCACTGGGCATACCCGACGTTGATACCTGACTCCTTCAGGCTCGGTACGTCGGGAAGGGCGACCAGCCTGGCGTCGCCCCATTGCGCCAGCGCGCGGACCTTGCCGCCCTTGATGTGCTGGACGATCGAGGCCGGCCCGGTGGCCAGCGCGTCGACCTGACCACCGAGCAGGCCGATGATCGCCGGGCCGGCGCCGGTGTAGGGCACGTGCGTCAGCTTGAGTCCCGCCGCCGCGGCGAACATCTCCATCGGCATGTGCATGGTGCCGTAGTTACCGGACGAACCGAACGTGTACTTGCCGGGATGCGCGCGCGCATCGGCGACGAAATCCTGCAGTGTCTTCCACGGCGCCTCGGCGCGTACGACTAGGACCGTCGGATCGGCCGTAATGCGTGCCAACGGTTTGAGGTCGGCCAGCTGGTACATCGGCGCACGGCCGAGGACCTTGTCGGCTTCCGGCAGCACGGTGAACGACGACAGCGACATCAGGATCGTATAGCCGTCGGGCTTGGCCTTGGCCGCCTGCGCCATGCCAATGCCACCGCCCGCACCGGGCTTGTTCTCGATCACCACCGGCTGCTTCAGGTCACGGCTCATCGCTTCGGCGATCGGCCGCGCGACCGTGTCGGCGACGCCGCCCGGCGGGAAGGGCACGATCATGGTGATCGACCGGTCGGGGTACTGTGCCCAGGCGGCAGCGCTCGCGCACCAGAGGACGGCGGCAAGAATGCGAATCGATTTCATGGCTTGATCTCCGTGAGTTTGACTGGGTCGTTCAATGATGCAGGATCTTGGCGAGGAACTGCTGCGCGCGCTCCGAGCGCGGCGTGCCGAAGAAGTCGTCCTTGGTCGCATCCTCGACGATGCTTCCCTCGTCCATGAAGATCACCCGGTTGGCAACCTTGCGCGCAAAGCCCATTTCGTGCGTGACCACCATCATGGTCATGCCGTCGCTGGCCAGGCCGACCATGACGTCGAGCACCTCGTTGATCATCTCCGGGTCGAGCGCCGACGTGGGCTCGTCGAAGAGCATGCAGATCGGGTCCATCGACAGTGCGCGGGCGATGGCCACGCGCTGCTGCTGGCCGCCGGAGAGTTGTCCCGGGAACTTGTCCTTCTGCTCGCTGACGCCGACCCGGTCCAGGTACTTCTGCGCGCGCTCGATTGCCTCGTCCGGACTGCGGCCAAGCACCTTGATCTGGCCCAGCGTGAGGTTCTGCATGATGGTCAGGTGCGGAAACAGCTCGAAACTCTGGAACACCATGCCGACCCGCGCGCGAAGCTTGGGCAGGTCGGTCTTCGGATCGTTGACCTTGATGCCGTCGACGACGATGTTGCCCTTCTGGAATGGCTCGAGCGCGTTGACGACCTTGATCAGCGTCGACTTGCCCGAGCCCGATGGCCCGCAGACGACGATGACCTCGCCCTTGTCGACCTTGGTCGTGCAGTCCTTCAGCACCTGGAAGCTGCCGTACCACTTCGACACGTTATCCAGCTCGATCATTGGCATGACCCAAGTCTCCTATCGAACAATCGCGATTTTCTGCTGCAGCCGCTTGACGAGCTGGGACAGGCCGAAGCTGATGATGAAATAGACCAGCGCCGCGAACAGGTACATCTCGACCAGCCGCCCGTCGCGCTGCGCGACCTTGGACGCCGCGCCGAGGAAGTCGGTGATCGACAGCACGTAGACCAGCGACGTGTCCTGGAACAGGATGATGGTCTGGGTAAGCAGGATGGGGATCATGTTGCGGAACGCCTGCGGCAGCACGACCTCGCGCATCGACTGCCAGTAGGTCAGCCCGAGCGCATAGCCGGCATGGACCTGGCCGCGCGGGATCGACTGGATGCCCGCGCGCATGATTTCCGAGTAGTACGCGGCCTCGAACAGCGTGAAGGTGATGACGCTGGACGCGAAGGCGCCGACCCGGATCGGCGTCGGCGAGCCGACGATCCAGGCGCCGATGTAGGGCACCAGGAAGTAGAACCAGAAGATGACCAGCAGCAGCGGGATCGAGCGCATCAGGTTGACGTAACCGGTGGCGGGCAGCGACAGCCACTTGTGCGACGACAGCCGCATCATCGCCAGCAGCGTACCGAAGACGATCCCGCCCGCTGCGGCCATTCCGGTCAGCGTCAGCGTGAAAGTCATCCCCTCGCGGAACAGATAGCCGATCGACCGTCCGACCACGTCGAAATCGAGGGCGCCCATGTCAGTGCGCCCCGGCTTCGACGGTAGCCTTGCCGACGAATCCCGGTACCGACACCGAGCGCTCCAGCCAGCGCATCAGCGTCACCACGACGAGATTGACCAGGATGTAGATCACCGTCGCCGCGGTGAAGGCCTCGAAGACCTGGAAGGTGAACTCCTGCATCGAACGCGCAGCAGCGGTGAGTTCGAGCAGGCCGATGGTCAGCGCCACCGAGGTGTTCTTGATGAGGTTCATCGTCTCGGAGGTCAGCGGCGGCATGATGATGCGAAAGGCCATCGGCAGGAGCACGTAGCGATAGGTCTGCGGCAGCGTGAGGCCGAGCGCGGTGCCGGCCATGCCCTGCCCGCGCGGCAGCGACTGGATGCCCGCGCGCACCTGCTCGGCGATGCGCGCCGAGGTGAACAGACCCAGCCCGATCACCGCCGGCCAGAACGACGCCCACGGCGGCGGCATCTGCTTGATCGACGTGCCCATCGCCTTGGGCAGGAGTTCAGGGATGACGAAGAACCAGAGGAAGAGCTGCACCAGCAGCGGAATGTTGCGGAAGAGCTCGACGTAGGCGTTGCCGAGGCGCACCGCCCACTTGTTCGGCGTCGTGCGGATCACCCCGATCGCCGAGCCCAACACCAGCGCGATCACCCCGGCGCAAAGCGCGGTCAGCATGGTCCAGCCGAGCCCGATGAACAAGGTGGTGAGCCAGGTGTGCTCGCCCCACGCGGCGTTCTGGAAGAACACGCCCCAGTTCCAGTTGTAGTTCAAGCTCGTACTCCGGTGGAGGTCAACGCCGCGCCGACTTCAATCCACTATAACAAACGACCACCGGAAAAAATACGGAGAGCCTAGGCTCTCCGTATCGGGGCAGCGCGACTGACGAAACGGCTTACTTGTAAACCGCCGGGTCGCCGTTGTCGGTGGGATTGGCAAGCGCCTTGGCCAGCTGCGGCGACGGCGGATTGTTCAGGTTGATGCCTTTCGGCGGGATCGCCGCCTGGAACCACTTCTTGTAGATTGCCTGCATATCGGCGCTCTTGTACAGCTTGGCGGTGGCGTCGTCGACGACCTTCTTGAAGCCCGGATCGTCGCGTCGCAGCATGATGCCGTAGGGCTCGACCGTGTAGGCCTCGGCGCCGATCACGTAGTCGCCGGGGGCCTTGGAGTTGGCGACCAGGCTGGCCAGCAGGATGTCGTCCATGAAGAACGCCTCCGCGCGGCCGGTTTCGACCATCAGGAACGATTCGGCATGATCCTTGCCGGTGAGGATGCTCATGCCCAGGTTCTGCTTGGCGTTTTCCTCGGTGGCCCACTTGATGTTGGTGGTGCCCGCTGTGGAAACGACCGTCTTGCCCTTCAGGTCAGCCAGCGACTTGATGTTGCTCGACTTCTTGGCGACGTAACGATTGGCAGTCACGAAGTGCGTATTGGTGAACGCCACCTGCTTCTGCCGCTCGAGATTGTTGGTGGTCGAACCGCACTCGAGGTCAATGGTGCCGTTGGCCATCAGTGGAATACGCGTCGCCGAGGTCACCGGATTGAGGTTGACCTTGATGTTGGGCATCTTCAATTCGGCCTTGATGGCATCGACGATCTTCATGCAGATGTCCATCGCATAGCCGACGACCTGCTGCTTGTCGTCGTAGTACGAGAACGGGATCGACGAATCGCGGTGGCCGATGGTGATGCTGCCCGAGTCCTTGATCTTCTTCAGCGTGGGCGAATCCTGGGCGATGACCGGGGCGGCGAGCAGCGCCGTCGCGGCGAGTACGAATGCAATGCGGAATGTGCGCAACATTGAATTTCCTCCGTGGAGCGTCGCAGGCCGGCGGGCCGTTCGCGCAACTCGGCGGCTGCGCGGCGACACAAACGATCTAGTTTAATTGGCTATTACGGGTTTGTCCAAGGCCCGAAAGCCTTGCCGCGCACTGGTCAGGAGGTCCTACCGGTCAGCCGTAGGGTCTTCCCTGCTTGGGGTCCTTATAATGGACCGATGCCTGCCACCCCCACGGCTATCCTCGACATCGACGGCGTCCGCGCGGCCGAAGCCCAGAATGCCGGCGCGCCGCTGATGGAGCGCGCCGGGCGCGCCGCTGCCGAGGACGCGCGGCGCATGCTCGGCGACCGCGGCGGCCCGGTGCTGGTGCTCGCCGGCCCGGGCAACAATGGCGGCGACGGTTTTGTGGTCGCACGCTGGTTGCGGCGCTGGTACCACGAGGTCCAGGTGGTGTTTCCGGGGGAGCCGCAGCGACTGCCGCCGGACGCTGCGGCCGCATTCGCCGCCTGGGTCGCCGACGGCGGCACGACCACGACCGCTCCGGGCAAGGAACGGCCGGCGCTGGTGATCGACGCGCTGTTCGGCATCGGCCTCACCCGCGCGCTCGAAGCGCCGTATGCCGGCCTGGTCGACTGGGCCAACGGCAGCGGCGCACCGATCCTGGCGCTGGACATTCCCAGCGGACTCAACGCCGCCACCGGCCAGGCCTACCCGCCGACCATCCGCGCCACCCGCACCGCGACCTTCATCGGCTGGAAACCCGGCTTGCTGACCGGTGACGGCCCCGACCATTGCGGCGAGGTCGACGTGCATGCGCTCGACCTTCCGCCGCCGGAGAACGCCGCCGGGCACCGGCTCGACTGGCCGGCGCTGGCCGCTTCGCTGCCCCTGGTGCTCGCGCGCGGCGTCCGCAACGTGAACAAGGGAAGCTTCGGCACGCTGGGCATCCTCGGCGGCGCCGAAGGCATGGCCGGCGCGCTGATCCTCGCCGGACGCGCCGCGCTGCGTACCGGCGCGGGCAAGGTGTGGCTGGGCTTCCTGATGCCCGCCCCGCCGCACTACGACCCCGGCATGCCCGAACTCATGCTGCGCCACGCCGGCGACGTGCTGGACGGCAAGCTCGATGCGCTGGTCATCGGCCCGGGACTCGGACAAGGCGACGCCGCACGCGCGCTGCTGGTGCGCGCGCTGGCGCTGCCGGTGCCGGTGACGCTGGATGCCGATGCGCTGAACCTCATCGCGGGCGATGCCGGCCTGCTGGCCGCGACGCAGGCGCGCACCGCGCCGACGCTGGCCACGCCGCATCCCGGCGAGGCTGCGCGACTGCTCGGGGAGGATGTCGCCTCGGTGCAGGCGGACCGCGTTCGCGCCGCGCAAGAACTCGCCACGCGGCTTCGCGCCAGCGTTGTGGTCAAGGGTGCCGGCAGTGTGCTGGCATACCCGGACGGCAGCGTCGACATCAACACCAGCGGCGGCCCGGCGCTGGCGAGCGCGGGCAGCGGCGACGTGCTCTGCGGCATGGTCGGCGCGCTGCTGGTGCAGGGCATCGACGCGCAGACGGCCCTGCGGCTGGCGGTGTGCCTGCACGGCGCCGCCGCCGACCTGCTGGTCCAGCGCGGCGTCGGGCCGCTGGGCGTCACCGCGTCGGAATTGCCGGACGCGGGGCGGCAGCTGCTCAATGGGGCGGTGCGGCGCTAGTCGGGGAACTGGCGGTTGGATCGGCGGTAGCGATCACCGGCGGCGAATTTTCTCGTTCGCCGCCTGATCTGAGGAGAGTCTGTCGGACCAATGCCCGTAAGGCTTGCGCATTTTGGATTTGGATGCCGCCGATTCGAGGAGCAGCGTGGGCTCCGAAAAACATGTTCGGCTGTCGCTCATTGATCGCCGAGAAGAAAAAAGCAAGTCCAAGCAGCATTGTTAAGAGAGTGCGGCACAAATGCCGCAAAGATGGAGTAGAACAAACCTTTTTCTGAATACGCAAACGCAGCTGTTGCGTATGCCAGACCCCCAAAAATCTGTACTAGACCCCATTTCCACGAAAACACCGCATGCGCGCTGGCAAATATCAGCGCGGTAGTGGCAATTGTTTTCTTCGCGTTACCGCGAAAGACCGGTGAAAAAAAGACCATCACCATGACAAGAATGAGTGACTCGACGATTGGCCCCGCGACTACTACACCAAGCGCTTTTGACACCCAAGCCATGGAAAGTGGAATGGGCGGATAAACCGCGGCCAATTCGGGCTGCTAGGGCGCAACAATCCAGACGACAAATCCGCCTACGAATCCCCCCGCTATCGCGAAAGCTGTCAATTGGCCGAGAAACATCCAATCAAGGCTCTCGCGCTGAGCGAAAATTGAGCGAAGGTGGTTCATTATGACAAGCGAGCTACCAACGCTCGTTAGGCGTTGGCACCTTCGTGAATTTTCTGCTATGGAGCTGGGGTGTCAGAAACGAGCATCCCGGGTCAGTCTTGCTCCCTCAGTCGACTCCAGCCCTCGGGAGACAACCTCGTGATCCGTAGCGACTAAGGCACCAGCACCGTCGCGCCAGTGGTCGCGCGCGATTCGAGCGTGCGGTGCGCGACCGCGGCATCCGCCAGCGGGAACGTCTGCCGCGCCTCGGACTTGATCTTGCCCGCCTTGACCAGCGCGAACATTTCGTTGGCCATTGCCGTGGTGCTGGCGCGGTCGACCGCATGCGAGAACAGCGTCGGACGCGTCGCGAACAGCGATCCCTTTTGCGCCAGCAAACCGATGTTGAACGCGGCGATCGGTCCCGAGGCCGCGCCGAAGCTCACGAACAGGCCGCGCAGCGACAGGCAGTCGAGCGACTGCGGGAAGGTGTCCTTGCCGATGGAGTCGTAGACCACGGGCACGCCCTTGCCGCCAGTGATTTCCTTGGTCCGCGCGACGAAATCCTCGCGGGTGTAGACGATGGTGTGCGCGCAGCCGTGCGCGCGCGCCAGCTCGGCCTTGGCATCGGTGCCGACGGTGCCGATCATGGTCACGCCCAGCGCCTTCGCCCATTGGCAGGCAATGAGGCCCACGCCACCCGCGGCGGCGTGGAACAGGATGGTGTCGCCCTCCTTCAGCACGCGCGTCTGGCGGAACAGGTATTGCACGGTCAGCCCCTTCAGCATCAGCGTCGCGGCCGTGGTGTCGTCGACGCCGTCGGGAATGCGCACCAGCCGCTCCGCCGGCATCACCCGTTCGGTGCAGTACGACCCTGGCGTGCCGCCGCAGTAAGCGACGCGGTCGCCAGGCTTCACCCAGTCGACATTGGCGCCGACCGCCTCGACCACGCCCGCGGCCTCGAGGCCAATACCGGCGGGAAGCGGCAGCGGGTAGGCGCCGGTGCGATGGTAGGTGTCGATGTAGTTGACGCCGATGACCGTGTGCCGGACGCGGGCTTCACCGGTTCCCGGTGCGCCGACGGCGACTTCCTCGTAGACCATTGCTTCGGGGCCGCCAACGGCGTGAATGCGGATTGCATGAGCCATGATGATTGTCTCCTTGTGATGGGCCGCCGGCCTCAGCCAGCGAGTGCGCGAAAGGTTGCAAAACCGGCCACGGTCAGCAGTAGCGAACCGGCCAGATGCGTGGCGGCAAGTGCTGCGCCCGATCCGTAGTCGCCGCGGGCAAGCAGTTCGACAACTTCCGCGGAATACGTCGAGAACGTCGTCAACGCGCCCAGAAAACCGGTGACCACGAACAGCCGCCATTCGTGCGGCAGATCAGGGCGAGCAAGGAAGAATGCAACCGCAAAACCCACCAGATAACCGCCCAACAGATTGGCGGTGAGCGTGCCCAGCGGAAACGTCGGCACGCGGCCGTTCAGCCAGGCAGCCAGACCCCAGCGCAGCCACGCGCCGAGCGCGGCACCGATCCCGACGGCGGCAAACTGTGCGTAAGCGACCATCGCGTCATTCTACGCAATCGGCAAAGGGGCACGCGTGCCGCGCGACACTTCGACGCGGTCGTTCGCGCAATTCAGCGAATGAACTGCTCCACGTATTCCGCGCCGAGGCCGCAACCCTCGTAGTGGGCGCGGCACAGATCGATCTTGGTCCACACGTCCTCGTAGCCGATCTGCTGCCCCTTGTCGTCGAGATAGATCATCGCTCCGCTGATGTTGAAGAAGGTGATCATCTCGGCGCAGTCCTCCGGAACCGTCAGCGTATGGATCTCGCCGGGTGGTTCGTAGACGAAGCTGCCCTCCTCGGCGATCCAGTTATGCTCGAGGTAGCGCCAGCGACCCTTGATCACGTAGCCAACGACCAGCATCGGATGGCGGTGCCGCGACAGCACGCCGCTGCGCCGAACGCGCAACAGGTTGCACCAGCCTCCGGACACCGTGTTGAGCAACAGCGGGCGAAACCAGACATCGGGAGCCTGCGGCACCCACACCCGCTCGTCGTCGGGAAGGGCCGCCAGCGCGATCTCCGGTTGGATACCAGTCAACACGGCACTCACTGCGTGGAATCCTTGACCGCGTTCGCCAGCGCGGTAATCTCTGCACCGGCATCGACGGTATCGCCGGGAAAATCGCGGTGTGCGCGCCGGTACCAATAGCGCGCGTTGGGCACATCGCCCTCCAGAATATGCACGATGCCATGCGCCCAGCAGCCGAGGACGGTCTCGTCCTTCTGCACCAGCGCATGCGCCTTCGCCCAATCGCCCTTCTTCAGATGCCGAACTGCCGTACCGATGGCCATGGAAAACCTCCGGAACAACGTCAATTGATCATATAGCCGCCGTCGACCGGCAGCACGATGCCGGTGACGAAAGCCGCCGCCGGAGAACAAAGAAATACCGCCGCCCCCGCAATATCCACCGGGTCGGCCCAACGTCCAAGCGGCGTGCGCGCCAGTATTGCCGCGCTACGCTGCGCGTCATCCTGCAGCGCCTGCGTCAGCGGCGTTCTCACCCAGCCGGGCGCCAACGCGTTGACGCGAATACCGTCCGCGGCGTAGGCGATCGCCAGCGACTTGGTGAGTTGCGCGACGCCGCCCTTGCTGGCCGAGTATCCGGGCACCAGGCCACCGCCGAAGAACGACAGCACCGATGCCGTATTGACGATCGATCCACCCGCGGCCTTGAGCTTGGCCCGGGCGCCGGTGCAGGTGCGCATGGTGCCGGTGAGGTTGATCGCGAGCACGTCGGCAAAGACGTCGGGATCGTGTTCCACCTGCCGTCGAATCGCCCCGGCGCAGTTGACCAGAACATCAAGCCGCGGCAGGTCGTCGATCACCTGTGCGATCGCGGCGCCGTCACGCACGTCCAGCGGCAGCGCATCGCGTCCCCGGAATCCCGGTACTGAACGCGCCGCGGCGCACTCCGCCGCCGACGCACCGGTAACGGTGACCACCGCGCCAAGGCCGGCGAAGGCATCGGCGATCGCCGCGCCGATGCCGCTCGTCGCGCCCACGACCAGCGCCACTTTTCCGGCGAACAGGTCCGGCCGAAAGGCGTCGCCGTTCATGTCACGCTCGCCTCGGCGAGAACGCGCTCGACCGCATCCCCGCGCGGCAGTGGCGCGACCGCGCCGTACCCGGTGGTGGCAAGCGCCGCGGCGACATTGGCGTAGCGCGCCGCGACGAATGCGTCGTCGCCGGCGAGCAGGCGCGACGCGAATGCCCCATCGAAACAATCGCCCGCCCCGGTGGCATCCACTGGCTGCACCCGATGTGCGGCGATGTGTGCGCGACGCACTCCGTCGGAGACCAGGCAACCCTGCGCACCGAGTTTGAGCACGACGCCTGGCGCCCCCGAACGGTGGCAGGCGTCGACCACAGCCTCGGGTGCGAGGTCGCCGAACAGCAGTTCCACATCATCCAGGCTCGGCAGGCACCACGAGCACTGCGCCAGCGTCGCCATGACGACCGCCCGCGCGCGGGCCAATGGCCACAATTTCAATCGCACGTTCGGATCGTAGGTCACCAGCGCGCCCACAGAGCGGGCAACGTCGATCGCCGCGAACACCGTATCGCAGGCCGATGCGGAGATCGCCTGGCTGATTCCCGATACATGCAACAGCCGGCCGCCCCGCAGCAGTTCCATCGGCAGCGACAAAGGCGTCATGCGGCTTGCCGCCGATCCTGCCCGCAAATAGGAGAAGGCGTGACCGTCGCTTGCATGGGTGACGAAGTACACACCGGTCGACGCAGCCGGGTCGATGGTCACGCCGGCGCAGTCCACGCTCTCGCGTGTCCAAAGATCGATGAACATGCGCCCGAAGGCATCGTCGCCGAGGTTGGTCACGTAGCTCACGCGCGCGCCCAGCCGCGCGGCGGCGATCGCCATGTTCGAGGTGTCGCCACCGAATCCCTGCAGATAGGTTTGCGCATCGTTCGAGCGCGCCTGGTTGAATTCGATCAGCGGCTCGCCGAGCGCGACGATGTCAGTCATTGCGGCGGAAATAGTAATGATTCGAGGTATCGATGTCGCCGAGCATGACGCCCGGCCCTTCGGCCGCGAGCCAGGCGCGCTTGCCGTTGCTCCAGGTGACCATTCCGTCGCGCAGCGATCCTTCGTTGACCATCGTACCGACCTCGTTGCGAAGGTAGACCCGGCCCGAACCGCTTACCACCAGCTGCACGATGTCGCCGGTTTCCGGATCGAAACCGTGGTAGGACCCCACGGCCCAGGACGGCGGTACGACCACGCGTGGCGTCGGTGGCGCGGACGCCACGGCGACGGGCGGTGGTGCGACGGGCGCGGCCTGGGGTTGCGAGGCGCCGATCACGGCACCGAGCGCCAGCGCGCCGATGATGCCGGCAGCGATGGCCGCATCGTGACCGCCGCCACTGCTGCCGCCACTGCCGTCATCGCCTCCGGTCCAGCCATAGCGGAATACGCCACGGCAACCCTTGTCGACCCAGATGCCGCCGCCGTCGAAACCCCAGCCGCGGCCCTGGCGGCACAGGTTGCCGGTGGAAATTTCGCGCTCCAGTCGAACGCGTCCCTGCGTATTGGCGCTGCAGTAGTGATGGCGATAGCCGATGCTCTCGCAGGTCAGTCTTCCCGCCCCGCCCCATTGGCCGCCGCCGCCGCTGCGACCGAAGCTGAATTCCGCGCGGCAGCCGCGATCCACCCATATGCCGCCGTTGTCGTAGCCCCAGCCCTTTCCCTGCCGGCACAGGTTGCCGCTCGATACCTCGCGCACCATGACCACGCGTCCCTGCGTATTGGCGGGACAATATTGATATCGGTAGCCGTTGCTGGCGCAGTTGATGAAACCCTGGGCCGCTTCGGCTGCGGTCAGGTTTGCCACCAGCCAGATCCCCAACACCACCGCAATGACACCCCGTCCAATCAAGATTTCGTCCTCCGCTGCAGTGTAGTCATCATGCCTCTTTCGGCGACAGCGCGCGTACGCCGGCCGCATAGGCCGCGGCGGCCGCGCGCACCGACGCCATCGTCGTACCGGGCCGGTACAGGTTGGAGCCGGTCCCGAAGCCGCTGGCTCCCGCGGCCCAATACGCATCCAGATTGTCCGGCCGCATGCCGCCGACGGCAAATACCAGGGTGTTGCGCGGAAGCACCGCGCGCCAGGCCTTGAGCGCCGCGGGCGGCAAGGCTTCCGCAGGAAACATCTTGAGCGCATCGGCACCTGCGGCTAGCGCGGAGAACGCCTCGGTCGGCGTGGCCACGCCGGGAATGCAGACAAGTCCCTGCGCCTTGGCTTCGCGGATCACGGCAACGTCCGCGTGCGGCATCACGATCAGCCGTCCGCCGGCAGCGCGCACGCGGCCCACGTCGTCGGTGCTGGTCACCGTGCCGGCGCCAACCAGCGCCTTGTCGCCGCAGCGCTGCGCGAGCAGGCGGATCGACGTCAGCGGATCCGGCGAATTCATGGTCACCTCGAGGACGCGAAAGCCGGCGTCAATCAGGGCGTCGCTGACCTCAGGTACCTCCTCCGGCGTGATTCCCCGCAGCACTGCAACCAGCGGCAAGGGCGTGAGAAAGGGAGTCACCATCGCGGTCATTGCGGAACCTCGCTGATCTTCATGCCGACACGGACACCAGTCCGGCGTGTACCGCAATGCGCCAAAGCCCGATCGCCGCCGCCGTTGCCGGGGCCCGATCGACCGCGACGTCGGCCTGCGTCAGGGCAATGGCGTAACGCTCGACCAGCCCGTGTTCTCCGATCAGACGCACGCGTGAACCATCGTAGCCATGTCGATTGGCGAATGTGCGCATGTTGCGCACCTCGCGACCGATCATCAGGCCCGACAGCCAGTCCGGCACCTCGACCGCATTCAATTCACCGGTGAGCGCCAGCGTGCGGGCACCGAACACGTCGTGCATCAGCGTGCCGGGACCGATGCCGCGGGCAACACCGCGCTCGAACGCCGGCCCGGGTTGCGCGGGGGCCGGATCGGCCAGACGCCCGAGGATGGTGTGGGAGAGCATCATGTCCCACATTTCTCCGGTCATGAATGTGGCGAAATCGACGATGCGTCCGAATTCGACACAGGCCCATTTGCTGTGCGTGCCGGGCAGCGCGGCGAGCACCCGGCGTTCCTGCTCATCCACGGCGCCGGCGAGTTGCGTCTCCTCGCCGCGCATGACGTCGGGCAGGCCCGATGAATCCCTGGTGATGATGCCCGGGACGATGACCAACGCGCGACCGGGGACCTCCACCAGCCGCGATGCCAGGACCGACAGCGGGGCCGGACATTCGACATAGGGCGCCTCGACCCAGCCCTGGCGGCTGCCGATCATCCCGCAGGCGATGCGCGCAACGCCATCGTCCCGCCAGTCGCCGAGCAATTGGTCCAGCGCCGCGTCGAAGCCTCCGTCCCGCACTTGCTGGACACCCAGCGGCGCATTGCGCGTGTCGAGCACCGCGCCGGTCGCGTCCATTCGATAGGCCCGCGCCGAGGTCGTGCCCCAGTCGATGGCGATGAGTGCTGCGCCTGCCATGCTACGCCGGTCCCGGTCCACGACCGGCGCCAAACTGCGACCGAACCACGCGCAGTACGGCGCCTCTTTCACCAGATGCGCGCCGGCATCGGTGTGGTTCCGGCAATGCCGGAAAACTAGCGTGCATGGACCTGGACTGGCGTGGGTTCACGGCGACCTTGCGTGGCAGGAGGACCCCGGCGAGGTTTCGCCGAGCGTGGGCGCAGCCAACGGCGACAACGGTCGGTCAGGCGCGAATGTCATCTTAGGAGGGCAGAACCAACTGGTCAAGAGGCCTGACCAGTTGGCTTGCTTGCCGCGGAAGGTTCCGACCAGCGGCCCATGGCGTCATCGTCGCTGGACCGAGCGTCCACCCAGCGCACGCCTTCCGGCGTCGCTTCCTTCTTCCAGAATGGGGCCTGAGTCTTCAGGAAATCCATGATGAAGCGGCAGGCATCAAAGGACTCGCCGCGATGCGAACTGGTCACCACCACCAGCACGATCTGGTCAGTGGGCCGGAGTTCGCCAACACGGTGAATGACCAGCGCGTCGAGAATGTCGAAGCGAGCACGCGCCTGTTCGACAATGGTTTCGAGCGAGCGCTCGGTCATTCCCGGATAGTGCTCGAGCGTGAGAGTGCTCACCGGCGTCGCGTCGTTGACGTCGCGCACCGTGCCGACGAAACTCGCCACCGCCCCCACCCTGGCATCGGAACCACGCAGCACGGAAATTTCCCGGCCCACGTCGAAATCCGCCTGCTGGACCCGCACCGTCATCGGATGTTTCCTCCGCGCGCCGTTACCCGCCGGTGACCGGCGGCAGGATGGCAACCTCATCGCCTTCGGCCAACAGGGTCTCGCCGTCCCGAAGCACGTGGTTCACCGCCACCCGCCAGGCTCGTCCGGCATCAAGCTCGGTGGCCCATACACCCCGCCGTGAGCGCAGTTCCGCAATCAACGCCGACACCGTTGTCACCCCTTCGGCAAGCGTGAGTTGTTCGCTTGCCATTCCAAACGCGTCGCGCAGGCGCGCCAGATAGACCAGTTGAACGGACACGGTCATCTTGGAGTTTGAAGCATCGGGCATCACGGCGCTTGAATGGACGACGCCGGCAGCGTGGCCGGCGTCGATATTATAGTCCGGTGGTGACCGGCAGCCGCGGTTCAGAAGCGGAACTGGACTCCGAATTGCAGCTGGTCGGACTCCGGCAGGAAACCACTGATCGCCTCACCGGGCAGGCGACCGAAGCGCGCGTACTCGAGGCGCAGGCCAAGTGCCGGCGACATGTCGTAGCGCAGCCCCAAGCCATAGCTGACGCCGTCCCGGTTTCGCCGCAGGTCCGGCAACAGCACCGGCGCATAGGCCACGGCCGCATCATTTGCGGCATAGCCCAGGCGACCATAGAGCGCAAAGCTCGGCCGCACCGACCAGCTGGTGAAGAGATCGACGTTCCAGTTGGAAAGCGTCGGACTCTGATTGCCCGACAGCGAAAGACCGACACCGCGCCGGGTCACAGGCGCTGCCAGCGTCGATGGCGTCTGTTCGGTACTGCCGACCGCCGCCTCGACCGCGAAATCGTTGGCCCAGCGAAAGCCGCCATAGGCCAGCGTGCGCGCACCCGTTTCTTCCCGTGTGATGGCGGCAAACCGGGTCCACGGCGACGTCGCGGCGAGGTGACCGAACGAGATGCCGCCGGTCTCGGCGCCGCGATCGCGCAACGAAACGCCACCATAGAAACCAGAATCGGCAACGCGCTGCTCGGGACCATTCGCCAGCGCCGGAACGGCGACGGCTAATGACAGGACAGCGGCAATGAACGGGTTTTTCATGGAATTCGACGGCAACGGGACGGGAATCCTGACGCGACCAGCGAGACCACATCGACCTTGTTTGGTCAGCGCGACCCGAGACTAGTTCAACCTACTCCCGCCGACCGGCGCAAGTCAATCGCCGGGAGGCCAGAATCTGGCATGGTCGACGACAAAAGTGGCGATTTGGTCAACGTCGTCCAGACCGAATATCGGCAACCCAGTATCCTTGATGACTTCAGGGGTATCGGTCGCCACCGCCAGAATGGCGGGGTCGCCCGATGCCAGACGGGGTTTGCCGATCAAGGATCGCCACACCTCGAGTTTGGGCAGCGGCGCGCGTTTGTACCCTTCGACCAACGCCAGGTCGCAGTCCGACAACCGCGCCAGTGCTTGCGCCATCGTGAGTTCGGAATCGCCGCGAAGCTCCCGCATCAACGCCCAGCGAACGCCGGAAGTCACCAGTATTTCGCTGCAGCCGGCCTGCCGGTGTCGCCAGGAGTCCTTGCCGGGAACGTCGACGTCAAAATCGTGGTGCGCGTGCTTGATCAGTGAAACCCGACCGACCTGAGCAATCAGCCGCGGAATCAGGCGCTCGATCAGCGTTGTCTTGCCGCTGCCCGACCAGCCGGCAAAGCCGAAAACCTTCATTTCCCGATCCTAGCGAACAAGCGCGGCGACGGTCATGGTCAGCAGCCCGAGCAGCAGATTGATGCCGACCAGGCGACGAATACCCGCCATGGCGGCGCCCGCCTTCGCCCATTCGCCGGCAGCGACTTCGGCACCCAGTTGGCGCAGTGGCCCGATGACCAGCAACGCGTAGATCGCGGTCATCGCCAACCCCAGAATCGTCATCGCGTGCACGCTCGTTCCGACCGCGGCAAACCCGCCCTGCGCATGAATCAGCCAGGCACCGGATCCCAGGATCAGCACGATGGCCAACGCGACCCAGCGCAGGAAACGGGCGAGTGTCGCCAGCAGCAGTGGCAGGCGCTGCGGCGGCGGCAGCGCCTGCACCGAGGGGCGCAGCGCGAAATGGGCGAAAAACATGCCCCCGACCCAGACTACGACGCCAAGAAGGTGCAGCCAGCGGGCGATCTGCATGGACAAGGCCACAGGATGACAGAGCGCAATTGTAGCCCGGCGGGAGGTCAACCCCGGTTTGCCGCCCGCGGCATCCCCAGCCTATAGTGGAAGTCGATTCGCCTGCGGGCGAGCATTGTCTCGCCGCCAGGATGCCCCCATCTTTGAAACGATGAAGCTGCGAAACCCCAAGTCCCTGCCGGCTGTGCGCGAACCGCTGCCTGGAGATCTGGGCGGGGCGATCGAGCGCACGATCGCGCAGGTACCTGCTCCACGCACGCACGCGGTCGCCGATCCCGACCGCGAAGCGGAGCGCATCGCCCGCGCCGCAGCGCGGCACGCGGGCACGCTCTCCGGCGCGCTGGCGCTGCCGCCGGGTCCGTTCGGCATGCTCACGGTCCTGCCCGACCTCTATCTGATCTGGAAGACGCAGCGGCAGATGGTCGCCGATATCTTCGCGCTGTACGGTCGCGACGCCGAACTCACCCGCACGCATATGCTGTACTGCCTGTTCCGCCATGCGGCAAGCCACGTCCTGCGCGATGTCGCCGTGCGCACCGGGCAGCGTGTCGTCGTGCAGCAGCTTTCGGCCGGCGCGCTGAAGAGCGTGATTGCGCAGGTGGGCCTGTCCGTCTCCCGGCGCACGGCCGGTACGGCTGCCGGCCGCTGGATTCCGTTGGCGGGCGCGGCTGCGGTCGGTGCCTATGCCTATTGGGACACCATGCAGGTCGCGCGCTCGGCGTCGCGGCTGCTCGCCGGACCATCGCCCTCCATGACGCCGACATCCACGGACGATTGACCCGCCATGTGCGGCCGCTACGAACTGCACACGCACCCGGCAGCCCTGGCGCTGGCCTTTGGTTTGTCGGCGCCGCCGAAACTCCTGCCGCGCTACAACATCGCGCCGATGCAGCAGGTGCCTGTGGTGCGCCGCAACGCTGGCGGCGCGCGCGAGTGGACGGTGCTTCGCTGGGGACTGGTGCCCCGCTGGGCCAAGGATCCGACCATCGGCTCCAGAATGATCAACGCGCGCTGCGAGACGCTGACCGAGAAACCGTCGTTCCGCGCCGCGTTCCGGCATCATCGCTGCCTGATTCCCGCCGATGGTTTCTACGAGTGGCGCGTCGATGCAGCCGGGCACAAGCAGCCGATCCACATCGGCATGAAGAGCGGTCAGCCTTTCGCGTTTGCAGGGCTGGCCGAGCGCTGGCTCTCGCCCGAGGGCGAGGTGCTCGACACCTGCACCATCGTCACCACGCAGGCCAACGCGCTGCTTGCCGTCATGCACGACCGCATGCCGGCAATCGTCGCCCCCGAGCAATACGATCGCTGGCTGGATACCGCGTCGGGCGAGGTGGCCGACCTGTTCGTACCCTTCCCCGCCGAGGCGATGACCTATTACCCGGTATCCACGCGCGTCAACAGCGTCCGCCACGACGATGCGACGCTGATCGAGTCGATTCCCGACGACACGAAAGCCGCGGTCCCGGTAGAAGGCGCAGTCGTGCCGGAGGTCGAGCCTGCGCCGCCACCCGAACAGAGCAGCCTGTTCTAGCGACCGTCGGCGCGATCGGCGCCGGCACTAACCGGCCTGTGCCGCCGCCGCGGGCAATCGCTCTGTCGCGGCAGCGGCAAGTCCGCGCCGGCGCAGCAGCAGGTACACCGCGGGGATCACCAGCATCGACAGCAGCGGCGCGGTGATCATGCCGCCGACCATCGGCGCCGCGATGCGTTGCATGACCTCCGAGCCCGTGCCATGCGCGACCATGATCGGCAACAGGCCCGCGACGATCACCGCAACGGTCATGACCTTGGGCCGCACGCGCAGCACGGCGCCTTCGCGAATCGCGTCGACGAGATCCGCCTCCGATGATTGCCCTTGGGCAATGCGGCTCTCCCATGCCTGCTTGAGGTAGAGCAGCATGATCACGCCGAATTCCGCCGCAACGCCGGCCAGCGCAATGAAGCCGACGCCGCTGGCCACGGACACGTCGTGGCCGAGGAACCACAGCAACCACACGCCACCGACCAGTGCGAACGGCAGCGTTGCCATGATCAGCGCGGCCTCGTCGACGCGACGAAACGTCAGGAACAACAGCACGAACACGATCATCAGCGTGAACGGCACGACATAGGCCAGACGCGCCGAGGCGCGTTCCAGATATTCGAACTGGCCCGACCAGGACACCGAATAACCTGCGGGGAGCTTCACCTTGCTCGCGACGGTCGCCTGCATCTCGCGCACGGCCGACCGCAGGTCCCGCCCATGCAGATCGACGTAGACCCATCCGGACAGCCGCGCGTTTTCGCTTTTCAGCATCGGAGCGCCGTCGGTGATGCGCACGTCGGCGACATCGGCGAGTCGTATCTGCGCACCACGCTCGGTCTGGATCGGCAACTGGCGCAAGCGATCGACCGAATCCCGGAACTCGCGCGGATAGCGAACGTTGATCGGAAAGCGGCGCAGGCCTTCGACCGTCTCGCCGACGTTGTCCCCGCCAATTGCCGATGCCACCACTTCCTGTACGTCGGCGATATTGAGTCCGTATCGCGCCGCACGATCGCGATCGATGGTGACATCGAGATAACGGCCACCGGTAAGGCGTTCTGCCAGCGCCGACGTGACCCCTTGGACGCCTTTCACCGCGCGTTCGATCTCGGAGGTGACACGGTCGATCTCCGCCAGGTCGGGACCGGCGACCTTCACTCCCACCGGACTCTTGATGCCGGTGGCCAGCATGTCGATGCGGTTGCGAATCGGCGGCACCCAGATGTTGGACAGGCCGGGTACCTTGACGACGCGATCGAGCTCCTCGACCAGCTTGGCCGGCGTCATCCCCGGGCGCCACTGGTCGCGGGGCTTGAACTGGATGGTCGTCTCGAACATCTCCAGCGGCGCCGGATCGGTGGCGGTTTCGGCGCGACCCGCCTTGCCGAACACGCTGGCCACCTCGGGAACGCTCTTGATCAGCCGATCGGTCTGCTGCAGCAATTCGGCCGCCTTGCCGGTGCCGAGGCCGGGTAGCGCCGACGGCATGTAGAGCAGATCGCCCTCGTCCAGCGGCGGCATGAACTCGCCGCCGAGCCGGGACGCCGGCACGACGGTCATCGCCGCCACCAGAATGGCCGCCAGCACCGTCACCTTCGGAAAGCGCAGCACGATTTCGAGCAAGGGCCGATACACGGCGATCATCAGGCGGTTCAGCGGATTGCGCGTTTCGTCCGGAATGCGGCCGCGGATCAGGTAGCCCATCAACACCGGCACCAGTGTTACGGCCAGCGCCGCGGCCGCCGCCATCGCATAGGTCTTGGTATAGGCCAGTGGGGAAAACAGCCTGCCTTCCTGTGCCTCGAGCA
This sequence comes from uncultured beta proteobacterium, assembly GCA_963712105.1. Classification (GTDB taxonomy): domain Bacteria; phylum Pseudomonadota; class Gammaproteobacteria; order Burkholderiales; family Casimicrobiaceae; genus VBCG01. The sequence continues at coordinate 175,421 of CAVQGR010000016.1, forward strand.
TGAATACGGGAACGAACGACAGCGTGATGATGATCAGGCAGAAGAACAGCGCCGGCCCGACCTCCTCCGCTGCCGCGCCGATCACGCGCCACTGGTCCGCACCCTTTGGCGCCTCGCCGTCATGCGCGTGACGCCAGCGCTCGAGATGCTTGTGCGCGTTCTCGATCATCACCACCGCGGCGTCGACCATTGCACCGATGGCGATGGCGATGCCGCCAAGCGACATGATGTTGGCATTCACCCCTTGGTAGTGCATGACGATGAACGCCATCAGCACGCCCAGCGGCAGCGACACGATGGCGACCATCGCCGAGCGCAGGTGGAACAGGAAAACGAGGCAGACCAGCGCGACGACGATGAATTCCTCGATCAGTTTTTCGGCCAGGTTCTCCACCGCGGACTTGATCAGCGTCGAGCGGTCGTACACGGGAACGATCTCAACACCGACCGGAAGTCCGGCGGACAGATTGGCGAGCTTGGCCTTGACGGCATTGATCGTCGCCAGCGCATTCTTGCCGTGGCGCATCACCACGATGCCGCCGACGGTCTCGCCCTCGCCGTTCCAGTCGGCGACGCCGCGGCGCGCCTCCGGTCCAACCTGCACGCGAGCGACGTCCCCCAGCCGTACCGACACGCCCTCGGCGGTGGTAAATACTGGAATCTTCCGGAAATCGTCCAGCGTGCGCAGGTAGCCCGACGCGCGCACCATGTACTCGGCCTCACCCAGTTCGAGTACTGCGCCGCCGGTTTCCTGGTTGGCCTTGCGCACCGCATCGACCACGCGACCATGCGCAATGCGATAGGCGCGCAGCCGGTCGGGGTCGAGTACGATCTGGTACTGGCGCACCATGCCGCCAACGCTGGCAACCTCGGCCACGTCCGCGACCGACTTCAATTCGAACTTGAGAAACCAGTCCTGCAGTGCGCGCAACTCGGACAGGTCGTGCCTGCCGGTGCGATCGACCAGCAGATACTGGTACACCCAGCCGACGCCGGTCGCGTCGGGTCCGAGCGCCGGTCGCGCCTCGCGCGGCAGGCGCGCCTGCACCTGGTTCAGGTATTCGAGCACCCGTGAGCGCGCCCAGTAGGGGTCGGTGCCGTCGGCAAACAGCACATAGACGAACGAATCGCCGAAGTAGGAATAGCCGCGTACGGTCTTGGCACCCGGCACCGACATCATGGTCGTGGTCAGCGGATAGGTGACCTGGTTCTCGACGATCTGCGGTGCCTGGCCCGGCCAGGTCGTGCGGATGATGACCTGGACGTCGGACAGGTCGGGCAGCGCATCGAGCGGCGCGCGGTTCACCGCCCACAGCCCCCAGGCGGTGACCACGACGCTGGCGAGCAGCACCAGGAAACGATTGTGCAGCGACCAGCGGATGAGGGCCGCGATCACTGCCGCGTCCCACCGCGCACGGTTCCCGATGCCGAGCTTTGCGCGGCATCGGGCACACGCGCGATGCTGAGCACCTGATACTCGCCCACGGCGCCTGCCTTGAAGGTGAACGTGATGCGGTCACCGACCGCAAGACCGTCCGGTAGGCCCGCGGACGGCGGCACGAAGCCCATGGTCATTGCCCCCCACTTGAGCGACGGGATCGGCCCGTGCGACAGCATGAGTTCATCCTTGGCGATCATCTCGATGCGGCCATCGCCGCGGTGCGTACCGGGTGGCAACGCCGGCTCGGACATGGCTTTGGTTGCCGCGATCGATACTGCCGCCGTGGCCGCACCGGCAGGATCCACCGCCCGCGTCAGTGTGCCCTTCAGGCTCGCGTCGGAGTCGATCAGGAACTGTCCGGAAACGACAACCTTCTGCCCGACCTCCAGTCCCCTGGTGATCTCGGTCATGCCGTTCACCTCGTTGCCGATCTCGACATTGACCGCGGCGAAGCGGCCCTCGCTTTCGGCGACGAACACCACGATCCGCCGGCCGGTGGCGATTACTGCCTCGGACGGCACCAGCACGCCCTGGCGGGCGGCGGGCTGGAAGTCGACGGTGACGAACACCCCCGGCACCAGCGCATTGGCCGGATTACCGACTTCGATGCGCACCTTCAGCGTGCGCGTCGCCGGATTCAAATCGGGCAGCAATGCGGCGACTCGACCCTTGCGCATCGTGCCAGGGTGCGCCGGCGAACGTACTTCCACCGGCGTGCCGACCCGTACCAGCGTCGAGGTCGACTCCGGTACCTCGGCATTGATCCAGACAGTCGCGAGGCCGTTGATGCGAAACAGCGGCGCACCCATCGCCACGGTGGTGCCTTCGCGCACCGCGAGTTCGGTCACCACGCCGCTGATGGGCGCGGTCAACGTCAACCTTGGCTGCAGCGCGCCGCTCGATTCGACCAGCGCGATCTGCGCATCGTTCATGCCGGCCAGGCGCATACGCTGTCGCGCACCGTCCACCAACACGTCGATGCCGGCGCCGCGCATCAGCCGTACCGCGAGGAACTCCTCCTGCGCCGCCACCCAGGCGGGAACGTAGACTTCGGCCAGCGGTTGGCCCGCCCGCACCGGGTCGAGCGCGGCGCGCACGAACAGCTTCTCGACGAAACCGCCTGCCCGCGCCTGCACAACCGCCTGGTCGCGCTCGTTGTAGGCGACGCTGCCCACCGCCGTCAGCGGCGGGGCTATCGTGCCGCGCACCGCTTCCGCGGTTCGGATGCCGAGACTCTGGCGCATGCGCGAACTCACCGCCACCGTGCCTTCGTCGGTGCCGCTGTCGGCATAGACCGGTTCGAGCATCATGTTCATGAACGGCGACTTGCCCGGCTTGTCGAAGCGTTGCCCCGGCACCATCGGATCGTGCCAGTAGAGGACCTTCCGGCCAGTGGCCGGGTCGGCATTGCCCGGCTTCTGTGGTGCAGCCGCGTTTGCGGCCGGCAATGCCTGGCCCGGCGGTGCCGAGTCGGTGGTCATCGATGCGCGCGTGGCATCGGTCCGCCCCCACCAGTACGCCGAGGCCGCGAGGGCGCCGGCAATCGGCAGTGCAATCCAGATCAGGGTCGAGTTCTTCACCGTACATCCTTTCCTGCTGCGGACACGACTGAATCCGCGGTAACGTCCAGATAGGCAACCTGTGCCCAGGCACGTGCGGTCTCCCGCTCCAGCCGCAGTGCATCGCGGCGCACGTCGAGTTCGTTGCGCCGGGCTGCGAGTACTTCGACAAGCGCGGCCTTGCCGCCGCGGTATGCCGCAACAGCGGCGCCCGTGCGCTCCCGGGCGAGCGGTTGCAGCTGATCGGCATACCGCTGCAGGCGCTCGCGCCCATTGGTCCATTCCTGCAGCATCGTCACCACCTCGGCGCGATGCGCGCGCAGCGCATCTTCACGGACGGCGCGCGCCTGATCGACGATGGCCATCCTCGCCGTCACTTCCCGGTCCTGCCGGTTGGCCCGATCCCAGGGCAGCGGCACGCTGACCCCGATCGACATCATGTTCGAGTACGCGGGCCCACGCTGCTGATAGGCGACTTCGACGCTCCAGTCGGGGTCACGATTCGCCTGCGCGACCTTGACCATGGCCTCGGCCACCGCTTCCTGCTTCTCCAGCATGGTGATCTGCGGATGCTGGCGAAGTTGCTCGTCAAGGCGCTCGCGCGCGATCGGCTCGGCGGAGTAGTCGGGATGGCCGGACAAAGGCGCCTCGGCGTCCGGACCGAGCCAACGTGCCAGCATGGTGATGGCGCTCTCCACGCGACGGCGGGCCTCGCTGCGCCGCTCGTCCAGCATCGCCACCGCACCTCGCGCGACAAAGACATCGGCCTGCGATCCCCGACCGGCACGGTAAGCCGCCTCCGCGCCTTCGACCAGCAGTCGCGCCTCCGCCACCTGCTCGTCGAACAGCGCAACGCTCGCCTCGGCGAAGTAGCGATCCAGCCAGGCGAGCGCGGTGTCGCGGGAGACCGCCGCAACGGCAGCGCTGCGCTCGACCAGTGCGCGGTCGGCTTCGCGTTCGAAGCGGGCCCGGCGCGACGCGCGTTTCTGCTCGTTGGGCCAGGACTGCATGACGCCGATCTTGCGCATGGTCATCGGCTCGGCGGTGAAGCTCCAGGCGTTGGCGCCGTCGATCGGCAGGTTTTGCACGCCGAGATTCAGCACCGGGTCCGGAAACTGTCCGGCAGCATGCGCCATCTCGCGCGCGGAGACCGCCATCGCCTCCTGCGCCGGAAGCAGCTGAGAGCGCACGACGGCGCGTCGTTGCGCCTCGGCCAGCGTCAGCGGCGCTTCCGCCGCTACGGCGTCGAACATCGTCAGAAAAAGGCTCGCGGCTCCGACCGCGGCAAGCGCCGCCCGGACCCTCGGACCAGATGCAAATCGATTGAACATGAAACCTCCACGCGCGCGACACGACCCTGGTGCGCGCACGATGCGCGCACCAAGCTGCAGCTACGGGAGGATCAGATCAGGAAACGGCAGAAACGCAGCGAAACCGGCGGCGCTGTGGTCATGGCCAGGACCGCTTCGCGCTGCCAGCTCAACGCCTCCGGTTGGGAGACCAACGGCAAGTCGATGGTCAGTGGCAGTGCGGACTGGTCGGGCGTCAGGTCTTGCAGCGCCGAGGACGGAACTGCGGACGAATCCTGGCAGTGGAAACCGCACTGCACGTCCACCATCACCGCTGCCGACTGCCCGTGACAATCGGTGTCAGCCGCAACGATGACCATCGATTGCACTACATCGTCGGTCGGGGCCATGGCGCAGGCATAGGCCGACAAAGACAACTGGGCAAATACCACCATTAGCAGCGTGAGCAGGGAAATACGATGGCGGGCTGAGGTTTTCTTCATGGTGCCGGATCGCATACTACGCGAGCACCACGGTCCCCGGCAATTGACGGCAATCAAACAATGGTGCAACGCACAACCCGCCGTCGTTTACTTCCCGAACAGTCGGTTGACCGCCTTGCCGATTTCATTCGCCAGCGGGACCGCGGGGTTGGACGGCGCAGCAGGCACGGACGCGCCAGGGCGAGCGCCCAAGGCAATGGCGCAGGGTCCGGGTCCCTGGTTCTCGGTCCAGGAAAGCAGTGACTGACCGACAGCGGACAACCCCCCGGTCCCGATGGCGGCACCGATGCTGGCCAATGCCTTGGCCGAACCCGCTACATCGACCTTGACCTGCGGCGAGGCAAAGGGACCGCTGACACGGACCAATTCCGCGAGGTGGGAGATGTCCAGCGGAATGCCCTTGCGCACCTTGGGGTGGATGGCCAGATCGAGCGTTTCCCTGCCAAAGTCCAGCGATCCGCTTGCCGTCGCTCCGATCTTCGCCGTCTCGACCGCGAGCGACTTGTCGATGCGGGCCACGCCGCGTTCGATCGGCAGTCTTGCCACCGCGCATTCCAATTCGGTCTGCGGGTCGGTGGCTCGGAACGGATTGACCGTATTTGCGAGTTCCTGCAGCGAGGGACCAAAATCCACCCGAGTTTGCGGCAGCGTGGCCTTGCCGACGCTGACCAGCACGGTCCCGGTGGCGCTTTGCGCCCAGGCGTGCGGCGACGCGCCGGTGAGTGCAAGATTGGCCGTGACCCTGGTCTTGCCGCCGCGAACTTCGCGCGGCAGGCCGGCGGCGGCGAGGACCGCGCCCAGATCGAGGTCGCTACTATCGAGCGTGATTTTCAGCGTAGCGGCTGCGTGATCGCGGGCGTCGACCGACACCGCGCCGCCAATCGTTCCACCCCAGAGCCCGGCGGACAGCCCGCGCAGATCGAGACGACCTTCCTCCAGCGCGATTTCCGCGCGCAGGGCAAAGATCGCGGTCCCACTGGAGAGCGTCAGCCTCTGCAGCGCGATTCTGCCCTGCGCATCGATGGCGCGCAGCGCCGCGAAATCGACCGGCGTGTCGGGGATGAGCCAAGCGCCTTCGCGCTTCGCCGCGCCTGTTGCCGGCGCCGCCGCGCTTCCGGTCGGCGCGGTGCCCGCCGCAGTCATGCGGGGCCAAGCAAGGTCGGTAAGGGCCAGCGCGGGTCCGGCAAGGTCGAATACCCATTTCGGCCGCGGCCCGTCCGTAATCACGGACAGCGTACCAGTCAGCGCGCTCGCACCGACCGCGATCGACAGGTCACCGAGCTTGAATCCATGGCGGTCGGCGCTGACCTTGGCCGTGACCTCGACCTTCCGGCCGCCGACGTCACCCTTGGCGCTCACCGGGTAGGGCCAGCGCTGCTGCCGCAACGCGTCGATTGGCCCGAGCATCCCATCCAGCGCCAGAATGAGCCCTTCAACCTTGCCGCGGAAAGCAAAGGTGATCGGCGAAGCGGCATCAGCGGTACCCACCGCCAGCCGCTCGATGTCGGCATGCCGGGTCCTACCGCTGGCGCCATCGCGAAAGCTCAGCGTGCCATTGGTGATCCGGAATCTGCCGACGGCGATTGCGGCGGGATCGCGGGATTCGCCAGCTGCCGGCGCGCCGGCCTTCCCACCCTCCGACTCCAGGTCCCAGTTCCTCCGGCCCTTTGCATCGGTTTCCAGTGCGACGACCGGCTCGTCGAGCACCAGTTCGATCACCTCGAACCGGCGCGACAGCAACGGCAGCAAGGCGATTTGCAACTCCAGCCGCCGTGCGCTCACCAGGTCCTTCGCGCTGCTCCAGGCCGCGTTGCCGAGTGCGACATCACGCAGCACCACGCGGGGCCGCAGCGACAATTCCAGGCTGGCGCCGCCGCGGATGTAGAGTTCGCGCCCGGTCGCCGCCTTGACCCGGTCCCGGACCGGTCCGACCAGCGCGCTGACGTCCATCGTCGACAGCGCAACGATGATGCCCGCCACGGCCATGACAAGCAGGATGGTGATCCCGGCCAGGACTTTCCAGGCGGTGCGCATGAAGTGGATTCTACGCGGCGTGTCGGCGTTTAGCGTCCGGAAACTTGTGGTTGACCCCGCCCAAAGCCCGGTTGGTCGCGCCTCAGGCGGGTTCGTCTGAGATTGCCCATTCCGACACTAGTCGGGCTAGGATTGCAGGGTCACACGCGCTGGCCACTCCCTGTCGGTCCGCGCCCTGGTCAATCGCCCGCCATGAGCGGGCGCATTGGAGGACCCGAAGATGGCGCATTTATACCAGTACGCGCGTCTCGCCAAGAATGCCCGCGATAGGGGGGCGCTTCCATGACCGCGGAAGTCGCGCCGGGCCGCCTGGCGCGTGCGTTTCACGGCATCACGCTGAAGCGGGTCGCGGTCTTCTGCGGCATCGTCGCTATGACTGCGGTGGGCAGTGGGATGACCACGGTGCTGATGGCCGGGAAAGGACTCACCCCCGGTCTTTGGGCCTTTGCCTGGCAATACGCCCACCATCTCCCGCTTTTTAGTTCGACCGGAATCGCCGTCGTCGTCGCCGGCAACTGGGCGCCAACGCGAACGGGTCCACGCGTGCTGGCCTTCGCTAGCGCGGTCGTCGTCGGCATGCTGGTGGGCGTACTGCTCACCACCGGCGTCATGTACCTGTGGCCTCCGCACGGCAAGGAGGCCCCGGGTCTGTTCAAGGCAATCGGCGCAATCGTGCTTTGGAGCCACGTGATCGCCGCCGGGGTGCTGGGGTATTTTTTCATGACCCGCGAGGAGGATGCCATTGCGAAACTGCATGTGGAGGAAATGCGCCGTGTCCACCTCGATCGCGAACTGGCCGAAGCGCGTTTGCAGGTGATGCAGGCGCAGGTCGAGCCGCATTTCCTCTTCAACACGCTGGCCAACGTGCGTCGACTATTCCAGACCGATCCGGCCGCGGCGCGCGCCATGATCGAACACCTGTCGCGCTACCTCACGGCGATGCTGCCACAGATGCGTTCGAATCACTCGACGCTGCAGCACGAGCTGGCGCTGACGCTGGCCTACCTGCAGGTGCAGAAAATACGCATGGCCGATCGATTGACGGTGCGCGTCGATGTGCCCGAGGAACTCAAGTCCACGTCCTTCCCGCCGATGATGCTGGTCACGCTGGTCGAGAACGCGATCCGGCACGGCCTCAACCCGCTGCCGCAGGGGGGCGAGGTAAGGATTGCCGCACGGGTCGCCGATGGACGATTGCGCGTCCAGGTCGCCGACACCGGCTGCGGCCTCTCCGAGAGTTCCGGGTCGGGGGTCGGACTGGCGAACATACGCGCACGGCTGTCCACGCTATACGGCGGTGATGCCCGCCTGTTGCTGGTCCAGAACCCGGATACCGGCGTTGTCGCCACCATCGAGCTACCGATGGTCGAGCCGTCGTCCGACGCGAGAGCGGCATGACCACGCGGTCCAGCTTGTTTGCGGCCGCCGCGCCTGCGTCTTCGACAGATTCGTTCCTCCCGACCGTCCGGCGCGGCATTCCGGCCGTGCATTTTGCGCTCGCCGCCGCGCTAGGTCTGGCCTGGGGATTCGCCAATGCGCTTGGCTGGTCGTTCGGCAACCGATTCTCCAACTTCTCCTACCAGATCGCGTATTCATCGTACGAAGCGCTGCTGCCTACGTTCCTTCTGGTATTCGGATTAGCCGCCGCCGACGCCGCGACCCGCGCTCAGCCGGAGCGCCTGTTGCCGTACGTACTCGCCGCCATCTCCGCGGCGGTGCTCGGCGAGTTCCTGTTCCTGTTGACCGCCCCGCTGCTCGGGCTCGCATCCTGCAACTGCGCGATGGACCGATGGGCGACCGGCGCGCGCTCGGCCAACATGCTGCCGGACAGTCTGCTCATCTGCGGATTCGTGACCGCCGGCTACCGCTACTGGCGGCGAACGGTGCAGCGCGTGACCCTTCTGAATGTCGCGGAACTCGAGGGAGCGCGCCTGACCCGGAAGACGCAGGAGTCGCGCCTGCAGGCGATGCAGGCCTGCATTGAGCCGCAGTTCCTGTTCGATACGCTGGCCGAGGTCGAGCGCCTGCACGCGTCCGACCCCCGCACTGCGATCCGTCTGCTCGACGACCTCATCGTCTACCTGCGCGCCGCGCTGCCCCATCTCAAGGAAACGACGTCCACGGTCGCAAAGGAGTGTCAGCTCGCGACCGCCTACCTCAACATCCAGCGCCTGAGCCGTCCGGGAATGTCGATGTTCGAGATTTCAATTGATGCCAACGCGCACGACGCGAAGATGCCGGCGATGCTGCTGCTGCCGTTCCTGAACCATATTTTCCGCAACCGGTCCGATATGGATGCAGCACTCGACCCGTTGCGCATCCGGGTCGACGCCGACGATTCACTGCTGCGGATCGTCATCGGCGCTGGCGCGAATGCATTCCTGCGCGACCAGGCGGGAAGTGAACTGGTCGTCGGCATTCGCGACCGCCTTCGCACGTTGTATGGTTCCTCCGCGCGCCTGGAAATCGGCACCGATGGCGAATCCGGAAGCAGTATCCTGATGGAGTTTCCGCGTGAACGCACCGACAGCGGTCCTCGCTGAAGACGAACCCATTCTTCGTGCCGAGCTGCGCGAGTTGCTCGCTGCACGCTGGCCGCAACTCGTCGTCGCCGCCGACGTTGCCGACGGGACGGCGGCGATGGAAGCCATCACCCGGCATCGACCGGACATTCTGTTCCTGGATATCGAGATGCCGGGCATGAGCGGCCTCGAGGTCGCGCGCCGGGCCAGCGGAAAGTGTCATGTCGTATTCGTGACAGCCTACGACAAGTACGCCGTGGCCGCCTTCGAGCAGGGCGCGGTGGACTACATCCTGAAACCCATTTCGGCGGAGCGTCTCGACGCCTCCATTGCCCGGCTGCAGCAGCGGCTGAAGGATCCGCCGGCAGACCTGACCGGAATCCTCGAGACGCTGGCGAGCACGATTGCCGGACGCAAGGAATACCTGCGCTGGATCACCGCTGCGCACCGCGACACCCTGCGCGTGATCACCGTCGACGAAATCGTGTATTTCCGCTCCGACAGCAAGTACACGCTGGTAGTGACCGAGGACTCCGAATCGCTTATCCGGCGGGCGTTGAAGTCGATCGCGGAAGAGGTCGACCCCCAGATGTTCTGGCAGATTCATCGCTCCGCGGTGGTGCGGGTCACCGCCATTGCCGGTGTCACCCGCGATGCGCGCGGACACCTGGTCGTGCGCCTGAAGGGCCGCAGCGAGACGCTGCCGGTCGGCGAATCCTACGTGCAGCTGTTCAAGCAGATGTAGCGATTGTCGGGCGCGCCTTCCGCGCCGCCACAAGGACGCCCAGCTCAGCGCAGCCCTGCATTGACGAGGGCGAGTGCCGCGTTTCCAGGGACCAGATCGGCATCGTTGAGCGCGTTCAGCGGCGCGCCAACGGTCTCCAGTGCGTCGTGCATGTCGGCGCTCTTTGGATTCACGTAGAGCAGTCCGGTGACGATTTCGCCGGCGGCGCGACGCGCCTCGAGATAGGCCATTCCGGCCACCTTGTCGGAAACGTCATAGTCGGAGTCGACCTTGCGCAGGCGGATCGTGCCGCCGTCGTGGAGCACCACGTCACGCGTCTCGCCAGGCGCATAGGCTGCGGTGATCGGGTCGCGCGTGGAGATGAAATCGAGGCGGTTCACCGCGTCGTTGTGCTCGCGCACGTAGTCGTAGCTCTTGGTCGAACCGGCGTGGTTGTTGAACGCCACGCAGGGACTGACCACGTCGATGAACGCCGCCCCGTGGTGGGCGATCGCGGCCTTGACCAGCGGTACCAGCTGCTGCTTGTCGCCGGAAAAGCTGCGGGCGACGAAGGTCGCGCCGAGCAACATCGCCAGCATCGCGAGGTCGATCGCCGCATCGTTGTTGACTGCTCCGCGCTTGCTCTTGCTGCCCTGATCCGCGGTCGCGGAAAACTGGCCCTTGGTGAGCCCGTAGACGCCGTTGTTCTCGACGATGTAGACCATGTCGACGCCGCGGCGCATCACGTGCGCGAACTGGCCGAGACCGATCGACGCGGAATCGCCGTCGCCCGACACGCCGAGGTAGATGAGGTCACGGTTGGCCAGCGCCGCGCCGGTCAACACCGACGGCATGCGCCCATGGACACTGTTGAAGCCATGCGAATTGCCGAGGAAGTACGTCGGCGTCTTCGATGAGCAGCCGATGCCGGAGAGTTTGGCAACGCGGTGCGGCGGCAGCGCCAGCTCGTAGAACGCCTGGATGAGCGCTGCCGAAATCGAATCGTGGCCGCAACCGGCACAAAGCGTCGAGATCGCACCCTCGTAGTCGCGGTGGGTGTAGCCGAGCTCATTGCGCGGCAGCGACGGGTGATGGATCTTCGGCTTGGCGAGATAGGTCATTTGGAAACCTTGCGCAGAGGCGTGACGTTGAACAGGCGCACTTTCTCGCCGATTTCGCGCGTGATGAAGCGCGCGGTGATCGGCGTGCCGTCGTAGTGAAGGACCGAGATTAGCCGCGCCGGGTCGATGCCGCATTCATTGACCAGCATCGTCTTCATCTGGGCGTCCCGATTCTGCTCGACGACGTACAGGTGATCATGCGCGTCGATGAAGTCGGTGACAGCATGCGAGAACGGAAAGCCGGTGAGTCGCATGCGGTCGAGGTGGACTCCATCATTCTCGAGTTCCGCAAGCGACTCGGCCATCGCTGCGCTGGTCGAACCAAACCAGATGACTCCGCTGCGCGCCGGCTTGGCCGCGGACTCGATGACCGGCGCCGGCAACAGCGACTTGGCCGTCTCGAACTTCCGCAGCAACCGCTGCATGTTGTCGACGTAGGCCGGACCCTCTTCGGTGTAGCGGGCGAAGCGGTCCTTGGTCGTGCCGCGGGTGAAATACGAGCCCTTGGTCGGATGCGTGCCCGGATAGGTGCGGTAGGGGATGCCGTCACCGTCGACGTCGAGATAGCGACCGAATTCGCGGCCTCCTTCCAGCGCCTCGGCGGTCATCACCTTGCCGCGGTCCAGTTTCCTGCTGTCGTCCCAGACAAAGGGTTCGCACAGCCACTCCTGCATACCGATGTCCAGGTCCAGCATCACGAAAACGGGGGTCTGCAACCGGTCCGCCAGGTCGAAGGCGGTCGCGGCGAAGTCGAAGGACTCACGCGGGTCCTCGGGAAACAGCATCACGTGCTTGGTGTCGCCGTGCGACGCATAGGCGCAGCACAGCAGGTCGGCCTGCTGCGTCCGCGTCGGCATGCCGGTCGACGGGCTGCCGCGCTGCACGTCGAACAACACCAGCGGAATCTCCGCGAAATAGGCGAGCCCCAGGAATTCCTGCATCAGCGATACGCCTGGTCCGGAGGTCGCGGTGAACGCCCGCGCGCCATTCCAGGCCGCACCGATCACCATGCCGATGGACGCCAGCTCGTCTTCGGCCTGGACGATGGCGTAACGGTGCTTGCCGGTCGCCGCGTCGGTACGCAGCTTGCGGCAATACATGGCGAAGGCTTCGGCCAGCGAGGACGAGGGCGTGATCGGGTACCAGGCGGCGACCGTGGCGCCGCCGTACACGCTGCCCAACGCCGCGGCGCTGTTGCCGTCGATGAAGATACGCTGGCCGACGCGGTCGCTGCGCGCTATGCGCAACGGCAGCGGGCATTGGAAATTCGCCAGCGCATACTCGTATCCAATCCGGAATGCGCGGCGATTGGATTCGAGCAACGCCTCCTTGCCCTTGTACTGGTCGGCAAACAGGCCCTCGACGACATCCGGCTCGATGTCGAGCAACGCCGCCAACGCGCCCAGGTAGACAATGTTCTTGAACAGCTGCCGCTGACGGGCGTCGGTGTACTCGGCATTGCAGATCGCCGTCAGCGGCACGCCAAGCGCGGTAACGTCATCGCGGAACCTGGCCGGAGATATCGGCCGGGTCGAGTCGTAGAACAGGTAGCCGCCGGAATCGATCTCCGCGACGTCCTTCTCCCAGGTCTGCGGGTTCATCGCCACCATCAGGTCCGCGCCGCCGCGGCGGGCCCGCCAGCCTGCCTCGCTGACCCGCACCTCGTACCAGGTTGGCAGGCCCTGGATGTTCGACGGGAAGATGTTGCGCGCCGCCACCGGCACGCCCATGCGCAGGATCGCCCGCGCGAACAGTCCGTTGGCCGACGCCGAGCCGGAGCCGTTGACGTTGGCGAACTTGACCACGAAGTCGTTAATGCGTACCGACGTATTCATCGTGCTCATTTCCTAATCCGCCGCGGCGTGCGCGGCGCGTACCTGTTGCGGCGCCGCGGCCGGTCCATGGCGCTTGCCGCAGCGATCGTCGGCGTGCGTCATTTCGAGCAGAAACTTCTGCATGTCCCAGGCTCCGGTCGGACAGCGCTCGGCACACAGACTGCAATGCAGGCAGACGTCCTCGTCCTTGACCATCACGCGGCCGGTCTTGAGTTCGCCGGACACGTAGAGGTCCTGCGTCAGGTCGACCGACGGCGCCTGCAGGCGCTTGCGCAAGTCGGTTTCGTCGCCATTCGTCGTAAAGGTGATGCAGTCCATCGGGCAGATGTCCACGCAGGCATCGCACTCGATGCACAGCTTGCCGGTGAACACGGTCTGCACATCGCAGTTCAGGCAGCGCTGCGCCTCGAGAATGGCAAGCTTGGGATCGAAACCCAGTTCCACCTCGATCTTGATGTTCTTGAGCGCCAGCTTGGTGTCCTTGAGCGGAACACGGAACCGGCGATCTGGGGTGATCGCGTTGTCGTAGCTCCACTCGTGGATGCCCATCTTCTGCGAGGCGAGCGTCACCATCGGCGGCGGTCGCTTGGTCAGGCTCTCGCCGCGGCAATGCAGGTCGATCGAAATCGCCGCCTCGTGCCCGTGCGCGACCGCCCAGATGATGTTCTTCGGTCCGAAGGCAGCATCGCCGCCAAAGAACACGCCGGATCTGGTCGACGCGAACGTGACCTCGTCGACCACCGGCATGCCGTTGCCGTCGAATTCCAGACCCAGATCGCGCTCGATCCACGGGAACGCATTCTCCTGGCCGATCGCGACCAGCACGTCGTCGCAGGGGAAGTGCACGTCGGCGTCGCCGGTGGGGATCAGCTTGCGACGACCCTTGTCGTCGTACTTCGGCGCGACCTTCTCGAAGGTGACGCCGGTGAGCCTGCCCTTGTCGTGCGAAATCGACTTGGGCACCAGGAAGTTGTGGATGGGAATGCCCTCATGCGCCGCGTCTTCCTTCTCCCAGGGCGAGGCCTTCATCTCGTCGAAGCCCGAGCGCACGACCACCTGCACGTCCTCGCCGCCGAGGCGCCTGGCGCTGCGGCAGCAGTCCATTGCCGTATTGCCGCCGCCCAGGACGATCACCCTCCGGCCGATTCGCGTGGTGTGCCCGAAGGACACCGACGACAGCCAGTCGATGCCGATGTGGATGTTCGCCGCCGCCTCCCTGCGGCCAGGCACTTCGATGTCGCGACCGCGCGGCGCGCCACTGCCGATGAAGATCGCGTCCCAGCCTTCTCCGGCAAGCGCGGCAAGACTGTCGATCGGGCGGCCGGCGCGGAACTCAATGCCCAAGTCGAGCACGTAGCCGACCTCCTCGTCGATCACGCTCTCGGGCAAACGGAATTTCGGAATCTGCGTGCGCATCATTCCGCCGGCGCGCGAATCGCCGTCGAAGACGACGCATTCATAGCCCAGCGGCGCCAGGTCGCGGGCGACGGTCAGCGAAGCGGGGCCCGCACCTACCAGTGCGATACGCTTGCCGTTCTTGTGTGTTGCCGGCGACGGCAGAAAGGACCGGATGTCGTCCTTGTAATCGGCGGCGACGCGCTTCAGGCGACAGATGGCGACCGGTTCGGGCTTGCCCTTCTTCTCGCCGCCCTCCTCGACGCGGCTGCGACGGCACGCCGGTTCGCAGGGCCGATCACAGGTGCGGCCGAGGATGCCGGGGAAGACGTTGGACTTCCAGTTTACGAGGTAGGCGTCACCGTACCGCCCGGCAGCAATCAGGCGGATGTACTCGGGAACGGGGGTGTGGGCCGGGCATGCCCACTGACAATCGACGACCTTGTGGAAATAGTCGGGAGCTGCGATATCCGTCGGCTTCAAACACCCTCCTCAATTCGGTACCGGGGCAGCAGACCCCTGGCGCGCGGTTCGGCTTCGACCGTCCGCACGCAATGCCTGAGAGTCCCGGTATCACTGCCGCGATGCTACGCCAGCATGCCCGCGGAGGAAAGATGCAGCCTGAATTGCGAAAAGCCGTGTTGTAATTATGGTCTTAGGGACCGCATCGATGCAGGAACCGCCGCGCCGCATGCGCGTGCAGGTTCGCCCACCGAAGAAAAACCGCGCCGCAGTCGCAGTGCGCTGCCGCGGCGCGGAACGCGACCGGAGCCGGCTAGAGGAACGGCGCCGCGCGTTGCAGGAGTTCCTCAAGCCCGGGTTCTTTTGGATTGCGTGGCTTGCCCGGATGAATGATGGCAACCTGGCAGACCTCGGCGGCCTCGACCAGTTGCCGGTAGGTTCCGGCGCCGATGTCCTTGATGTAGGCCTGCTTGTTGTCGTTGTAGGCGAACATCCTGTCGTTGATCTTGTTGCATTCGTTGCAACTCGGACAACGCGCGGTTTCGATCCAGGCCTCGTCGGACGGTGGCGGCGAAGTCTGCGAAGCGTCATCGGCGGAAATCGGCGCAGCCTGCACCGAATCCGCGGCCGCTTCACCGCCCGGAACGGACTGTTGTGGTTGCGCCGCCGATTGCTGCCTTTCCAGATCCCAGGCCGCCCTTTCGCGCTTAAGCAGGCGCTCGGCGTGCGAATCGTGAATACCGGCGTGCTCCTGCAGCCGATGCCAGAGCAGCAGACAGCGGCGCGTCGCCTGCATCAGGCGCAGGTCAACGATGACGCGATGCAGCCGATCATCCCCATCAACGGCCCAGAGGAACGGGACCCGCTGGGCCGCCGTTTGCTCCAGCAACTGCAGCCACTGGGCCACCGGCACCATTGCGGCGTTCCAGCGTGTACGCGGCACGACGGCGAAATGCGACAGGTGGCGAGGATCGCTGAACACGAAATCCGCGTAGGTGAAGGCCACCGGCTCGGTGACGCGCTGCTGCGCGGCGTCGGCGTAGTCGAACAGGTCGACCGGCCAGTCGGCGTCGGGATCGCGATTGTTCTCCAGCGAGAACCGCTCGGCCCAGTTGGCGCCTGCAGCCGCATCGTAGACGAACGCCGGAAACGCTCGCGACTCCTTCGCCGCCGCGGCGATCAGATACGGTGGCAAACCGCCGAGCTGCTCTGACGGGCCCGCAAAGACGCTGAACAAGGCCGGACCGCGGCAGGAAAGGCCACGGCGCACGGGCTCGCGCAATGCATACAACTCCGCGCTGGTCGCTTGCAGCACATACATGCCGCCCAGGCCCATGGCCGTTGTTCCAAGCCGGGCGCTGCGCACGCCGAAGGGGAAGTGACCGGTGCCGATCGACGACTCCTCGATGATCTCTGTCTGCAGCACGAGGACCTTGACCGGCAGGCCCGAGGACAGCATCTCGATCAATCCCGCATTCTCGGGCGCATTGTTGCGGTCCGCAGGAATGCAGACCAGATAATCGGGGAAGAGCGCGAGATCGTCCGCGTTCAGCAAGTTCTCGTCGTAGCGCTCGAAATAGGGCCCATGGTCGACCTCGTCGTAGGCGCCATCGGCTTCCAATTCGGCGATGGCGATGGCCTTGACCACTTCGACCATCTGCGGCAGGCGAGTCCGATAGGCGTCAAGCGCCGCAGCGCAGTTGTCGAAGCAAAATTCGTTGGCGGTCGCGTCGCCCACCACGCCCGGAGATTCCGGAAAAAAAGTCTGCGCGCCAAGGACAGCCAATGCCCAGTCGATGCGGGCACGGCGCTCTGCTGGCAGCTCGTCTTCCGGCGTATTGCGCAATACGAGTCTCGACATCGCGGAGAAGTCGAAAACCCCGGCATGCGCCGATCCGATCGAGGCGGCGAGCGCCTCCGGTTGCTGGCCTGCGGCGGAACGGGCGAACGCGGCGCGGCGGATGTCGGATAGCTTGCGCATCAGGGCATCGACCGTTGCGTGGAACTGCCGGCTCTTTTCCTGCTGCACGTGGCGCCAGCCCTGTCTGATCAAGCGCTCGGCAGTCTGCGCATCGCAGTCGACCAGCTCGCCATCGAGCTTGAGCGAATCACCGGCCTGCGCGAGCACCTTGGCGGTTACTTCATCGGCGCCATCGCTAAGTCGTCGCACTGCGTCGGCCCAGAGTTCCGACAGCGCACCCGAGGCGCCCGAGGCAAGCATGGTGCGCAATTCCCGTTCAAGCCGCAGCACATGCTTGCGCAGACGTTCGCCATCGGGACCGCGCGGCGCCAGGTCGGCGAGCAGGGAACCCACGATCGACGACAGCGAATGCACATAGTCCGGTGCCGCCGACGACTCTGGCAGGACCAGCGGAAAGTCGTAGCGCAGACGGGTGAGATCGCGGTAGTGCGCCAGCGACGCCGGCCGCAGCATTCCGGGCTCGACAGGGGTCATGGCGTCGCCGACCCGCTTGCCGGTCATGTGGAAGACCATCTGGTCCGGAAATTTGGTGGCCATGTCCACTGCAGATACTCCGCTCATGTCGGTGTTCGACCTCAGGCGACGCGCCGATGCGTCGCGTCTTCGTCCGGCCAGATGGTGACCTTGTCCAATTCCGCATCAAGGCCGATGCGCGTGCGCTCGGTCGTGCGCGGCTGCCCGGCCCCGCGCAGGTCCTCATAGCAGGGCACGCCGGGATTCTGGTAGAGGATGCCGACCGGAATCGGGTCCTCGCAGGAGGCTATTTCGCGCGCCGTGTCAATGTCCAGCGGGTCATGCTCGCGCTGGTTCTTGTAGATGCGGCTGGTCTCGGGCGATGGCGTCAGGCCGTTCGCATGCGTGAGCAACAGCGTCCTGCCCGGGTCGTGCAACCACGGCTCGAACATCTTCGGCAGGAACTCCGGACAGCGCTGGATGATGCGGATGAACGAAAAGCCGCGATGCCGGTAGGCTTTCGAGACGATGTCGTAGAGCATGTCCGGGATCCAGTCGACCGCCTGGGCAACGAACGAGGCGTTCTGCACCCCCAGCGTCACCGTCAGCGGATTCAGCGCCTCGAGCACGGCGCCGCGCGGCGTCGTATTGCTTTTCAGACCGATCGGTGACGTCGGTGATGCCTGCTTCTTGGTCAAACCGTAGACATGATTGTCATGCAGGATCACCGTCATGTTCATGTTGTAGCGGATCGCGTGGATCCAGTGCGCCGCGCCGATGCTGCAACAGTCGCCATCGCCGGTGTTCACGAACACGTGCAGGTCCGGACGCGCCATCTTCACGCCTTCGGCGATCGGGAAGGCACGGCCATGGATGCCGTGGAACCCGTAGGTCTTCATGTAGTGCGGAAAGCGGCTGGAACAGCCGATGCCGGACACGAACACCGTGCGCTCGGGTGCCAGGTCCTCGTCCCGGCACAGCCGCTGGACGGCAGCGAGGATGGCATTGTCGCCGCAGCCGCCGCACCAGCGGGGCACGCCACCCTGGTAGTCCTCCAGGTTGCGATGCTCCTCGTGCAGCTTGATGATGCAACGGGTGACCGGAGTGGCCATGGTCAGCTTCCTTGGTTGAGTTTCGCGCGCATCGCGCGCACGACGTCGCCGGGCTTGATCGGCTGACCGCGGGCTTCGCTCCAGCAATCGATATCGACCAGGTAGCGCGAGCGCAACATCATCGCCAACGCCGAATAGCGGCGGTTGTCCTCGTCGATCAGCTCGTCCTCGATCCGGTCCGACCAGTTGCCCTCGACCGTCATGACCTTGCCGAAGCGATGCAGGATTTCGCGGATGCCGGATGGCATCGGCTGGATGAAGCGAAGGTGCAACGACGAGACCTTGAGGCCTTCGGCGCGGGCACGATCGACCGCTTCCTCGATGATGCCTTGCGTGCTGCCCCAGCCGACGACCAGCAGATCGCCTTCGGGATCGCCGTGAACGGGCGGCGTCTTCAGCGTCTTCTGCAGCGTTGCCAGCTTGAGGCTGCGCATGCGCAGGCCTTCTTCGTTGATCGTCGGGTCGTAGGCGACCTTGCTCATGCGGTCATGCGCAAGACCCGTAAGCGTATGCATGCCGTTCGGCTGGCCCGGAATGATACGGCGGGCGATGCCGGTGACCGGATCCCAGTCGTAGGGCTTGGCGCCCTTGGGTACCGGTGACTGGTCGAGCGGCGGCGCCAGCCAATCCTCGGAGAACTGCGGTCGCGGGAACGGCGCCTGCGCGGTGGCCAGACTCGCGTCCGACAGCACGACCACGACCATGTTGAAGGTCTCGGCGATCTTGCGCGCCGTGATCATCGAATAGAAGCAGTCCTCGATGTCGCTGACGGCGAGCACGACCTTCGGCGCATCGCCATGGCTGCCGAAGACAGTGGACAGGAGGTCACCCTGCTCGACCTTGGTCGGCTGCCCGGTGCTGGGGCCGCCGCGCTGCACGTTGACCACGACCAGCGGGATCTCGGCCATCACCGCCAGTCCCAGCCCCTCCTGCTTGAGCGCGTAACCCGGCCCCGAAGTGATGGTAACCGCGCAACGACCCGCGTAGGACGCGCCGATCGCAAACGCGCAGGCTGCGATTTCGTCCTCGGCCTGATGCACCATCCCGCCGACGCGTTCGAATACGTCGGACAGATAATGCGACGCGGACGTGGCCGGCGTGATCGGGTACATCGCGCAGATGTCCATGCCCGACGCGAGCACGCCCAGCGCGATCGCAGTGTTGCCGTTGACGACGATCTGCGGCTGCTTCGACCGTTCTGCCGGGATCGCGAACTTGAAGTCGAGGTTGGCCTCGCCCCACGCGAACCCGGCCTCGAGCAACCGCACGTTGGTGGCGATCACCTTGTCGTCCTTCTTGCCGAAGATCCGTGCCACCTGGTCACGCGCCAGTTGCATGTCGAAGCTGTAGATGCTGCACAGCATGCCCAGCACGAACATGTTCTTGCCGCGTCGCGCGTCGGTCATCAGCGCCCGGCATTCGCGCTCGAGCGCAATCTCGTGGACCCGGTAACCGCTGTCGCGCAGCGCCTTCACCGTTTCGACATAGGACGTGGCGATCGCCGGGTCCCTGTGCTCGCGCCACATGCTCTCGAGAAGGATCGTCGCCCCAGGCTTCAATTCACCGGCACGCACGCGTCCAAGCAGCACCTGTTCGTTGAACGCCACGACCAGATCGGTCTCGTCGCCGCCGTTGGTGACACGGCCGCCGCCGATCCGGATCCGGATACCGCTCGCCCCGGCCACGCTGCGGGCAGGCGGCTGGATTTCGGCCGGGATGATTTCCACGGTCCAGATGCCGTTGCCGCTTCTGGCCGCGATGGCGCCCAATGATTGTCCGCAGCGCTGCGCGCCCTCACCCGAATCACTGATCACCTCGACGATGTGCTCGGTCAACACCTGCGCCTGCTTGTTGCCAATTGCCTGCTGCCCCGCAGCGCGGTCGAGAAGCGTTGATTCAGTCATGTTCCTGCCTTGAGAAAATGCGTCGTTCGGCCTGCGATCCACTGCGGTCAGGCAATGCGCACCCTGGCGTAGCCATGTTCATCGCCGGGAATGCCGAACCGCGTCGACGTGGCCTCGCTGCGGTACACGGTTTCCGTGTCGCGCAGGCCGAGATAGGCCTTCATGGCGCGTGCGGCCTTGCGGCCGGCGCCCATCGCTTCGATCACGGTCGCCGCGCCGGTGACAATGTCACCACCCGCAAATACGCCGGCGATCGAGGTGGCCAGATTGTCGTCGGCGGCGATGTAGCCGCGCTTGTCGAGTGCCAGCTTCGACGTCTGACCAAGGATCGGATTGGCGTTGGTGCCGATTGCGAAGACAACCATATCGGTGTCGAACTCGAATTCGCTGCCGGCAATCACCACCGGGCGTCGCCGCCCCGATGCATCCGGCTCACCGAGTTCCATCCGGACGCAGCGCAGCGCCCGCACCCGCTTTTCTTCATCGCCGAGGATCTCTATCGGGCTCGACAGCCAGTTGAAGTCGACACCCTCCTCCTCGGCGTGGTGGATTTCCTCGGCACGCGCCGGCGCCTCGACCTTGGACCGGCGATAGATGCAGTGCACCGATTCGGCGCCCAGTCGCAGCGATACGCGCAACGCGTCCATTGCGGTATTGCCGGCGCCGATCACCGCGACGTGATGACCGGGTTTCAACGGCGTATCGAAATTCGGATAGTCGCGCGCGTGCATCAGATTGCAGCGCGTGAGCAACTCATTGGCCGAGAGCACGCCGTTCAGCGACTCTCCGGGGATGCCCATGAAGCTTGGGTAACCGGCGCCGGTGCCGATGAACACCGCATGAAACCCCATCTCGGTCACCATCTGCTCGATGGTGAACAGGCGACCGACCAGCGTATTGCACTCGAACCTGATGCCGAGCTGACGCAACTTCCCGAGTTCGGCGTCGACCACCCCGTTGGGCAGCCGAAAATCGGGGATTCCGTACTTGAGCACGCCGCCGGGCTCGTGGAAGGCCTCGTAGACGGTGACCTCGCAACCGGCCTTGGCCATGTCGGCGGCGCAGGCCATGCCCGCGGGCCCGGCACCGACGATGCCGACCCGAAATCCGCAGGGCTCGATGTACGGAATGTTGGACCAGTCTTCCCTGATCGCCATGTCGCCGACGAAGCGCTCCAGACGGCCGATGGCGACCGGCTCAAGCGTGTCGCCGACAGTGCATACGCCTTCGCATTGATTTTCCTGCGGGCACACGCGACCGCAGATCGATGGCAGCAGGTTGGTGTCGGTGATGATGTCGTAGGCGCCGTGGTGGTGCTTCTCGGCGATCTTCCGGATGAATCCCGGGATGTCGATCCCGACCGGGCAGCCGCGCACACAGGGTTCGTCCGCGCATTGCAGGCAGCGGTCCGCCTCGCGCAGTGCCTCCTCCAGCCCGTAACCCAGCGACACTTCGCTGAAGTTGTGCGCGCGGACCTTCGGATCCTGTTCCAGAACCGGCGTGCGCTCCTGCGGAATGGTCCTGATGGTCTTTTTCTTGGGCGTCGCCATGGCCTAGTACAGTTCCTGTTCGTCGCTCGGTCCCGGCGCCATGGCATCGGCCTGCTTCATCAAGCGGCAGCTGTCGTTCCAGTGTTCCATCGCCACGCGTTCCTCGGCGGTGAAGCGCTTCAGGCGCGCCATCAGGTCGTCGAAATCGACCTTGTGTCCGTCGAAATCCGGGCCATCGACGCAGGCAAACTTGATCTCGTCGCCGATCTTCACCCGGCAGCCGCCACACATCCCGGTGCCGTCCACCATCAGCGGATTGAGGCTCACCATGGTCTTGATGCCATGGGGCCGCGTGGCCTCGGCGCAGCCTTTCATCATGATCGGGGGTCCGATCGCCACGCATTCGTCGATGTCCGGATGGCGTTCGATGGCCAGACGGATTCCCTCGGCCACCGTTCCCTTGATGCCTGCCGAGCCGTCGTCGGTGCAGAGGATCACCTCGTCGCAGACCGAGCGGAAGTGATCTTCCCAGAACACCAGGTCCTTGTTGCGAAAGCCGATGACGCCGATGACATAGGCGCCACCCTCCTGGAAACCACGCGCCTGCGGAAAGGTCGGTGCGACGCCAAGGCCGCCGCCGACGCAGAGTACCTTGCGCGGATGCGTCTGCGCACTCGGCACACCCATCGGCCCGACCATCGCAAACAGCGTTGTGCCCACCTTGCAGTTCTGCTGCATCTCGCGTGTGGTCTTGCCCACGGCCTGGATGACCAGCGTGATGGTGCCGCGGTCACGGTCGTAATCGGCGATCGTGAGGGGAACGCGTTCACCGTGCTCGGTCGCCATCACGATGACGAACTGCCCGGGCTTCGCCGCATTCGCCATCATCGGATGACGGACTTCCAGCAGGTAGGTGGCCGCGGAGAAATCCTCGCGGGTGACGATCTCGAATCGGGACATGTCGGTGGTGGTCGACTGCAAAGCAATTTCCTCCGTCGGCGCCCGGTCCGAGGTCCAACTGCGCATTTTCGGGCAACCCGCCGGCGCCGGGACTCAATCAATGCCGATCATGAGCGCGTGCGCCCTGCCGGCCTTGATCCTGATCAGAAATCCCGCGATATCGCGGTTTCGGCGCCTGGTCAGGGATCGGGCGATACAAGCGCACAGCTGCGAAATCCTACGAACATGTCCCGGCGCTCGGGCAGATAGAAATTGCGCATGTGCGCATGCACCAGCCGCGAACGCGAAGCAAACGAACCGCCGCGAATGACGCGGTGGTCCCCGAACCAGGGCTGCGAGTACTCGGCATAGGGATCGGGCGCGAAACCCGGGTAGGGAAGGAATGCGCTGGCGGTCCATTCCCAGACGTTGCCGAACAGCTGCGCCAATCCCGCGCCGGGCTGTGCGGCGGACACCGGGCCGGTGGTGGCGAGGTCCATGTGCGCGGTAACGTCAACACCCTCCGCTGCGGCGGCAAACTCCCATTCCGCCTCCGTCGGCAGTCGCCGGCCCGCCCATCGGCACCACGCCTCTGCCTCGTGCGCGCTCACGTGCATCACCGGCAAGTTCGCGTCCAGCGCAACCCAGCGGTCGAAATGCCGATGTTCCCAGCCGTCGGCGGTCCGGCGCCAGTACAGTGGATGTCCGGCCTGCCGCTGTACCTGCCACGCCCAGCCCGGCACCGACCAGAGCGCTTGCCGCGCATAGCCGCCGTCGGCGACGAACGCGGCGTATTCGGCATTGGTCACGCAGCGCCGTGCCAGCGCAAACGGGGCGACTTCGACCGCGTGCGCCCATTTTTCATTGTCGAACACGAACCGCCTGGCGTCCGCACCACGAGGCGCGCCTTGCACCAGGTTCCCGCCCGAAAAAGCGACGTCGCCGGTGCTCGCATCATCGGTGTGCGTGGTCGCCGCGCTTTCTGGAAAACCGGGGGGCAGCGGCAACGCGAGCGTCTGCAGCGTCATCATCAGCGCCTCGACGTGCATGTCCTCGTGATACAGCGCAAGTTCGAAGAAGTAGCGCTCGCCATCGCGCGATGCCGCCAGTGCCGCCAGCGTGTCCGCCAGCGTCGCGTCCAGGTATTCGCCGATGCCGTTCCAGTCGGGCAGCGGCAGCGACCAGCGCGTTGCGTGCGCAACCCGCGCCGAATCCCACCACTGGTCCGCTTCCGGGATGCGCGACGGTATGCGAACACCGCGCGGGTCGTCGGGCCGATAACGCCGGCACCAGAATTCCTGGAACCAGCCGATGTGCCCCAGTTCCCAGCGCGGCAGATTGACGATGGCAATCTGCGGAAACGCGCGCTGGTCCGGCGTCAGGTGCGCGTACATACGCCGCGTATAATCGCGCACATCCGCAAGCGCCTTTCCGATCGCCGCCGCACTGCGCGGCCCGTGTCCGACCAGCATTCTTCGACCCTCCATGCCGCGATTGCGCGCGCCTGCGCTCTCCATCGTCACGCCCTACCTTGCTGCCGCCAACAACGGCAACTGGCGGACCGCGGCGCGCTGGCGCAGGCTGTTGTCAGCGCGCCACCGGGTGATTGTACAAGCGGCCGACGACGCGCTGCCTGGCACGCCGAGCGACGATGCCGAGGTGCTGATCGCGCTGCACGCACGGCGCAGTCACGAGGCGATTCGCGAATGGCGGCGGCGCCATCCCGACCGGGGACTGGTCGTTGCGCTGACCGGCACCGACCTGTACCGCGATCTCCCGGCCGGCGACACGGCAACACGCCTGTCGCTGGATCTCGCCGACAGCCTGATCGTGCTGCAGGACGACGCGCCGCGTTTCCTGCCCGCGCCCTGGGACGCCAAGGCGCGCGTGGTGTTCCAGTCGGCACGCCCGCTTACGCCCTGGCCGGACAAGCGGAGGGACCGCCTGCATTGCGTGCTCGTTGCGCACCTTCGCGCCGAGAAGGACCCGGAAACCGTGTTCGCCGCATGGCGATTGCTGCCGCCGGACCTGCCGGCGACCCTGACCATCATCGGCGCGGCGCTGGACCCGGGCCTGGGCGCCGCAGCGATCGCGCTGGCCGCGGCGGATTCGCGCGTGCGCTATCTGGGCGCGAAGCCGCAGCCATGGACCCGGCAGGCAATCAAGCGCGCCCATCTGCTGCTGGTGCCTTCGCAAATGGAAGGTGGCGCCAACGTCGTCGTCGAGGCGGTGACCGCGGGCACCGCCGTGCTTGGATCGCGAATGTCGGGTAATGTGGGGATGCTTGGCGACGACTATGCTGGGTATTTTGCCGTCGGCGATGCCACCGGACTCACCGGCTTGCTGATGCGCGCGGTTCGCGACGCGGAATTCGTTGCGAAGCTGGAGGCGTCGTGCCGATTGCGGGCGCCGAAATTCACGCCCGACGCCGAAGCCGCGGCCCTGGAACGCGTCGTCGCCGAGGCGCTGCGCCTGCATGGCGCTAGAATGTCCGTTTGATCCAACGGGTGCCAAGCCACGCTCAGGAGGAAAACCACCGTGAACGCCCCAGACAATGTGCCGCTGCGCCTGACCTCCTTTTCGCATGGCGGCGGCTGCGGCTGTAAGATCGCACCCGCGGTGCTGCAGCAGATCATCGCCAAGGCCGGCACGCAGCTCCTGGCGCCGCAGCTGCTGGTCGGCATCGAGACGGCCGATGATGCGGCGGTCTACCAGATCAACGAACGCCAGGCGATTGTCGCCACCACCGATTTCTTCATGCCGATCGTCGACGATCCCTACGACTTCGGCGCCATTGCCGCGACCAACGCGATCTCCGACATCTACGCGATGGGCGGCACGCCGCTGTTCGCGCTGGCGCTGGTGGCCATGCCGGTGAACCAGTTGCCGGTCGATACCATCCGCCGCATTCTCCAGGGGGGTGAAGATGTCTGCGGCAAGGCCGGCATCCCCATCGCCGGCGGCCATACGATCGACTCGGTCGAACCGATCTACGGATTGGTTGCCATCGGCCTGGTCGATCCGCGCAACCTCAAACGCAACGCGGGCGCGCAACCGGGCGACGTGCTGATCCTCGGCAAGCCCATCGGCGTGGGTGTCTACAGCGCCGCGCTCAAGAAAGAAAAACTCCCGGCGGACGGCTACTCGGCCTTGCTGGCGAGCACGACCAAGCTCAATACGCCGGGCATTGCGCTGGGCAAGATGCCCGCCGTGCATGCGCTGACCGACGTGACCGGATTCGGACTGCTGGGCCACCTGCTGGAGACCTGCCGTGGTTCGGGTGTCGCCGCGTCGGTTGATTTTTCCCGTGTTCCGCGGCTTCCGAACGCGCTGGAACTCGCGCGCGAAGGCTTCATCACCGGCGCCTCCAGCCGCAACTGGGCGGGCTACGGCACCGACGTCGACCTTGGCGCAGGCATCGGCGAAGCCGAGCAGGCGCTGCTCACCGACCCGCAGACGTCCGGAGGCCTGCTGGTGGCCTGCGCCCCGGAAGCCGTAGCGGACGTGCTCGAACTGTTCGCGACCGAGGGCTTCGCAAGCGCCGCGGTCATCGGCGAATTGATGGCCGGGCCGGCACGCGTCGTGGTGCGTTAGATCGCATCCCTGCCGGCCGCCCGCGTGGCGCGTCCGGCTGTGCCTGGATCAGCGTGCGTTGAATACGGCGAAGTCGCGCAAGGAATCCTGCCAGCAGTCGACATGGCCGAATCCGGCGTCGTGCAGCATTGTCCTGAATTCGTCGGGTGCGTATTTGTAGGAATTCTCGGTGTGAATGCGCTCACCCGGCGCGAAACTCCGCGTCGTGCCCGGCAGTTGCACCGTTTGCCGCGTCGTCGCCTCGAGGTGCATTTCGACGCGACCCGCCGTGGCGTCGTAGAGGCCCACATGCGCGTAGGCCTCGGGCTGGAAATCGCTGCCGAGCACACGATTGACGTGCTGCAACACGTTGCGGTTGAACGCGGCAGTAACGCCGATGGCATCGGCATAGGCGGCGGCAAGGCGCGCCGGGTCCTTCTTGGTGTCGACGCCGATCAGCAGGCCGCTGCCGTCACGACCGGCGCAGTGCCCTTGAATGTCACGCAAGAATTCAAGTGCCTCGGCCGGCGCAAAGTTGCCGATGGACGAGCCCGGGTAGAAGAACATCACCGGGCCGGGTTCGAGTTCGCCGGCAAGGTCGATGCCGCGGGTGAAATCGGTCACCACGCCGCGCATCTCGATGTGCGGAAAATCCGCCGCCATCCGCGCAAGCGCGGGCGCCAACGCGTCGCGGGCGATGTCGAGCGCGATATAGCGGGTCGAAGCCAGATAGGGCAACCAGCCGGCCGCCTTGCGACAATCCCCGGCACCCAGGTCGACGAACTGCTTGCCCCTGCCTGCGGCATGGGCAATCGCCTCGCGATGCTCGTTGAATATCGCGTGCTCGGTGCGCGTCGGGTAGTACTCGGGCAATTCGCAGATCGCGCCGAACAGCGCGCAACCCAGCGCGTCGTAGAAATAGCTGGGCGCAATCGTTGCCGGCACGGCGCGCAAGCCGGCAACGAGCGCTTCACGCTCGGCCGCCGGATCGGGCAGACTGCGTTCGACAATGCGAATCTCCGGCATCTGCATCCTCCGAGGCTGTGCTAGATTCAATCCGTAATCATAGCGGTCCCTCCATCACCGGTCGGGCACAGCAGCGCAATCCGACCGGTTCCCACCGGGAGAATTCCATGCAAACTACCAATCGCTCGCGCAGCATTCGCGGTGCACTTTGGTCATTCCTGATCGGCACGCTGCTCGGCTGGACCCCGCTGTCATCGGCGCAGCCGGTGCTCAGGGTCTCAGCCATTCCTGATGAGGCGCCGACTGAGCTGCAGCGCAAGTTCGCGCCGTTGGGCAGGTACCTCGAAGCCAAGACAGGTACCAAGGTCGTGTTCACACCGGTGACCGACTATGCCGCCACCGTCGAAAGTCTCGCCGGCGGAAAACTCGACCTGGTCTGGTACGGCGGCTTCACCTTTGTTCAGGCCAGGCACCGCACCAAGGGCAGCGCCATCCCGCTGGTCCAGCGTGTCGAAGACGAGCAATTCAAGTCGGTGTTCATCACTAGGGCGGGCAGCGGCATCAATAGCCTTGCCGACCTCAAGGGCAGGAATTTCACCTTTGGCTCTGTCTCGTCGACCTCCGGGCACCTGATGCCCCGGTCGTTCATGCTCAAAGCGGGGCTGAATCCCGACAAGGACATGCGTGTCGCCTACTCCGGTGCGCACGACGCCACCGCATTCCAGGTCGCAGGCGGCAAGGTCGATGCGGGTGCGCTCAACATTTCGGTGTGGAACAAGCTGGTCGAGGAAAAGAAGATGGACCCGAAGGAAGTGGTGGTCTTTTACACGACACCGCCCTACTACGACTACAACTGGACCGTTCGCGGCGACCTCGATCCCGCGCTGGTGGCAAGGATCAAGGCCGCGTTTCTCGACCTCGACCCGGCTAGGCCGGAGGATGCGGAGATCCTCAAGCTGCAGCGTGCAACCAGGTTCGTGCCGACCAAGGCGGAAAACTACAAGGGCATCGAGGACGCCGCTAAGTCGGCCGGCCTGCTCAAGTAGCCGCGTGCGGCCCTGGCGCTTCCGATGACTTTTTCGTCCAGGCGCGACGTCGCAACGAGCGCTTGCACCGACACTACGCTCGCCGGCCTGTGTGTCGAGTACGCTGGCACGCCCGCGCTCGCAGACCTGGCATTGCATCTTGCCGCAGGCGAACAGGTGGCGATCATCGGCCCCTCGGGCGCAGGCAAGTCCACGCTGCTCGCCACACTGGCATGTGCCCTGCGGCCCAGCGCCGGGCAACTGGTTGTTTTGGGCCGCGAGCCCTGGTCGCTGCCCCGGCGCGAACTTCACGCGCTGCGGGGCGAGTTGTTCCTGTCGCCGCAGGTGCCGCCGCTGCCGCCGCGTCAACGCGTGGTCAATGCCGTGCTCGCGGGCTGCCTGCCGCGCTGGAGCGCTTGGGAGGCGGTACGTTCGCTGCTGCATCCAAGCGACGCCGGACTGGCGCAGGCAGCGCTCGCGCGTTTCGACTTGGAGGACAAGCTGTTCCTGCGCTGCGATCGCCTTTCCGGCGGCGAACGCCAGCGCGTCGGCCTCGCACGCCTGCTGACCTCGCAGGCGCGACTGTTCCTGCTCGACGAGCCGGTGTCGGCACTGGATCCGGCGCTCGCCAACGCCGCGCTGGAAACGCTGCAGAGGGAAGCGCTGACCCGAGGCGCCACGTTGGTCGTTTCTTTGCATGCGGTGGATCTGGCGCTGTCGCGCTTTGCCCGCCTCGTGGGCCTGCGCAATGGACGCGTGCTTTTCGACCTGCGACGCGGCGAAGTCACCGACGCCTTGCTCGCCGATCTTTACGGGGCGGAACTCGCGTCGTCGTTCCAGGCGCCTGCCTCCGTCGCCGAGGCACAGGTCAAGCTCGCGCGCTGCCTCTAGCAGCGCCCGGTCCCATCGATGACGGCGCACACTGCCCTGCCGGCCATAGTCCATGACCCGGCGTGGCGTGCGCGTGTGCTCTGGACTGTCGCCGCGATCGCCGTGCTGATCCCGACCGCCTGGCTGGCCGAATTCAATCCGGCACAGCTGTGGGGTTCGGCCAGCCTGCGCGCCACCGGACAATTTCTCGCAACTTTTTTTCCGCCGCGGGTCGACTTGCCGTTTCTGGGCCTGGTCGCTGTCGCCACATGGCAGACAGTGGCGATCGCCACCGTCGGCACAACGCTGGCAGTGCTGATCGCGCTGCCGCTGGCGCTGCTCGCCAATCGAGCGCTGTCGATCTCCGCCTTTACCGCCGGCCGCATGTGCGCGTGGTGCATGACGCTGCGCGGCGCCGTGCGCTGGCTGCTGATCGCGCTGCGCTCGATTCCGGAAATTGTCTGGGCACTGCTGATCGTGCGCGCCGTTGGACTCGGCGACACCGCCGGCGTGGTCGCCATCGCGCTCACCTATGGCGGCATGCTGGGCAAGGTCTACATCGAGATCTTCGAGTCCAACGAGGCGCAGGCCACGCGGGCGTTGCTCGCCAATGGCGCCTCGCGTTCACAGGCATTCGTCTACGGCACGCTGCCCATCTGCCTGCCGGAACTCATGTCCTATACGGTCTATCGCTGGGAATGTGCGATCCGCGCCTCGGTGGTCATGGGCTTCGTCG
Organism: uncultured beta proteobacterium; assembly: GCA_963712105.1. Taxonomy (GTDB): domain Bacteria; phylum Pseudomonadota; class Gammaproteobacteria; order Burkholderiales; family Casimicrobiaceae; genus VBCG01. The sequence goes on from CAVQGR010000016.1 coordinate 205,355, forward strand.
GCGCCGGTGGTCTCGGCCAGCAGATGGAACTGTCGATGAAAATGCTGGAAGGCGGCGAGGTGCTCACCATGCTGTCGGTGTTCGTCGGCCTGGTCGCGCTCGCCGATGCCGTGAGCGCGTATTTGCGGAGGTGGTTCGCATGAGCGGTGCGGCCAGCGGAATTTCGCGCCGCGGCGTACTCGTGCCGCTGGCCTTCATCGCCTTCGTCGGCGTCTGCGTGGCCACGCTGTCCGGCGACTGGGCAAGCCTGTTCTCGCGCGAGTCGGCGAGCCAGATGGGCGCCTTTCTCAGTGGGTTTTTTCCTCCTTCCACCGATGCGGAATTTCTCGGCAGGACCGCCTACGCGACCCTCGAAACGCTGGCCATCTCGCTGCTGGGTACGCTGCTGGCGATGGTCGGCGGACTGGCGTTGGCGCTGCCCGCCGCAGGACGCTGGGGCACGCTGCCACGCCGGGCCGCACGTGCTGTGCTCAACATCGCACGGGCAATTCCCGAACTCGTCTGGGCCTCGCTGATCGTCGTCGCTGCCGGCCTGGGCCCCTTCGCCGGCACGCTGGCGCTGGCGTTTCACACCACCGGCGTGCTGGGACGCCTATTCGCCGAATCGCTGGAAAACGTCGCGCCCGAGGCCAATGAGGCGTTGCGCCACAATGGCGCAGCCGCGTTGCCCGCGTTCTGGTATTCGACCTTTCCGCAGGTGCTGCCGCAATTGGTCAGCTATTCGTTGTACCGCTGGGAGAACAACATCCGCGCCGCGACCATCCTCGGTGTCGTTGGCGCCGGCGGTCTCGGCCAGATGCTCTACTTCCACCTGTCGCTGTTCCAGATGCAGCAGGCATCGACGGTGCTCATTGCCATGATCGCGCTGGTGGCCATCGTCGACATGCTGTCCAATCGCCTGCGCATCGCATTGACCCGGTGACAGCGCCGACGTCGCCACGCCATAATCGGCAACAGCGCTGCGGGCCGCGTTGCAGCGGGCAGTCAAGCGTGACAATACGGACCTTGGCTGCCTTGGTCGTCGTTCTCGGCGCCGCCGCAGGTCCGCCGATCGCTTCCTCCGCCACCATGCCTCCCCTTCCCGCCTCCGCCGTTGCTGCCGGCAACTTCGGCCTTTACGCCGCCTCCGACTTCCGCATGGCCACCGGTACCTGCACCGACTGTCCGACGATCCGGCAGGCGCTGTGGTATTTCCGCGGCGAAACTATCGCCGTGCCCAAGCCTGGCCAGTCAGTCGCCTCCTTTGCCACCGGTGTGCATCCCTTCGACGACTTGCGCAACTGGCTGACGCGGCGCGTCGCCGATGCCCCACTGGAATTTCCGCCGCTGGTTTGGATCGCCGCGCCGGACATCGTGCGCCATGCCCGCCTGGCGGCGGACGGCGCGTCGCTGGCCACGCCCGAAGGCGAATTCGCCTTCCGGACCGTGTCGAAGATCCCGCTCAACCGGTCCTTCTACGACGCGTCGTCGGTTGCCTTTTTCGCCACGCGCGAGGCCACGGTACGCGGCGCCATGGAAAAGGGAACGCTGGTCGCACGCACGCTCTGGCCCGAGGATTTCCGGCTGGGCGGCGTCCCGCCTCCATTGCGTGCGTTGCCCGATCCCGCATCTCCTGCGGCGAGCCTGCGCACGCTGATGCGCGAGGCGCCGAACGGGGGCGCGAAATCTCCATTCGCCGCGATGACGCTGTGGCAACGCGATGCGATGCCGGCCGGCTGGACCGGCCGTCCGGTATTGGCGCTTATGGTCAACGGCGCGCAGGGCGACGACGACGAGGCGCAGGGCGGACACTTCGCGCTGGTCACCGGACGCGTCGCCGCCGACGGCGCCATCGGCGACTGGCTGGTCAACAATTTCTACTCGCTCGACGTCGAAAGCGAAAAGGGCATCATCGCCGCGCCAGTGCCACTGGACAACTATCTCGCCGATCTCAACAGCGGCCAGGGATGGTACCGGCCCTCCTACATGCTGGTCGTGGTGTTGCGAGACGAGCGTGCCGCAGCGTTGGTGCAGGCAGCCCTCGGGCGCCTTTACAACCAGTTCTACCGGCATCAGCTCGACTACTACCACCCGAATCAGAATTGCAGCAGCATAAGCGTCGATGCCTTGCGCGCGCTGGGCTGGTCGATCCCTTCGCGCGGGCCGTCGAGCCGGCTGCTGGCCTGGGTCGGATTTCCGTTTCTCGCCGCCAAGGAAATGTCCATCGGCAAGGCCAAGCTCGCCTTCGATTACCTGCGCAGTGATCAGACGCGGTTGCTGCCCGCGGCGGCGCTGGAGGAAGCATTCGCCAGTCTGCACGCGTTGGGCCAGGGAAAAGACGGCGAGCGCGATGGCATTCTGTCGCGGATGCTGGCGAGCGACATGGAGGCCATCGCCTTCCTGCGCTTGCCGCAGTTTCCATCCAGCCGCACGATTGGCGACTCCCCTGCCGTCACCACCTGGGAATACAAGGACCGCATCCCCAACGATCCCGCGCTGGCGCAGATCGTCCCCGTGCCGCCGCGGCCGTTTCCCGCGGAATTGCGTGACCCAGACCTGCTGCCGCCGACGGTGCGACCGTCGGATTACGCGGCGGCCGTGTGGGGCACGCTGTCTATCATCGGCATACCGCTCGTGCTGTGGCGCCTGTGGCGCAGATGGCGCCGGCAAAGCCCGGCGGCCTAGTTGCGGGGCGTGGCGCAATTTGCCTGCGATGGTGCGGCGAGACTCGCCTGCGGTTGCGTCGCGACGCCTGCCTACGGCTACCGCACAGCCGCGGTAGAGCGCCCGGACCGAACACTTGACACCTGATTATTAATTCCATAATATTGGAATTATGGAATTAATTCGCAACCGGGTACCGGATACCGACAACGACTCAATTCGCGCCGTCACCGCACTCGCGGCGCTCGCCCAGGAAACGCGTCTGGCGATTTTCCGGCTGCTGGTCGAACATGCCGGCGAAGGCCTGACTCCTGGTGCCATCGCGACGCGCCTCGATCTGGCACCGGCGACGTTGTCGTTCCATCTTAAGGAACTTGCGTCGGCAGGGCTCGTCGTCGACCGGCGCGAGGGCCGCTTCATCTGGTACCGCCCGGAAATCGAGGCCATGAATCACCTGCTCGCCTACCTCACCGAAAACTGCTGCCGTGCCGGCAGCGAAACCGCATGCGCGCCGGCCTGCGCTCCCGCCGCATGCGATTCATCCCCGAAGCGCAACAGGACCAGATCATGAAACGCTTTCACGTCCATCTCGGCGTGCCCGACCTCGCCGCCAGCATTCGCTTCTACTCGGGTCTCTTCGGCATGTCGCCGACCGTGGAAAAGCCGGACTACGCGAAATGGATGCTGGACGATCCGCGCGTCAATTTCGCCATTTCGCAACGCGCCGCGCGCGCCGGCCTCAACCACCTCGGCGTGCAGGTCAATTCGGCCGATGAACTCGCCGAGCTGCGCAAGCGCTTCGTCGCCGCAGACGAGGCCGCCGTCACCGACCAGCCTGACGCCAGTTGCTGCTACGCGCGCTCGGACAAGCACTGGGTGCGCGATCCGCAGGGAATTCCATGGGAAGCATTCCACTCGCTGGACACCGTCGAGATCTACGGGGACGACGCCGCGACGGCGCTACCCGCGGCGGGTGCAGAGTCGGCTGGCATCGCGGCTGCGCAATCCGCGGCGCCCGCCGCCTGCTGCGCGCCACCGGCGGCTGCAGCGTCCGGTGCACGCGGCGGCTGCAGCTGAACGAAACGGGCATGCCATGACCGAACGAAGCTACAACGTGCTGTTCCTGTGCACCGGCAATTCCGCACGCAGCATCATCGCCGAGTCGATCCTGCGCCAGGCCGGCGGCGAACGCTTCAACGCGTTTTCCGCCGGTTCGCGACCCGCCGGAACGGTCAATGCGCACGCGCTCGAATTCCTGAGCGCCAGCCGCCTGCCGACCGACGGCCTCACCAGCAAATCCTGGGATGAGTTCGCGAGGCCCGGCGCGCCGCGGCTCGATTTCGTGATAACCGTTTGCGACAACGCCGCCGGCGAAGTCTGCCCGGTCTGGCCGGGGCAACCGATGACCGCGCACTGGGGCCTACCCGACCCGGCGTCAGTGGAGGGCAGCGACGAGGCGAAGCGCGCTGCGTTTGCCACGACCGGACGGGCGCTCGCCAACCGGATTCGCGCCTTCACCAGCCTGCCGCTCGCCACGCTCGATCGGCTATCTCTGCTGGCACGGCTCCACGACATCGGCGGCGGCGCATGAGCCTGCCGACGGGCAACAAGGCGGCGCGGATGCCAGCCGCCGCGGGTGCGCTCGGCCTGTTCGAGCGCTGGCTGTCGCTCTGGGTGGCTCTGTGCATCGTCGCGGGCATTGCGCTCGGTCACCTGTTTCCGGCGCCGTTCAAGGCGCTGTCGACAATCGAGATTGCGCAGGTCAACCTGCCTGTCGGCGTGCTGATCTGGGTGATGATCATCCCGATGCTGCTGCGCGTCGACTTCGGCGCACTGCACGGTCTCACGGCGCATTGGCGGGGCATTGGCGTCACGCTGTTCGTCAACTGGGCGGTGAAGCCGTTCACCATGGCGCTGCTCGGCTGGCTGTTCATACGGCAGGTCTTTGGCACGATGCTGCCGGCCGACCAGCAGGACAGCTACATCGCCGGTCTGATCCTGCTAGCCGCGGCGCCCTGCACTGCCATGGTGTTCGTCTGGAGCGAATTGACGCGGGGTGACCCCGTCTTCACCCTGTCGCAGGTGGCGCTGAATGATGCGATCATGGTCGTGGCCTTTGCGCCGATCGTCGGCCTGCTGCTCGGCCTCTCCGCCATCGCCGTTCCATGGACCACGCTGCTTCTCTCCGTCGGCCTGTATATCGTCGTGCCGTTGGTCATCGCCCAGGCCGGACGCGCGCTACTGGTGCGGCGTGGCGGCGATTCCGCACTCGAGGCGGCGCGCGCGCGGCTGGCGCCACTGTCCATCGTTGCGCTGCTGGTCACGCTGATCCTGCTGTTCGCGTTCCAGGGGGAGCAGATCCTGGCGCAGCCGGCCATCATCGCTATGCTGGCCGTGCCCATCGTCATCCAGGTCTACTTCAATTCGTCGCTGGCCTATTGGCTGAATCGACGCCTGCGTGTCGCGCACTGCGTGGCCGGACCATCGGCACTGATAGGCGCCTCCAATTTTTTCGAACTCGCGGTCGCCGCGGCGATCAGCCTGTTCGGATTGCACTCCGGCGCCGCCCTCGCCACCGTTGTGGGCGTGCTGGTGGAGGTGCCGGTGATGCTGTCGGTCGTTGCCGTGGTCAACCGGACACGGCGCTGGTACGACGCCGGCGCGACGGCGGATCCGGTTTGAATTCGAACGACGGCGACCCGGCGCCACGAACGGCGCCGCGATGACACTGGCCGCCCCCGGCCTGCCGCTGCTGTTCGTGCTGGGCGGCATCGCGCTGCTCGGCAACGGCTTGAAGGCAGTGGTCAGCAGCTCGGTGCTGGTCAGCGAAGCGCAGTTCGCCGCATTCCTGCGTATCCCGGTCGAACACGTCGCCGTGCTGCTCGAGGCGATCATCGCCGGCATGGTCATCGCGCTCGCCGCCTGCCCGATGCTGCTGCAACGCTACCGTGCCCGCGCACTGGCGATGACCGCCTGCGCGATCGCCTCCGCCGCGTTTGCGATCTTCGCGGTAGTCGACCTCGCCCATCCGGCGCAGTGGCTGCGCGAAGTCGCGGTCTTTGCCTGTTTTACGCTGGGCTCGGCCGCACTGGCCTGCCTCGCACCGGCCGCGCAGGCGCTGATCCTGGACTGGCCGGCGCCTACGGGCCGCGCGACGCTCACCACGCTGTGGTCCGGTGCAACGCCGGCGGGATTCCTGCTGGCGCCTCAGCTGGCGAAGTACCTGCTGCCGCTGTTCGGACTTGCGGGCTATTTCTTCGCCTTCGCCGCACTGCCGCTGCTGATGCTGGCGCTGCTCGTCGTGCTGGCGCTGGTGCTGCCGAGCGCGAACGCGCCATTGACCGCGGCACCGACACTGCCGACGCGACCGTTGCTCGCTTTCGTGACCACGGTCGTCGCCTTCGAGATCTGGTCGACGCTGGGATCGACCACAAGCTACGCCGCGCCGGCAACGCTTGCCGCGCTGCCGGTCATGATCGTCGCCGGATTCCTGTTCGTGCGCCGGCTGCGCGAGACGGCATTGCCGGCCGACGGCGCCGCGAGCGTGCGCGGCCCGCTATGGCTGCTTGCCGCGCTGTTCGTCGTCGAAATGCCGACCACCGGTTTCTTCGAGGCCGCTTTCCTTTTCGAATCAATCGGCAGCGAAGCGCTGGTCGCCGACCGGTCGACGCTGGCCGCCTCCGCGCAGATTGCCGGCACCATTGCCGCGGGATTCCTCGTCCATCGTCGGCCGTCCGCATCGCGAGCGCTGCTGCAGGTCTTCGCCGCCATCCTGTTCCTGGGCATCGCCAGCTACGTCGCCTACCCCTGGATCAAGACGCACAGCTACTTCCTGTGGACGCCGATGGTCACGGGCTTCGGATCCAGCGGCATCACGGTGCTGGTCCTGCTCGCCGTACTTCCCGCGAGTCTGCGCCTGCCGGTTTTCGCGGTGCTGCCGTCGCTGGCGATCATGCTGGGCACCGAATTCGGCCTGGAACTTCTCGAACTCGTCTACGCCGTCGTCAGGGCGTTGGGCGCCGACGTCGACAATGCGTATCGTGTCCTGTTCACGGTACAGGCGGGTGCGGCGCTTGCGGTGCCCATGCTGCTTTACATCGCGCTGCGCCGAAAGGGCGAAACCGACGACGCCTAGCGCGACATGGACCTGGTCGTCCGCTGCTGTTGCGCGCCCGCCTAGGGCTTCGGCGGACCGCACATCACCACCAGGTCGGGGCCGTCGCCTTCGGCCAGCCATTGGCGCACTGCGACCATCAGGTCGCGAATGGCGCGATCGATCATGTAGCGGTGGTTGGCATCGGGGCGGTCGCTGAATACCCGGTAGAGCACAATCGTTCCAGCCGGACATACGCCCGCCACAGGCAGCAGCATGTGAAAAAATTGCGGATCCTCGTTGATGAAGCTGGGATTGCTCTGGCCGGTTGCGTCGCATTCGGCGGTGCCGCGACCGTAGAAATGCGAGTCGCCCTTGCCCGGTGGAATGTAGAAACGGCATACCGGCGACGTGCCTGCACCCGCGGACACATAAACGCCGAATGACTGCCCGGTGCGGACCCAACCCCTGATCGCGATTCCGGCGTCGAGGATCGCGATCTCACCGGGTATATGCGTGACGAAATAGTGATCGAGCACAGCATTGTAGAACTCGACCGCGAGCGCCGCCGGCGGGCCGGAGGTCACGCTGGCCGATGCGCCGGAGAAATTGGTCGCCACATTGGGCACGACGGCGCCGGATGCGGACAGCGCCCTGGTGCCGTCGGTCGGCATCGCGCCAAAGGCGATCTGATGCACGCCGGCAAAATTGAGCGTGCCGCCGGCAACCGGCAGGAATCCCGCGGGAATCGTGTAATCCGGCATCACGAGGCCGAGCGCCGCGAAGCCCGTGGTGGCCACCAGTACGCGACGCAGTGCAGTATCGGCCGACGGCAGATTGACGGGGAAGACCAGCGTCTGCTGCATGCCCTGGGCATTGGTGGACCGCAACGTCTTTCCGCTCCAGAAATGCTCGCCATCGCTGGCGGAAGATTCGCGCAATACGACGAATTGCACGCTGCCGTCGGCATTGGTGTAGATCTGGTCGATGACGAAGGTATGAAATGTAGCCTGGGCGATCGATGCGCCCAGCGCAAGCGCGACAGCGACAAGACGAAGGATGGCGTGCATGCTGACCTCCCGGCTCACCCAGTGGACAAGGCTACCAAGCAGTCAACAGTCCTGATGCCCGATCTATTCAATCGCGCCTCCAATTGCGCGCGTCCGGGATGGCCCGGGCGGCATTGGCGGTTTCCGGACGCCAGGGATCCAGATATCGGCAGGCTAGTGTCGCCGTGCGGCAGCGGCCACCGCGGCACGATAGGCGAGCAACGCCAGGATGCCCAGCAGCAGCAGCGCGTACGGCGAGTACAGCCGCTCGGGATCGACTAGGAACAGCAGCGTAAGAGCAAACGGCGCGATGGCCTTGGTGATGAACTGCGGCAGCGCCAGCCTCCCGAGCAACGCCCCATAGTTGCGCTGGCCGAACATCTCGGCCGGGACGGTACCTCGTACGATGGTCATGATGCCGTTGGCCCAGCCGTAGGGGATCACGAACGCCAGCGCCACGATCCACACACCGTGCACCTGCGTGAAGATGGCCAAGGACACTGCCATGATCGCGAAGGCGAAGGTGCCGACGGCCAGCGCGTGCAAATGCCGGGTGAAGGCGAACTCCATGATCCGTCCCGCCACCTGCATCGGCCCGATCAGCGAGCCGATGAGCACAGCGTCGCGCGCGGTCAGGCCGGTTGCGGTCAGCAGGCTGATCAGGTGCGCGGCCACCGCCGAACTGATGAAGGTCACCAGCGAAAGCGCCGCGGCCAGCCAGAAAAATACCGCGCCACCGTGGGTCCTGGGTGGCGCTCCGGCGGTTTCAGCAGGTTCGGGAGGCGAATGTTCACCGCGCCCCGCCGGCACGCCCGCCAGTTGCAGCGGCACGCAGACCAACAGATGCAGCAGCGCATAGATCGCATAAGTGGCGCGCCAGTCGACCGTGTCGAGCAGGAACAGCGACAATGGCCAGAACACGGTGCTGGCAAAGCCACCGAACAGCGTCAGCGCGGTGACCGCACGCCGGTACGACGTGCCCGCCAGCTGGTGCAGCGCGGCGAACGCCGGGTCGTACAGGCAGGCCGCCATCGCCACGCCGGCCAGCAGCCAGCCCGCCAGCACCGTCAGCGGGCCCTGCGCCATCGCCAGGACCGCGCAGGCCAACGCACCAAGTATGGAGCCGCCAACCAGCACCTGGCGCCCGCCGTGCGAGTCGATCCGCCGGCCCAGCCAGGGCGACACCAGCCCCGACGCGAACAGGCCGATGGTAAAGCTGCCGAACAGCCACAACTCGTCGACGCCGGTCGCCTCGCGCATGGCGCCACCGAGCACGGCGATAGTGTAGAAGAGCGTGCCCCAGGAAATGATCTGGGCAATGCCCAGCAGGCATACGCGCCGCCACAGACCGGGCTGCCGGCCCGGCGCGACGTTCCCGGACGTGATCGAGGATTGGTTCATCGCCGGGTGTCAGCCGGGAGCCGGCGACGGGCAGGGAACTTCGTCGCGACTGAGGCGCAACGGCTGTAGCGCATGCCGGGTGGACATGAAAGCCAACCAAGGGTCGGGAAGGCCGCGATTCTACGCCGGATCGCAATCCTGTTTTTTGTGAAAGGCATTTTCACAAATGTTTTGCCGCAGAACTGCCGATGATAAGATCACGCTTGTCGGTCGCGCTTCCAGGCGCAGCTGCAACGATCGCCCTTCATGCGTACGCGTCCTGCCACTCCCGCCAAAGTTTCCGCGCCGTCGCGCAAGGTCGCCGGCGGCCGCCGACCGGCCAAGAAAGCCGGTGGGCACACCCAGGCCCTATCGCGGGGACTCGCGGTGCTCGAAGCACTCGCCGCCACCGACGGCGGCGCGACGCTGACCGTGCTGGCGGCGCGGCTGGGCATGCCCGCGCCGACCGCGCACCGTCTGCTTGCCACGCTCGAAGCCTCAGGCTACGTGCAGGCGGACGACAATGGCACCTGGCTGGTCGGCGTACGCGCCTTCCGCGTCGGCGCCGCATTCCTGCAGCATCGCAACCTGGTCGTGCAGGCATTTCCGTTCCTGAAGTCGCTGATGGAGCGCGCCGGCGAAACGGCCAATCTCGCAGTCATCGAAAGCGGCGAGGCGGTCTTCGTCGAGCAGGTCCAGTGTCGAGAACTGATGCGCATGAGCGTCAAGCTGGGCGCGCGCGCGCCGCTGCATGCATCCGGCGTGGGCAAGGCAATGCTTGCCGCGATGGACGATCAGGCCATCGGACGCGCCATCGGGCGCGCACCCCTCTCCCGGCACACGCCGCAGACGCTCACTCGCCGTGATGCATTGCTGGCTGAATTCGCGGCGACGCGCCTGCGCGGCTACGCGATCGACGACGAGGAACATGCCGAAGGTCTTCGTTGTGTCGCCGCGGCGGTCCTCGACGAACATGGCGAGCCCTGGGCCGCGCTGTCGCTGGCGGGTCCGACGACCCGGCTGACGCGCGAGCGCGTCGCGATGCTGGGGATGCTGGTACGCGAGACCGCGCAGGCGCTGACCACGGCAGTCGGCGGACGCGCTCCGTGATTTCCCCTCGCCCCTTCCGAACGCTGCACCCGATGGGAATCCTTGGGATCACCATGCTTGCCGCCGCCTTTGCCGCCGGTGGCTGCGCGACGATGCCGCAGACGGGATTGAAGCCCGCCGATGCGCCGTCGGCGCTGCCCGCCAACTCGGCGCCTCCGGACATCACCCTCGCCTCCAACGAAATCGTCGGTCCGACCTGGCAGTGGCGGTCGACGCGGTTTCCGGACGGTCGCACCGTCGAACCGAAGGCACCGGAACGCTACACGCTCATCTTCCAGCCAGGCGGTCGGGTGCTGCTGCAGGCCGACTGCAATCGCGGCTCCGGCGGCTACGAGGTCAACGGACCCGCCATGCGCTTCACGCCGGCCGCGCTGACCAGGATGGCCTGTCCACCCGGCTCGCAGGACGGCACATTCGTCGAACAGATCGGGCGGGTGAGCGCCTATGCGGTCAACGGCGGCGAACTGGCGCTGGCGCTGCGCGACGGCGGCGCAATGCAGCTCGTCAAGGCACGCTGAACGAGGCGGTGACCGGTTCTTACTGCTTGCCCGGCGGAATCAGTCCGCGGGCGCGGAACTGTTCGATCAGCACGTCGGCATACTTCGCCGCCTCCTTCGCCACCGTCGACGGGCTCACGGTCTCCGTGGTCGCGGCCCAGAGCAGCCTGCGCGTGGCGACCGCGTAGAGATTGACCTGCACCGACGCGACGTCGTACTGCGACACGTTCACGCTGGGATAAAACCCGGCACCGGCGAATCCGCCGCCGTAGACGCCGCCATAGAAGCCGCCATAGGGTCCCATCATCGGTCCCGGCATCATCACGGTCGACACCTGGGTCTTGGTATCCATGCGCAGCAGGCGCACGATCAGCACGCCGTCGGCGCCGGTGCGCGCGACCGCCTCCGCGAACGGACCTTCGGACTTGCGCGCGTCGGGCGGCACTGTCGAATAGCCGGGAACACCGACGACGCCGGCGGCGTTCAGCTTTTGCACGACGACGTCCTCGAACACGCGGCTGTCGGAAGTCGAGCCGTCGCTCGCCACGACCACGATCTTCTTCAGTGGACCGCCGCTGTAGCTCGAGTCGTACCATGCCGACTGGATCGACGTCGTCTGGCAGCCGGCAAGTATCAATGCTCCGGCAATGAAGGTGGCGACACGAAGGCTTCGATTCATGAAAATTCTCGGTTGCGGATTCACGACGGTGGCTTGGCGCTGCGCGCCACGATGCCGTCGCGACTCATCGCTGCAACGATCTTGATCGTGTAGTCCGGAATGTTCCGGGCCAGATTCACAGCGTCGTAGGAATCCGAATACCCGGCCCAGATCTGCGCGCCCTGTGCCCGATAGACATCGGTGTGGATGCGCGCGACCTTGTAGTCGCCGCGCTGATTCGCCCCCTGCGAGGACAGGTATCGCGATTCGCCCATGACATTGGGGGCGGGCGAAGCAATTGCCTCGGTGATCATGTAGGGTTCGAGCGAATTCAACCAATGGACCTGCGCCACCAGGATGGCATCCGCGCCCGAACTCGCGACAGCCTGGTCAAAGGTGGGTCCAGCCGTCTGCGCGTCCCTGGGCAGCAGCGTATGCGCGGCGACCGCGGCGACGCCGGCGGACTGCAGGCGCACGACCAGCGCGTCCTCGACCGCCTCGCGCCCGCCGGGCTCGATTTTCATCAGGCTGAGCACGAAGACCTTCTTCAGCGGCCCGGCCTTGTACTTCGGGTCCTTCCAGGTTTCCTGGACCACGGTGCGCGTGTATCCCCCCGAGCAGGCAACCAGCAGCAGGCAGGCGACACAGGCCGCGAGCAGGCGCAGTCCGGCGAAGCCCGCGCCGCGCTGGACCGAAGGCGAGACAGCGAAGTCCTGGTACGGTCGATTCATGCCCGAATTCTAACCCGGACGACGCAACCCCCGTGGTCAGCGATGCTTGAACACCGGCTTGCGCTTGTCGACAAAAGCGCGCATGCCTTCCTTCTGGTCGTCGAGCGCGAACGTGGCGTGGAACTCACGCCGTTCGAACAGAAGGCCTTCCGCCAGCGAGGATTCATAGGCGCGATTGATCGCCTCCTTGATCTTGCGCACCACCGGCAACGAATACGAGGCGATCTTGGCGGCCATCGCCAGCGCTTCGTCTTCGACCTGATCGGCCGGCAGGACCCGCGCCACCAGGCCGGCGCGCTCGGCCTCCACGGCGTCGACCATGCGTCCGGTCAGGCACCAGTCGAAGGCCTTGGCCTTGCCGATCGCCCGCGGCAGCCGCTGTGTGCCGCCCATGCCGGGCATCGTGCCGATGGTGATTTCCGGCTGCCCGAATTTTGCAGTGTCGGCAGCGATGATGGTGTCGCAGGCCATCGCCAGTTCGCAGCCGCCGCCCAGCGCATAGCCGCAGACCGCCGCAATCACCGGCTTGCGCACCCGGCGGATATCCTCCCAGTCGCGGGTGATGTAGTCGTCGGCGTGGACCTTGACATAGTCCCACTCGGCCATCGCGCCGATGTCCGCACCCGCGGCGAACGCCCGGTCGTTTCCGGTGAGGACGATGCAGCCGATCGCCGGATCGTCGTCGAAGGCACGCAGCGCGGCGGACAGTTCCACCGCCAACGCGTCGTTCAGCGCATTCATCCGCTTCGGACGATTCAGGCGGATGATGCCGACGCGATCGCGGGTTTCGACAATGATGTTCTCGTACTCTGCAGACATGAATCGGCTCCTGGTCAGCGACGTGCCGGGTCGAACTGCCGGGGCAGATCCTGCCAGCACCGGTGATACTCGCGCTGCAGCTGCGCCGATTCGAGCGCGAAGCGGGTCGGCAGGATCGGCAGCCGCGTCTCGATCATGAATGCCATGGTGTCCCTGATGCGCGTGGGCTGCGACAGATCCACCGTACTCGCCTTGGCGAAGGTTTCGGTGTCGGGGCCGTGGCCGGTCATGCAGTTGTGCAGGCTGGCGCCGCCGGGCACGAAGCCTTCGGCCTTGGCGTCGTAGACGCCTTCGATCAATCCCATGAACTCGCTGGCCACGTTGCGGTGAAACCAGGGCGGGCGGAACGTGTGCTCCATCGCCAGGATTCGCGGCGGGAAGATCACGAAATCGATCGCGTCCACGCCGGGCGTGTCGCTCTGCGACTGCAGCACCAGGAAGATCGACGGATCCGGATGGTCATAGCTGATCGAGCCAATGGTGTTGAACCGGCGCAGGTCGTAGCGGTAGGGCGCGTAGTTGCCGTGCCAGGCGACGACATCCAGCGGCGAATGGCCGATCTTCGCCGACCACAGCTTGCCCATGAACTTGGTGACCAGTTCGAAGTCACCCTCGCGGTCCTCGTACCAGGCGCATGGCGTCTCGAAGTCGCGCGGATTGGCGAGACCGTTGCTGCCAATGACGCCCAGGTCGGGCAGGCGGAATTGCGCACCGAAATTCTCGCAGACGTAACCCCGCGCGGTGGCGTCGGGCAGCTCGACCCGGAACCGCACGCCACGCGGAATCACCGCGATCTGCTGCGGCTCGACGTCGACGATGCCGAATTCGGTTGCCAGGCGCAGCCGGCCGGACTGCGGAAGGATCAGCAACTCGGCGTCGCTATCGCTGAAAAAGCGGTCGCTCATCGACCGGTTGGCGGCGTAGACATGGATGGCGAGGCCACTCATCGCCGCCGCGTCTCCGTTGCCGGCCATGGTGACAAGGCCCTCGACGAAATCGACCGAACCGGTTGGCATCGGCAGCGGGTCCCAGCGCAACCGGTCGGGCGGCACGGCCACGTCGCCGAAACGGCCGACCAGCCGTCCGGCGTCGATGCTGCGAAACGGCTCGTGCACGGCGGCAGGGCGAATCCGATAGGTCCAGCTGCGCCGATTCGCTCCGCGCGGCGCGGTGAAGGCGGTGCCGGACAACTGCTCGGCGTACAGACCGTACGGACACTGCTGCGGCGAGTTCTGCCCGACGGGTAGTGCGCCGGGGATTGCCTCGGTCGCGAATTCGTTGCCGAATCCGGTCTGGTAGGCGGGCGTGGACGCATTCGGCGCGGTCCTGGCTGCGGGGGTGGGTCGGCTGGTGGTGGCGGTGGTCATGATGTCCTCGGGTTCGGGCAGTCGTAATCGTCGATGCCGCTACGCGGACGACGCGGCATCCTCGCGGGCCAGGCGCATCGCTTCGCGCAATACGTCGCCGTCGCCGACGTGGTTGGCCAACAACAGAATCAGCCTGGCGTTGACCTGCGCACTCTGGTCTTCGCTCAGGCCACGGTGCATGTCCAGCAGCGCCGCGTAGAAATCGTCGGGCACGGCGATGTTGGGTTCGGTGTTCAGCGCATTCATGGCGAGACTCCGGAGCGCAGCGTCGCCCGCGCGAGCGCGGCCTCGACTGCATCGGCATCAAATGCCCGCCAGCGCGCAACGACATGCTGGTCAGGCCGGATCAGATAGCAGGTACCGGGGGTGCCATCGTAGCGTGCCGCCGCCAGTCCTTCGCGGTCGACGAGAACGCCGTTACCGGCGCGCTCACTCCCACCGACCTGCACGACGCGAATGCCGATCGCTCCAGCGGCCAGGCGCGCCGTGGCGTCGCGGTCGACGACATCGCCGAAGACCAACAGACAGAAGTCGCCGCCAAGGTAGTCGAGCAGCCACTCGCCATGCGCCCCTGCCACCGGTGCGTCGGCCGCCGGTGCGCCGGGCATCATGGCGCCGGAGAAAGGCTCCCGGTCGGCCGTGTTGAGCGGCGATGCGTCGAGCACCTTGGGCACCGACAGCCGCCCGCTGTTGACCAGGCGGCGCGCGAACGGGTGCCGCCGCGCCAGCGCCAGCACCGCATCGCGAATCGTGCGCGACATCGCGCTCTTGGGCGTGATGAAGTCGGTCGAACGCGTCGAGTTCAGGATGTTCTCGTCCGCTGCGGCGACGCGCTCGGCGTCGTAGCTGTCGAGCAGCGCCTCCGGCGCCAGGCCGCGCAGCACCAGGTCGAGTTTCCACACCAGGTTGTCGGTGTCCTGGATGCCGCTGTTGGCGCCGCGCGCGCCGAATGGGCTCACCAGATGAGCGCTGTCGCCGGCAAAGAGGACACGACCGTGGCGGAAGCGCTGCATGCGCCGGCACTGGAACGTATAGACGCTCGCCCATTCGATCTCGAACTTCGCATTGGGGCCGAGCATCGCGCGCAGCCGCGGCAGGATGCGCTCGGGTTTCTTTTCCTCGTCGGGGTCAGCGTCCCAGCCCAACTGGAAATCGATCCGCCAGACATCGTCGGCCTGCCGGTGCAACAACACCGACTGGCCCGGATGAAATGGCGGATTGAACCAGAACCAGCGCTCGGTCGGAAAATCCGACGTCATGTGGATGTCGGCGATCAGGAAGCGGTCGTGGAAGACCTGCCCGTCGCTGTCCAGAGCAAGCATCGAGCGCACCGGAGAGCGCGCGCCGTCGCAGGCGATCAGCCAGTCGCAGTCGAGCACGTATTCGCCGTCCGGCGTGGCCACGGTGAGTCCTGCGCCGTCGGCACGCGGCGCGACGCCGACGACCTTGTGCCGCCAGCACAGGTCGACGGCCGGCAAGGCCTGCGCGCGCTGCACCAGGCATTCCTCGAAGTGGTACTGCTGCAGGTTGACGAATGCCGGCCGGCGATGACCGGCTTCGGGGAGCAGGTCGAAGCGGTAGGCGAGCTCGGAACCGTTGAACACGCGGCCGACATTCCAGCGTATGCCCTTGCTGACGATGGGTTCAGCACAATGCAGGCGGTCGAGAATTTCCAGCGTGCGCTTGGCGTAGCAGATCGCCCGCGAGCCGAAGCTCACCGTATCGTCGTCGTCGAGCACCAGCACCGGAATGCCGCGCTGGCCCAGGTCGATCGCTGCGGCGAGACCGATGGGACCCGCGCCCACCACGACCACGGGACGCCGCGCCGCCGCCCCGTCCTGCTCGCGGATACGCCGGTATTGGTAGATCGGATTGGTATACGTCTTCATGCCGGGATGCGCGCCGCCGATCTGGCCTAGCCTTCCAGCGACTGCCACATCTCCTTGTCGCGCTCCGCCGTCCAGATGCGTGGATGCGGATACTTTGTGGCCTCGTCGTAGGCACGGGTAACGTCGAAGGGCAGGCAGTGGTCGAAGATCACCCAATGGCCGAAGCGTGGCTTGAGCGCCTGATAAGTATTCCGGTAGACGGTTCGCAGGTCCTGCCCGGCCTGCGCGCCGCGTTTCACGCTGTCGAACATGGACGTGACAAACGCCCGCGTGCCTTCGAGCCCCGCCTTCACCGCCTCCGGAGTCATCAGCGCCGCGCCGCGCCCGGGCACCAGTTTTTCCGGTCGCAGCGCGGCCACCGCGTCGAGCGTCGCCGGCCAGTCGGCCAGGTAGGCGTCACCCGTGTACGGCGTGGCGTCGTATTCGACCAGGTCGCCGGAAAAGAGGATCTTCTCCCTGGGCAGCCAGACCACCGTGTCCCCCTTGGTGTGCCCGCGTCCGAGCTGCATGATCTCGACCTGGAGCTTGCCCAGCCACAGCGTCATCCGCCGCTCGAACACCAGCGTGGGCCAGGTCAGCCCCGGCACCGACTCGACGGCGCGGAACAGGCGCGGAAAGCGCTCGATCTCGCTTTTCATGTCCTGCTCGCCGCGCTCGATGATGAGTTCGTAGGTGTCGCGGCTGGCGATGACATGCTCGGGTTTGTAGCCGGAGGCGCCAAGCACGCGCACCGCGTGGTAGTGCGACAGCACCACGTAGCGAATCGGCTTGTCGGTGACTTCGCGAATGCGGCGGATCACGTCCTGCGCCATGACTGGCGTCGCCTGCGTGTCGATCACCATCACCGCGTCGTTGCCGATGACGATGCCGGTGTTGGGGTCGCCCTCCGCCGTGTAGGCATAGGCGTGGTCGGACAGCCGATCGAAACTGACCTTCTTCTCTTCGAGGTCGGCGTGCGACGCAAATTTCTTTTCCTGCACCATGCGTTTTCTCCGGGGTTTCGATGGATCGCGGCAGCGTCGCGGCAGAGTCCCGCAATGGCGGGGCTGTACGAGCCGGTGATTCCGACTGCGCGCCGCAAGCAACATCTGCAATGTCGTTTATACAACACTGCCATGCCGATCGGAAATCCGCATGCACAGCCGATTCTGGACTCACCGATGAAGGCGCCGCAAGGCGTCGAATGGGCCGCCACGGCCAAATGCAGAACCGTTGCGAGATGTAAGCCAATGTAAATGCGTCATCCCCCTGGCGCCTCAAGCGTTCAGACTTGAACCGACCGCGTCCAATCCGGGTTGTTCCGCGCGGCGAACCCGACGTCGAGCGGGCCAACGTGGAGGGTAATCGACATGCAGGCAACTCATCGCAGGATCGTAACCGTGCTGCTGGCGGGACTGACCTCGGCCGCGCCAGGCACGGCGGCCTGGGCAGGCGAACCCACTGCGCAGGTCGTCGAGTTCTACAACGCCGCGCTGAATCACTACTTCGTCACTGCGTTTCCGGAGGAAGCGGCGGCGCTGGATGCCGGCACACCGGTCTCCGGATGGGTTCGCACCGGGGTGGGCTGGAATGCTTGGAAGTCGGCCGGAGAAAGTGCATCCGCGGTTCCCGTGTGCCGCTTTTTCGGCACGCCGGGCACGGGTCCAAACTCGCATTTCTACACTGCGGACGCCGCCGAATGCGCCAAGGTCAAGGGCAATCCGGACTGGACCTACGAGGCCATCGCATTTCACATCGATGTTCCCGCTGCCACAGACTGCGGCGCCGGAACCCAGTCGGTGTACCGCAGCTTCTACCCCGGCGCCGCGGTCGTCGAGTCCAATCACCGCTTCCTGCCCGACCTCACCATGCATCAGCGCATGGCCGGCACCTCGACGCTCGAAGGCGTCGTGATGTGTTCGCCGTTGTCGACCGCGCAGACGTAGGCCGATGCCGTGCGGCTGCTCGAACAGGCGACGTTCGGGCCGACGGAATCCCTGACCGCCAAGGTGGCCGTCGTCGGGTGCGGAGGCCTTCGTCGCCGAGCAGTTCACGCTGAGCGGATCGCGCTACAGCAGCAACAAGTACGTTCCCGTTGGCGCAGCCGTGACCTTCTGCCCGACGGATCCCAATCCCACCTGCGTGCGCGACTACTACACGCTGTTCCAGCTGCAGACCGACTTCTTCCGCAACGCGTTGAATGACGACGACCAGCTGCGCCAGCGGGTCGCCTTCGCGCTGTCGCAGATCTTCGTCACTTCGGGACTGGACGTGCGCGAGGCCTACGGGATGGCGCGCTACCAGCAGATCTTCCTCGATCATGCCTTCGGCAACTACGAGGAACTGATGCTGCGGGTGACGCTGTCGTCGGTGATGGGCCACTACCTCAACATGGTCAACAACGACAAGCCGGTGCAGGGCGTCAATCCCAACGAGAACTACGCGCGTGAGCTGCTGCAGCTGTTCTCGATCGGTCTCTGGGAACTCAAGCGGGACGGGACGCTGCTGCTGGATGCCGCCGGCCAGCCCATTCCCACCTACGACCAGAGCGCGGTCGAGGGCTTCGCGCACGTGTTCACCGGCTGGACCTACCCGGTGCTGCCGGGGGTGCCGCCTCGCGCGCACAATCCGCGCAACTACCTGGGCGACATGGCGGCGATCGCCGCCAATCACGACACCGGCGCCAAGGAACTGCTCGACGGCGTGATCCAGCCGGCCGGTCTGTCGATGGACGACGATCTCGCCCGGGCAATCCGCAACGTGTTCATGTCGCCGTCGATCGCCCCGTTCGTCGCACGCGCGCTGATCCAGAAACTGGTGACCGGCGATCCGTCGCCGCAGTACGTCGGGCGCGTCGCCGGACGCCTTCGTCGACAATGGTTCGGGCACGCGTGGCGACATGAAGGCGGTGGTGCGCGCGATCCTGCTCGACCCCGAGGCGCGCGGCGACGTCAAGCTCGATCCCGGCTACGGCAAGCTGCGCGAGCCGGTGCTCTACGTCGACCGGCGTCGCCCGCGCGGCCGGCACGCGTTCGGATGGCGTGTATCTTCGGCCGGTCGGCAACCTGCTGGGACAGAACCTGTTCTACCCCGAGTCGGTGTTCAACTACTACCCGCCCGACTACACGCTGCCCGGCTCGTCGCAGGTCGCGCCCGGAGTTCGCGTTGCAGAACGCCAGCACCTACATCAACCGCGACAACGTCACCAACACGCTGGTGTTCGGCAACATCGTGCCGTTGGCCAGCTATCCGGGCGCGATCGGCACCCAACCGGACTGGGCGGCTCTGCAGGCGGTCGCCGGTGACGCCAACGCGCTGGCCGACCGGCTTGACGCGTTGCTGCTGCACCGGACCATGCCGGCCGCCATGCGCACCGGGCTGGTCACGGCGGTCAACGCCATTGCCGCGACCGATACGCTGTCGCGCGCACGGACCGGCTACTACCTCGTCGTGACCTCGTCCGAATACCAGGTGGAGCGCTGACATGAACAACACCGATACCGATCGCGCGTCGCGCGTTCCTTCGCCGGATGGGCGCCTGGGTGCACTGGGCATGGCCTCCGGTTCGACCTGATCGACCTGGCCGGCAGGCACAGGCGCAGAGCACGGACTACCGCGCGCTGGTCTGCGTCTTCCTGTTCGGCGGCAATGACGGCAACAGCACGGTGATTCCGCTCGATGCCGCGGGCTACGCTCAATACGCATCGGTCCACAGCGCCGCATCGGGCCTGCAGATCGCGCAGGGCTCGCTGTTGCCGATCGAGCCGGTGGGTTCGCCGGTCCCCTACGGGCTGCATCCCAGCCTGACCGAACTGCAGACGCTGTTCGGCCAGCGCAAGCTCGCCATCCTCGCCAATGTCGGCACGCTGCTGCAGCCGACCACGCGGACGCAGTACCTCCAGGGCAAGGTGCCGTTGTCGCTGTTCTCGCATTCGGACCAGCAGGCGCAATGGCAAAGCGCCGTCTCGGATGCAGTGTCGGGCACCGGCTGGGGCGGTCGCATGGCCGACAGGCTCGCCTCGTTCAATGCCGCCAGCGGCTTCCCGGTCATCACCTCGCTGGGTGGCAATGTCCTGTTCGCCACCGGCAGGTCGAGCAAGTCGCTGACCGTACCGTCGACCGGTTCGTTTGCGCTGGCCGGCTACGCTAACAATGTGCCGAGTAACGCCCGACTCGCCGCGTTGAAGCAGTTCCTTGCGGCCGGCTCGTCGAACCGGATGGTCACCGAAGCCAATGCCATCGGCAGCCAGGCGCTCGCGCTGTCGGCGACGATGAATCCGATCCTGTCGGGAAACAGTCCGGTGGTCACGCCGATCTTCGCCAACCTCGGCGGTAACGGCACGGCGCAGGCGCTGATGCAGGTGGCCAAGACCATCGAAGCCCGGTCGACCACCGGAGCGAAGCGGCAGATCTTCTTCGTCGGACTGGGCAACTTCGATACCCACGCCAACCAGGCGACCACGCAGGCCAATCTGCTGGCCCAGCTCTCACCGGCGCTGTCCGCGTTCTACGACGCCACGGCGGCGCTGGGCGTGGCCGGGCAGGTCACGACGTTCACGCTGTCGGATTTTGGCCGCACCTTCCAGCCCGCCTCCGGCGGCGGTACCGATCACGCCTGGGGCAATCACCAGTTCATCCTCGGCGGCGAGGTGAACGGCGGGCAGATGTACGGCCAGTACCCGACGCTGGCGCTCGGCGGCCCCGACGATGCCGGAAGTCGCGGGCGCTGGATTCCGACGACTTCTGTCGACCAGTACGGCGCCACGCTGGCCAAGTGGTTCGGTGTTCCGGCCGCCGAGCTGGCCGCGGTGTTTCCCGCGCTCGGCAAATTCGCGCAAAGCGATTTGGGTTTCATGGCATGACCGCCCGGGCATCACCTGCACCGAGCCGAGCGCCGCGAACACGCGCAGCCGCATTTCGCGCGGCGCTGCTCGGCGCGGCGCTCTGCATCGCCCTGCCCGTGCCTGCGCAGAACGCAACCACCGGCAAGGCGTTGTACAAGGTCTGGTGCCAGGTCTGTCACACGCCCGATCCGGCGACCGCAGTTGCGCCGTTCAACAGCATCATGGCCGCGGCCAACGACCCGGCGCGCATTCTCGCGGCCGCGACCGTCGATCCCTCGCAAATGGGCTTCATCGCAACCATGCTGACCGCCACCGACCGCGCCGACCTCGCCGCCTATCTGGGCAGTCTGGTCGCCGGCAGTTCGGCCATCGACGTGATCGAGTATTACCATGCGGCGCGCGATCACTACTTCATGACGGGTACAACAGCGGAAATCGCCGACCTGGACGGCGGCGTGCATGCCGGGTGGGTGCGCACCGGACAGAAGTTCAAGGCGTGGCCGGCGCCAACCTCGGGCGCCAGCACGGTGTGCCGTTTCTACCTTCCGCCGGCCGTCGGGGACTCGCATTTCTATTCCGCATCACCCGCCGAATGCGATGCCGTAAAGGCCACCTACCCGTCGTTCACCTTCGAATCACCGGGCGTGTTCCATATCGGCCTGCCCGATGCAATCACCGGCGCCTGCGCCTCCAATACGCAGCCCGTGTATCGCGTCTGGAACCAGCATGCCGACACCAATCACCGCTACACGACCAGCACGACCATCCGGTCGCAGATGCTGGCGGCCGGCTGGCTCGCCGAAGGCTATGGTCCCGTGCGGGTGATCATGTGCGCCCCGCCGTGACCTGACGCCACCGTGACCTGACGCCGTCGGGGCCGCCCCGATGCATGGGACGCAACCACGCGTCAGGCCTTGAACGTGTGCACCAGGTAAAGCGAAATGATCGGGAAGAACATCAGCAGCAGAATGCGCACCAGATCCGACAGCAGGAACGGCACCACGCCCTTGAAGGTTTCGGTCAGCGGCACGTCGACCGCCAGCCGGTTGATGATGTAGACGTTCATGCCCACCGGTGGATGGACGAGCCCGATCTCCACCACCATCAGCGCCAGGATGCCGAACCAAATCGACTTGTCCTGCGGACCCATTCCCCAGAAGTCCAGCCCCATGATCATCGGATAGAAGATGGGAATGGTCAGCAGGATCATCGCCAGCGAGTCCATCACGCAACCGAGGAAGATGTAGATCACGAGGATCATGAACATCACGAACAGCGGCGGCAGGCCGCTGTTCTTGACCCAGGTCGCCAGTTCGCCGGGCATCTGCGACAGCGCCAGCGTGGTGTTCAGCATGTCGGCGCCGAGCAGCACCAGAAAGATCATCGCCGTCGCCTGCGCGGTGCCCAGCGAACTGTCGATCAGGCCGCGCAGGCGCATGCCGCCACTGACCACGGCGAGGACGCCGCAGGCAGCCGCGCCGATGGCGGCCGCCTCGGTCGGCGTCGCCCAGCCGCCGTAGATGCCGACGATGACGACGACGAACACCAGCAGAACCGGAAATACCTGCAGCAGCCGCGTGACCTTTTCGGCCCAGCGCACCTCGGGACCGGCCGGCCCCGCGGCGGGGTTGATGGTGACGATGATCTGCACTACAAGCATGTAGCCCAACATGGCGATCAGGCCGGGAATCACCGCCGCCATAAAAAGCTTTCCGATCGATTCCTGCGTCAGGATGGCGTAGATCACCAGCGGCACCGACGGCGGGATCATGATCCCCAGCGTCCCACCCGCCGCGAGCGCGCCGGTTGCCAGCGATCCCGAATAGCCGTAGCGCTTCAATTCCGGCAGCGCGACATGGCCCATGGTCGCGGCCGTCGCCAGCGAAGATCCGCAGATGGCGCCAAAGCCGGCGCAGGCGCCGATCGACGCCATCGCGATTCCGCCCTTGCGATGACCGAGGAAGGCGCTCACGCAGCGGAACAGCGCCCGCGAAAGCCCGCCGTGCGTCGCGAACTGTCCCATCAGCAGGAACAGCGGGATCACCACCAGGTCGTAATTCGACAGCCGCGCGTAGGCAAGGCTCTTCAGTGAATTGAGCAGCGCCAGCACGTTGAAGTCGGTCAGGTAGACAAAGCCGGCGGCGCCGACGGTGAACATCGCGATGCCGATCGGCACGCGCACGACCATCAGCGCCAGCATCACGCCGAAGATGATGAAACCGACGGCGGTTCCGCTCATGCAGTGCCGTCGGAGGTCGGCTGGCGCAGTGCGACACGCAGGTGCAACGCGCACATGTAGAAGCCCGATGCCGCAAGCAGGACGAAACCCGGGACCATCAGCCCCTGCGGGATCCACAGCGGCCAGCCGATGATGGTCGAGGTCTCGCCTACCGAGAACGCACCCAGCGCACCTGCTGCCGTGCGCCAGGCGATCAGCGCGCCGAAGAGGCCGACCAGCAGCGAACCGATGGCATCCATGGCCGCGACCTTCGGCCGCGCCAGATTGTGGGTGAAGAAGTCGACCTTCACGTCACCGTTGACCAGATGGCAGTAGGCGAAAAATGTCGACGAGGCGAAGGCCGCGCACATCTGCAGGATCTCGATGTCGCCCGGCACCGGCATGACGAACAGCTTGCGTCCGGTGATGGAAACGATCGACATCACCACCAGCGCGACGAACACCAGCCCGCCGACGATGGCCAGGTACTTGGACATCGCGAGCAGCGCCCGCCCCCCGGGACCAAAGCGCGATGCCGCGTCGGCGATGCCCTCGTGCGGATCGCGCATGCTTTGTTTTCCTCAGTTTTCCGCAGTTGCCGAAGCCGGCGCGCCCGCGAGCACCTGGGCGAAATCCGCCAGCCCGAACGCCCGCGCCCGTGCGGCCAGCGCATCGCGTGTCATCCGCGGCAGCGCGATCCCCAGACGCCGCCGTTCCCTCGCGGTTTCCTGCTCCGGCTCACCCGGCAAGCGAACGCCATCGCCTCCTTCCTGCGCCGGTGAGGCACGCAGCCATTCTGCCAGACCCTGCACCTGAGTCGCCAACGCGCTCCGTTCGGACAGACGATCGGGCGAGAACACCAGCGACAGCATGTTGTTCACCATCGGCTCGGGCTCGGTCCGGTGATGCTGGACGTGGCCGCCGGACAGCACGCCGCCCAGGATTTCGCACATCACGGCGAGCGCGAAGCCCTTGTGCTCGGCGAAGGGAAGCAGCGCACCGCGCGGATCCGAAAACATCACCGAGGGATCGGTGGTCGGCCGGCCGTTCGCGTCGAGCAGAAGGCCTTCCGCCATCGGCGTGCCGGCATTGAGCGCCACACGCGCCTTGCCCAGCGCCACCATGCTGGTCGCGTAGTCGAGAATCAGTGGATGCGGCGAATGCGGAACGCCGATGCACAGCGGATTGGTGCACAGGCGGGCATCGGTGCCGCCCCATGGCGCGACCAGCGGCGGCGACAGGACGTTGACGAAATGCACCGACACCATGCCGGCCTCGGCGCAGCGCTCGGCCCAGCGGCCGATGCGTCCCAAGTGATGCGAATTGGCCAGGCCGACCATCGCCAGGCCGTGGGTACGGGCGCGCTCCACCGCCAGCGCCATCGCTTGCGCACCCATCGACTGCCCGAAGCCGAGTTGTCCATCGAGCCCGACGATCGCCCCATGATCGGCGACAATCCGCACGGTCTGTCCGATACGGACGCAGCCGTCACGCAGGTTGTCGAGATAGGTCGGGATCAGGCCGATGCCGTGCGAATCGTGGCCGAAGAGATTCGCCTCGACCAGGCCCTCGGCGATCATGTTCGATTCCGCAGGCACGCAGCCGACAGCAGCGAACAGCGCCGCAACGCCATCGGTGAGTACACTCACATCGATTCGCATCGACGTCGGGTCGGCAGTCATCCCGGTCGTCCCGGCGCGGCGGGCGCGGCGGGCGCGAGTAGTTTCGGCCCGCGCCACTGGCACGTAGGGTCAGCGGCAACCATCACTTCGGCCGCTTGTCGACGACGCGCTTCGCCTTTCCCAGCGACCGCTCGATGCCGCCCGGCGAGAGCACCTTGATCGCCGCTGACACGCCGATCAGGCTCTTCACCAGATGCGCGAGCCGCGCGCCGGCTGCCTCGCCCTCCGTACCGCCGGTCGCGGCGGCGCGTTCGACCAGGATCGTCATTTCGTCGAGATTCTTCGGCCGGGCGATCTCGATCTGGTAGTGCGGCGCGAGCGCCTCGTCCTTGAGGATCAGTTCCTCGATCTGGGTCGGGAAAACGTTGACGCCGCGGATGATCATCATGTCGTCGGAGCGGCCGGTGATCTTCTCGATGCGCCGCATCGAGCGCGCGGTCGGCGGCAGCAACCGCGTGAGGTCGCGCGTCCGGTAACGGATGATCGGCAGCGCCTCCTTGGTCAGCGACGTGAACACCAGCTCGCCCTTTTCGCCATCGGGCAGCACCGCGCCCGTTTCCGGATCGACGATCTCCGGATAGAAGTGATCCTCCCAGACGGTCAACCCGTCCTTGGTCTCGATGCATTCCTGCGCCACGCCCGGCCCGATCACCTCGGACAAGCCGTAGATGTCGATGGCGTCGATGCCGACCTTCGACTCGATGGCCTCGCGCATGGTCGGCGTCCAGGGTTCGGCGCCGAAGATGCCGATCTGCAGCGACGTCGACGCCGGGTCGATGCCCTGGCGCTCCATCTCCTCGGCCAGCGCCAGCATGTACGACGGCGTCACCATGATCACCGACGGCTTGAAATCGGTGATCAGCTGCACCTGCTTCTCGGTCTGCCCGCCGCCCATCGGGATCACCGTGCAACCCAGCTTCTCGGCGCCGTAGTGCGCACCCAGCCCGCCGGTGAACAGCCCGTAGCCGTAGGCGATCTGCACCAGGTCGCCCGGACGCGCGCCGGCGCCGCGGATCGAGCGCGCCATGACTGTCGCCCACATGTCGATGTCGTTGCGCGTATAGCCGACGACCGTCGGCTTGCCGGTCGTGCCCGACGACGCGTGCACACGCACCACCTGTTCGCGCGGGACGGCGAACATGCCGAACGGGTAGTTGTCGCGCAGGTCGGACTTGACCGTGAAGGGAAACTTCGCCAGGTCCGCCAGCGACTTCAGGTCGTCGGGATGCGCTCCCTGTGCGTCGAACGCCCGCCGGTAATGCGCGACGTTGTCGTAGGCGTGCCGCAGCGACCAGCGCAGGCGCTTCAACTGCAGCGCGGTCACTTCGTCGCGGCTGGCGCGCTCGATCGGTTCGAGTTCTTCCGGGCGCGGGGTCTTCGCGGTCATGCGTCCTCCTCGTGGTCAGATCACGGTGCCCTTGACCCGCATGCTCTTGCCGCGGAACAGGGCGATGGTCTCGCCTTTCTGATTCTTGACGTCGATGTCGTACACGCCGCTGCGGCCGACCTGCAGGCGCTCTGTCGCCACGGCGACGAGCGCGTCGCCTTCGTGGCAGGGGGCGAGAAACTCTATCGAGCAGCCGGCGGCGACCGTGTTGTGGTTGTAGCTGTTGCAGGCATAGGCGAAGGCGCTGTCGGCCAGCGTGAACACCAGTCCACCGTGGCCGATGGCGTGACCGTTCATCATGTCGGGACGCACGGTCATGCGCAGTTCGGCGCGACCGGGGCCGATGGCCGCGACCTCGATGCCCAACGCCTGCGAGGCGCGGTCGCGCGCAAACATGCCGGCCGCCACCCGTTCGGCCAGCGCCTGTGCCTCGATCGGCGACAACGTTTCCAACGGCACACTCATCGGCGAAACTTCAGCAGACTTGCGCCGCCGGCCGCGCAACGCGAAAGCAGCGGCGACAGCCGGTAGCGGTCCTCGCCGTAATGCGCGGCAAGATGGCGCAGCACGCTGGCCACGCGCGCAACGCCGATGGCATCGGCCCAGGCCAGCGGCCCCTGCGGGTAATTGACGCCCTTGCGCATCGCGAAATCGGTGTCGGCAGCGCTGGCAATGCCCTGCGTGACCGCGTCGGCGGCCTCGTTGGCGAGCATGGCCACCGTCCGCAGCACGACCAGCCCGGCCACGTCGTCGAGGCGGGACACGGCGATCCCGGCAGCCTGCAACGCGCCCACGGCGCTCGCCCATCCCGAGTCGCTGCATCGGTCCCCGCGCGCCACGGCCAGCCGGGCGCAGGTCGCGTAGTCGAGCGCCAGGTCGCAGAGCACGACGTCGTCGCAACCCAGCGCGACGCCCACGGCGGTCGCGGTGCGACCATCGCTTTGCAGCAGCAGCGCTTCGCCGACGCGAAAACCCTCGGCGCCGGCAGCTTCGCCCGATGCCACCGCTTCCACGACCACGCCGGCAGCGCCCAGTCGTGTGGACAGCGCGCGCACGAAGGTACCGTCGCCGATCGCCCGTACGCGCCGGGGCGGAGATTGCGCCGGCTGGGTGTCCGGCGACGGCTTCGCCTGCGCGTCCCCGTATACGTAGTAGCCGCGGCCAGTCTTGCGCCCGAAGCAGCGCCCATTCACCAGTTCCTGCTGCAGCACCGACGGCGTATACCGAGGGTCATGGAAATAAGCCTCCCAGACGCTCCTGGTCACCGCCAGGTTGACGTCGAGCCCGATCATGTCGGCGAGTTCGAACGGCCCCATCCGAAAGCCTCCGGCCTCGCGCATGACAGCGTCGATCGTCGCTGGCTCCGCCGCATGCTCCGCCAGCAGCCGCAACGCCTCGGCGTAAAACGGACGCGCGCAACGGTTGACGATAAATCCTGGCGTCGACGCCGCGAACACCGGCGACTTGCCCCACGCGGCCGCGGTGGCGTGCACCGTTGCCGCCGTCAGCGGGTCGGTGGCCAATCCGCTCACCACCTCGACCAGCGGCATCAGCGGTGCCGGATTGAAAAAATGCATGCCCACCACGCGGCCCGGGTGCTTCATTCCGGCCGCCAGTGCGGTGATGGAAAACGACGACGTGTTGGATGCGAGGATCGCCGCGGGTTCGACAATGACCTCAAGTTCGCCCAGCAGCTTGCGCTTGACCGCGAGGTCCTCGATGATCGCCTCGACCACCAGCCGCGTGCAGGCCATGTCGCCAAGCGTGTGCACCGGGACGATCCGCTCCACTGCCGCAGTTGCCTGCGCAGCGTCGATCCGGCCCTTCGCCGCCTGCGCCGCCAGCACCTTCTCGACGCCGGCGCGCGCGGCTTCCGCCGCGCCCATACGGGTGTCGAACAGGCGCACCCGGTGACCGGCCTGCGCCGCCACCTGCGCGATTCCCACGCCCATGGCACCGGCGCCTATCACGCCGACTTCGGCATCTTGCGGCAGTGGCGCTGCATCGTTCATTTCGGGCTCACTTCCCGCTCAACGTCCGGTGAATTCCGGCGGGCGCTTGGCGGCGAAGGCCGCCACGCCTTCCTGATAATCCGACCCGAAACCCAGCTCACGCTGCAGATCGCGCTCGAGATCGAGTTGCCCGGCGAGCGTCGACTCCGCCGAGGCGTAGAGCGCGCGCTTGGTTGCGGCCAGGCCGCGCGTGGGTCCCAATGCCAATTGCCGCAGCAGCACGTCGACCGTCGACGCCAGTTCGGCATCGGGAACGCATTTCCAGATCAGTCCCCACGCCTCGGCCTGTCGCGCCGGCAGCTTGTCGCCGAGCAGCGCGAGTCCCATCGCCCGCGCACCGCCGACCAGTCGCGGCAGAAAGTAGGTGCCGCCGGAGTCCGGTATCAATCCGATCCTGCAGAACGCCTGGATGAAACTCGCCGATTCGGCGGCGATGACCAGGTCGCAGGCAAGCGCGATGTTGGCACCTGCCCCTGCGGCAACGCCGTTGACCGCGCACACCACAGGCAGCGGCAGTGAACGAAGCGCCAACACCAGCGGCCGGTAGTTGTTCTCGATCGACTCTCCGAGATCGACCGGCGTGCCACCCGGCGCGACCGCCCGGTCGCCCAGGTCCTGGCCCGCGCAGAAGCCGCGTCCCGCGCCGGTGAGCAGCAGCACACGGACGCCGGCATCGGCGCGTACCCGGTCTAGCGCATCGCGCAATTCGGCATGCATCGCGGAGGTGAAGCTGTTCAGCCGCTCCGGCCGATTGAGCGTGATACGGGCGATGCCGTCGGCGCTGTCGTGGACGATGGACTCGTAGCTCATCGCGGCCTGACCCGGTCAGAGGTGCGCACGATGCTGGACCACGCGAAAGCGATTGGCTACGAACGCGGCATCCGTCAACGCCGCATTGGCCGCCGGATTGGCGCCGGTGCCGTGAAAATCGGAAAACGCGGCCGACTGGTTGACGAACACGCTGCCGGTCAGATTGATCGACAGCGCGACGCCGACGTCCTCGGCCACTTCGATCGCCTGCGCGATGACCGTCGGCTGCGTCGCATAGACCGAGAGGGTGAGCGCACCGTGGCCGTTCACGGCATCCCTGACGATGGCGAGACTCTCCACGGTCGACGCCGTTGCGATGACGAAGGCGATCGGCCCGAACCACTCGTTCATGTAAGTGGCGCGGTCGGCGGTGGTCAGGCGCACCAGCAGCGGCGTGCGAACCCTGGCGTTCGGATAGGCCGGATGCACGATGGCCTGGGTATCGAGCAGTACGTCGCCCAGCGAGCGGGCGGCCTCCAGCCGCCGCAGAATGCCCTCGTTCTGGACGGCGCCGAGGACTTCGACCGCGCGCGCCGGATCGGCGAGCAGCTTCTGCACGCCCTCGGCGATCGCCGCAGCAACCTGCTCGAACGACAGGTGGCCATCTGCCGAGTCGATTCCGTCCGTCGGCACATAGATGTTCTGCGGCGCCGTGCACATCTGGCCGGTGTAGAGCGACAACGAGAAGGCGATGTTGCGCGCGACCGCCTTGATGTCGGTCACACCGTCGACGACGATCTGGTTGACCCCGGCTTTTTCGGTGTAGACCTGCGCCTGCCGCGCGTTCTCCTCCAGCCAGCGGCCATTGGCCGGGCTGCCGGTGAAGTCGATGATTCTCACCTCGGGGCGCAGCGCCAGCGTCGACGCGGTATCGTCGCCGGCTTCGTGCGCGTAGAGCACGACGACGTTGGGATCCATGCCGGCTTCGGCGAGCACCTCGCGCGCGATGCGCACGGTGATGGCCAGCGGCAGGATTGCCGCCGGGTGCGGCTTCACCACCACCGCGTTGCCCGTCG
Source organism: uncultured beta proteobacterium (assembly GCA_963712105.1). Classification (GTDB taxonomy): domain Bacteria; phylum Pseudomonadota; class Gammaproteobacteria; order Burkholderiales; family Casimicrobiaceae; genus VBCG01. The sequence continues at coordinate 235,539 of CAVQGR010000016.1, forward strand.
CCAGGTTCGCGAACAGCGCCGGGTAGGCATTCCAGGTGGGAAACGTGCAGCAACCGATGACCAGGCCAATGCCGCGAGGAACGATGCGGAAGTGCTTTTCCATCCGGATGGGGTCGCCCTTGCCCTGCGGCTTTTCCCAGAGCGCCTTCGCGGGCACGCGCTTCAACTCGTCCCAGGCGTAGGCCACCGCCTCCAGTCCGCGGTCCTGCGCATGCGGACCACCGGCCTGGAAGGCCATCATGAACGCCTGCCCGGTGGTATGCATCACCGCGTTGGCGATTTCGAAACTCGCCTTGTTGATCCGGGCGAGGATTTCCAGGCAGACCCCCGCCCATGCCTCCGGACCCGCCTTGCGCCACTGCTCCTGCGCGCGACTCACCGCGGCGAACAGCGCGTCCATGTCCGGTCGCGGATAGGTGACGCCGAGCGTCGGACCGAACGGGGAAATCTCTCCGCCGACCTCGCCCGTCGTACCGGCCTGGGTCAGCGCAAAGCGCTTGCCGAGCAGCGCGTCGAATGCCGCACGGCCTGACTCGGCGGCGCCATCGCCATACACCTTCGGACTCGCCGACTCGGGAAACGCGCTCCAATAGCCACGCTCGGCGATGGCCTGGACGGCGCGCTCCAGCATGACGTGATGACGATCGAACATCGGATGCGACACAGTGAACTCCTGGCTTTGGGTATCGTCCGGACGCAACGCACGCCCGACGGATATGTTAACGGCAAATGCGGCAGCGGCGACTAGCCGGTGCCGGTATCGTCGAAATTCACGGTGACGCGATCGGTGACCGGATAACTCTGGCAGGCGAGGATGAAGCCGCGCGCAATTTCGTAATCCTCGAGCGCAAAGTTGTTGTCCATGTCCACCTCCCCTTCCGAGATCCGGCACCGGCAGGTCGAGCACACGCCGCCCTTGCATGAATATGGCAGCTCCACGCCATTGCGCAGCCCGGCCTCGAGAATGTTCTCCTTCGTCTTGTCGAGCGTGAACGTGCGCGTCGCGCCGTCGATGACGACGGTCACCTCGCACTCGGCGTGCCCGGGCTCCGGCGGCCGCTGGACGACATGCGTGTGCTTCGGAATGCTCGCCGCGAACCGCTCGATCCGGATCTTCGACTCCGGAAAGCCGCGGCTTTTCAGCGCGTCGCTCACGGCGCCCATCATCTCCTCCGGCCCGCAGACGAACGCCAGGTCGATGTCGGCCAGAGGCAACCATTGCGACAGCAGCGCGTCGGCCTTGGCGCGATCGATGCGGCCGTGCAGCAACTCGATGTCCTGTTCCTCGCGCGACAGCACGTGAACGATGTTGAAGCGGGAAAGATGGAGGTCCTTCAGCGCCGCCAGCGCCTCGCGGAACATCACGCTGCCGGAAGCCCGGTTGGCATAGACCAGCGTGAAGCGGCTGTTCGGCTCGCCGGCAAGCGTCTGGGTGACGATCGACAGCAGCGGCGTGATGCCGCTGCCGGCCGCGACGCCCAGGTAGTGACGCGCCGCTGCAGCGTCGGTCGGCACGCCGAAGTGTCCCAGCGGCGGCATCACGTCGAGCGCGTCGCCCGCTTTCAGGACTTCGTTCGCAAAAGTGGAAAACACCCCGCCGGGAGCCCGTTTCACCGCGATGGTCAGCCTGCCCTCGCCAGGCGCCGTGCAGATCGAGTAGGAGCGGCGCACGTCGGCGCCGCCGAGCTCCGTGCGCAGCGTCAGGTGCTGGCCGGCGACATAGCGGAATTCTTCCGACAGCGCTTCGGGCACAGCGAAGGTGATGGCGACCGCATCGCGCGTCTCCGGCACGACGCTCTCGACCGCAAGGCGGTGAAACCGGCTCACCAGCGCCTCCGCAATGTGGGCTGGCGTCGCATCAGTGTGCCTTGAAGTAGTCGAAGGGCTCGAGGCAGGCCCGGCAGCGGTACTGGGCCTTGCACGCCGTCGACCCGAACTGCGACAGCAGCTGCGTGTCCGTCGACGCGCAGCGAGGACAGGGTATGACCACGTCGGCGCGGCGCAGCGGGCTGATGCCGGAAACGTCGACCTGGGCAGTCCCCAGATGCGGCGGCGCGATGCCGAAGGCGGCGAGTTTGCCGCGGGCCTCCGGCGCCATCCAGTCGGTGGTCCAGGCGGGTGCGAGTTCGACGACCAGCTCGGCGTCGGGCACGCCGATCGCCTCCAGTCTTTCACGAATCAGCGTGGCGATGAGCGCGGTTGCCGGACAGCCCGAATAGGTCGGCGTGACGCGAACCCGAATCCGGCCGTCGACGCGCTCGACCCCGCGCACGATGCCGAGTTCGACGACGGACACGACCGGGACTTCCGGGTCGGGTACTGTCGCCAACGCTTCCCAGACCCGTGCCAGTCCCGAGTCGTCGTCATAGCGCGGCGATTGTGCCGCCATTGCCGCCGCCTCGATCGCCCGTTGTTCTGCCGTGGACATGGCGCCGGTCACCACTGGTTGCCGGGATAGGCGCGTTGCAGGAACTGCATCTGCGCCAGCAGGTGGCCGAGGTGCTCGGTATGCACGCCCTGCTTGCCGCCGCGACCGCCGTCGCCCTGCATCCATCGGCCGTTCGGCAGCTCCAGCGTGGCCTCGGCGAATACGGCGCTCACCGCCAGCTGCCAGGACTCGCGCAATGCCGGCAGATCGGCACCGATACCGGCGTCCGTCAGCGCGCGGTCGACCGCGTCCGCCGCAAACATTTCACCAGTGTAGGGCCACAACGCATCGACGGCATCCTGCATCCGCGCGCGCGACTCCTCGGTGCCGTCGCCGAGCCGGATCACCCAGTCGGTGCTGCGCTGCACGTGGTAGGCGACTTCCTTGCCGGCCTTGGCGGCGATCTCGGCGATGCGCGCATCGGCCGAGCCGGCAAGTGCCTGCAGTACGCGGACATGCCACTGGTCGAAATAGAATTGACGCGCCATGGTCGTGGCGAAGTCACCATTGGCCATCTCGACCAGCAGCAGATTCCGGTAGGCACCGCCGTCGCGCAGGAAGGCGAGCTGGTCCTCGCTGCGCCCTTCACTGGCGATCCTCGCCTCGACCTCGCCGGCGAGCGCCAGCCACATCCGGCCCTGGCCCAGCAGGTCGAGGCCGACATTGGTCAGCGCGATATCCTCTTCCAGCACCGGCCCGTGGCCGACCCATTCGCCCAGCCGATGCGCCAGCACGACGTCGTTGTCGCCCAGCCGCAGCAGGTAATCGAACAGCATCTCGTCGCGGGAAGTCGCAGCCATTGCGCTAGATGTGCTTCACGTCTTCGGGCATCGGAAAGAATGTCGGGTGCCGGTAGACCTTGCTGTTGGCGGAATCGAACAACGCCTCGCGTTCGCCGGGACTGGAGGCGGTGATTTCGGCCGCGCGCACGACCCAGATCGACACGCCTTCGTTGCGGCGCGTGTAGACATCGCGGGCATTCCTGACCGCCATGGCGGCATCGGGTGCGTGCAGGCTGCCCACGTGCTTGTGCGCCAGTCCGTGCTGCGACCGGATGAAGATTTCCCACAACGGCCATTCGTTCATCGCTGCTCCCTGAGTCGTCGGCGACGTTCGCCGGTCCTCGCAATCCTGAAGACGGCGTTCGCCGGCCCCGGTCCCCGTTCAGGCGGCTCGTGCCGCCCGCGCTGCGCGCTTCCCGGCGTAGGCGACAGCCGCGTCGCGCACCCAGGCTCCGTCATCCCACGCCTTGACGCGGGCGCCCAGGCGCTCGCGGTTGCACGGGCCGTTGCCCTTCAGCACGTTCTGGAACTCGGTCCAGTCGATCGGCCCGAAGTCGTAGTGCTCGCGCTCGCGGTTCCAGCGCAGGTCCGGATCAGGCATGGTGATGCCCAGGTAGTTCGCCTGCGGGACCGTCTGGTCGACGAAACGCTGGCGCAACTCGTCGTTGGACAGCAGCTTGATCTTCCACTTGGCCGATTGCGCGCTGTGCACGCTGTCGGCGTCGGGTGGCCCGAACATCATCAGCGACGGCCACCACCAGCGGTCGAGCGCATCCTGCGCCATCGCCTTCTGCTCCGCCGAACCGCGGCACAGCGCCAGCATGATGTCGTAGCCCTGCCGCTGATGAAACGATTCTTCCTTGCAGATGCGCACCATCGCCCGGGCATAGGGTCCGTACGAACAGCGGCACAGTGGAATCTGGTTCATGATCGCCGCGCCGTCGACCAGCCAGCCGATCGCGCCGATGTCGGCCCAGGTCAGCGTCGGATAGTTGAAGATGGACGAGTACTTGACCTTGCCCGCGTGCAGGTCGGCGATCAGGTCGTCGCGGGACACACCCAGTGTCTCGGCTGCCGCATACAGGTACAGTCCGTGGCCGCCCTCGTCCTGCACCTTGGCCATGAGAATCGCCTTGCGCAACAGCGTCGGCGCGCGCGTGATCCAGTTGCCCTCGGGCAGCATGCCGACGATCTCCGAATGCGCGTGTTGCTGGATCTGGCGGATCAGCGTGCGGCGGTAGGCGTCGGGCATCCAGTCTTTCGCCTCGATCCTGATGTCGGCATCGATGCGAGCCTGGAATTCGCGCTCCTCGGGCGACATGTCCTCGAGCGCGCGGACCGTGGCCAAGCCGGTGTCGACCTGCTGTGCGTACATGGGCTCCTCCCGACAGGCGTCGCGCAACGGCGGGCCGTCCCCTCGCGGGCGGCCTCTGGCGCTACGCCGATCTGTCATGATACAGTTTTTGCGCCATGCGTGTGGATAGTGTATCGAATTCACCCATCCGGCCCATGCGGGCGCCGGCTTCCACGGCGACGCCAGATCGCGCGGTCGCGCGCTGGGCGACGCGCACACTGGCGGCCGATCCTCCGCGCGCCAAGTCGCTGATCATCACTGTCTGGGGCGACGCGCTGGCGCCGCATGGCGACGCCGTCTGGCTGCGCGGGCTGATCGGTCTGATGGCGCCCTTCGGCATCAACGAGCGTCTGGTGCGTACCAGCGTCTTCCGTCTGGCGCGCGATGGCTGGCTCGTCGCGTCTGCGCACGGCCGGGTCAGCCGCTACCGGCTGACTGCCGGCGGCGCGCGCCGTTTCGACGAGGCTTACCGGCGCATCTATGCGCGTCCGGAACTGGACTGGAAGGGCGACTGGGAGCTGGTCGTGGCAATCGCGGCGGCCGCCCGCCGGCCGGACCTGCGCAACGAACTGCTCTGGTCCGGTTTCGGTGAACCGGCGGCCTGGACCTTTGTGCGCCCGGCGCCGGCGACGACAGCGCTCACCACGCCGCTGCCGGCAGGCGTCCGCGAGCCGGCGATCGGTGGGCAACTGTTCGCGGCGCGAGCGCGCGACCTGCCCGGCGCCAGAGCGCTGGCGGACATGGTGGACCAAGCCTGGGATCTCGCCGGCGTCGCCGCGGATTACCGGCGCTTCCTGCAGCGCTTCGGCGCCGTCATCGAGCGTTTTCGGCCCGGCGCGGCATTCGACCCCGGACAATGCTTCATCGTGCGCACGCTGCTCATCCACGCCTACCGCCGCGTGTTGCTGCGCGATCCGCTGCTGCCACCCGCGCTGCTGCCTCTGGACTGGCCGGGTGCTGCCGCCTATGCGCTATGCCGCGATTTTTATCGGCTGACGCACCGCGCTGCGGAACGCCATCTGGCGGCCACGCTCGACACCGGCGGCGAAGCCTTGCCCGCCGCCAACGCGGCCTTTTACGCTCGCTTCGACGGATTGACCTGAAGGCGGCGCGACCGGCCCGCCGTCAGGATGTCGCGGTTGCCGGCAGCCGGTAACGGCCCCGGCATCGAAGTACGGCGGCAGACGCGCTCTAGCGCTGGCGCCAGGATTTTCCAGCCTGTCCACCGCCGGCGCCGCTGCGCCAGCCTCCGCCCGGCTTGCCGGGGCCTGCCCGCGGGGCGCCCTTGCCGCCCGCGCCGGAACGCGCGCGGGGGTCGAAGGCAGGACGTGCGCGCGGCTCAAGGCCAGGCACGACCCGCGCCTCGATCTGATTGCCGGTGAAACGGACGATGCTGTGGACCGTCCCACGCTCGGAGTGATTGGCCAGCGAGACGGCGGTGCCTTCAAGTCCGGCGCGGCCGGTGCGGCCGATCCGGTGCACATAGTCCTCGGCCTGCCGCGGCAGGTCGAAGTTGATCACGTGCGTCAGCCCCGGAACATCGATGCCTCGTGCCGCCACGTCGGTGGCGACCAGGGTGCGCACGCCGCCGCGGCGCAATTCGTTCAGCGTGCGATTGCGTTCGCGCTGCTGCATGTCGCCGTGCAGCGCTGCCGCGGCATGGCCCTCGCCCTGCAGCTTGATCGCCAGTGCCTCGGCGTCGCGCTTGGTGGCGATGAAGACGATGCTCTGGCGCATGGCCACGTCGGCCAGCAGGTAGTCGAGCAGCCGGTACTTGTGCGCGCGGTCATCGGCGTAGTGGACATGCTGAGTGATCTTCAGCGGCGCCGCCTTCGGCATTTCCACCGCGACCCTGACCGGGTTGCGGGTGAGGCGCGAGGCGAGCTTGCCGATCGCGCCGTCGAACGTCGCCGAGAACAGCACGCACTGGCGCGAAGTCGGCGTCAATGCGGCAATGCGTTCGACATCCGGCAGGAAGCCCATGTCGAGCATGCGATCGGCCTCGTCGAGAATCAGCACTTCCAGGCCGGACAGGTCGACCCGGCCGCGCTCGATGTGGTCGAGCAGCCGGCCGGGTGTTGCGACCAGCAGGTCGGCGCCACGCTGCAACTGCCGGTTCTGCACCGGATAGGGCGCCCCGCCATACAGGCAAACCGTGCGCACCCGCATGCCTTGGCCATAGCGCACGGCCTGTTCGGCAACCTGCTGCGCAAGTTCACGCGTGGGCGCGAGCACCAGGACGCGCGGCATGCTGGTCATGCGCCGCTGCGCACGTGTCGCCACCGCGGGCGTCGCCAGCCGATGCAGCGCTGGCAGCACGAATGCCGCCGTCTTGCCGGTGCCGGTCGGTGCGGACCCGATGACGTCGCGCCCGTCGAGCAGTGCCGGAATGGCCTGCGCCTGAATCGGCGTCGGTTGTTCGTAACCGCAGGCGGTCAATGCGTCGAGCAGCGGTTGATGAAGATTGAGTTCGGTAAAGCGCATGATCTATTCCCGTCGTGGACGACCTCGCCCGCACGACGCCAGGCAGGCGCGTGCCGCGAAGAACATGGGCCAATAGCGCCGGCGCCCCGTCCGAGGCGGCCCGCGGCCCGCGAATCACCGGAAGATGTGCATCCTGCGCGAGGCGCGCGCCGCCAGCCGGCCTGGAGCGAAGTTCGCCCGAAGCCATTGACAGCGCGTTCATTTCGCGGACGCGACCGGTGCGACTGCCATCGTCGCTAACCGGAAACTGCCGATCTGACCGAATGGTCTGGGCAGTGACTGGGCGCGGAGAACAGACTGCGCCCGAAAGATTAGGTGCCGATGCCGGGGTTGCCGTGCAACAAATGCGACCCAAACGTGCCGATAGGTCGCTGCCGCGGGGCAACCCTCAATGCTTCAACAGGGCCGCGGCAAGCTTGAAAGTATAGCAGAACGCGTGCGGACTGCCCACGTCGGATCGCCCGACGCGGGCAGCCGGACGTCCGCTACGGTGGACAACCGGGCCTTGTTCACTGGCTGGGGATGCGCAACACCTGCCCCGGGTAGATCTTGTCCGGGTGCTTCAGCATCGGCTTGTTTGCCTCGTAAATCAGCATGTACTTGTTCGGGTCGCCGTACTGAGCCTTGGAGATCTTCGACAGGTTGTCGCCGGCGACCACCGTGTAGTACGCCGCCTCGGGTTCGCTGTGGTCGACCGACATCATGTTGTTGACGCTCACCACACCGGCGACGTTGCCACAACACAGCGCAATTTTCTCCTTGGTCGCCTGGTCTCGCGCCACACCGAACACCGACACCGTCGATGTTGCGCCGTCGAAGGTGACCGTGAGGCCCGTCGCCGCCAGACCCTGTCCCTTGACGTACTCGAGGATGGAGTCACCTGCCGCGGCGTTTGCGGCCGCGACCTTGGCGTCATTCGCCGGATCGGCCTTGACCTCGGCCATCGCCGTCTGCGCCTGGCCTTTACCGAATAGTTTTTCTCCTGCTTCCTTCACGAAACTGATGAGTCCCATTTTCTGCTCCTTCTGTCGAGATTCGCACGTGGAAAAATCCGCGGGGTGATTGATGTCCATGCCCTGATGTCCATGCCCTGATGTCCATGCCCGCCACTGCCTGGACTGGGGGCCAGGAATCTGCAACCTCGAGAATACCGTCAGGCCGGTGTCACCGGTGACGGATTCGGGTAGGCTGATAGCCTGTGCATGCTCGCCCCGTTCGGAGAATCCCTTGAAATTACTGGTTTGCGTCCTGCTAGCCGCGTTCCTGACCGGGTGCCTCCCGGTCGGAATCCGCGGATCCAACCTGTTCGTCGATCCGGCGCTGCTGCTGCGCCGCTGACCATTGGAGGCCGATTCGTTCAGTCGACGTCGGCGGCGGGTATGGCGCGCACCGACAGCACACCCTCGATCGCGCTCAGTGCCGCCACCGCGGCCTCCTCGACCGGACTGTCCACGTCGACCAGCGTGTAGGCCATTTCGCCGCGCGACTTGTTGACCATGTTGTGGATGTTCAGGCCGGCCTGCGCCATGGTTGTCGATATCTGACCCAGCATGTTCGGTACATTGGCATTGGCGATCGCCACGCGAAACGGGGACTCGCGCGGCATTTCGACCGCGGGAAAATTCACCGCGTTGGCGATGGTCCCGTGCTCCAGGTACTCGCGCACCTGATCGACGACCATCACCGCGCAGTTTTCCTCGGCCTCATGCGTCGATGCGCCCAGATGCGGCAGTGCGATCACCCGCGGTTCCCCGATCAGCGCTGCGCTTGGAAAATCGCACAGGTAGGCCGACAGCTTTTTCTCGCCCAGCGCCGCGAGCACTGCGGCGTCGTCGACGATGCCTTCGCGGGCGAAATTGAGCAGCACCGCGGACGATTTCATCACCGCCAGGCGTTTGGCGTCGATCAGATTGCGCGTCACCGGCAGCAGCGGCACGTGCAGCGACACGAAGTCCGACTGCTTGAGGAGTTCCTCGATCCCGTGCGCGCGACGCACCGACGACGGCAGCCGCCAAGCGGCATCGACCGTGATCTCCGGGTCGAAGCCGATCACCTTCATGCCCAGCTTGATGGCGATATCGGCGACCAGGCTGCCGATGGCGCCAAGGCCGACGATGCCCAGCGTCCGGTGCGGCAGCTCGACACCCGCGAACTGCTTCTTGCCGTCCTCGACCCGTTTCTCGAGATCGCTGTCTTGCGGATCCAGGCCGGCCACGTATTGCAGCGCCGGGACGACGTTGCGCGCCGACATCAGCAGCGCCGCCAGAACCAGTTCCTTCACCGCATTGGCGTTGGCACCAGGCGCGTTGAACACCGGAACGCCAAGCGCCGACAACTCGAGCACCGGGATGTTGTTGGTGCCGGCACCGGCACGCCCGATCGCCTTGACCCCGGGCGGCATGGCCATCGCATGCATGTCATGCGAACGCACGAGTATCGCGTCCGGCTCCGCCACCGCCTTTCCCACTGTATAACGGGCTGCGGGAAAGCGGTGCAGTCCCTGTGCCGAAATCTGGTTGAGCGTGAGTATCTGGTACTTGTGCATGGTGCCTATCCGTTGGCGCGTTCGAATTCACGCATATAGGCCACCAGCGCCTCGACGCCGGCGACCGGCATCGCGTTGTAGATCGACGCGCGCATGCCGCCGACCGATCGGTGTCCCTTCAACTGCACCATGCCCTGCGCCTTCGCGCCGGTGAGAAACGCCTCGTCGAGCCCGGCGTTGCGCAACTTGAACGGCACATTCATCCGCGAACGATCCTCGGGCCGCACCGGACTCTTGTAGAACTCGGTCGAGTCTAGGTAGTCGTACAGCAGCTTCGCCTTGGCAATGTTCTTCTGCTCGATCGCCGGCACGCCACCCTGCGCCAGCAGCCACTCGAACACCAGGCCGGCGATGTAGATGGCGTAGGTCGGCGGCGTGTTGAGCATCGAGTCGGCCGCCGCCTGCTCCTTCCAGTGAAACGCCGAAGGCGTGATCGGCAGCGCGCGATCGAGCAGGTCGTCGCGCACGATGACGATGGTCAGGCCGGCCGGCCCGATGTTCTTCTGCGCGCCGCCGTAGATGACGCCGTACTTCGAAACGTCGATGACCCGCGACAGGATATGCGAGGACATGTCTGCGACCAGCGGTACGTCGCCGGTGTCCGGCGTCGATGGATACTCGACACCGCCGATGGTCTCGTTGGTGCAGACGTGCACGTAGGCTGCGCCCTTGGTCAGCTGCCAGGTGGCGCGATCGGGCACATAGGTGAAGCCGTGATCCTCGGCCGAGGCGGCGACATTGACGCCGACGTACTTCTTCGCCTCCTTGATCGATTTCTTCGACCATTCACCGGTGTTGATGTAGTCGGCGGTGGAGAAGTCCCGCACCAGGTTCATCGGCACGATGGCGTTTTCGCCGATGGCACCGCCCTGGAGGAACAGAACCTTGTAATTGTCCGGGATCGCGAGCAACGTGCGCAGGTCGGTCTCGGCCTTGTCGGCGATGCCGATGAATTCCTTGCCGCGGTGACTCATCTCCATCACCGACATGCCGCTGCCGTGCCAGTCGAGCATCTCGGCCGCGGCAGTATTTAGCACATCCTCGGGGAGTACCGCGGGTCCGGCGCTGAAATTGAAAATTCGCATTGGGGGCAGTTCCGCTGGAAGGGTACGGGATCGCATCGGCGCCAGCACCAACGCGGCGCGTCGACCGTATTATGGCGTGCGCACCGGCCGGACGGGGTGCCGTGCTTTACCGGGGCGCACCGAACTGCACTTCTGCCGCGCGATCGAAGGCCTCGAACGGGTCCTGCAGATCGACGCCAAGCAGGCGTGAAACGCGCACCGGCGTGTCTGCGCGCTGGAATTGCAGGATCTCGTCCTGCAGCGATCGATCGGCCACGGTCATGCGGGCGCGCAGGCGCATGTATTCCGCCCAGGAACTTACGATGTAGCGTTCGACGTAGCGGCCCTCCTCAGCCAGGTCGCGAAACACCCGCCAGCTGGCGGCGCCGTTGCGCCGCCGGGTCGGTCCTATCCGGCGTACCGCGCGCAGGAATTCGCGGCGATGCTCGGCATCGACCCGGTACTCGATCTGGATCAGGACCGGACCGTCGTCCGGCAGGGGCTCGTGGGGGATGCCGAGGTCGGGCAGCTGCGCACCCGGCGTTACGTCGGCCTCGCGACCGAGCCGCACGCGGACCCTGCGATTCACGCCGAGGAGCACCAGCAGGAGAACGCCCGACACGATCAGCGCGACGTGCGTGTCGGTCCAGGAGGCCAGCGCACCCCAGACGATGCTGCCGATCGCCAGCGACGCCTGCACCGCCACCAGATTCATCGCCACGGCCCGGGCCCGAACCCACGCCGGCGCCGCGCTTTGCGTTCCCGCCGACAGGCTCGCCAGCACGCCCACCCAGGCCGCGCCGGCGCCGCCGGACCCCAGCATCGCCACCACCGGGATCTCGGTGGCGGCGACCAGCGATATGGCGATGACCCAGCCCAGGGCGGCAACGGTCACCACCTTGTTCAGCGACTGCCGGCGCAGCACGCGCGGAATCGACAGCGCCCCGGCTACGGCGCCGACCCCGAAACTCGCAAGCAGCGTGCCGAATCCTCCCGCACCGAGGTGCAACTGGTCGCGGGCGATAACCGGGAGCAGCGCCCACAGTGCACTTGCGCACACCGAAAAGCTCAGATTGCGGATGAGCAACGCTCGCATCGGCAGCGAGTGCCGGGCGAAACGCAATCCACTTTCAATGCCCGAAAGCAAGGTCTCGGGCACACCGGGCAGCGCGGGTTCCGCCGGCGTCCAGCTGCGCATCACCACGATCATTCCGACAAAGAAAATGCCGCTGGCGAGCAGTGCGCTGCCGGTGCCGAACCAGGCGGCGAGCGCGCCGGCCAGCGCAGGGCCTACAGCGCGCGCCACGTTGAATGCCACTGCGCCCAACGCCACGGCACCGGACAGGTCAGCGCGGCCGACCAGGTCATTGATGCTCGCCTGCTGAGCGGGCATGTAAACGGTGAATCCGGCGCCGATGACGAAGGTCAGCAGCAACAGCGCCCAGGGCGTCATCAGGCCGGCCAATGTCGCGACGCCCAGCAGCATGGTGCCGGCGAACAGCACGATCTGCGTGACCAGGATGATGCGCCGGCGCTCGACGATGTCGGCGAGCGACCCGGCGAGCAGGCCGAAAACCAGCGTCGGCGCGGTGCTCGCCGTCTGCACCAGCGCAACCATCAGCGGCGACGGCGTCATGGTCGCCATCAGCCATGCCGCCACCGTCGCCTGCATCGTGTAGCCGAGCGCTACGCCGATCGAGGCGAAATAGAACAGCCGAAAGCGCTGGTGGCGCAACGGCGACGAAGGCGAGAGCCCCGAAAGGAGGGTGGACAGTCGCACCGGCATCCGTTCAGCCCATGGTCGGTCAACGCCCGACATGCAACCGCGAACCAGCCCCGCGGGAGGCCGCGGGCGCCGTCGCCGTTGAAACGACGCACCGCGTCGCGATCGACCGATTCATCCGTACATGATACGTGGCACGGTGCCGCCACCCCGGCAGTGGCGCCCGCTGCGGACCCTGCCGCACGCCATCCGTACCATGCCGGAAATGAATTCTTGATGGGGATCAATCAATTTGCAGTCAGCCTCCGGCCCCCATTGCCCCTCACAAGATGTTGGGCATACGCTCATCGAAATCACAATATATTGTGGGCAATGTGCTGATGTGCCTTGCCCAAAGGAGGAATGGCCATGACGCGACCGCGGACCCGCACCACCCAGCCGGAAGTGGTGCGCGAGCCGGCGTCCGCCGCAGCTGCCGCCCCCCAGCGCAGCGTTCCGGCATTCCCGTCGCATGTCGCCAAGCGCGACGGCCGCCGCGCCCTCTTCGAACTGGACAAGATCGCCCATGCCATCGCCCGGGCCGGCGGTGCGACCGGTGAATTCGACCGCGCCGAGGCCGATCGGCTTGCCGCTTCCGTCGGCCGGGTGCTAGCCCACCGGCACCAGGGTGTGATTCCGGACATCGAGAGCATCCAGGACGTGGTCGAGCACGCGCTCGCGGCCGCCGGCTATTTCGACACTGCGCGTGCCTACATCGTCTATCGCGACCGGCACGCCCGGCTGCGCGACCAGCGGCGCACGCTGGTCGACGTCGCCGCCAGCGTCGACGAGTACCTGGAGCAGAAGGACTGGCGCGTCAACGCCAATGCCAATCAGGGCTATTCGCTGGGCGGGCTGATCCTCAACGTGTCGGGCAAGGTCGTCGCCAACTACTGGCTGTCGCACGTCTACGCGCCGGAGATCGGCCAGGCGCATCGCGATGGCGACGTGCACGTCCACGACCTCGACATGCTCGCCGGCTATTGCGCCGGCTGGTCGCTGCGCCAGCTGCTGCACGAGGGCCTGAACGGCGTCCCGGGCAAGGTGGAGTCTGGCCCGCCAAAGCATATGAGCAGCGCCGTCGGGCAGATCGTCAATTTCCTGGGTACCTTGCAGAACGAGTGGGCCGGCGCGCAGGCGTTCTCGTCCTTCGACACCTACATGGCGCCCTTCGTGCGCCGCGATGCGATGACCTATGCCGAGGTCAAGCAGTGCATCCAGGAGCTGATCTACAACCTCAACGTGCCGTCGCGCTGGGGCACGCAGACGCCGTTCACCAACCTGACCTTCGACTGGGTCTGCCCCGAGGACCTGCGCGAGCAGATCCCGGTGATCGCCGGTGTCGAGATGCCGTTCGCCTACGGCGAGCTGCAGGCGGAAATGGACCTCATCAACCGCGCCTATATCGAGGTGATGACCGAGGGCGACGCCAAGGGCCGCGTCTTCACCTTTCCGATCCCGACCTACAACATCACGCCGGACTTCGACTGGGATCATCCCAACTGCGAGGCGCTGTTCACGATGACCGCCAAGTACGGGCTGCCGTACTTCCAGAATTTCCTGAATTCCGAGCTCAAGCCCAACATGATCCGTTCGATGTGCTGCCGGCTGCAGCTCGACCTGCGCGAGTTGTTGAAGCGCGGCAACGGCCTGTTCGGTTCGGCCGAGCAGACGGGTTCCCTGGGCGTGGTGACCATCAACTGCGCGCGCCTGGGCTATCTGCACGCCGGCGACGCCGCCGCGCTCTACCGTCGCCTGGACGAGTTGCTGTGCATGGCGCGCGACAGTCTCGAGATAAAGCGCAAGGTGATCCAGCGCCTGATCGACCAGGGCCTCTTTCCCTACACCAAGCGTTATCTGGGCACGCTGCGCAATCACTTCTCGACCATCGGCGTCAACGGCATCAACGAGATGATCCGCAATTTCAGCGGCGACGCCGACGACATCACCACGCCCTCCGGCCATGCCTTCGCCGTCCGCCTGCTCGATCACCTGCGCGCGCGCATCGTCGACATCCAGGAAGAAACCGGGCACATGTTCAACCTCGAGGCCACGCCGGCGGAAGGCACGACCTACCGCTTTGCCAAGGAAGACCGCAAGCGCTGGCCGGGCATCCTGCAGGCGGGGACGCCGGAACGGCCCTACTACACCAACTCGTCGCAACTGCCGGTTGGCTTCACCGACGACCCCTTCGAGGCGCTGACACGGCAGGAAGCGCTGCAGTCGAAGTACACCGGCGGCACCGTGCTGCACCTGTACATGAACGAGCGCGTCAGCTCGGCATCCGCCTGCAAGGCGCTGGTGCGCCGCGCGCTGGAGCGCTTCCGCCTGCCCTACATCACGATCACGCCGACGTTCTCGATCTGCCCGACGCATGGCTATCTCGACGGCGAGCACCGTTTTTGTCCCAGGTGCGACGACGAGCGCCTGGCCGAGAAGCGGCGGCGATTGGCCGCCTGACCGGGGATGACCGGACCACCGATGCCTCGCCTTGACAACGACCTCAAAGGAGCACCGAACATGGACATGACCGTCGAACTCGAACGACCGGCTGCAATGACGCTCACCGACGCCGAAAGGCAGCCTTGCGAAGTGTGGACGCGCGTGATGGGCTATCACCGTCCCGTCGCCTCGTTCAACATCGGCAAACAGGGCGAACACGGCGAACGGCAGTTCTTCCGCGAAAGCCGCGTGACGCCGCAGCTCTAGTCGCGCATGGACGCGCCTCGGCATGGCGCCGGCAGTGCGGTCATGATGCCGACAGACGCGCCGCAGGTGGGCGAACGCGGTGGGCCGGCCCCGAAGCGCGGCATCGCTGCGCGATTTGCCGTTGGCGGATTCACGCCGTTCACGACCACCGACTATCCGGGAAAACTTGCCGCGGTGGTGTTCGCGCAGGGCTGCCCATGGCGTTGCCGCTATTGCCACAACCCGCACCTGCTGCCGGCACGTGCCCTGGTGCCCCCGGACAGCGTGTTTACAGACTGGGGCGACCTGCTCGAATGGCTGAAAACGCGCCGCGGCCTGCTGGACGCGGTCGTGTTCTCCGGCGGCGAGCCTACCGCGCAGGCGGCACTCGTCGATGCGGTACGCGACGCGGCGCAACTGGGCTTCACCATTGGCCTGCACACCGGCGGCGCCTTCCCGCGACGTCTTGCCGAAGTGCTGCCGCATCTCGGCTGGGTCGGATTCGACCTCAAGGCAACGCGAGCCGACTACGCGGCGCTCACCGGCACTGCCCGCAGTGGCACAACCGCGTTCACCGCGCTGGACCTGCTGTGCGCATCCGGCGCGTCGTTCGAGGTGCGCACGACCGTGCACCCGGCTCTGACGCCGGCTCTCGCCCTGCTCGACATGGCGCAGGAACTGGCGCAGCGCGGTGTCAGGCACTGGGTGTTGCAGCGCTTCCGCACCGCCGGCTGCGCCAGCGCCGCACTCAATGATGCCTGCCCGGCGCCTCCGGTGCCGGATGCCGATCTGGTTGCACGACTCGCGGTCCACGTTCCGCACGTCGAAATCCGCTAGCCGGCGCCGTGGTGCGTGGCGTCCGCTGCCGCCCCCGTTCCGGGACGACCGGTCGGGTCCGATGCAGGCCGGTTGCAGATCGGGAAGCGGCCGCGGTTCCAAGTCCTCCGCCACGCGGATGGACATTGCACTCGGCGCATTCGCACCCACCTTGGGTGGATGGATTCCGACGCGCAGCCTGACCGCGAAGCCGATCAGGCGTCCGGCCACCCGGCATTTGCCGAGCCTCGGCGGGCCGGGGCTCATTTCCAGGCAGCCGCGATTCTCGCCGCCGCCTTTGTCGCCCTGCTGGGCATCGTGCACGGATTGAACTGGGCGCTGGACGGCGACTGGCAGCGTTTCGGCGTCCGTCCGCGGGAATGGGCTGGGTTGGTCGGGATTCTCCTGGCGCCGCTGCTGCACGCGGATCTCGGCCACCTTGCCGCCAACGCGCTGCCGCTGCTGGTCCTGGGCACCGTCATGCTCCACCTGTATCCGTCATCGGCCAAGGCGGTCCTGCCTGCGCTCTTCGTCGGCTCGGGCCTGTGCGTATGGCTGCTCGGGCGCGACTCCATCCACATCGGCGCGAGCGGGCTGGTCTATGGCCTGGCCGCGTTCGTATTCAGCTCCGGCGTCTTGCGACGCGACCGCCACGCGCTCGCCGCTGCGCTGCTGGTCGCCTTTCTCTACGGCACGCTGATCTGGGGCGTGCTGCCGCTCAAGGCCTCCGTATCATGGGAAACGCATCTCGCCGCCGCGGCAATCGGTGTCGCGCTGGCGATGATCTTTCGCCACACCGACCCGATGCCGCAACGAAAATACGAGTGGGAACGCGAAGACCATCCTGAACCGAATTCCGTCGGGGCCGGCCCTTCTGCGACCGGCAACGCCGAACCCGATGGCGATTCAACGGCCCCGCCCGGCGGTCACCTCGATGGTGACCGGGCGCCACGCGCCTGAATCGCGTATTGCGCCCGCCAGGGCTTTGGTACTGCGGGTCGGGTACTGCGGGTCGGGTACTGCGCTACGGCTTCGGCGCAGCCGCGCGCAACTCGCGCAGCGCGCCCAGCATCCGTTCGACATGCTTCACCGGATTGAGGCTGGTGTATTGAAAGACGATTTTTCCGTCCGGCGCGATCACATACGACGTGCGATTGGCAAAATCCGGACGGGTTCGCATGACGGCGTCGAATGCCTTGGTGACGGTGCCCGATTCATCCGCGGCCACCGGAAACCGGCTTTGGCAGGCCTGGACGGAAAACTTGATTAAGGTGCCAATGTCGTCGCGCGACACACCCACAACGGTCGCGCCGAGGGACTCGATTTCAGCCATGGCTTCGGCGAATTCGTGGGCCTCGAGAGAGCAGTCGTGCGAATAGGCGGCCAGGAAAAAATACAGGACCACCGGCCCCCGTTTCAGGTATTCCGAAAGGGAGTATTTGTACACTTTCCCGCCCAGCGCCGCATCCGTGGTGAAATCGGGTGCTCGCTCACCGACATCGAGACCGGCGCGAGCGGGGCTGGCGAGTGCCACCAATAAGGCGAACAGGATCAGGGGCCGGACTACCGTGAAACGCTTCATTTCGAAATCCTCGCTGTCGATATCATTCTATCCCCCGGTGCCGGCGGACCGGGCCGGCGGCGGCAGTCCGCTGGTTCACGTCGGCGCGCAGTTGCGATGTGCCGACCCACAGGTGGGTCGGCGCGGCGACGGCCAATCTTACGTCGCGCGCATGCTGGCGACCTGCCTGCTGGCCGTTGCCGTCCTTGCCGGTTGCGGTACCCTGCCCCAGCGGGGGACGGCACCGGCGTCGGCGGCACTGGCACCGGCGCCGGAAAGCCCGTTGGTGCGCATCGTCCGCGATTCGCAGCCATCGCCCGAGTTCACCGGATTCCGCCTGATGCCCCTGGGCGTGTTCTCGCTGGACGCGCGGATCGAACTCACCGACCGGGCGCGCGATTCGCTCGACGTGCAGTACTACCAGATCCACAACGACAAGACCGGGCGCCTGCTGCTGCGACACCTGCGCGCTGCGGCGCAGCGCGGCGTGCGCGTGCGCCTGCTGGTCGACGATCTGTATACGACCGGCGGGGATGAACTGTTTCGCGGATTGGCGGCGTTTCCCAATGTCGAGGTCCGGCTGTTCAACCCGTTCTGCTGCGGACGCACCAGCCTGGCCTCGAAGTTCGCTGCTTCGCTGTTCGATTTCCGACGCGTCAACCGTCGGATGCACAACAAGCTCTTCGTCGCCGACGGCGTCATTGCCATTGCCGGCGGCCGCAACATTGCCGACGAATATTTCATGCGCGGCGCGTCGGAGAACTTCGTCGACATGGATGCGCTGATTGTCGGCGCCGTCCTGCCCCAGCTCTCCGCCATTTTCGACGCCTATTGGAATGCGCCGGAGGTCTACCCGATCGAGACCATCCTCGGCACGGCCGCCGATCCGGAGGCGCTGCGCCGCGCGTTCGACGAGCAAGTCGACGCCGGCGAGCAGATGATGAAAATCGTACTGCCTCCCGTGGATGCGCTGGGCTACGGCGGCATTCGCGAGGATCTCGATCATGGCCGCCTTGGCCTGGTCTGGGGCACCGCGGTCGCGTTCGCCGACCCGCCCGGAAAGGCCAGCGAGCCTTCCGACGACAAGGCGCGGGCCATGAGCGTGCAGATGAACGTGATGAACATCGTTGCCGGCGCGCAGGAGGAAGTGCAAATTTCTTCCCCCTACCTGATCCCCGGCAACGCCGGGGTTGCGACCTTCGCCGACCTCGGCCGACGCGGTGTCAAGATGACGATCCTCACCAACTCCCTTGCCGCCACCGACGAGCCGCTGGTGCATACGGGCTACGCCCGCTATCGCAAGGACATGCTGGACGCAGGGGTCGACCTGTACGAACTGAGTCCCGTGCGCACCCAGTCCAACCGCAGGTTGGGATTCAGCGGGTCATCGCTGGGTCGGCTGCACGCCAAGACGGCGGTGATCGATCGCGACACGGTCTTCATCGGCTCGATGAATCTCGATCCACGCTCGGCGACCATAAACACCGAACTCGGCGTGATCGCCCACAGCCCGGAACTGGCCAAGGAGGTGACTCGGGTGATCAGATTGTCGAAACTGCTCGGTGCCTACCGGGTGCGTTTCGATCCAGACGGTCGCAGCCTGCAGTGGCTGACCATGAACGACGAGACCGAGGTGATACTGACCGAGGAGCCGGACTCGACCTTTCTGATGCGCCTGCACCATGTGATCGTCGGACCCTTCGTGCCCGAGCAGCAGCTCTAGGGCTTGTCGGCTCCCCCGGCGGCCGGCGCCGGTACAGAGGCCACGGTTGACGGGGTCTGCGCCCCGGCAAGCAATGGCGCCCAGCGGTGGCTGCCGCCAGACTTCGAACGTCTAGACACCGCGCGGCTCGCCCAGCACGCGCAGTGCCGCTTGCGCCGCGCCGAAGCCGTTGTCGATGTTCACCACCGCCAGTCCGGAGGCGCAGCTCGCGAGCGCCGCATTCAGCGCGACGCGGCCGCCCTTGGCAACCCCATAGCCCACCGACGTCGGCAGCGCGATCACCGCGCTGGGCACGAGACCCGCGAGCACGCTGAACAGCGCGCCCTCCATTCCGGCGACCGCAATGACCACGCGGTGCCGACGGATGTCTTCAATGCGTTCCATCAGCCGCCACAATCCGGCGACGCCAACGTCGGCGATGAGCGTCGTGGCCTCGCCGGAAAATGCCAGCGCTCGCCCGGCTTCCTGCGCAACCCGCAGGTCGGAGGTGCCGCCGCAGACGATTGCCACGCGGGCGGCGTCGACCGGTGCCGGAACGCTCCCCAGTATCGCCGTCCGCGATCCGGCATGGTAGTCGAGCGCGTCGCGTGCGGGCAGCGCGAGCCGGCTGAACTTGCGCGGACCCAGCCGCGTGAACAGCAACCGCCTGCCCTGCTCCACGCCGTGGGCAAGGATCGCGTCGATCTGCGCCGTCGACTTCGATTCGCACAGCACCGCTTCGCTGGTACCGGTGCGCGCGCCGCGTTCCCAGTCCAGGCGGTATTCAAGCATCGCTGGCCTTGTGCAGGAATGCGGACCCGCGCGAGTACCTGCGCACGCCGGCGAATTCACGTTTTTCCTGAAGGCAGGCCTGCCTGCCGATGTCGCCGGCAACCGCAGTTGCATGGTCGTCGCCGGCGTCGGCCAGTTCGATCTCGATGCCCGCATGCGTCACCCGGCAGCGCAACACCGACTCGGCGCCGAGACTGGCGGCAAGCCGGGTCTCGACCGCGTCGATGAATGCCAGGTCTTCGGCCTTGATCGCGATGCCGGTCTGCACCCGGCTGGCAAGGCATGGCTGCGCAGGCAGGCGCTCGAGATCTGCGAGTCCCAGGTCCGCCGCCAGCGCGTAGATCTCCTGCTTGCCGAGGCCGGCCTCGACATAGGGATGCACGACATCGCGTTCGGCCGCGGCGCGCAATCCCGGCCGGAAATCGGAGAGGTCGTCACGATTGGTGCCGGACGCTATCGAGTCCGCCGTCGACTCCCGGATGCGCGCGTAAAGATTGGTCTTGCAGTAGTAGCAGCGGTCGACCGGATTCGTGCGATAACGGGCGTCGCCCTGCTCGCCGGCATCCAGCAGCACCAGCGGCCAGCCGCCCGCCGCGGCGTGCGCGCGGACTCGCGCCTGCGCCGCCGCCGGAACCGCCGGACCGGTGGCGTGAAACATCGTCGTGCCTGCCCGCGAGTATCGCCACGCCACATGCGCGAGCGTCATCGAATCCACGCCGCCGCTGACGGCGATGGCGAGCCGGTCGTGGTGTTCCAGCCGCTCCACCAACCGCGCCAACGCCTCGCCGGCCGGAAGCGCAGCATTCATTTGCGCCCACCCTTGAGTGCGGTCCGCTCCGCAGCGGCGCGCGTTCGCCGGCGCGCGCCGTGACCCGGCGTGCTCACGAGGTCATCCGCGGCAGTTTTCGCCGACTGCGCGCCATCCGGTCGGGAGGCAAGCTTCACCCGCAAAGCCGTTCCGTCGACCGCAACGTCAACCTCGCTTCGCTGCAGCACGCGGCGACGCTCGTCGCGCAGGCGCAGGCCGAGGGTCGACGTTTCGTTGAAGCAGGACAATGCGGCCGCATCGGCAGCCTCCGGCTTCGACAGCAGCCGGAAGTCGATGACGGGACGACCCTTCTTGCCCTGCCGGACGCCAACCGACAGGTCGAGAACTCCCGGCACCGCGCGCAGGCGATCGGCAGCCAGCGCGATCTCCTCGCCGGTCATGTCGTCGACGTCGAACTCCAGCACGACGACCGCATCGACCTCCAATTCCTTTTCCAGACCTGATGAAGCAGTGCGTTCCAGCACCAGCGCGCGCAGGATGTTCGGCAGGCCAGGCAGCGAGCGCGTGCCGGCGCCGCAACCGACAGCGATCAGCCGGCCCGCGTCGCGGCGCGCGCCGCATCGCGACGCGGGTACCAGATAGCGCAGAATCGCCGCTCCCGTCGGCGTCACGCGCTCGCCGGCGATGCCGTCGTCGTGCCAGCGATATCCGGTGAGCAACACACCGGTTGCCGGCGCTGGCACCGGCAGCAGCCCGTGCGCGGTGCGTACGGTCCCGCCGCCAAGCGGTGCGGCCGACGCGCTCCAGTGCGCGCCGGACAGTGCGCCGGCGATGCACCCGACGGCGACCACATCCATCAACGAGTCCCAGTCTGCCAACTCGTGGAAATGAACTTCGTCGACGCTGGTGCCGTGCACGCTTGCCTCGGCTTCGGCCAACAGCGCCAGCAACGCCAGCGCATGTGTGCGCGTCGCGGTGGTGAGCGGCGCATCGGCGACACGACCGCGCAGATTCGCGTACGACGTGCCCCCGTGTCGTTGCGCGCCCGCCGCATTCGCACGCACGCGTTTCAACGACGGCGCACGGAGCGGCTTCGGCCCGGTTGCCGGCGTCAGCCCGAATCGCTTCGCCCGCAGACCGCCGCTCGATGCCTCCCGGAAGTCCGGCGCCGCCTCGCCACTGCCGCACACCACCGCGAGTTCGCGGAGCACCGGAGCCGCGAGCATCGGCAGCGCGTCGATCATTGCCGCGACGAACATGTCGCCACTGATGCCGCCGACCAGATCCAGATGTATCGCCAGCATCGCCGCCGGCGGTAGCCCGGCACCCTCAGGCGACGACGGGGACGACATAGGGCCCTTCGGGGATGACCGCAACGGCCGGATCGCCGGAATGCGCCAGCGCGGCGGCAAGCGCCGCTTCTATCGAATCGATGGCCTCGACTCCGGTCAGGCTCCGCTCCTCATCGTCGAGGCCGGTCGTATAAAGCTGAACTCGTCCGGCGCGCATCGACTTCAGCTGCATTTCGGTCTGCCACTCGTCGACGTCGGCGAAATTCTTGGCCAGAAGCGTTTGCAGAAATGCATCGGGACCGAGCGCTTGCAGACGTTTCTGGGCATCGCGGAATTCTGCCGATCCGAAGCCTTCCGAACACGCCGAAGCGACGATCAGCGTGCCGCCGGGTTCGAGGATGTCCAGCGGCGTCACCATGCCCTTTACGGTCTGGTAGTAGGTCTTGTCCAGTGGATGTCCGGCGGCCGAGGTCAGGATGGTCGAAAAGCGCCGGCCGACCGGCAGGCGCGTGCTCTCGGCGACGAAATCGACCGCAGCGAGGTGGCTCGCGATGACTTCGCCGAAATTGACGTGCACGAGGTGCCGATCCTCGTCGATCACCGTGTTGACCGCGTAGACCTCGCCCAGCATGCGCACGATCTCCAGTTGTTCCTCGTGCAGCGGATTGCCGGCGAGATTGCACTGGATCGCCGCCGGGTCCTCCATGAAACGCGCGCTGTGAAACGTGCGGATGGTGTCCTCGTGGGCAACGCCGGGCGCGATCACCTTTCGACCGCCCGAGTAGCCGGCCATGAAGTGCGGTTCGACCAGGCCGGTGGCGATGCGCAGATCGGCCTCGACAAAGCGGCGGTCGAGTTTTACCGGAGTGCGCCGTCCGGAAGTCATGCCCAGGTCGACGTGCGCCGCATCGTCACGCGCAAAATGATTCTCGACCTGCACGGTCTCCAATACCCAGGGGTCGCCGACGACTTCCGCGAGTTCCTCCCCCTCGTTCGGTCGGTGCAGGCCGGTCGCGACCAGCACGGTGATGCGCTCTCGCGCCATGCCGGCGGCGAGCATGTCCTCGATCAGCGGCCGCAGGAACAGATGGTTGGGAACCGGTCGCGTGATGTCGCAGATCAGAATGCAGGCGCTCTCGCGACCGGGACAAAGCGAAGCGAACGCCGGCGCCCCGATCGGCCGGTCCAGCGCCGCGCGAATCGCCTCTGCCGGGTCCGGCAGTTTCGCCATCGGCCGCTTGCCGATGGTCGTCGCCCGCGCAGCCTTCGGCAGCCGGATCGGCATTTGCGACTTGCCGTAGAGGATGTGAACCATCTCGCCTGAAACAGCTTCGCCCATCGTTTCTCCGCGTGGTCGGTTGCGCGGTCGCCGTGGACCGCGCCGCCATGGCGCTCGGGTCGCGGTCGACTGCGGGCGCCGCGAATGGCGGTTCGACAGTTTACCGCGACCCGCGGGACCGGTGGACTTGGGCGCCGATTGCATGCTGCGATTCCGTTCAGCTGGCGAAGGCGTTAGGATGTGCGCCATGCCCGGCAACGGATACACCGATCGCTATCTCTCCGATGACGAGACGCGCGCGATCGTCCGCGCCGGACTCGCGTCGCTGTCGCTTGCCGGCAAGCGCGTGCTGTTCCTCATTCCAGACGGCACCCGCACCATGCCGATGCCGCAGCTCTTTGCCGTGTTTGCCGAGGAACTGGGCGGCAAGGTCGCGGCGCTGGATTATCTGGTAGCGCTGGGCACACACCAGCCGATGGACGACGAGGCGCTGTCGCGGCTGGTCGGCGTGCCGGTGGTCGACGGCCGCGCCGGCGATTCGCGCATCCACAATCACCAATGGGCCGATCCCGCGACCTTCGTCACGCTGGGCGAGATTCCCGCCGCGGAAATCGCCGAGCTTTCCGGCGGCCGGCTCGCGCAGCCGGTGCAGGTCTCGCTCAACCGCCTGATCTTCGACTACGACCAGATCATCATCTGCGGTCCCGTGTTTCCGCACGAGGTGGTCGGCTTCTCCGGCGGCAACAAGTATTTCTTCCCCGGAATCGCCGGCAACGACGTCATCAATTTCACCCACTGGCTGGGCGCGCTGATCACCAACTACGAAATCATCGGCGCCGGCTATACGCCGGTGCGTGCCGTCATCGACCGCGCCGCGGCGATGGTCGCGGTGCCGACCGCCTGCTTCGCACTGGTGGTCACGCCCAAGGGCATGGCCGGTCTGTATTTCGGCACGGCGCACGAGGCCTGGGAGCAGGCGTCGGCGCTGTCGGCCAAGCGGCACATCGTCTGGCTCGATGCGCCGGTCCGGCAGGTGCTGTCGGTCATGCCCACGATGTACGCGGACATCTGGACGGCCGGCAAGGGCATGTACAAGATCGAGCCCGTCGTCGCCGACGGCGGCGAGGTCATCATCTATGCGCCGCACATCAAGGAAGTCAGCGTGACGCACGGTCACATCCTCGAGGAGGTCGGCTACCACTGCCGCGACTACTTCGTCGCGCAGCCGGAACGCTTCGCGAGCTATCCGGGCGGCGTGCTGGCGCATTCGACGCACGTCAAGGGCCAGGGCAGCTACGACGCCGCGACCGGCGTCGAAACGCCGCGCGTGACCGTGACGCTCGCCACCGGCATTGCCGAGGAGATGTGCCGGCGGATCAACCTGGGCTATCGCCATCCCGACTCGATCGACGTCACCGCCTGGACCGCGCGCGCCGATGAAGGCGTCCTGGTCGTGCCGCGGGCCGGCGAAATGCTCTACCGCCTGAAGCGCTGACGGCGCACCGGTCTCGCGAGGATCGACTTGGGCCTGCCGATCTCCCGGGATTCGTTTTCCGAAGACGACTTCGGGCGGTTTTCGGTCCGCCTGAACGAGAACCTGGCCGCGCTTCAGGCGCTGCTTGAGCGTCCCGGATTCGGCGACGGCAAACCGTCGCTGGGCGCGGAACTTGAGATGTCGCTGGTCGACGCCGGCGGCCGCGCGCTGCTGATCAACGAGGCCGTGCTCGCCGCATCAGGTGACCCGAAGCTGGATCTCGAAATCAATCGCTTCAACATCGAATGCGGCACGTCGCCGGCCGTGCTGGCCGGCACACCGTTCGCCCTGCTGGGAGGCTCGCTCCAGCGTCATGTCGACGCAGTCAAGCGCGCAGCATCCGGGTACGGGGCGCGACCGGTCCTGATCGGCATCCTGCCGACGTTGACGGCCGATGACCTGCGGGGCGCGGCAATGACCGATGCGCCGCGCTACCGCGCGCTGGCCAACGGCCTGCGGCGGGCGCGCGGGCGCCCGTTCCGGATCCGCATCGACGGCCTCGACCCACTGGAGATCGAAAGCGACGACGTGGCCTTCGAAGGTGCCAACACTTCGTTTCAGGTTCATTTGCGCGTGTCGCCGGGCCGGTTCACTGACCTTTACAACGCCATCCAGCTGGTCACCGCGCCTGCGCTTGCGGCGGCGGCCAATTCACCGACCTTTCTCGGGCACCGACTGTGGGACGAAACCCGCATCGCGCTGTTCAAGCAATCGGTCGACGATCGCGGTCCCGGCAAGCGCGGACGTGTCTTTCCGCGGGTTGGATTCGGCACCGGCTGGCTGCGCGACGGCCCGTTTCCATTATTCGAGGAAAGTGTTCGGTTGCACCAACCACTGTTGCCGGTGCTCGACACCCAGTGTCCGCTGGAGTGCCTGCAACGCGGCGGCACCCCCGATCTGCTCGAACTGCGCCTGCACCACGGCACCGTATGGCGCTGGAACCGCGCGATCTACGACCCGGTCGACGGCGGCCATCTGCGGGTGGAAATGCGCGCCTTCCCGGCCGGCCCGACCATCGAGGACATGCTTGCCAACGCCGCCTTCATCATCGGCGCGGCAACGACGCTGGCGGAGTCGGCCCAAGCCTGGACTGCGCAACTGCCCTTCGATGCCGTGCAGGTCAATTTCTATCGCGCCGCGCAGTGCGGGCTGGACGCCAGGCTGCGCTGGCTGGACGCCTCGGGCAACGGGGAAGCCACGGCGCGGGACGTGGCCTTGCAGCTGCTGCCTCTGGCGCGGATGGGACTGGCAAGCCTTGGGGTCGACGGCGCCGAGGCCGCTCACTACCTGGCCATCATTGCCGCCCGGGTCGACAGCGGGCGCACGGGCGCGCGCTGGCAGCGGCAGCGCGTGGACCAACTGACGCCAACCGCCGGCCGGGCTGGGGCGCTGACGCAGATGCTCGACGAATACATCGAGTTGTCGACGCAAGGACGACCGGTCAGCGTCTGGCCCTGGGAGTTGCAGCGGCGTTGATCCCGGGTCATTTGCTGCGTCGCACCATCCGCCTGCAGCAGCGGCGCCCCGCCAGCCTGTTCGTGTCCGTCAGCGGTGAGCGCCCCAGGATCGACACCATGGGTCGGGAACAAACTAGGGGAAATGCGATCTAATTTTCATCGATGTCCCCAACAGGAGGATGCGATGAAAAAGGTACGCTGGCAGGACTACTTCACGATGCTCGTGGGTATGTGGATCGCGGTCTCGCCGTGGATGCTTGGTTTCGGTGACGATTTCGGTGTCCTAACGTGGAGCGCATTGGCGGTTGGTGTCGGCATCGCCGTTCTCGCCGCCATCGACCTGGATGCCCCCGCCGCGTGGGAAGAGTGGACAATGATCGCGTTGGGTGGCTGGGTGGCGGCGTCGCCGTGGGTGCTGGGTTTCACGACCCATCAGGCGGGAACGGTGAGCATGGTCGGAGCGGGACTTGTCGTCGCGGTACTGGCCGGATGGGCGCTGGTCCCGTTGACGGACCCGAACGAAGTGGACGAGCACGCGCACGGCCATTGATCGCCAAGCCGGGCCGCGAAGTGGCGCCGTGTGCGGCCTGGAGGTGAACTCGCGGCGGCCCGGCCGCTAGAAGATGGTGCCGGCGGGTAGCTGGACCTTGAGGACCTGCACGAACACCAGCTGGAAGGCGGCCACGAAGGCGATGGCCACCACCGCGAAGCGAAGCAGCCGGCGCCAAGTCAACGGTTCGCGTTCGGTGATCAGCGCCAGCGCAACATAGGCGATCACGCCGGCGAGTGCGAAACCGACGCGCTCAAGCAGCATGATCCACAACGACACGACGGCGATCAGCAGTACGCCGCGCAACAGGCCCTCGCGCACGAACCCACGGCTCGTCGGCGCGCGTCCGCGCAGCGTCCGCCACAGCACGATCACGCTGGCTACGACCATGACCGCGCCGATCGCTCGGGGGAAGATCGAACCCAGTGCCGAGAAGTCACGCGACTCCAACAGCGCGGCAACCGCGAGCAACAGCAATATCGCCGTAGCGACGACACCGCCGACGTCCAGCCTGCGGGGCGGTGGCACGTTCGTGCCGCCGTCGATGTCAGTCGGCTTTGGTGCCGGCACGGCGGGCCTTTCTGCGTTGCCAGCGTTCGGAAAGCGTCGGATAGAGCAACGTCAGCGTCGCCACGGCCATGATCGCCAGTGAAATCGGCCGGCCGAAGAACATGCCCAGCAGATTGTCGGTGGCAGTGCCGATCATCCAACCCTGCACGAATCCCTGCTCGGCCAGCGGTCCGAGGATCAGCCCGAGAACGATGGGCGCCGGCGCGAACCCGTAACAATTCAACACCCATCCGATGACACCAATGCCGAACATCACAATCACATCGTCGATGTTGTTGTGGATGGCATAGCTGCCGATGATGGTCAGGAAGGCGATGGCGGGAACCAGCAGCGATTTCGGCACCGCGATGATCGAGCCGTAGGCATAGCGGCCCAGCACCAGCCCGACCGGCAGCATCAGCACGGTGGCTACCAGCAGACCGATGATGAAGGTGTAGGCGATGGCCGCCTGCTCGTTGAACAGCGCCGGGCCGATCTTGATCCCCTGGACCAGCAGCGCGCCGAGCACCACCGCGTCGGCCGGCGTTCCGGGAATGCCCAGCACCAGCGTCGGGATGAAACCGCCGCCGACGGTCGCGTTGTTCGACGACTCGCTGGCAATGACGCCCGCCGGGTTGCCCTTGCCGAAGCTGTCGGGATCGCCGGACGAGCGCCGCGCCTCCGAGTAGGCGACCAGTGCGGCGATCGACCCGCCGGCGCCGGGCAGCATGCCGATCACCGTGCCGATGGTCGAACTGCGCAGCAGGTTGACCTTGTTGGCGAGCGCGATGCCAATAGCCTCGCCCAGCCTGAATCCCGCGACCTTGCCTTCGATGCGCAAGTGTTCCTCGCGCGAAGCCACAAGGTCGATCAGCACCGGGATGCAGAACAGGCCGATCAACGCCGGCACCACGCCGATGCCGCCGAGCAGGAACTGGGTGTCCAGCGTGTAGCGGATGTCGCCGCCGACCACCGCCGAACCCATCATCGAAAGCAGCAGGCCGATGCAGGCGCCGACGATGCCCTTCCAGGCATCGCCCTCGGACAGCGCCGCGACCAGCGTCAGGCCGAGAATCGCCAGCCAGAAGTACTCGACGGGACCGAACGCAAGTGCGATCTCGGCCAGCGGCGGCGCCAGCAGCAACAGGCAGATCGCGCCGACGAGTCCGCCGAAGACCGACGCCAGGCAGGCGAGCGTGATGGCCAGGTCGCCATCACCGCGCTTGGCCATCGGATAGCCGTCGAATGTCGTGGCGATTGCCGACGGCGTCCCCGGCGTGTTCAGCAGCACCGCCGAATAGGCGCCGCCGTAGATGGCACCGGTGTAGATGGCGCCCAGCATGATCAACGCCGGCGCCGGCTCCATGGTGAAGGTGAACGGCACCAGCACCGCCACCGCCATGGTCGCGGTCAATCCCGGCATGGCGCCGATCACCGTGCCGGCGACGACGCCCAGCAGCGCCAGCAGCAGGTTCCCCGGCGACAGCGCCGCCTGCGCGTGGACGAGAAGATCCATTGCCGACTACTTGATCATGCCGACCTCGCGCGCGGCGGCCTCGTATTCCTTACGCTTGCTGTCGAGAAACGGCGCCATCTTGTCGTAGGAGACATCGACGATCACAAAGCCCGCGTCGGTCATCTTCTTGCGGAAGGCCGGATCCTGGTTGACCTTGCCGAACAGCTCGGACAGCTTCTTGCGATCGGCTTCCGGCGTGGCCTTGGGAACGGCAACGCCGCGGAACACGCCCGAGGTCATGTCAATGCCGAGTTCCTTGAAGGTCGGCACGTCCGGATGCGAGTCCAGCCGCTTGTCCAGCGCCACAGCGAGCATGCGGACCTTGTCGCCCTGCTGGATCGCCGCGGTGGTGAAGGTCATCGCCGCATTGACCTGCTTGCCCAACATTGCTGCCACCGACGTCGCAGTTCCGGAGAACGGAATGTAGGTGGTCTTGACGCCGGCGAGCTTGTTGAAGGTAACCGCCGACAGGTGCGGGCCGCTGTTGGTGCCGCTGCCGGACATGGTGATCGCGCCGGGGGTCTTCTGCGCGGCCGCGATCAGGTCCTTCAGCGACTTGTACGGGCTGTCGGCCGGCACGACGATCGCATCCGGCGTCAACTGGAAGACGTAGACGTTGACCAGGTCGTCGGTCTTGTAGCCGACGTCCTTTTCCATTGGTTGCAGGAAGATGTGCGGCAGGTTGGTGCCCATCACCGTGTTGCCGTCGGCAGGCAGCTTGTTCAGCGACGCCCAGGCGGTCGCGCCGCCGGCGCCGGCCTTGTACTGCACGACCACGTCGCGTCCCGCAATGGCCTTCAGCACCGGCTCCTGGATCCGCGCAGTGACGTCCGACTCGCCGCCGGCGGGAAACGGAATCACATAAGTAAGTGTCTGTGCCGATGCCGTGCCGGCGATGGCAAGACCTGCGGAAATGCTGAGTGCTGCGACCCATCGGCGAATTCCAACATGCTGGCTATTGGTCATGTCCTGTTTCCTCCTGGTTTGGGCAATGCTTGCCTCGGGAGCCACGGGTTTCGACGCTGGCCCCGTATTGATCGATCGGGATAGTCGGCGCTGCGCTGCAACGCGAACGCCGCGATTATTGCATCGCACCTCCATCGAGGCAATGCGCGCGACGATCGCGCGAGGGGATCCACATGCGCAAGCGATCAGCGGCGACCGTGACCCGCATTCGCAAGCGAATCCACCACCATCACGGCCGTGCCTCATGCCCCGTCAGCGCATCGGGATCCGCCTCTGAAACAGTTGAAACAGTTGTGATATTTAAACATTTGTTGTAACATATGTATTATGACTGGGACCGTGCAGCGCCTCGTGGCGCCCCCCACACCGGCGGATGTGCTCTTGCGCGTCCGGGAGGCCTTTGATGGCTTCTCGCCGGAAGTGCGGCGGGCGGCGCGATGGCTTACCGATCATTCGACCGAGGTCGCGCTGCTGTCGATGCGCCAGCAGGCGAAGAGCGCCGGCGTCTCGGCGCCGACGATGGTGCGGCTGGCGCGCGCGCTGGGTTACACCGACTACGCATCGCTGCGACGGCCGTTTCAGGATGCAATGTCCGGTGGACACGCCGGATTCAGTCGCCGGGCCTCGGCACTGCAGGCCGCGCCCACGAGCAGCCGTGTCGCCGGTCTGGCCTTCGAAATCATCGGCGTGCAGATCGACGACATCGAGTCGATCCAGACACTGAACGCGCCGGACCGGATCGAGGCCGCAGTCAAGGCCATCGCACGCGCCAAGCGGGTCGGCTTTCTTGGCGTGCGAGCGAGCTTCGGCATCGCCTACTATTTCCGCTATGGCTACAACATGATCGCCACCAACGGCGTGCTGTTCGACGGCTTGGGCGGAACGCTGCTCGACCAGGCAGAAACCCTCGAGCGCGGGGACGTGCTGGTGGCGATCAGTCAGGCGCCGTATTCGACGCCTACCGTGGACGCGCTGGAAGCGGCAAAGCGGCGCGAGGTGACCGTCGTCGCGCTCACCGACAGCGACCTGTCGCCGTTGGCGCGCGGCGCCGCGCATGTGCTGCGCTTTCGCACCGAGTCCATGTCGTTCTTTCCATCGATGATCGCGCCGCTGGCGCTGGTCGAGCTGCTGCTGGCGCGTCTCGCCGGTCGCGGAGGCAGCAAGGTCATCGATCGACTTGCGCAGGTCGAACGGCGCCTGGTCGATTCGAATGCGTACTGGCCGGAGGCGGGCCGCATAGGAGGAGCGCGCGCATGACGCATGTAATGCATCGCCAGTTGCGGGTGACCCCGCCGGTCGCGGTATCGGGACGCGGCATCACCATCGTCGACGCGCAGGGCCGCGAATACCTGGACGCCTGTGGCGGCGCCGCCGTGTCCTGTCTGGGCCACGGCCATCCGGACGTGATCGCCGCCATGCATGCCCAGATCGACCGCATCGCCTACGCGCACACCTCCTTTTTCACCACCGAGGTCGCCGAGGCGCTGGCCGACCATCTGCTCGCGCATGCGCCAGCCGGCATGTCGCACGTCTACCTGGTGTCGGGCGGTTCCGAGGCGATGGAAGCCGCGCTCAAGATGGCCCGCCAGTATTTTGTCGAGATCGGGCAGCCGCAGCGCCGGCATTTCATTGCGCGGCGGCAGAGCTACCACGGCAACACCTTGGGAGCGCTCGCCGTCGGCGGCAATGCCTGGCGTCGCCGCCAGTTCGCGCCGCTGCTGATCGACGTGACGCATGTATCTCCCTGCTACGAGTATCGCGACCGGCGCGTTGACGAATCGCCGCAGGCCTATGGTGAGCGGCTGGCACTGGAACTCGAGGAAACCGTGCAGCGCCTCGGTCCCGACACCGTGATCGCATTCTGTGCCGAGACCGTGGGCGGCGCGACCTCCGGTGCGCTGGTGCCGGTCGAAGGCTATTTCCGCCGGGTGCGGGAGGTCTGCGACCGCCACGGCATCCTGTTCATCGCGGACGAGGTGATGTGCGGCATGGGCCGGACAGGCACGCTGCATGCAGTCGAGCAGGACGGCGTGGTGCCCGACCTGATGGCGATCGCCAAGGGACTCGGCGGCGGCTTCCAGCCCATCGGCGGCGTGCTGGTGCAGCAGCGCATCGTCGAGGCGATGACCAGAGGCAGCGGCCTCTTCCAGCACGGCCACACCTACATCGGCCACCCGGTCGCCTGCGCGGCGGCGCTGGCGGTGCAGCAGGTGATCGTGCGCGACCACCTGCTCGACGCCGTCAAATCGCTCGGCGCAAGACTGAACGACAGCCTGCATGCGCGCTTCGACCGGCACCCCGCGGTGGGCGACATCCGGGGGCGCGGCCTGTTCATGGCGCTGGAACTGGTGGAAGATCGACTCACCAAGCGCGTCTTCGATCCGGCACTGAAGCTGCATGCGCGCGTCAAGGCGGCCGCCATGGCGCGCGGGTTGATGGTCTATCCGATGGGCGGGACGATCGACGGGAGCAAGGGCGATCATGTGCTGATGGCGCCGCCGTTCGTGAGTACGCCGGCGGAGATCGACGAAATCGTGCATCGGCTGGGCGAGGCGATCGATGCCGCCATTGCCGAATTGCCTGTAACGCAGGAGGCATCGGCATGAGCTTCGCCCGACGATCGGGCCGAATTGAGGCATCGACGAACAACGTTTCCGTCGGGCGCGCAAGCGACCGATTTTTCCAAGCCGAACCGGTCGCGCACTGAAATTGTCGACCGACCTGGCCTGAGCAGTGCAAGCCTTGCCGTAGCGCACCACGCTTCTCGCGCAGTTCGCGAAGTGGATACGACGGCAAATTCCAACTGGATGGAGGAAATGATGCAGACACTGATACCCAAGTCGTACCGCAGCAGGACGACCGCCATTGCGGCGGGCATTGCGATGGCATGTGCGTTCGCGTTTTCCGCGCCGGCCGCCGCGCAGCAGAAATTCGTCACCATCGGCACCGGTGGCGTGACCGGCGTCTACTACGCCGCCGGCGGCGCGATCTGCCGGCTGGTGAACAAGGACCGCGCGCGGCACAGCCTGCGCTGCTCGGTCGAGTCCACCGGCGGTTCGGTGTTCAACATCAACACCATCCGCAGTGGTGAACTGGACTTCGGCGTCGCCCAGTCCGACTGGCAGTATCACGCCACCAAGGGCACCAAGGTGTTCGAGAAGGACGGTCCGTTCAAGGAAATCCGCTCGGTCTTCTCGCTGCACCCGGAACCGTTCACCGTGCTGGCGCGCAAGGAAGCCAAGGCAACCAAGATGGAGGACTTCAAGGGCAAGCGCTTCAACGTCGGCAACCCGGGTTCGGGTACACGTGCGTCGATGGAAGAGTTGCTCAATGCGATGGGCTGGAAGCTGACCGATTTCTCGCTTGCCTCGGAGCTCAAGGCGGACGAGCATGGTGCCGCGCTGTGCGACAACAAGATCGACGGCTTCTACTATGGCGTCGGACATCCGTCGGCCAATATCCAGGACCCGATCACCACCTGCGGTGCAGTACTGGTGCCGCTCTCCGGTCCGGCGGTCGACAAGTTGGTGGCCGGTGCGCCCTACTACGCCAAGGTCAGCATCCCTGGCGGCCTGTATGCGGGGCACCCCAATCCGACGCCCACCTACGGCGTTCTGGCCACGCTGGTCACCTCGTCCAAGGTACCCGACGCCACCGTGTATGAACTCGTGAAGGCGGTGTTCGAGAACTTCGACGACTTCAAGAAGCTGCATCCTGCGTTCGCCAGCCTCGATCCGAAGAAGATGATCAAGGACGGCAACTCCGCGCCGCTGCACCCGGGCGCGGTCAAGTACTACAAGGAAAAGGGCTGGATGTAATTCCCCGCAGCTGAAATCCGGTGGCGGCCCGGCAGCCTTGCCGGGTCGCCGCTGCGCGGCTACCCTTCCCGAACCGCGGTCACCGGTTATTCGCAGAATTGCTGGCTCCTGAACCGTCAGGGTGCCGGTTGCCTTACGCTTTCTTCGCGCAGGAGACTCCAGATGGCGCAAAAGTCCCCGAACACCGCAGCCGAGGTCGATGTCCAGAAGCTGATGGCCGATTCCGATACCGGCGGGCGCCAGCCCGGGCCGCAGATCAAGCGGCTGCTGCTGGGCGTTGCGCTGGCCTGGAGCCTGTTCCAGCTCTGGATCGCGTCGCCGCTGCCCTTCATGGTGAACTTCGGCGTCTTCAACGACACCCAGTCGCGCTCCATCCACCTTGCCTTCGCGGTCTTCCTGGCGTTCCTTGCCTACCCGGCCTTCAGCCGCTCGCCGCGTGATCGCGTGCCGGCGCTGGACTGGCTCTTTGCGCTGGTGGGCGCGTTCTGCGCCGCCTACCTGTTTCTCTTCTATCGTGAACTGGCCACCCGACCCGGCCAGCCCACCGATTTCGACCTGATCGTGTCGGTCACCGGCCTGGTGCTGTTGCTCGAAGCCACCCGACGTGCGCTCGGCCTGCCGATGGTCATTGTCGCGATCGTCTTCCTCATCTACTCGCTGGGCGGGCCCTACATGCCCGAAATGATCGCCCACAAGGGCGCCTCGATATCGCGCCTGATGTCGCACATGTGGCTGACCACCGAAGGCGTGTTTGGCGTCGCGCTGGGTGTATCCAGCGGCTTCATCTTCCTGTTCGTGCTGTTCGGCTCACTGCTCGACCGCGCCGGCGCGGGCAACTATTTCATCAAGTCGGCATTTGCGCTGCTGGGGCACATGCGTGGCGGCCCGGCCAAGGCCGCGGTCGTGTCGTCGGCGGCCACCGGCATCATTTCCGGTTCGTCGATCGCCAACGTGGTCACGACTGGGACCTTCACCATTCCGCTGATGAAGCGCGTCGGCTATCGGGCCGACCAGGCCGGCGCGGTGGAAGTGTCCAGCTCGGTCAACGGCCAGCTGATGCCGCCGGTGATGGGCGCCGCGGCTTTCCTGATGGTCGAGTACGTCGGCATCCCCTACCAGCAGGTGATCAAGCACGCCTTCCTGCCTGCGCTGATCTCCTATATCGCGCTGTTCTACATCGTCCACCTCGAGGCGTTGAAGGCCGGATTGGTCGGCCTGCCGCGGCGCGGCCACGCCACGCCGACACAGCGGCTGCTGTCGTTTGCCTCGACCGTGGCCGGATTCGTCGTGTTGTGCGGCGTCGTCTACTACGGCATCGGCTGGATCAAGGACGTATTCCCCGACGGCGCCGTCTACATCGTCGGCGTCGGCCTGCTGACCGCCTATGTCGGCCTGATGTGGGTGGCGTCGCGCCAGCCGGCGCTGACCATGGACGACCCCAACGCCCCGGTATTCGAATTGCCCGAGACGGCACCGACGCTGCAGGCCGGCCTGCACTACCTGCTGTCGGTGGTGGTGCTGATCTGGTGTCTGATGGTCGAGCAGCTGTCGCCGGCGCTGTCGGCATTCTGGGCGACGATGTTCATGATCTTCGTCATGCTCACGCAGCGACCGATCATGGCGATGCTGCGTGGCCAGGGCGATCTGGCCGCGGCCGCGATCACAGGCTTCCGTGACCTCGTCGGCGGGCTCGAGGCCGGCGCGCGCAACATGATCGGCATCGGCGTGGCCACGGCCGCCGCCGGCATCATCGTCGGCACCGTGTCGCTGACCGGCATCGGCCTGGTGATGACCGAGATCGTCGAACTGCTGTCCGGCGGCAATCTCATCATCATGCTGCTGCTGGTGGCGGTCATCAGCCTGATCCTGGGCATGGGCCTGCCAACCACGGCGAATTACATCGTGGTGTCGACGCTGATGGCGCCGGTGGTCGTCGAACTCGGTGCGCAGAACGGGTTGCTGGTACCGCTGATCGCCGTCCATCTGTTCGTCTTCTACTTCGGACTGATGGCCGACGTGACACCGCCGGTCGGGCTGGCGTCGTTCGCGGCCGCGGCGATCGCCCGCAGCGACCCCATCAAGACCGGCGTGACCGCGTTCTTCTACAGCATGCGCACGGCGATCCTGCCGTTCCTGTTCATCTTCAACACCCAGTTGCTGATGATCGGCATCGACAGCACGCTGCACCTGATCCTGACCATTGTCAGCGCCACGGTGGCCATGCTGATTTTCGCCGCGGCGACGCAGGGTTACTTCCTGGTGCGTTCGCGATGGTGGGAGACCATCGCGCTGCTGCTGGTCACCTTCACGCTGTTTCGTCCCGGCTACTGGTGGGACATGATGTACCCACCCTACGAGGAGCGGCCGCCGGCGGAGTTTCTTAAACTGGTCGGGGAGGCCGGGCCCGACGAACGCAAGCGCGTATTCGTGGAGGGCACGACACTCGACGGCAAGGACATCCGCAAGGGCGTATTGCTGCCGCTGGGCGAATCCGGCCCGGCGTCGCAGCGCCTGCGCAAGATCGGCCTTACCGTCATGACGCTCGGCGACGAGGTCCAGGTGGGCGCCGTGGCCTTTGGCTCGCAGGCCGAAAAGCTTGGTCTCGAGCAGGGGTTTCGTGTCGTCTCGATCGAGGTACCGGCGCAACGCCCCGCCAAGGAGTGGATGTTCGTGGCCGCGATCGTGCTGCTGGGCCTGATCATTCTCCTGCAAAGGCGCCGTCTGGGCAGGGAACCAAAGAAGGCAGCGGCGGCGTAGACGTACATGGGACCGCGCATCGCCCTGATCCATGCGCTGGCGCACTCGCCGGCGCCGATCAACGCGGCGCTGGCGCGCGACTGGCCGCAATGCCGGCGCATGAATCTGCTCGACGATTCGCTGTCGGCCGATCTCGCCGCCAGTCCGCTCGGTCTGGACGAGGCAATGACCGCGCGCTTCATCGCGCTGGCCGATTATGCAGTCGATTGCCGCGCCGACGCGTTGCTGTTCACCTGCTCGGCCTTCGGCCCCTGCATCGAGGCCGTGGCCCGGCGCCATGCCGACCGGCCGGTGTTGAAGCCCAACGAGGCGATGATCGCGGATGCGGTGGCAAGCGGGGCGCGGATCGGGCTGGTCGCCACGTTTGCACCGACCTTGCGCTCGATGCCGCCGGAATTCCCACTGACCTGCAAGCTCGAGGTGGAATTGGCCGACGGCGCGCTGGCAGCGCTCGACAGCGGCGACGCCGCAGCCCACGACCGGCTGATCGCCGAAGCCGCGCAGCGTCTGGCAGCACGCGGCTGCGGGCTTATCGCCCTGGCGCAGTTCAGCATGGCGCGCGCGCGCGCCGAGGTGGAGGCGCGTTGCGGGCTGCCGGTGCTGACAACGGTGGACAGCGCGGTGAGCGAACTGCGCCGTCGTCTGGGCGCCTGACACCGCAAGCGCGGTTGCCCGCGGTTGCCATTACCCTTGGAGCGATCTGCGCACGACCCCGGCAAGCACACCGAAGTTGGTCGCGATCTCCTCCTCGCGCACCGCGCCGTAGCCCAACAGCAGGCCCTTGCGCGACCTGGCCTGGTCCATGTGATAGCGCGAGAACGCGCGCACGGTCACGCCGGCGTGGCCAATCTCCTGCGCCAGCGCCACGTCGTCGCTGTGCTGCGGCAGACCGAGCACCAGATGCAGCCCGGCATCACCACCGATCACCGGCAGCTCGTCGTCGAAATGTCCGGCAATGGCGTCGATGAGCGCGTCGTGGCGAACGGCGTAGACGGCACGCATGCGGCGGATATGGCTGGCGTAATAGCCGTCGGCGATGAAGCGCGCGAGGATCGCCTGCTGCAGCGTCTGGCCCTCGCGGTAGAGTTCGTTGAGCGCGCGCGAAAAGGCGTCGACCAGTTCGGTCGGCAGCACCATGTAGGCAAGGCGCAGCGCAGGGAACAACGTCTTGGAAAACGTGCCGAGGTAGATCACCCGGTCATGCTCGTCGAGCCCCTTCAAGGCCGGCAGCGGTCGCGCCTTGTAGCGGAACTCGCTGTCGTAATCGTCCTCGACCACCCAGCTGTCCTGCGCTACCGCGAAATCCAACAGCGCCCGGCGTCGGCCATGGCTCATCAACGCTCCGGTCGGGTACTGGTGCGACGGCGACACGAACATTGCCCGCGGCGGCTTGCGCATCTGCGCGTCGTCAGGCGCCATGCCTTCGTCATCGACCCGCACCGGTACCAGTTCGAGGCCCAACGCCCGGAACACGCTGCGCGCGCCCCAATAGCCTGGATCCTCCAGCCACACGCGGTCACCCGGATCGGCCAGCAGTTGCGCGACCAGATGCAGCGACTGCTGTGTACCGCTGGTGATGACCACCTGCTCGGGCGAGCAGGCGACGCCGCGGGTACTGCGCAGGTATTCGGCGATGGCCGTACGCAGTCCGGCATCGCCCGGTCCGGTGGCATAGGTCATCTGCATCGGCGTCGCGCCGCGCCACACTCGCGCCTGCAAGCGGCTCCAGATCTGCGCCGGGAACAGCCGGACCTCCGGCACGCCCGGCGTGAAGGCGCCCCACTGCAGCGGTGAGGCGCCGGCCTCGTCCACCAGTCTGCTGCCGCGCCGTGACAGCGAGGCCTTGCGGGTCGGCGGCGAGGCCCGCCGCGGCTCGACGGACGGGCGCGGCCCGACCTGGGCCACAAAGGTGCCTCGGCCGACACCGGCCTGCACATAGCCTTCGAGCGCGAGCTGCTCGTAGACGTGCACGACCGTATTGCGGGCAATGTGCAACGCCTGCGCCAATGCACGGGAAGGCGGCAGCTTGAGACCGGCGGGCAACACGCCTTCGCGGATGCCCGTTTGCAGGATCCGATAGAGTTGGCGGTGGTCGTATTCGCCGCTGCCGGGATCGAACTGGCGCAGCACGAAGTCGGGCAGCGCGTGGGCATGCAACGAGCGGTCGGAGGTGAAATCTCTCAATGTCTTGGTTCTGTTTTTGTGGTAATATTGGATCTGTTGATAGGGCCAAGTTAGTCCTAGACTGGCGGCTGTGTCAAGTCCATTGAACCCATCCGGGTTCGTCAGCGAGGTCCCATGAACAACACCACCCGAACCGAGTCCGCGCACGTGGCCGATGCCGCCAGCCCTACCAACGCGGCAATCGACGCCCGTCGCGTCGCCGCCACGCCGCGCGGCGTCGGCATCGGCTTTCCCATCTACGCCGAGCGCGCGCAGAACGCGCTGCTGTGGGACGTCGAGGGCCGCCGCCATATCGACTTCGGCTCCGGCATCGCCGTGCTCAATACCGGCCATCGGCATCCTCGCGTGGTCGAGGCAATCACCGCGCAACTCGCGCGGTTCACGCATACCGCCTACCAGGTCGTGCCCTACGAATCCGCGGTGGCGCTGGCCGAGCGGCTGAACCAACTCACGCCGGGCACGCACGCCAAGAAGACCGCGTTCTTCACCACCGGCGCCGAAGCCGTCGAGAATGCCGTCAAGATCGCCCGCTGCGCCACCGGCCGCCCGGGGGTGATCGCACTGTCCGGCGGATTTCACGGCCGCACCTATCTCGGCATGGCGCTGACCGGCAAGGTCGCGCCCTACAAGGCCGGCTTCGGTCCGTTTCCGGCCAGCATCTACCATGTGCCCGCGCCAATGCCGCTGCACGGCGTGTCGGTGGAGGATTCGCTCAAGGCCCTCGCCACGTTGTTCAAGGCCGACATCGAAGCCGAACAGGTCGCCGCGATCATCGTCGAGCCAATCCAGGGCGAAGGTGGCTTTTATGTGATGCCGCCCGAATTCATGCGCGCGCTGCGCGAAGTCTGCGACCGTCACGGCATTCTGTTGATCGCCGACGAGATCCAGACCGGCTTCGGACGTACCGGAAAGATGTTCGCCGTCGAGCATAGCGACGTCGTGCCCGACCTGATGACGCTCGCCAAGAGCCTGGCCGGCGGCATGCCGCTGTCGGCGGTGTGCGGCCGCGCCGAGATCATGGACGCGCCGGCGCCGGGCGGACTCGGCGGCACCTACGCCGCCAACGCGCTGGCGATCGCGGCGGCGCACGCCGTGCTCGACGTCATCGCCGACGAGCGCCTGTGCGAGCGCGCCGAGCATCTCGGCCAGTCGCTGATGGCGCGGCTGAACGCGTTGCGCGCCAAGGTGCCGGCGATCGCCGACGTGCGTGGCCTGGGCGCGATGGTCGCCGTCGAATTCGCCAAACCCGACGGCACGCCCGCGGTCGAGTTCACCAAGGTCGTCCAGCAGCGCGCGAAGGATGCCGGCCTGCTGCTGCTCAGTTGCGGCGTCTACGGCAACGTGATCCGTTTCCTGTTTCCCCTTACCATCGAAGATTCGGTGTTCGAGGAAGGCATGGCCATCCTGGTCAATGCTCTCGAAGGCTGACCCGGAGTGCCCATGCAGAAGCTCAAAGATCCCGGCCTGTTCCGGCAACAGGCCTACGTCGCCGGCGAATGGATCGATGCCGATGACGGCGCCACCGTCGCAGTCACCAATCCCGCCAATGGCGAAACGCTCGGCAACGTACCGATGTGCGGTGCCGCGGAAACCAGGCGAGCTATCGCCGCTGCCGACGTCGCGCAGCGTGCCTGGCGTGACGTGTCCGCCAAGGAGCGCGCTGCGATCCTGCGCCGGCTCAACGACCTGATGCTCGCCAACGTCGACGACCTGGCGCAGATCATGACCGCCGAGCAGGGCAAGCCGCTCGCCGAAGCGAAGGGTGAGATCGCCTACGCGGCTTCGTTCATCGAGTGGTTCGCCGATGAGGCGCGCCGCATCTATGGCGACACCATTCCCGCGCCGCTGGCCGACCGACGCCTGCTGGCGATCAAGCAGCCGGTGGGGACGACCGCGGCGATCACGCCGTGGAATTTCCCGACGGCAATGCTCACGCGCAAGGCCGGCCCGGCGCTGGCCGCCGGCTGCTCGATGGTGGTCAAGCCGGCCACGCAGACGCCCTACTCCGCGCTGGCATTCGCCGAACTCGCCGTGCGTGCCGGCGTGCCACCCGGCCTGCTGTCGGTGCTGACCGGTTCGGCGACCAAGATCGGCGGCGAAATGACGGCCAATCCGCTGGTGCGCAAGCTGACCTTCACCGGCTCGACCGAAGTCGGCCGCACGCTGATGCGCCAATGCGCCGACACCGTCAAGAAACTCTCGCTCGAACTGGGCGGCAACGCGCCGTTCATCGTCTTCGACGACGCCGACATCGATGCAGCGGTCGAGGGCGCGATGATCTCCAAGTACCGCAACACCGGGCAGACCTGCGTCTGCGCCAATCGGCTGTACGTGCAGCGTGGTGTGCTCGACGTCTTCACGCAGAAGCTGGTGGCCAAGGTCAAGGCGCTCAAGGTCGGTCCAGGCATCGACGCCGGCGTCACCCAGGGTCCGCTGATCGACACCAAGGCGGTGACCAAGATGGAGGAACACATCGCCGACGCCAAGGCCAAGGGCGCAAAGGTGCTCACCGGCGGCAAGCGGCACGCGCTGGGCGGCCAGTTCTTCGAGCCCACCGTGGTGTCCGGCGCCACGGCCGACATGCTGGTGGCGAACGAGGAGACCTTCGGCCCGCTGGCGCCGATCTTCGCCTTCGACACCGAGGCCGAGGTCATCGAGCGCGCCAACGATACCGAATTCGGGCTTGCGGCCTATTTCTACAGTCGCGACATCGGCCGCGTGATGCGGGTCGCCGAGCGTCTTGAGTCGGGCATGGTGGGTGTCAACACCGGGTTGATCTCGACGGCCGAGGCGCCTTTCGGCGGCGTCAAGCAGTCCGGGCTGGGACGCGAAGGCTCGCGCTACGGACTCGACGAGTTCCTGGAGATCAAGTACCTGTGTCTCGGAGGCCTGGACAAATGACTTCGTGCGATCCGCGCGGGAGTTGCCGATGACCACCTTCGGCGTGGCAGGCGTGCAGATGAGCGTGCTGGCGTTCCAGGACAACATCGAACGCATGGGCAGCTACATGCGCCACATTCGCATGCGCTTTCCCTGGGTCCACATGGTGCTGTTCTCCGAACTGGCCGCGCTCGGCCCCGGCCACGAAGCGGAAGCGCTGCCGGGTGCGTCGGAAGCACGACTGTGCACGCTGGCGCGCGATACCGGTCTGTGGCTGATTCCCGGCTCGATGTTCGAGAAGGTCACCACGCCGGAAGGCTACACCGTCTACAACACCAGCCCGGTGATCAATCCTGAGGGTGAAGTCATCCGGCGTTTCCGCAAGCTGTTTCCATTTCGCCCCTACGAGCGCGACGTCGCCGGCGGCAGCGAATTCTGTGTCTTCGACGTTCCCGACGTAGGCCGCTTCGGCGTGTCGATCTGCTACGACATGTGGTTTCCGGAAACCACGCGCACGATGGTGGCGATGGGCGCCGAGGTCATCCTGCATCCGACGATGACCGACACCATCGACCGCGACGTGGAGCTTTCCATTGCCCGCGCGTCCGCGGTCACCAACCAGGTTTATTTTTTCGACGTCAATGGCGTAGGCGACGGCGGCGTGGGGCGCTCGATCATCGTCGATCCGTCGGGCAATGTGCTGCACCAGGCTGCGGCGGGCCCCGAGATCATGCCCATCGAGGTCGACCTTGCGCGCGTGCGCCGCGAGCGCGAGCGAGGACTGCGCAGCAATCTCGGCCAGCCGTTGAAGAGCTTTCGCGACCGCTCGGTCGATTTCGATCTGTACCGGGCGGGCAGCGACAAGGGCGCCTACCTGCAGTCGCTCGGCCCGCTGACCAAGCCGTCCTGATCACCTGTCCGCTCGACCACCCGCCTGCGCATCCCGCATGGCGCGACGGCGAGTCGGAGCCGGATTACGCGTTTCCCGGAGGCACGATGACCAAGAAGAATGAGGCGACCGTGAGTGACGCCGATTCGCTGAGCCAGCACCGCAGTGTGTGGGAGATCCGTGCCGACGGCTGGATCGGCCTGGTCGACGATCTCGGCCGGCTGGCCACACTCGCACGCGACCATCCCGATTGGGAAACGTGCATGGCGCGGGTGCGCCGGATCGTGAAACAGCTGACGCCGATCGAAAGCTACTGGGCCTTTCCCGGCGATCGGGTGTTCAACGAGCTCTCGGTGTGGATCGAGCGCGGCGAGCTCGCGCGCGCGCACCAGGCGGCGCGACGGATTCACCGGATGCTCGCAGCGCAGACCTATCGCCACCTGACGGCCACGCCCGACG
Source organism: uncultured beta proteobacterium (assembly GCA_963712105.1). Classification (GTDB taxonomy): domain Bacteria; phylum Pseudomonadota; class Gammaproteobacteria; order Burkholderiales; family Casimicrobiaceae; genus VBCG01. The sequence continues at coordinate 278,416 of CAVQGR010000016.1, forward strand.
GCGCTGGCGACAGCGAACTGCCCTCGCAGATCGAAACCGACAGTGAACGGGATGCGCAGCTGACGCGGCCCTACTTCGAAGTCCTGATCGTCGACGAAATGTCGCCCAGCGATGAGGAAGCGCTGCGCCGTCGCGTGCAACGCAAGCGCAATCCCGATGACGACTTCGTCTTCGACATCGTGGTGGTGCCGAGCTTCGAGGACGCGCTGATCGCCTCGCTGATCAACTTCAACCTGCAGGCGGTGGTGATCCGCCATGGTTTCCCGTTCCGTTCGATGTACCACAACAATCTGCTGCGGCGCTTCCTTGACAAGGTCGACGAAAGCATCGAGAAGATGCCCGAATCGGAACGCGGACCGCTGCTCGGCCGGCAGATCGCGCAGTTGCGCCCCGAACTCGACCTGTACCTGGTGACCGACGTCAACGTCGAGGAAATCGCCGCGCGCATGGGCGAGATCTTCAAGCGCATCTTTTTCCGTGAGGAGGACCACACCGAGCTGTACAGCTCGATCATGAAGGGCGTCGGCGAGCGGCACCACACGCCGTTCTTCAACGCGCTGCGCGAGTATGCGAAGAAGCCCACCGGCGTGTTCCACGCTCTGCCGCTGGCGCGCGGCAAGTCGATCATGAATTCCAACTGGATCGGCGACCTGCAGCAGTTCTACGGCATGAACCTGTTCATGGCGGAGACCTCCGCCACCTCGGGCGGCCTCGATTCGCTGCTCGATCCGGTCGGGCCGCTCAAGGTGGCGCAGGAATACGCGGCGCGCGCCTATGGAGCGAGACGGACGTACTTCGTGACCAACGGCACCTCGACCGCCAACAAGATCGTCGTGCAGGCACTGGTGCGACCGGACGATATCGTTCTGGTCGACCGCAACTGCCACAAGTCGCACCACTACGGCCTGGTGCTTGCCGGGGCGCAGGTCGCGTACCTGGATTCCTACCCGCTGGACAAGTATTCGATGTACGGCGCGGTGCCGATCCGGCACATCAAGCAGACTCTGCTCGATTTTCGCAAGGCGGGGACGCTCAATCGCGTCCGACTGGTGCTACTGACCAACTGCACGTTCGACGGCATCGTCTACGACGTCGAACGGGTGATGATGGAGTGCCTGGCGATCAAGCCCGACCTGGTGTTCCTCTGGGACGAAGCCTGGTTCGCTTTCGCCTGCTGTCATCCGGTCTATCGGCAGCGCACCGGCATGTCCAGCGCCAAGCGCCTGTCCGAAATGCTGAAGACGCCCGAGTACGCCGAACGCTACGAAGAATTCAGCGCGGAATTCGGCGCCGATGCCTGGGAGGACGAGGCGCGCGTGCTCGACACCCGCCTGATGCCCGACCCGGCCAAGGCCCGCGTGCGCGTCTACGCCACCCACTCGACGCACAAGACGCTGACCGCGCTGCGTCAGGGGTCGATGATCCATGTGTGGGACCAGGACTTCAAGGACAAGGCAGAGGAGGCCTTCCACGAGGCCTACATGACGCATACGTCGACCTCGCCGAACTACCAGATCCTGGCCTCGCTCGACGTCGGCCGGCGCCAGATCGAGCTCGAGGGCTACGAACTGGTGCAGCGCCAGCTGGAATTGGCGATGTCGCTGCGCGAGCAGGTGGTGAACCACCCGCTGCTCAAGCGCTATTTTCACTTTCTGCGCGTGAGCGACGTGGTTCCGCCGCAGTACCGCGAATCCTCCGTCGAGTCGTACTACAACGCGGAAACCGGCTGGCTCAACTTCGAGGCGGCCTGGCGCATGGACGAATTCGCGCTCGATCCGTCGCGCGCGACGCTGTCGATCGGCGCGACCGGGGTCGACGGGGACACCTTCAAGAACAAATACCTGATGGACAAGTACGGCATCCAGATCAACAAGACCTCGCGCAATACCGTACTGTTCATGACCAACATCGGCAGCACCCGCTCGGCCGTCGCCTACCTGCTCGAGGTGCTGGTGAAGATCGCCCGCGACGTCGACCAGCGCGTGGCCGACATGAGCGCAATCGAGCGTCGCATCCACGACAAGCGTGTGCGTTCGCTGATGCACGAGCAACCGCCGCTGCCCAACTTCTCGGCGTTTCACTCGGCGTTCCGCGTCAGCAGCGAGCACCAGTTCCAGACCCGCGACGGCGACATCCGCACCGCCTTCTTCCTGTCCTACGACGACGCCAACTGCGAGTACATCGACATGGCCGAGGCGGCGCGGGCCATAGCGGCCGGGCGTGACCTGGTCTCGGCGCTGTTCGTGATCCCCTACCCGCCGGGCTTCCCGATCCTCGTGCCGGGACAGATCATCAGCGCCGACATCCTGCAGTTCATGGCCGCGCTGGATGTACGCGAGATCCACGGCTTCCGGCCCGAGCTCGGCTTCCGCATCTTCAATGCCTCCGCCCTCGCTCGTGTCGGCGAGGCGACCGCCGCGCGCGCCGCGCTGGCCGAGGCCGGACGCGCCGCCTTTCCGGTCGAGCGCAGCTCGCAGACGGTTTCCCAGCCTGCCGACCAGCAGATCGATGTCGCCACGGCCTCCCCAGCGAAAAGGATCGAATCATGAGCCAACATACCGTCCGCACCATCTCGGACCTGAAGCTGATGTTCCACCGCAACGAGCGGCCGATCTACTTCATCAGCGCCACCAACTTCAACCTCTTGGGCATCGACCGCTGGGTCAATCGCTTCCGCTACGTCAGCTACATCGACTGCTTCGACGGACGCCACCCGAACGTCTTCGTGCCGGCGGAAGCGCCGCATGACGAGTTCGACTCGATCGAGGACATCAACAACTATCTGCTGCAGCACAAGGACGTGGTCGACATGATCGAGCGCCGCGGCGGCAATCCGGTCGCGACCTTCCTGATGTTCGACGAGAAGACCGAGGAACTGGCCAAGGAGATCGGCCTGGACATCTGGTTCCCGCCGGCCACGCTGCGCCAGCGCTGCGACAACAAGATGGAAACCGTGCGCATCGGCAACAAGGCGGGCGTGCTGTCCGTGCCCAACGCGCTGGAGAAGGTCGACAGTTACCAGAGCCTGCGGCAGATCTGCGACCGCGCGGGCCTCGGACACGACCTCGTGATCCAGTCGGCATACGGCGACTCGGGACACACGACCTTCTTCATCGCCAATGAGGACGACTTCAACAGGCACAAGGACGAGATCGTCAACGACCCGGAAGTGAAGATCATGAAGCGCATCAATTGCCGCGGCGCCACGCTGGAGGCCTGCGCGACGCAGTCGGGCACCGTCGTCGGCCCGCTGCTGACCGAGGTCGTGGGCGCCAAGGAACTCACACCCTACAAGGGCGGCTGGTGCGGAAACGAGGTCTTCCCGGGCGCCTGGCCCGAAGGCGTGCGACTGAAGGCGCGCGCGATGGCCGAGAAGTTCGGCAATCAGTTGCTCGAGGAAGGCTACCGCGGCTACTTCGACGTCGACTTCCTGATCGACCAGGACACCGGCGACGTCTGGCTGGGCGAATTGAATCCGCGCATCTGCGGCGCCAGCCCGATGACCAATCACGCCGCGTTCGCCTATGCCGACGCGCCGCTGTTCATGTTCCACCTGCTGGAATTCTCCGGCGCCCCTTTCGACCTGAACGTGCGCGAAATGAACGATCGCTGGGCGCAGCCGCACTTCATCGACAACTGGTCGCAGCTGGTCATCAAGTACACCGAGGACAAGGTCGACCAGGTCACGCACGCGCCGGCCACCGGCATCTACAAGATGAGCGACGACGGCACCGTCGGCTATCAGCGCTTCGACTACGAGCGCCGCGCCATCGACAGCGAGCGTGAGGCCTTTTTCCTGCGCATCACCGGTCCCGGCGACTTCCGCTACAAAGGTGCGGACCTGGGCATCCTGATCACCCGCGGCCGCTCGATGGACGACAACTTCAGGCTCAACATCCGGGCACGTGACTGGATCCGCGGCATCAAGAAGCACTACGCCGGCAAACCCATCGTGACCACGCAGCATGAAGCGGTACCGGAACCGGGCTCGTTCAAGATCCTCTGAGTCCGGCGGGCTCTCCCATGGTGATCGAAATCGAATTCGCGGCGCTGGTCGAGGACGCACCGGGCTCGCAATGGCAGGCACTGTTCGAGAAGTTGTGGCCCGGCTACCGCTCATGGTTTCTGCGCAGTGCCGTCGCCGAACTGCCAAGCTACCTTGCCAGCCGGCGCGCGCTGCGCGAACACATGCCGGAACTCGTACCGGTCTGGGAGCAGCTGGTCGAACTCGCGGGCGGTGGCGACATCGAGGCACGCTTCCTGTCGTCGTGGTGTCCGCCTCCCTACATCGTCGGCTGCTCGCAGGCGGTGTGGGTCGACTCGCGCGGCAACGAGGCGCCGGCGCTGCTGCGCAACTACGACTTCGCCCCGTTGCTGCTCGAAGGCAGCTGGCTCGCCACACGTTGGACCGGCCCGCGTGTCGCCGTGCTGGGCGACTGCGTCTGGGGGGCGCTGGACGGCATGAACGAGGCGGGTCTCGCCGCGTCGCTGTCCTTCGGTGGTCGCACGGTTTCGGGACCAGGCTTTGGCATTCCGCTGGTGCTGCGCTACGTGCTCGAACTGGCGCAGAACACCGCGGAGGCGGTGCGGCTGCTGGAGCGCGTCCCGGTCTCCATGTGCTATTCGGTGACGCTGCTTGACCGGCTCGGGGAATGGGCTACGGTGTTCGTCGCGCCAGACCGGCCGACCGAGGTCACCCGGCGCAACGTCGTCACCAATTACCAGCACCAGGTCGACTGGCCCGAGCACGCGGAGGCGACCAACGCCACCGAGCGGCAGGACCGCCTGCAGGCGCAGATTGACGGCCCGGGCTCGCTGCAGGATGCCGTTGACTCGCTGCTGGTGCCGCCGCTGTACCAGTCCGCGTTCCTGCGCGGCTACGGCACGCTGTACAGCGCCGTGTACCGGCCGGCGGCCGGTAGCGTCGAATTGCTTTGGCCACAGCAGCGCTGGCTGCAGACGCTGGATGCGTTCGGCGATGGCGAACGCGTGGTTGCCTATGCGCCCGGAGCGCCGGCCTCCTGAGTGTTGTGGAGCAGCCGTGCACACGAATCCGCCACCTCGTGACACACAGTCGATCCTGCGAATGCCGCGGTCCGCAGACGCGGATTCCGCCGCGGACCGGTGGCTCGGAAACTTCGTTTTACTTGGCCAATTCGATCACTTAGACTGGATTGATCCTGCCCCAGCATGACCGTTACGGCGAACTGTCCGCAGCCTTTTCGAGGAGACCGCAATGAAGCGACTGAGCAATGTACTGGCCTGGGTCGCCGTGGCACTGGTTGGCGCGCTGGTCGTGCTGAATTGGTCCGTGCTGATGGCGCCGGCGGAGCTGGAACTGCTGTTCGCGCGAATTCAGGCGCCGCTGGGCGTGGTATTGCTCGGCCTCTCCGGCGTGCTGGTGGCGCTGTTCTTCGTCGCCTACATGCAGAACCAGATCGGCTCGCTGCTCGAGGCCAAGCGGCTGCTCAAGGAAGTGCAGCGGGCGCATGAGCTGGCCGACAAGGCCGAGGCCTCGCGCGTCGAGAACCTGCACCGGCTCATTACCAACGAATTCCGCCGGCTCAATGAGCGGCTGGATGCGGCGGCCGCCAAGCCAGCAGAACCGCCGGCCGCCCGCAGCGAAGAAGAGCCGCCGCCTTTCGCGGGCATCCTGCCACCGCCGATGTGAAACCGGCGGCAATTCGTTCGAAAGCCGGCGACGCCGGCCCGACGCAAAGCATCCGCCGGAACGCCTTCGCGCGAACCGGCACGACAGCACCACCAAACGGAGGAAACTTGCCATGACTGACAACACCCAAACCCCCATCGAATTCGGCGATATCAGCGACGAGGTATTGCGCGAGCTGACCAACCGCGTTCAGGACATCGACAATGCCTACCGTTCGGTGGCGGAAAAGATGGGCCAGCTGTACATGTGCGCGGACGAGAACAAGGTGAAGGCGCTGATCGATGTCCTCGACAAGCCAATGCGCAATGCCTCGGACAACGAGCAGACCTTTGCGGCCATCCTCAAGGACCTGAAAATGCACGCCAACCAGCAAACCTGACATCACGCGCAGCACGCTCCGGCGCCGGGCGTCGCCCGGCCGGGGCGGCGTCCGCGCTGTCGCTGATCGTGCTTTCTCGACTCCCCTGCGCAGTCCGGAACATGCAAGAATTGCAGGTCGATCAATTCCATCGCGCCTAGCACGCGAATTCCGCACATGCAGTCATCGGGAACCAGGTACGTCATCGAAGTCAAACCGACCATTCCCGACCGCCTTGCGCGGCTGGCCGAACTGGCGGGCAATCTGTGGTACAGCTGGGACCGGACGACGCGTGAGCTCTTCGAGCGCCTCCATCCGGGACTCTGGGAGGCGGTCGGCCACAATCCCAAGGCATTCCTGAAACGCGTCGACCAGTGGCGCCTCGATGCCGCCGCCGAGGATCCGGTATTCCTCGCCAACTTCCACCGCGTTCTTTCCGCCTACGATACCTATCACAGCTCGCCTTCCCGGCGCAAAGGCGAACGGTTGCTGGACGAAGACGATCTGGTCGCGTATTTCTGCGCCGAGTTCGGCTTTCACGAAAGCCTCAAGATCTATTCCGGCGGCCTCGGCATCCTCGCCAGCGACTACTGCAAGGCCGCCAGCGACATGCGCCTGCCACTGGTGGCGGTCGGACTGCTGTATCGGCAGGGCTATTTCGCGCAGACCATCGACGCCGAAGGCACCCAGCGCGTCACCTACGCCGACTCCGATTTCTCCGACATGCCCCTCTCCCCGGTCGTCGCCGCCGACGGCAGCGAGATCCGGGTCAAGGTCGAGCTTCCAGGTCGCGAGGTCACGGTGCGCATATGGAAGGCGCTGGCCGGACACGTATCGCTGTACCTGCTCGACACCGACGTGCCGGAAAACGGCGAGCACGACCGCATCATCACCTACCGCCTGTATGGCGGCGACCGGACGACCCGCATCGAGCAGGAAATCGTCCTGGGTTTCGGCGGCGTTCGCGCACTGGCGGCCATCGGCGTCCGGCCGACGGTCTGGCACATGAACGAGGGTCATGCGGCGTTCCTCGTACTCGAGCGCGCGCGGCTGTGCGTCCAGGCCGGGATGGATTTCGACAGCGCGCTGGAGTTCGTGGCCAGCAGCAACGTGTTCACTACGCATACCGCCGTCGCCGCCGGACACGATCAATTCGATCCGGAGATTGTCCGGCAGTACTTCGCCGAGTATTGCCAAATCGTCGGCATCGACGGCGCGAGGCTGCTCGAACTCGGACACTCGCCGGGCAGTGCCGAATTCAACATGACCGCGCTCGCCGTCCATGGATCGCGCTACCACAACGGCGTGTCGCGAATCCACGGCCGAGTCTCCTCGAACCTGCTGCGCAGCCTGTGGCCGGAGATCCCGCCGGAGGAAAACCCGGTCGACTTCGTGACCAACGGCGTCCATGTGCAGACGTTCCTGGCGCTCGAATGGTTCGACGTCTTCGCGCGCTTTCTCGGCCACGACTGGACGCACCGACTGCAGGAAAGCGCGGTCTGGGACGACATCGACCGCCTGCCGGACCATATCTTCTGGTCTGTCCACCAGTACCTGAAATCGCAGATGCTCGACCTGGTCCGCCATCGCGTCCGCGCCCAGCACCTGCGCAACCTGGGCAGCGAGACGCATCTCGATCGCCTGCTGCGGTTCGCCGATCCGCGCGACCCCAACGTCCTCACCGTCGGCTTCGGTCGACGCTTCGCTACCTACAAGCGGGCGTCGCTGCTGTTCCAGGATCTCGACTGGCTGCGCCGGATCGTCAGCGACGCCGAGCGGCCGGTGCTGTTCATCTTCGCTGGCCGCGCGCATCCCGCCGACGTGCCGGGGCAGGAACTGCTGCGCGAGGTCGCGCGCGTTGCGCAGATGCCGGAGTTCGAAGGCCGCCTGCTGCTCATCGAAGGTTACGACCTGCACCTCGGGCGGCGGCTGGTATCCGGCGTGGACGTGTGGCTCAACAATCCGATCTATCCGCTCGAGGCCTCCGGAACCTCCGGGATGAAGGCTGGAATGAACGGCGTGATCAACCTGTCGGTGCTCGACGGCTGGTGGGGCGAGGGCTACCGGCGCGGCAACGGCTGGGCGATCAAGCCCGTCTCCGACGAAGTCGATGCGGCGCACCGCGACAAGGAGGAATCCCGTACGCTGTATGAGATCCTGCAGGACCACGTGCTTCCGCTCTACTACGATCGCGGCACGCAGGGCTATTCGCGCGAGTGGATCCGCATGGCCAAGGAATCGATGGCGACGATCCTGCCGCGATACAATGCGACCCGGATGGTTGGCGAGTACGTGACCAAGTTCTACCAGCCGGCCGCGCGCCTGGGCAGCCATCTCGCCCGCGATGGACATGCCGTGGCGCGGGAGCTCGCGGCGTGGAAGACACGCGCCCGCGCGGCCTGGCCGGGGGTCACGCTTTCTCGTCGTCACCGCGCCCGTCGCAGGCATGACCTTTGGCGACAGGGCATTGCTCGAAGTGGTCGCCCGACTCAATGGCCTCGACGCGGACGACGTCTTCGTCGAGATGCTGGTGTCCCGAACCGAGCGCGACAGCGGACCGCGGCGAGCACCAGCGACACCGGCTGCTGCCGACGGGGCCGCGAGGAGAGCACGGCGAACAGCGTTACGCCATCGAGTTCGCTCCGGACCTGTGCGGTCGCCTCGAGTACCGGATCCGGGCCTATCCCACGCATCGGGATCTGGCGCATCCCTTTGAGCTGGGACTGATGCGCTGGGCATGATCGGCGAGCGGACGCGCAAAGCGTCGATGCCGTGCCGTAGTCAGCCTGATGGCGCCGATGTGCTGCGTGCCATCGTGTTTCGATACAGGTCCAGATAGGCCGCGGCGCTGCGCCGCCAACCGAAATCGCGCGCCATCCCGGCGCGCTGGACGGTCCGCCAGGCATCGGGGGCACGATAGGTCGCGAGCATCCGCTGGACCGCGCCCGCAAACGCTTCCACCGACGGTTCACCAAACAGAAAGCCGGTCGCCGTACCGTCGGCAATCGAACCCGGCGTGGCGTCGACGATCGAATCGACCAGACCGCCGGTGGCATGCGCGACCGGCGGAGTCCCGTAGCGCTGGCTATACATCTGGTTGAGACCGCAGGGCTCGAATCGCGACGGCATCAGGAACGCGTCGGCACCAGCCTCGATGCAATGCGCGAGTCGCTCGTCGAAACGCACCGCCACGGCGACCCGCCGCGGCGCCGCGCTGGCCGCCGCGACCAGCGCCCGCACGTGTTCATCATCACCCTGCCCGGCAATCGCCAGCTGCACCCCGTCCGCCGCCAGCGCCGGGGCAAGCGCGGCGACCAGGTCCGACCCCTTCTGCGCGGTCATCCGGCTGACCATCCCGAGCAGCGGCAAATCCTCGGCTTCGGTCAGGCCAAACATGCGCTGCAACTCGAGCTTGTTGCGCTTCTTTCGTTCCAGCGTGTTGGCGTCGTAGCGCTCGGGCAGCAGCGAATCGGTCGCCGGATTCCAGGTCATCGTGTCGATGCCGTTCAGAATGCCCGTGAGCACGCCGGCGCGATACTCGAGCAGGCCTTCGAGTCCAAAGCCCAGCGGCGCCCGCCGGATTTCCCGCGCATAGGTGGGACTCACCGTCGAGATTACGTCGGCGCATTGAATGCCCGCCTTGAGGAATGAGGTCTGACCATGGAATTCGACGCCGTCGATGGCCCAGGCATGCGGCGGCAGGCCGAGTTCGGCGGTGAGATTGCCCGGGAACAAACCCTGGAAGGCGAGGTTGTGGATAGTCATCACCGCGGCCGCGTGCGCGCCGCCGGAAAAACGCAGGTAGGCGGGGGCGAGTCCGGTTTGCCAGTCGTTGCAGTGCAGCACCTGCGGGCGCCACTTCAGCGGACTCGCCGGTCCCGACAGCAAGGCGGCGACCCAGGCTAGGAAGCCGAAGCGCCGCGCATTGTCGGCATGAGCGCGGCCCTGTGCATCCTGATACGGGCCACCCGGACGGTCGTACAACTGCGGGCAGCACAGCAGCGCGACGCGCACACCCGACGGCAGCTTGGCGCCGCGCAATTCGACCGCCGGCCATGGCGGTGCGGCGGCGATGTCCGCGAGCCGCCGGGTTCTTCCCGCGACATTCAGCACGTCCGGGTACGCCGGCAGCAGCACCCGGGCATCGACGCCGAGGTCGGCCAGCGCGGCAGGCAGCGCGGCAGCGACATCGCCCAGGCCACCGGTCTTGATCCAGGGCGCGCATTCGGAAGTGGCGAAGAGCAGACGCACAATGGTATTAGTATAAAGTGGACATCATGAATTGATCGAACGAACGACCAATGGTCCCAGACAGGCAGCACCACGCCGACTTCGCGCCGGCAACGAAAACACGGAACGGAAACGCGACGATCAGCGTGCACCAGTTGACGCGCTCGACGGTCGCGATGGTGCTCGCCGGCGGCCGCGGCAGCCGCCTCGGTCCGCTGACCGACTGGCGCGCCAAGCCGGCGGTGCCCTTCGGCGGCAAGTTCCGCATCATCGATTTCGCGCTGTCGAACTGCATCAATTCCGGCATCCGGCGCGTCGGTGTGTGCACGCAGTACAAGGCGCAAAGCCTGATTCGCCACGTCCAGCGCGGATGGTCCTTTCTCGAGACGCGGCTGAACGAGTTCGTGGAGATCCTCCCAGCGCAGCAGCAGATCGCGCCGGTCTGGTACCAGGGCACGGCCGATGCGATCTATCAGAACCTCGCGTTGCTGCGCGGCCATGATCCGAAGTACGTGCTGGTGCTGGCCGGGGACCACATCTACAAGATGGACTATGGCCGGATGATCGCCGAGCACGTCGAGCGCAACACCGACATCACCATCGGCTGCGTCGCCGTCCCGCTCGCCGAGGCCTCGGCGTTCGGCGTGATGTCCATCGACGCCGAGAGCCGCGTCGTCGGATTCGACGAGAAACCCGCCAATCCGCAGCCGATGCCCGGCGATCCCGGACGCCGCGCTGGGCAGCATGGGCATCTACGTGTTCGGCGCCGACTACCTCTACGACCTGCTGCGGCAGCGACGCCGCGGACGCGGACTCGGAGCACGATTTCGGCCGCAACATCATTCCGCGCACGATCGCCCGCGGCGACCGGGTATTCGCGCACGACCTGCGCCAAAGCGATGTGAGCGGCACTCGAGCGGACCCTACTGGCGCGACGTCGGCACCGTCGATGCCTACTGGGAATCGAACATGGACCTGACCAAGGTCACGCCGGAGTTGAACGTCTACGACCAGGAGTGGCCGATCTGGACCTACCAGGAACAGCTGCCACCGGCAAAGTTCGTGTTCGACGAGGACAATCGCCGCGGATGCGCGCTCGATTCTCTTGTTTCCGGCGGCTGCATCGTCAGCGGCTCCACCGTGCGCCGTTCGCTGCTGTTCTCCAACGTGCACGTGCACAGTTACTGCACGGTCGAGGATTCGGTGATGCTCTCCGACGTGGACATCGCCCGCGGCGCGATCGTGCGGCGTGCGGTGAGTCGACCGGCATTGCCGGATTCCCGCGGGAATGCACATCGGCGTCGACCCGGAGGCGGATCGCCGCAGCTTCCATGTCAGCGAACGGGGCATCACGCTGGTCACGCCGGAAATGCTTGGCCAGGTCGTCCATACGCCGCGCTAGCTGTAGCAACGCGATACCGCCGGCACCATCGTCGACAGGTCACCCCCCCACCCGTGAGACGCCCCGATCACGTCAAAAGCCCCTCGAGGACGCATGCCTCGCCGGGCGAACAGGACATCTACCTCTTTCGCGAAGGCACGAACAGCCGGCTCTACCGGACAATGGGCTGCGTTCTCGGTGAGCGCGCCGCATCGTTTCGCGTCTGGGCGCCCAATGCTTCGCGGGTCGCGGTGATCGGTTCGTTCAACGGCTGGGACGCCAATGCCCATCCGCTCGCGGCGCGTGCAGACGGCTCCGGCATCTGGGAAGCCACGGTTCCCGGCGTCGGCCGCGGCGACTCGTACAAGTTCCGCATCGTCTCGGCGAACGGTCACCACGAAATCGACAAGGCCGATCCGTTCGCACTTTATGCGGAGGCGTCGCCGTCGACCGCCTCGCGCGCGTGGACGCTCGAGTTCGACTGGAGCGACCAAGGCTGGATGGCCGATCGCCATGCCCGCAATGCGCTCGACGCCCCGATGGCCATCTACGAGGTGCATCTGGGCTCGTGGCGACGCGACCGGGAGGATCGGCTTCCGACCTACCGCGACATCGCCCTGCCGCTTGCCGAATACGTGTCCGGCCAGGGCTTCACGCATGTCGAGTTGATGCCGATCACCGAGCATCCGTTCTACGGCTCGTGGGGTTACCAGACGACCGGGTACTTCGCGCCGACCTCCCGCTACGGCACGCCGCAGGATTTCATGCATCTCGTCGACACACTGCACCGGCACGGCATCGGCGTGATCCTCGACTGGGTGCCGTCGCACTTTCCCGCCGACGGTCACGGCCTGGGCTACTTCGACGGTACGCACCTGTACGAGCACGCCGACCCGCGACAGGGCTTCCATCCGGAGTGGAACAGCCTCATCTTCAACTACGACCGCAACGAGGTGCGCGCCTTCCTGCTGTCCAGCGCGCTGTTCTGGCTGGACAAGTACCATATCGACGGCCTGCGCGTCGATGCCGTCGCCTCGATGCTCTATCTGGACTACGGACGCAAGCGGGACGAGTGGATTCCCAATGTCGACGGCGGCCGCGAAAACCTCGGTGCGATCCGTTTCCTGCGCGAGCTCAACCAGTCCGTGTACCGCGACCATCCCGATGTGCAGGTGATCGCCGAGGAATCGACCTCCTGGCCAAAGGTGTCGCGTCCGGTCGACTTGGGCGGACTCGGCTTCGGCCTAAAGTGGAACATGGGCTGGATGAACGATACGCTCGGCCTACCTGAAGCAAACGCCTGTCCATCGCAAGTTCCATCACGATCGCCTGACATTCTCGATCTGGTACGCCTTCTACGAGAATTTCGTGTTGGCGCTGTCGCACGACGAGGTCGTCCACGGCAAGGGTTCGCTGATCGCCAAGATGCCCGGCGACACCTGGCAGAAGTTTGCCAACCTGCGCCTGCTTTACGGTTACATGTGGGCCCATCCCGGCAAGAAACTGCTGTTCATGGGCTGCGAATTCGGTCAACGACGCGAGTGGAATCACGATGCCGCCCTCGAGTGGTTCGTGCTTCGAGCATGGCGAGCACGCGGGCCTGCAGCGCTGGGTCGCCGACCTGAACAGGCTCTATTGCAGCGAACCGGCGCTGCATGAAGTCGATTTCGAGCACGCCGGCTTCGAGTGGATCGATTGCCATGACCGGGAGGCAAGCGTGATCGCGTTCCTGCGCCATCCGCGCGATGGCCCGCCGGTGCTGGCCGTGTGCAACTTCACCCCCGTTTCGCGGAACAACTACACTGTCGGCGTCCCCGAGGGCGGCTACTGGCGTGAAATTCTGAATAGCGACGCCGCGCACTACGGTGGCAGCGGCGGGGGCAATCTCGGCGGCGTCGAGGCCGAGCCGGTGCCGATGCACGGCCGGCTTCATTCGTTGGCGCTGACGCTGCCGCCATTGAGCACGGTGTTCCTCAAGCCGGAGCGCCGGAACAGGAGTTTCGCCCCTTGAAGCCGATCACCGCCGTCTGGCCCGGCCGACCGGATCCGCGTGGCGCCACCTGGGACGGCGAAGGCGTCAACTTCGCGCTGTTCTCGGAGCACGCGGAGCGCGTCGAATTGTGCATCTTCGACGCCACGGGCCAGCAGGAACTGCAGCGCGTGGACGTCGTCGAGCGCACCGACCAGATCTGGCATTGCTACCTGCCGGAGGCGCGTCCGGGCCTGCTGTACGGCTACCGCGTGCACGGCCCCTATCGTCCCGAGGACGGACTGCGCTTCAACCCAAACAAACTGCTGCTCGACCCCTACGCGCGCAACATCGTCGGCGAGTTGCGCTGGAGCGACGAGCTCTTCGGCTACACGGTCGGCAATGGTCGCGACGACCTTGCGCTGGATCCCCGCGACAGCGCCATGTCGATGCCAAAGTGCAAGATCATCGAGCCCGCGTTCACCTGGGGTGACGACCGGTCGCCGAAGATCGCCTGGCACGAAATGGTGATCTACGAGCTGCATGTCCGCGGCTTCACGATGCAGCATCCGGATGTGCCGCCGCAGCTGCGCGGTACCTACGCGGGCCTCACGACCGCGCCGGTCATCGACTACCTGAAGCGCCTGGGCGTGACCACGATCGAGCTGATGCCGGTCCATTGCGCCGTCGACGAACGCCGGCTGGTCGGTGCCGGGCTGCGCAACTACTGGGGCTACAACACCATCGGCTATTTCGCCCCGGACAACCGCTACTCGGCATCGGGCAAGGTCAACGAGTTCAAGACGATGGTGAAGTCGCTGCACACGGCCGGATTCGAGGTGATCCTCGACGTCGTCTACAACCACACGGCCGAGGGCGATCACCTGGGTCCGACGCTTTGCTTCCGCGGTGTCGACAATTCGTCCTACTACCGGCTGGATCCGGCCACGCCGCGCAAGTACATGGACTTCACCGGCTGCGGCAACACGCTCAACATGCAAAACCCGCGGGTGCTGCAGCTGATGATGGATTCGCTGCGCTACTGGGTCACCGAAATGCACGTCGATGGCTTCCGTTTTGACCTGGCGTCGGCGCTGGCGCGCGAACTGCATGACGTCGATCGCCTTGGCGCATTCTTCGAAACCTTGCGCCAGGACCCGGTGCTGTCCCGCGTCAAGCTGATCGCCGAACCCTGGGATCTGGGCGCAGGCGGGTACCAGGTGGGCAACTTCCCGCCCGGATGGGCCGAGTGGAATGACAAATACCGCGACACGATGCGCGCGTACTGGAAAGGCAACGACGGGCTGATCGGCGATTTCGCGCGCCGCCTGACCGGTTCGTCGGACCTGTACGGGCGCAGCGGCAGGCGGCCGCACGCCAGCATCAATTTCATCACCGCGCACGACGGCTTCACGCTGCACGACCTCGTGTCGTACGACGGCAAGCACAACGAAGCCAACCTTGAGGACAACCGGGACGGCGCCGACAACAACCTGTCGTGGAACGGTGGCGTCGAGGGCCCGACCGACGATCCGGCAATCGTCAGGCTGCGCTCCCGCCAGGTGCGCAACCTGCTGGCAACGCTGCTGGTTTCGCAGGGTGTGCCGATGATCGTCGCCGGCGACGAAATCGGCCGCACGCAGAACGGCAACAACAACGCCTACTGCCAGGACAATGCGCTGTCCTGGGTCGACTGGAACATCGACGACGCGCGCGGACACCTGCTCGAATTCACGCAGCGGATGCTGCGCCTGCGCCGCGAGCATCCGGTGTTCCGGCGCAAGCATTTCTTCCAGGACCGGGTGCTGCAGCAAGGCGCAGCATCCGACATCACCTGGCTGAAGCCCGATGGCACCGAGATGACCGTCGGGGAATGGAATCATGATTTCGCGCGCTGCCTGGGTGTGTTCCTGCCGGGCGGCCACGTGCAGGAAACCGACGCGCGCGGGCACGCCGTGCGCGACGACAGCTTCCTGGTGCTGTTCAACGCGCATCACGACGCCATCGAATTCAACCTGCCGGACTACGGTGCGGCGGGCTGGCTGGCGCTGGTCGACACCGACCGCGACGAGGGGCTGGTGGTCGATGGCAGCTTCCATCCGCACGGGATCTACCGGCTGGCGGGCCGCTCGCTGGCATTGCTGCAACAGGTGCCGCAACCCCGATGAGCGGAGCGCTGAACCGACTGGCCGCCGCGCACGGCATTGCCCTCGAGTACCACGACATCTATGGCACGCACCATCGCGCGTCCGACGCCGCGCTGCGGACGCTGCTTGCGGCGATGGGGGTGGACGCGAGCGACGACGACGCCGCGAATGCCGGGCTTCGCGCGCTCGACGCGGCGCGGGCCGCGCAGCGAATTCCGCCGCTGGTGGTACTGCGACAGCACCTGCGGCCGTGGTTGCTGCGCATTCGGCTGCCGCTGGCGCTGGCCGACCTGCCGCTGACCGCACGGATGCGCCGCGAGGGTGGTGGCGGGCCCGTCGAAACAACGTTCCACGTGGTCCGCCGCCATGCCGTGCCGCACGAGGATGCCGCGATCGCGGATCTCGACGTCGAATTCCACATGTCGCTGCCTCCTGGCTACCATGACCTCGAATTGCTCGCCGGAGGCAGCGTCTTCGCGCAGACCTGCTGCGCGATCGCGCCGGCGACCTGCCATGTTCCCGGGCCCGTGCAATCGGGGCGTACCTGGGGCGCGGCGGCGCAGCTCTATGGCCTGACCTCCGCGCGCAACTGGGGCATTGGCGACTTCACCGATCTCGGCACGCTCGCCGCGCAGTGGGGCACACGCGGCGCCGGCGTGATCGGCGTCAATCCGCTGCACGCGCTCTATCCGCACGCACCGCAGCAGGCGAGTCCCTACAGCCCGTCAAGCCGGCTGTTCCGCAACATTCTCTATCTCGACGTCGAGGCTGTCGCCGAATTCAACGATTGCGACGAGGCCCGCGCGCTGCTCCCTCTCCCCCGATTTCCAGAACAAGCTCGCGTCGCTGCGCACTGTCCCCTTCGTCGACTACTCCGGCGTCGCGGCGGCCAAGCTCCCGATACTGGAACTCCTGTACCGGTGTTTTCGCGAAAGACATCTGCCCACCGGCACCGCGCGGGCCGAGGCGTTTCTTGCCTACGTCGAAGCCGGTGGCGAGGCATTGCGCCGGCACGTGCTGTTCGAGGCACTGCAGGAGCATTTCCATGCCGCGGACGACGCTGTATGGGGCTGGCCGGTGTGGCCGTTGACGCATCGCGATCCGCTGGCGCCGGACGTGGCGCAATTCGCCACCGACCACGTGGAACGCATTGGCTTCCATGCCTACCTGCAATGGCAGGCCGAACTGCAGTTCGCAGCTGCTGCCGAGCGCGGGAAAGAGGCCGGACTGTCGGTCGGCCTCTGCACCGACCTTGCGGTGTCGATCGGCTGTGGCGGCGCCGAGGCGTGGGCGAATCAGGATATCTACGCGCTGCGCGCTGAGGTGGGCGCGCCTCCAGACGCCTTCAACATGAACGGCCAGAACTGGGGTTTGCCGCCGATGATCCCCGGCCGGCTGCGCGACGCCGCCTACGCTCCTTTCCTGGCCATGCTGCGCGCCAACATGCGCCACGCCGGCGCGCTGCGCATCGATCATGTCATGGGCCTCGCGCGGCTGTTCTGGATCCCGGCCAGTGCGTCGCCAGCGCAAGGCGCCTATGTCCACTATCCTTTCGACGATCTGCTCGGCCTGGTGGCGCTGGAAAGCCATCGTCACCGCTGCATGGTGATTGGCGAGGACCTGGGAACCGTACCCGACTACGTGCGCGAAGCGTTGGCGGCCAATGCCATCCTGTCGTACCGCGTGCTCATTTTCGAACGCGACCCGGGCGGCGGATTCAAGTCGCCGGAGACCTACCCGGCGGAAGCGCTGGTCACCGCGAGTACGCACGACCTGCCGACGCTTGCCGGCTGGTGGGTCGGCACCGACATCGAACTGCGCGACGCACATGACCTGATCGCTTCCGCTGCCGAACGCGAAGCTCAGGAAGCCGAACGCAGCCGCGAGCGCCGGCAACTGCTGACCGCGCTTGAAGTCGCCGGCCTCCTGCCGACAGGGATCGGCACCGATCCGGCGCGGGTACCACAGATGACGCCGCCGCTTGCCTGCGCGGTGCAGTCCTATCTGAGCGCGACGCCATCGCGTCTCTTGGTGGTACAACTCGAGGACGCGATCGGCGAACTCGACCAGGCCAACCTGCCGGGCACGGTCGATTCCCATCCCAACTGGCGCCGCAAGCTCTCGCTAGCGCTCGAGCTGTGGCCTCAGGAATCGCGCTTCGACGCGCTCACCGCGATGCTCGCGCGCGCCCGCCCCGGGGCCAGACTGTAGCCGATCAGCGCCGCAACCGCGAACCGTTTGCTGCGGCCTTGGCACATGCCGTGCGCGCTCAGTTCTCCACGCGCCGCAGTTCCGGATACGCGTTGAGCAGTTGCCCGGCGACGCAATCCGGATAATCGTTCGGCATACGCCAGGTCGTGGCGCCGGGCTGGCCCGCCCGAGTACCTCGATGCGCTCGACTCGCCCTGGGGCGCGGTTGGTCGACGCTGCTGGTCAGGTCGGAGGCCTGCAACTGGTCGAAGGTCCAGCCGGACTCGCCGAGTCCGACCAGGGCAATGCCGAGTTCCACGCTCGCGCGCTCATCATCGCCATGATTGCCCGGGTTCCCTGCCACCACTGGTGCGCGGTGGGTGACGCAGAGAGCTGTCGCCTGGGTTGACTGCAGTTCCTTCTGCAGCGTCGACGCGAAATCCAGGCGCGCGTCCTTGTAGATGACCGGGGAGGCCATCAGATGGTGTTCGTGGGTCGTCGCGCTCATTGCCCCACTCAATGCGCCATCTTGAGCACGATGACGCCGCCGATGATCAACGCAATGCCCAGGTAGCGCATCAGGCTCGATGCGTCGCCGAAAAACCAGACGCCGACGAGAAACGTGCCCGCAGCGCCGATGCCCGTCCAGACTGCGTAGGACGTGCCCAGCGCGATCTCGCGCTGCGCCAGCCAGAGCAGGAAGCCGCTGATGCCCATCGATACCACGGCCAGCACGACGCCAAAAATGCGCTGCTCGCTTCCCTGCGCCAGTTTCAGTCCGATCGGCCAGCCGATTTCACAAATGCCTGCAGCGATCAGGTAGACCCAAGCCATCGTTTCCTCGCTTCAGCAGTGCAATGCGCACGGTCCATGACAACAAGCGGTGAAATCGCCCGCGCACGGAAACTCAGCGCGCGATAGTTGCGGCAGTCATCAGCAGTTCGGCGGTCTCCAGCGGCTTGTTGCTGATGGCCATGTGGTTGGTCGCGATCTCGAAGTAGTTCCATGCCGGCGAAGCCGCGGCGTGCTTCGCTGCCCGCCAGAATGCCGCACCGCCGGCCTCGTTCTCGACCCCCACGGTCGCCTTGATGTAGGTGCGCGAGAAGTCGAATTCCTCCAAGCGGCTTCGCCAGATGGACGGGCTCGGTGAAGCAGCCGCGCGGGTGCGCAGTACGGCGCAATTTCACCCATTGCCCTTCGACGGGATCGTCGAAGTCGCGCGTCGGCCCGTCCTGCAGCCACGCCTCACCGATTTCGATCCTCTGCCTGCCCTCGCCGCGCACATGACTCGCGTAGGTTTCACCATCGCCCGGAACGTAGGCATCCAGATAGACGAGATGTCCGACCCGGTCGGCGATGTGTTCGAGCGCTCCGGTGACGACGAAACCGCCATACGAAAAGCCGACCAGGACAATGTCCCGAAGGTCCTCGTACAGCACGTGATTGACGACATCCCGCACATGGGTGCTCAGAGTCACCAGCGGACTGGCCAGATGCACGCGCTCTCCGATGCCGGTGAGACTTGGCGTGAACACCTGGTGTCCGTCGGCTTGCAGAATCCGCCTGACATGCCGGAAACCGTGGGCGCCGCCAAAGGCGCCATGTACCAGGACGAAGATCGTCATTCGCATTCCCGTGAGTTCAAGGTCATTCTTCGGTCCCTCGGAGCAGATCAATCCGTCGAACGCTGAATCGACCACCACCTCAGCAACGGACGCTGGGTGGCCCTCCGTGCCTTCAGCGCAACAGGTCAAGCAGCGTGCGCGCCACGACCTTGGTCGCCCCCCGCAGATCCTCCAGCTTCAGATGCTCGTCGGCGCGCTTGGCGTTGCTCTCGAGCACCGTGCGTGGCCCGGCGCCGTAGATCGCCACGGGTATGCCCTGGGCCCCGTAGAGTCGCGCGTCGGTGTACAGCGGCGAACCGGAGGTTGGAATTGACTCGCCAAATACGATTTCGCCGTGTCGTTGCAGCGCCTGTACCAGCGCCGCGCTGCCGGCCTGCGGCTGCAACGGCATCGCCAACAGCAGGCGTTTCAAGTCGATGCGAATTCCGGGTTGACTCGCCGCGGCATCGGCGATCACCCGCCGCACCTCGGCTTCGACCGCGACAGGGTCTTCCTCGGGAATCATTCGCCGGTCCAGGCGCAGCACGACCTTGCCGGGCACCACGTTGGTGTTGGTGCCGCCCTCGATGCGTCCGACGTTCAGATAGGGGTGGGTGATTCCGGGCACCGCCGAAACAATGGAACGGTAACCGCGATTCAATTCGTACAGTGCGTTGAGGATGGCGACCGCACCCTGCAAGGCATCGACGCCGGTGTCCGGAATGGCCGCATGCGCCATCTTTCCGTGCACGGTGACCTCCATCTGCAGGCAGCCATTGTGCGCGGTCACCACCTGGTAGCTGAAGCCGGCGGCCAGCAGCAAATCCGGTTTGGTGAGTTGCTGTTGCAACAGCCATGCCGGGACCGAGTTCGCCGCCGAACTCCTCGTCGTAGGTGAAGTGCAGCTCGACACTCCCGCGCAGCGGCGCCTTCAACGATTCCAGCGCGCGCACCGCGAAGGTGTAGCTGGCGAAATCACCCTTGCTGACCGCGGAGGCGCGTCCGTAGATCCTGCCGTCCACGACTTCGCCGCCATAGGGGTCGTGCGTCCAGCCTTCGCCAGGAGGTACCACATCGCCGTGCGCATTGAGCGCGATGGTCGGGCCGCCACCATATTTTCTCCGCACGATCAGGTTGGTGATCGACGCAAGCCCCTGGTCGTGCACGGCCGGCGCAGGCACCGGGTGCTTTTCCGCCGCAAAGCCGAAGGCGGCGAGCAGTTCGGCGGTGCGCTCGGCATGCGGCGCGTTGTCGCCCGGCGGCGTGTCGGTAGGCACGCGTATCAGTGCCTGCAGAAAGGTCACTTCCTCGTCGAAGTGCGCATCGATCCACGCGTCCAGGGCGACGTACTGCGATTCGGTCATGATGTTGCTGTACTCCATTGGTCGAGCAGCTGTGCAAAGGCTCGCACGCACAGCTCGGTGTCGTGATTGGTGATGGCCTCCAGCGGGTTGTGGCTGATGCCGGCATTCTGGCCACGCATAAACAGCATCGCCTGCGGCATGATCTGGTGCAGCTTCATCGCATCGTGCCCGGCGCCGCTGGGCATCCGGAAAACCGGCAAGCCGAGTGCCACGACCGCATCCTCCCAGCGCCGCTGCAGCGCCGGCGCACTCGGTGCCGCCGCTGCACGCATGGTTTCCTCCAGCCGGAACTGCAGGCCGCGACGCTCGCAGATACGCGCCAGTTCCGCCTGCAGGTCCGCCGCGCAGGCGTCACGCACCGCGTCGGTGGTCGAACGCACATCGAGGCTGAAGCGGCAGCGGCCGGGCACGACGTTGATCGAACCGCCGGGCACGTCGAGCATGCCAACGGTCGCGACCAGGTCAGGGGCGCTGCCCCCGCGGCGTTCGACCGCCAGCACGAACTCCGCCGCCGCGGCAGCCGCATCACGGCGCTGGTGCATCGGCGTGGTGCCGGCGTGGCTGGCCATGCCGAAGATCTCGCCCGCGAAGCGCAGTCCGCCGTTGATCGAGGTGACGACACCCAACGGCAGGTCGAGGCCGTTGAGCACCGGTCCCTGTTCGATGTGTACTTCGACGAAGCCGACGTATTTGGACGCGTCGCGCGCGAGTTCTGGAATACTTTGTGGATTCAGGCCCGCATCACGCATGGCGTCGCGCATGGAAACGCCGTCGGCATCCTGCTGGTCGAGCCAGCGCAGGTCAAACTGACCGGTCAGCGCACCCGACCCAAGGAACACGGCCTTGTATCGCTGGCCCTCCTCCTCGGAAAACCCGACCACCTCGATGCCACAGGCCAGCCGCCGCCCCTGCCGATGCAACTCGCGCACGCAGGCCATGGGCACCAGGATGCCGAGGCGCCCGTCGTACCTGCCACCGTTGCGCACGGTATCGTAATGGCTGCCGGTCAGCAGGCGCTTCGTGCTGCGGTCAGTGCCGTGATAGACGCCGACCACATTGCCCACTGCGTCGATAACCACCTCGTCGAAGCCGCAGTCCTCGCGCATCCAGTGCAGCAGTTGCCGCGCCACCGCCCGATGCGCGTCGGTCAGGTAGGTCACCGTCAGTTCGCCGCGCTCGGCATAACCCGGGTCGCTGTGAACTGCCAGCTGCTCGGCCCAGTCCCACACCAGATTCCCGATTTCCGGGCTGGCGCCGAATTTGTCGTCCAGACGAATCTCGGCAATTCGGTGGATGTTGCGCAGGCACTCGGCACGCTCGAAATCCGGATGATGGCCAAGGCGACGCTCGAAGGTCGCGATGATTTCCTTGCGCGAAAGCCCCAGTCCACGCGGACCGCGTACGGCGAGAATGAACGGAAAATCGAATTTCGCCTTGTAGTCGGCGTTGAGCTGTTGCAGCCGCGAAAACTCCTCCGCCGTGCAGGCGGTTAGGCCCGCGCGCTCCTGCTCGCCGGTCGATTCAGCCGTCAGCGCCTTGGCGATCATTGCCTTGCCGGCGAGTTCGGGATGGGCGCGGATCAGCGCCAATTGCGCGTCGGAATCAGCCTCGCGCACTGCCCTGGCAAGCGCCATTTTCAACTGTGCCAGACTGTGAAAGGGACGGTGCACCGACGCCGCCTCGGCAATCCAAGGCGAGTGTTCGTAGATGCCGTCGAGCTGGGTGATGAATTCGCCGGGCGATGCGGTGTTGAGTCGTTCGAGGGTAAGCGCCATGTCGGTCACTCCCAGATGAACGCGCTGCCGGCATCGAACGGATGCGTCGCCTTCCAGTGCCGGGCGATTTCCACGCGCCGCGCGATCCAGACCCGGTCGTGGCCTTCGATATGGTCCAGAAATCGTTGCAGCGCGCGCATTCTTCCCGGACGACCGAGCAGGCGGCAATGCATGCCGACGCTCATCATGCTCGGACGCTCGTCGCCTTCGGCCCAGTGCAGGTCGAAGGCGTCGCGAAGGTATTCAAAGAATTCGCCACCATGCGAAAAACCCTGCGGCAAGGCAAAGCGCATGTCGTTGCAGTCCAGCGTATAGGGCACGACCAGTTGCGGCGCCAGCGCGCCATCGGACTTTCTGACCTGCAGCCAGAACGGCAGTTCGTCACCGTAATAGTCGCTGTCGTAGTCGAAGCCGCCGTAGTCCGCCACCAGCCGGCGCGTGTTCGGGCTGTCGCGGCCGGTGTACCAGCCCAGCGGCCGCTGCCCGGTCATGCGCTCGACAGCAGCCACGCCGCGGCGCAGATGCTCACGCTCGGTCGCCTCGTCGACGTTCTGGTAGGAAATCCAGCGCCAGCCGTGGCAGGCAACTTCATGCCCCAGTTCGACGAAGGCCGTGGCGACCTCCGGGCTGCGCTCCAGCGCCATGCCCACGCCGAACACCGTCAGCGGCAGGCCCCGCTTCTCGAATTCGCGCAGCACGCGCCAGACACCGACGCGGGCGCCGTATTCGTAGCTGCTCTCCATGCTGAGATGCCGGGCGGGATAGCCGGGAGGCGCGGACAACTCGGACAGGAACTGCTCGCTGCCGGGGTCGCCGTGCAGCACCGAATTTTCGCCGCCTTCCTCGAAGTTGAGCACAAACTGCACCGCCACGCGCGCCTTGCCGGGCCAGTCTGGATGCGGCGGGTTGCGACCGTGACCGTGCAGGTCCCGCGGATAGCCGGGCGCGGGTTTCCCGGAATTCATCTCGCAGGCACCCCATCGTCGGGTCGCAACGCGGCAGCGAGATCGCCGGCGCGCGGGTCCAGGCGCAGGTTGCGCTCGACGCTGGCAAGGTGCTGCTGCATCAGCCGCGCTGCCGCACGGCCGTCGCGGCGCTCGAGTGCGTCGACGATCTGCACATGCTCTTCCTGCGAGTGTCCGGCCGAATGCGACGACTGGTACATAAGCGCGATCAGCGACGAACGGCTCAGCAGGTCGGCCAGCAACTGCGCCAGCACCTCGTTGCCGAGCATCCCTGCCAGCACCATGTGGAAGTCTGCCAGCAGGCGCGTCCTGCCGGTCACATCGGTCCTGCCCAGGGCGTCGCGCTCATGGCGCAGGTGCGCGCGCAGTTCGCCGATCTGCGCGCCGGTGATACGCGTGCCCAGCTGCCGGATCAGCGACACCTCCAGCATCACCCGCACTTCGAACACCTGCCGCGCCTCCTCGACCGAAGGGCTCGCGACAAAGGCGCCGCGCGCCGGTTCGAGCGTCACCAGCCGATCGCGGCTCAACTGGTTGAGCGCCTGGCGGACGATGGTGCGCGACACGTCGAAGATGTCGGCGAGCCGCTGCTCGACCAGCTTGGTTCCAGGCATCAGCCGGCGCTCGACGATTGCGGTGGTGATCGCCTCGACGATGCGTTGCGTGGCCCCGGCCGGTACGCGCCCGGACAATGGATGCCGGGTTCGACGCGGCGTTGCCGTCGGCCCGACCGCGGCACCGCTGGCTCGGGGTCGGGCGGTCCTGAATTCGTCAGGGATTCGCGTGCTTGACATGTATGCTGCAATGTATACACTTTTCCGGCGAGCGGCAAGTATCGGCGCGGCGCCCGCCGCAACCACGACGCGTCGGCGCGGGCCGTAGTCTGGTAGCGTATCGGATCGAATGCCTGCGCTGGTTCGCTGCCCCGACCTCGGGCGCGAACGGCTCGGCCTGGACAAGGGAATTCAGATGGGACGACTCAGCACGCACGTGCTCGACACCATGCATGGCTGTCCTGCCGCCGGCATGAAGGTCAGTTTCTCGCGCCTCGACGGTGACCAGCCGGAAAAGCCCCGGGTGCTGATCCTCAACCGCGATGGGCGCAACGACGGCGGAGCGCTGCTCGATGCCACTTCGATGGTGACTGGACGCTATCGCCTGCTGTTCGAAGTCGCCCACTATTTCCGCTCGCTCGGGGTGACGCTCCCCGAGCCGCCATTCATCGATGCGGTACCCGTCGACTTCGGGATCGCCGATATCAATGCCAACTACCACGTGCCGCTGCTGGTGAGTCCGTGGGCGTATTCGACCTACCGCGGATCCTGAGGGTTGACCAACCGTGGAAGCCTACCTGCTCGACTGGGCCAACCTGCTGCTGCGCTGGTCGCATGTCATCGTCGCCATCGCCTGGATCGGCTCGTCGTTCTACTTCGTCTTGCTCGACAACAGCCTGCTCAAGCCCACGTCCACCGAATTGCTTGACAAGGGCGTCGACGGCGAACTCTGGGCGGTGCACGGCGGTGGCTTCTACAACCCGCAAAAGTACATGGTGGCGCCGAAGACCCTCCCCGAGCATCTGCACTGGTTCTTCTGGGAGAGCTACTCGACCTTCCTGACCGGCTTCGCGCTGTTCGTGGTGCTCTACCTGTTCAACGCCAATAGCTTTCTCATCGACCGCAATGTCCACGACTGGTCGGCTGGCGCGGCAGTTGCAACGTCGCTGGTCTTCCTGGTCGCCTTCTGGTTCGTCTACGACGGCATTTGCCGGGTGTTTGGCCGGAAACGCTACGGTGACCTGATCGTCGGCGCGCTGGTGTTCGTGTTCATCGTCATTGCCTCCTACTTCGCCTGTCGCCTGTTCGCCGGACGCGCAGCCTTCGTGCTGGTCGGGGCGATGATCGGCACGGCGATGAGCGCCAATGTGTTCGTCTGGATCATCCCGGGGCAGCGCAAGGTCATCGCGCAGATGAAGGCTGGCCAGACGGTCGACCCCATCTACGGTTGGCGTGCCAAGCAGCGCAGCGTGCACAACACCTATTTCACGCTGCCGGTGCTGGTGGCGATGCTGTCCAACCACTACAGCTGGCTGTATCAGGGACCGCACAACTGGATCGTGCTGGTGTTGCTGATGCTGGCCGGGGCGCTGATCCGCCACAGCTTCGTGGCACGGCACAAGGCGCTGGTGCAGCGCCGGCGAGTGCCATGGGAACACGCGATCGTCGGCACGCTCACGCTGGTGGGTCTGGCGATCTGGCTGGTGCCCGCGCCGCAGCCTGCCGCCGCCGTGGCCGCGCCAGCCACCTATACAGAAGTGCGCGCGGTGATCGACCAGCGCTGCGCCATGTGCCATAACGCCACGCTGGCACAGAAGAACATCGCGCTGCACACGCCGGAACTGCTCCGCCAGCACGCGCAGATGGTCTACCAGCAGGCGGCGGTTCTGAAACTGATGCCGTTGTCCAATGCCACGCAGATGACCGACGCCGAGCGCGCGCTGATCAAGCGCTGGTACGAAGCCGGCGCGCCGGTGCAATGAACAGATGTGATATTCGTGCCGGAGAAGTCCCGACAATGAAACTGAGCGATCCACGCCAGCAGCGGACAATGCACAGGCATGCAATCCCGGTAGGCGCCGATCGCGATCATCGCGGCACAGGCGTCGGCACCGACAGGGGCTCCTGGTCGCGGACCGCGCTGGGCCTGATCGTTGCGCTCGTTCTCGCCGGCTGTGCCACGTCCGAGGTCGCCCGCCTGCCCAAAGCCGGCGCCGAGGTCGCCTGCATCTCGCAGCCGATGCCGCAGGATACGATCGTGGGCGTGTCCCTGTCCGGAGGCGGCAGTCGCGCGGCGCTGTTCGGCGCGGCAGGCCTCGAAGCGCTTGCGCGACTGCCGGCGCCGCATGGGGGATCGGTGCTGGAGCAGGTTTCCTACCTTTCCAGTGTGTCGGGGGGCGGACTGGCAGCTGGCTACTTCGGCCTGCACAAGCCTCCACGCGCGACGCCCGTCCTCGGACCGCAGGGTGCGATGACCGAGGACTACGAGACGTTCTTCACCGGATTCCACACCAAGCTGGCGCAGGACTTCCAGAGCGCGCTGATCTGGCGCCAGTTGAGCGAGCGCCGCTTTATGCTCAATTCCGCGTTGGCCGCACGTTCGCTGCAGGAGGTCATCGACGAACTCCTCATCGGTCCGGCCACCTTCGCCGATCTTGGCGCGCGCGAAAAGCTGGGCGACAGCCCCCGCATCGTCTTCAATGCGACGCTGTACAACAACGGCCGGCGTTTCATGTTCAGCACGCTGCCTCCGGAAGCTGCACAGTTCGACTTTGTCGGCGACCTCGACCGGTCGCTGGCCAGCCGGGGCGTCACCCGGAGGCTCCCGGAGGTCGCCAGAAGACGCTGGGACAGGTTGCTCCCGATCTCGCCGCTGGAACTCCAGATCGATCCCTGCCCCGTAGCCGTGGCCGGCGCCGTCACCGCATCGGCTTCGTTTCCGCCGCTGGTCGGCCCGATCACCTTCACGGTGGGCGACGACCTGGATTACTGGCATGTCGGTGACGGCGGTCTGTACGAGAACCTCGGACTCGAGACGCTGATGTTCACGTTCCTGAAGCAACTTCAGGACAAGAAGGTGCGACGCGGCCTCATCCTCTCGTTCAACAGCTCCTACCCGTTTTCCGTGGGCTTCCGGCTCCTCAGCAGACGCAGTGAACCCTGGACCATCTTCAACTACGATTTCTCACGCATCCCCAGCGTCATGGAGGAACGCGCCACCGCCTATTGGTCGCTGTTCTACCGCAGCCTCCAGCTGGAGGGCGTGTTTCCCGACGATACGACCCTGCGCATCATTTTCCTGAACCACGACAGCGCCAGGTGGGAGGACGACCTGAGCGATCTTCCGGAGGTCTGCCGCAACGAGACGCCGCCATTGACCAGGCCTGAGGATGTTCAGGAGCGCATCGCCGAAATCGCGACCAAGCTGGCGATGGAGTCGAAGTGCGACCAGCAGTTGCTGCACGCCGCTGCCGCCAAGGTCGTTGCGCAGAACCGGCAGGCAATCCAGGATTTCCTGAAGGAGACCCGGCCGTGAAGCTGGCCGATCGCATCCTCGGCGCGACCGCCATCGCCGTGACTCGCATTGTTCGGCGGGGCGGATCGACGCGCAGTCCAGGACCGAGATCTCGTTCTGGCACGCCCAGGAGGGAAAGCCTCGCGAGGCCATCGAGGCGCTGGTGCAGCGGTTCAACCAGAGTCAGGACGAGGTCGAGGTCACGGCCGTCCACAAGGGCACCTATCCGGAGGTGCTGACCGCCGCCATGGTCGCGCACCGACGCAACACCCCGCCTCACATCGTCCAGATCTACGAGGTCGGCACGCAGAGCATGGCCATGTCCGACGCCATCGTCCCGGTCCATCGGCTGATGCGGCAACAGAAGGTCGCGGTCGACTGGTCCGACTTCATCGAGACGATCACCGGTTACTACTCGACCAACGACAAGCTGGATTCCATGCCGTTCAACGTATCGACGCCGATCCTCTACTACAACAAGGACATCTTCAGGAAGGCGGGCCTCCCCGACAAGGCGCCCGCCACGTGGTCCGATGTCGAGGCCGTGTCCAGGAAGATCCTGGCCACCGGCGCGTCCAAGTGCGGATTTACCACGCCGTCGCCGTCATGGGTGCTGCTCGAGAATTCGTTCGCGTGGCACGACCAACCCTTCGCCACCAACCAGAATGGCTACACCGGCCTCGACACCAGGCTGCTCATCAACAGCGACTTCGGCCGCATGCACATCGGCGCCTTCGTCCGCTGGCAGAAGGACCGCGTTTTCGTCTACGGTGGCCGGCAGGGGACGCCGAACAATCTGTTCGTCGACGGTGAATGCGCGATGGTGCTGCAATCGTCAGCCTACCAGGGAGACTACGGGTCGCTGGCGTTCGACTGGGGGACCGGCCAGCTGCCGCACTGGGGGCCGCCGTATCCCAAGACGAACACCATCCTGGGCGGCGCCACGCTGTGGGCAATGCGGGGGCACAAGTCCGCGGACGACAAGGCGGTCGCGAAGTTTCTCCGCTTCATCATCGACACGTCCCAGCAGCAGTTGTGGACGTCCGCCACGGGCTACATCCCCGTCACCAGATCGGCCGTCAAGGGCCAGGTGGACGACGGCTTCTACAAGCAATATCCCGAGCAGTGGACGGCCATCAGTCAATTGCTCAACGCCAAGCCCACCCCGAACAGCCAGGGCCTGCGGCTCGGCAACTATGTCGAGGTCCGCGAGTCCACCATCGAAGTCGAACTGGAGAGCATCTTCACCGGGAAGAAATCCGTGGAAGACGGACTCGATGCGGCAGTGAACCGTGGCAACGCGATCCTCCGGCAATTCGGCGTTACCAACGGGGCCGCGCCTTCAGGGGAGATCTGACGCCGGCGCGTCTATTATGGCGCAGGATCCGGCGGTGAAGGTGATGGCGGCACCGTCGCCCCGGTCGTACGAATATTCAGGTCGCGCTGCGGGAAGGGAATCTCGATTCCCGCCTCGTTGAGTTTGCGCAGGATGGCCACGCGCAGCCCTGTTCTTGGCCTGCAGGCCGACGTCCACCGTCGTCACCCAGGCGAGCAGCCGGAAGTCGAGCGAACTGTCTCCGAAACCTTCGAAGGTCGCACTCGGCGGCGGGACAGACATGATTTGCGGCACTTCCTTGGCAGCATCCTCCAGCAGGCGCATCACAGTCTCAGGATCCGAGCCATAGGCGACGCCGACGTCGATCTCGTAACGACGCTGGCGATCGGAGCGCGTCCAGTTCACCACCTGCTTCGACGCCAGATCCGAGTTGGGCACGATGACCTCGGCGCCCTGCGTCGTGCGGACGGTAGACGAGCGAATGCCGATGCGCTTGACGTCGCCGAGCAGCGGTCCGATCTCCACCATGTCGCCGACGGCCACCGGCCGCTCGACGATCAGGATCAGTCCGGAGACGAAGTTGTTGACAATGGTCTGCAGGCCGAAGCCGATACCCACGCCGAGCGCGCCCGCCAGCAAAGTGACCTTCATCAGGTCGATGTTCAGCGCGTCGAAGGTCAGCATCACGCCGACGATCACGATGACCCAGCGCGTGAAGGTGGCCAGCGCGTAGCCGGCACCAGCGCTCATGCGCAGCCTCGGCACGATCTCGCGCTTGAGGATGAATTCGGCCACCGTGGCGACCACCACCGTTGACACGATCACGACCATTGCGGTCACCACCGCCCCGATCGAAATCGACAGGGTGCCGAACTCGACGGTCGCCGACATCGAGGCCTCGAACGCCGAGAGCATCGTCAGCACGAGGCCGTAGCTGCCCAGCGTCACCAGGATCACGCCACTGACGGCCAGCACGGCCAGCACCACGCGGACCGCGCGCAGCAGCTCCGGATCCGGCTGACGCGCGCTGCGCAGCCAGTGAAGTGCCGGCGTTGCAAGCAGCGCCAGCACCAGTCCATACATGGCGACCGCCGCCGCGCCGAAAATCAGGCTGAATCCGAGGATGGTGCCCACGCCCGTGCGCAGCGAGCGCGTCGGCCCGGTGAAGCCGAACACGATATGGAAGGTGATCAGGGCCGACGACGGCGATGACCAGCATCACGAATGCGCGCACAAGGCGCGGATTCAGGCGATGCAGCGCCCGCTGCAGGTTTCCGCGGCGCCATTCGATGACCAGCGGAACCGAGAAACTCAGGACCTGCAGCAGGAGCAGCACCCGGTCGACCATCCGGACTGGCGTCGATGACGTTACGCAGCGGAAACAGGATCGCGGCGAACGTCACACCGGCCAGAAGCAGCGGAACGGGCGCCGCGAATGTCCGCCGCGCCACCAGCGCCGCAGGAATGGGAAGAATCGCGAACAGCGTCTCGTAGAAATACAGCGGCGCGTTGGGCGCCAGGCCGAACAGCGTCATCAGGGCGATGAGCAACGCTGCCGGGACTGGCGACCCGTAGGCGTGCCGGTCGGACGCCGCGCTGCGCCGCGAGCGCCGCGCGAGCAACCACCCTACCGGCAACAGCGTGCCGAAGAACAGCCAGGCCAGCGGCTTCGGATTTAGCGCTACGTAATCGCGCAGCACCCGATACCCAGTCACCAGTTCATCAAACACGCCCACTTGCCCGGCGCCCGGACGGTTCGAGTCGCCAGATGGGCGACTTCCTCCAGTTTCAATTGCCTTTCCCGGGCCTGACCCTGGCGCAATGTCAGCCGGGACAGCAGGTTTTCGCTGCGCACCTGCAGCGCGATCACCCGAGCGAGCGCAAGCAGGACTTCGTCGCGCTCTTTCCGCAACCGCGCGCTGACACCCTGCATGACGTCGAGTGCCGCCTCGACCCGCGCGGACACCGCCGCCGGAACTTTCTGCTCTTCCATGAAAAGCAGTCGCTCCTGCCAGGCGCGCGCCTCCGCTTCAAGTCCGTGCCGTCACGTTCCAGCCGCCGCGCAATCGACGCGAGCTCCCTGGAACTCGCCAGCACCTCCCGGTAGAGCACCGCCAGCCGATTCTCGGCCTCCACCAGGTCGATCAACCCGGACGCACGAACCGTCTTGGCATCGAGATGATCGATGTCCTCCTCGAGCGCTGCCGACCGTTCGGCGATCTGGCGCCAGTTTCTCGCCAGGTGCAGACGGACAAGGGCGGCGCGTTGCTTCGCCTCACCTTCCAGGATCTGCGTCAGCGCGTCGGTGATGGTGGCTTCGGGTTTCGGCGCTTCGTCAGGTGCGGCGGCTGTCGCCGTGGACGGTGTCGCGGGAGCCGCTGAATGGACCGGCTCGCTCGCGAAACCGAGCGCGATCAACAACATCCCCACCAGGATCGCCGGCGACGGGCCTCGCGAGGCGATCATTGCCAGCGCGACTTTCGCGCAGTACATCATCGTCCTGCCCTTTCCGCGGGGATGAGGGTTAATCGGAGTACCGATACGTCGCCGGAACCAGGCGATCGCGCCGACTGCTGCGTCCACGGCCGGCGCACCAGTGCCGGCCCGGCAACCTGCCCCGGGCGCTAGCCCGCAGCCTTTCCACGCGACATCTGCAACGATACCAGCCTGGCCAGAACGATGGCCGGATAGAGCTGGCCCAGCAGCGCCTCGAGTACCGCGAGAGAGCGCGCGGGTTGCGCCACCGGGACGATGTCGCCATACCCTGCCGTTGTCAGGGTCATGAAGCTCAAATAGACCCACCGGTCGGCGCCGGTTCCCTGGAGTCCATTGCCGGCGAAGGCTCCCGGGACCCGCCAGGCGACGATTTCGTAGGCACTGGCCCAGGCAAAACCGAACAACATGTATAGCACCACGGCACCCATGACCCGGTCGATGGTCACGACACCGGAGGAAAACGCGCGATAGCCGATGATCAGCGCAAGAAGTACCAGCGCCGCCAATGCGGAACCCTCGCGAATCAGCGTCGCCAGCGCCGGCGGATACAGCCATTCCGTCCAGCGCAGCACGACGGCAAGCGCACACAGCAAAGCGGTGAGCAGCGAAACCGCGCGCCGGTCGAACACCACCATGGCTGCGGCGCCGAGAATCAGGGTGAACGAGATGTCGTTGGCGAGCCTGCGATCCTCGCCCGGTTCGACGGTGAGCGGTATCACGAAGACGACGGCGATCAGCATGACCAGGAGCAGCGTCATTCCGCCAACCTGCAGGCGTGCCCACGCTCGGCGGGCGGCTGCGGGCACCTTCGGTTTCATCGGTCGGCTCGCTCCACGGTATCCGCGTTCAGTGCGGCACGGTCGCCGGCACCATTCGGACACCGATGTCGATCAGATATTTCCGGAATTCGGGAGCCTCGCTCACAACCTTCCCCGCCGAGGCCCGCAACCGGTCGACCGCCTCGGAAGAAAGCACGAAGGATGTCGGCAGGTCATTCAGAAAAGCCCGCTCGGCCGGGTCCTTCACCTTGGCGAACGACACGTCGACGACATAGATCTCGGCATTCGGCACGCGCATCACGTCGACCAGCGCGGGATTCGACGTGTCGACAATGGCTCCGGAATCGCGAATACCCCGAAGCATTTTCCATCGCGCAGCCATGTCGTGCAGCAATTCGATGGACTCGTAGGAAAAATGATCGATCGGGACTCCCGAGGCCTGCATCAGCACGTCGAAGGTGCCGGGCGCCGAGACCTCCTTGTCCCAGTCCGTCTTTGGGTTCGACAGCGAGTTGACGACGAACACGACGATGCGCTTGATCTTGTCGAGCGGCGACGGAACGCCCACAAGACGCAGCGCGTCGAACTGGTCCAGAACGTCGAGGACTCCGCGCATGGCAAGATTGTCGGCGACTCCGCCGTCGACCAGGTGGATATAGGGGCGTTCCTTGCTGTCCTCGTACAACCGCATGTCGGCGATTTGCTGCAGCACGCGCGCGGCGGGGCGCACCGGATGTGCGGGATTGGCGATCTTGTCGAGCCAGGCTGGTTCGCGGAAACCGCATCTGCCGCCGTAGTTGTCGAGCGTCACCGGCGACAGCACCACAGGTACCGCCGAGGACGAGGCAGCCGCGCGCGAAAGCCGCATATCATCCAGATTCGAGCAGATGACGTCGAACATCGCCTGCGTGAAGTAGAACCGGGAGCCGGAGGTCACGTCGGTGGCCGAGGCAACGATCATCGGGCCGGAACCGCGCTCCAGATCGCCGTAGGTCGCCCCGTCGAACAGGATCTCATCGTAGTAGTTGGCGGCGAGTTCTGAGCGTCCCCATCCGGTCGACCACAGCGAGCCCCAGTAGAACGGATTGAGCAGGCGACGGAACAGTTCGCCCTCCACGTCGCGTTTCAGAAATTGCTGCTCGTATTGCCCGAAAAGCCTGTCGCCGTACAGGCCATAGGCGAGCGCCGTGAAGCTCCCCCCAGAGACGCCGGCGATCACGCCGACATCCTTGAGCGGGTGGAACCTCGCGTCCTGGCCATCGACGTACTCGACGTCGCGCAGCGCCTCGAGGACGCCATAAGAAAAAGCCGCCGCGCGCGTGCCTCCACCGGAAAACGCCAGGATGACCAGATTTTCCCGGTCGGCCAGCGTTCCGACCGGCATTTCGAAGCGATACCGATAACCCCAACTGTGGTCCGCGTGCTCCAGCGGCGAATTGATCGGCCGCATCGCGCATCCGGACAACGCGAGCAATGCCGCGCAGATCACGCCCGCCAGGACACGCATCGAGGTCTTCACACTTGGTTCTGCACAATCGTCATCTGATCAAGCAGACCGTCACTTGATGCCCATGTACTTCAATCCCCACTCCGGGCGTCATGCCCGCCTGCCTGCACTCGCCCGTCCCAAATTCCAGTTCAGCCGGTGTCAGGGCGTCGGCACCACGTGATAGTAGACGCCGTTCGCCCCATAGGCCGGTTGAAACCAGGTATTGCCGGAGAGGTAGTAGGTCGTGCCGTTCTTGTCGATCGGCAGGGCGCCGGCCGGCACTGCCGCGTAGTTGACGCCCATTGCATACGCGCCGCCCGCCGGCGCCGCCGCGCCAGCGCCGGCCGCGACACCTGCGCCGTACGCCGCGCTGGTGGCTGCCGCCGTGTTGGCGCTGCCTGCGGCAACGCCCGCCGAATAGGCGGTCGACGTCGCAGCCGCCGTGTTCGATGACGCGGCCGCCGCGCCGACCGCCGCGCCGACGACCGCGCCCGCCGCTGCAGCGCAGCCGTAGCAGCCGCTCGAATAGTACGGAACTGCGACCGGCGGATGGTAGACGGGGTACGGATAGACCGGGTGATAGCCCGGATAGCCGGCATACCCTGGGGGGTGATACGCCGTCGCGCCACCCGGATAGGTGTGGTAGGCGCCGGCGCCATAGGCCCCGGTCGTCGTACCGCCATAGACG
Organism: uncultured beta proteobacterium; assembly: GCA_963712105.1. Classification (GTDB taxonomy): domain Bacteria; phylum Pseudomonadota; class Gammaproteobacteria; order Burkholderiales; family Casimicrobiaceae; genus VBCG01. The sequence goes on from CAVQGR010000016.1 coordinate 312,926, forward strand.
TTGGTATGCGACGTACCACCGCCGTAGGCGTGCGAGGTGCTGCCGCCGTAGGTATTGGTGTGCGACGTGCCCTGGCCCGCGGAGTGCGACGTACTGCCACCGTAGCGATTCTCGTGGCTGGTCGAGCCCCAGCTGTGACTGGTGCTGCCGCCGGCGGCGTTGCCTCTGGACCAGGCGCCCGCCTCGCCCGCCGCCATGGCGACGGCGATCAGGACTGCCGTGGTAGTGATGAAGGTCTTCATGAACTTCGGCTCCCTATTTCGGTTTCGGCTGCGCCTTGACAGCGGCCGCCCCTGCGGTCTTCGGCTTGGCCGCCGGCTTCGCGCCGGTGGGCGGTGGCGGAACCGGACTGGCAAAGGCCATGCGCTTGGCCGCCTTGGCCTTGGTCGACGCGAAGGCGTCCGCCGCAACGGTCGGATCGAGTCGCCAGTTCGACAGTTCCATTTCATGTCGCAGGCTGAGCGGATCGGCGCGATAGATGGCGCGCACGCGCCGCGGCAGCTTGTCGTCGGCGCCGATCCAGATCTGCAGGAATACGTCGGGATTGGCCCAGGCCACCATGTCGGTCTTGACCCCGCCGACAACGCCTGAGGGACCGATGTAGAAGGCGAGGATCGTTCCGTCCGTCAGCGCCTTGAACGGGTCGGTATCCAGCAGTTCGGAAAACGGGAAATAGATCGCGGCGGTGTCGAAAGCAACCTTCAATGCTCCCTCGATCGTCGGCGGTGCGTCGGCCATGGCGACCAGGTCTTCGACGGGCGCGTAGGCCATCATCGTCTTGCCGTCGTAATAGAACTCCGACGCTGGCCCGTCGCCGGGCACGATGATCCGGAGTTTGTCCGGCCGCTGCATGGTCACGTCGTAGCGCGTCGTGTAGACAATCGGCGGTCCGAACTTGCCGGGGTACTCGTAGCCGACCGTTGCGGTGAAGGACATCGACTTGGCACCTGCAAGCCGCGCGCTGGTTGCCTTGAGCAGGTCCATCGCCCGCGGCTCGAGTATCAGCTTGAAGTCCTGCGTCGCCGGCTTCTTCGCCGACTTGGCCGACGCGGTCCGGGCCGGTGCAGCCTTGGCCGGCGCCGCTGCCTTGGCTGGTGCGGCAGGTGTAGCGCCCGCCTGCGGCGCCTGCCCGGCGACCGAAGTTGCGACCGCCAGACCCAGGGCAAGCGCTACCGCACGACTCAGCGCGCCAGCGCTCAGAACACTCGTCTTCATGGTTCGTTCCGGGAACAAATCGGCATCAGGGGATCATTCCGCAATCGAACATCTTGTTCATCACCGGACCCGCGATCCTGTTGAAGAAAGCCTGGCGCATCTGCGGATCGTTCTTCAGGAGACCCATGACGCGCTGCTCTTCAGGACCGTGCTGGCCCTTGCTGGCCCACAGCTGCTCGCAGCTGGACGATTGGTACTTCTGGATGACCTTGTCGGCCACCATGTTCATGATCGGGTATTGCGCGAAGGCCACGCCGGCGACGAATGCGACCGGAACGACACCCAACAGCCAGAAACGCTTGCGCATGATGATCTCCAATGAGGTGGGCGGAACTGCGACGGAATCAGCCGGGTTTGCACCACGAACCGTGCACATCCTGCTGCGGGCAACGGATTCGAAATGCGGCGCAGCAATTATAGTTCAAGGCAAATGTTGAGCGCATCTGTCTCGCGCGCTCAGGATTCCGCTGCACTGTTGCCGCCCCGCCTGCGAGGGACGGTGATCAAGCCGCGATCGGCAGGCAAAGCCCGATTCGATCCTGTTCAGGGAAGTCAATGCGTTCGCCGCGCGATAGCCTCCCCTTCGGGGGGTTCGGGTTCGGGTCCGGAATCGGGCAAAAAGGCAAATTCGAGTACCCTTACGCTATCGAGCCTGACGACTTCGGCGATCACTCTCCTGAACCAGGCACCATGGCGGACCCGCAGCTGGTACTGAAGACCACGCCGCCGCGCGTATATCGTGCGGCGCTGTCGCGCGAGCGGCTGACGCGGCGTTGGTCGGAAATTCGCGACCGGACGGCGGTCGCGGTGGTCGCGCCCCGTGGCTTCGGCAAGACCACGCTGCTGGTGCAATGGCGACGCCTGTGGCTGGAACAGGGCGCGCTGGTCGCCTGGGTCTCGCTCGACGACCGTGATGAGCCGACGCGATTCGCCAGTGCGCTGCTGTATGCCATGCGCCTTGCCAGCGGGCGCGCGAGCTTCGATGCGCTGGCGCTGCAATATGCCGGTCAGCCGGACAGTGAACTCGATTCGCTGACCGAATTTCTTTCCGAGATCGCGGCGCTCGCCACACCGACGGTGCTGGTGCTCGACGAGGCCGATCGGCTACCGGATGCGACGTTGCGCGAATCGCTGGCCTACCTGCTGTTGAACGCTCCGTCGAATCTGCATTTCCTGTTCGGTTCGCGATCGCCGTTGAAGCTGCCGACCTGGGACCTTGCGGCTCACGGCAATTTTTCCGTGGTGAAGACGGAGGATCTGCAATTCGATCTTGACGAATCGATCATGGTTCTCGACAAGCGCTTCGGCGCCCGCCTCGACCTCGACGACCGCGTGCGCCTGCACGAAGCAACCGAGGGCTGGCCGATCGGACTGCAGCTGGCGATGGCTTCGATCGAACGAGCGCCGGACCTGCGAGCGGCGGTGGCATCGCTGTCTGCCCGGCACGGCGATATCGAGCGTTACTTCATCGAATCGCTATGGACGCGGCTGCCCGCTTCCGTATCCGCGTTTCTGGTCCGGATCGCGATCCTCGAACGGATCGAACCGGAATTGTGCGATGCGGTCACCGGAGGCCGGTCCGCGGCCGAAACCATCGACCTGCTGTTGCGCGAAACGCCGATTCTGGTCGTCGCCGAGACCAGCGACTGGATCCGACTGCATACGCTCGCGCGCGATTTCCTGTTGGGCCAGTTCGAGCAGTTGCCGTTGGCGGAACGGCAGGCCTGCCACCGGCTTGCGGCCGACTGGCTGGTGACGCGCAAACGCTTCGACGATGCGGGCCGGCATGCACTGGCGGCAGGTGACGCAGCGTTGGCCCGAACCTGTGCCGAACGCTGCCTGTTCGATCTCGCAAAGCAGGGCAGATTCACCGAAGCGCTGGAATGGCTCGAGCGCGTTCCCCATGAAGCCCGCGCGGCAGACGTGGACCTCCGCCTTGCCTCCGGGTGGGTCATGGCGCTCTGCGAGCGACCGGCGCAGGCGCTTGAGATCGCGACCAAACTTGCCGACGACCCCGGCGAACCCGCACCGGTGCGCTTTCAGGCTGCGATGATCGGCGCATGCGCCGCATCCTTTGCGGACCTACCCGGAGTCGTCGCGGCGATGCTCGAACGCTGGCCCGATCCGCCAAAAATGGTCAAGGACCCGATCGATGTTCTTGCCTGCGCCAACGTACGGGCGCTGATGGCGCTGCTGGTGGGCGACACCGACCAGGTGAGGCGATTGCTGGCGAGCCTGCCGGCGCAGGCAAGGAACAGTTCTCTGCAGATCGCGGTGGCGCACGGCCGGGCGGTACTCGGATTGAGTTACATGTGGGACGGCAACGTCTACAAGGCCGAAAAGGAAATGGGCAGCGCGCTGGTCGAGGCCGAACGCCATGCGGGCCGCCGCAGCGTAATCGCCTGCACCCTCGCACCGATGGCTGCGGCCGCGCTGCTGGCGCGCGACCAGCCGGCCGCAGCGCAGGCGCTGCTCGCCAACCGGCTGGATGTAATCGAGCATGCGACGCCGCCCGACGCGGTGCTGCTCGCCTACCTGACGCTTGCTCGTTGTGCGATGGGTAGCGGCGACGACCGGCGCGCGTTCGAGCTCCTCGACAATCTCAAGGCGCTGGGTGAGTCGAGGCGCATGCCGCGACTGGTAATGACCAGCCTCGCCTGGCAGGTCCGGATGCACGCGCAGCAATCGCGCGCGGAAACCGCGTCGCGCCTGGCTTCGGCGCTGGAGGCGATGGCACCGCGATTCGCCCACGCCGATCTTCTGCCGCTGCAGCCGCTATACCGCCTGACCTCGGCGATCGCCAACGCCTACGCGGCAATCGGACGGCAGGACTTCGGTGCGGCGGAAAGTGACCTGGCCGACGCCGACGCGCTCGCGGCCCAATTACACCGTGGCTACGACGCTCTGACCGTGCGGGTGCTGCGCGCCGTCGTCGCCCGGCAGCGCGACTCCGAACGGGCACTGCCGTTGCTGGCCGAGGCGCTGAGTCTCGCGGCCATCGGTGGCAACACCCGGCTGCTGGCCGACACGCATCCGCTGGCAGTGCAGATGGCCGCCGAACTCCAGGGCAACGCGATGCCGGCGAAAGCGGAACTCGCAGCGGGCACAGCGTCGCCCAGGTCCACACCGGCGCGGCCGCAGGCCGTGCCGCTCGCCGGCATGCTAACCCCCAAGGAAGCCGAGATGCTGGGGCTGCTCGACAATGGACTGTCGAACAAGGTCATCGCCCGCACGCTTGGAATCAGCGACGAGACGGTCAAGTGGCACCTGAAGAACCTGTTCTCCAAGCTCTCCGCCGGTACGCGCCGGCATGCGGTCGATCGGGCTCGCCTGCTCGGCCTGCTGGTCGACTGACGACGCACCGCGACCGGCACGGCATTCGCCGCGCCCGGTCCGCGCGCGGATGTCTTCAGGCCTTCGCCTTGCGGCCTTTGTACGCCGCCTTCGCCGCCCGCCACTCTTCCTTCGCTTCCTTGTTCATCACCCGCGTGGGCAGCAGGAAGTGCGACAGCGCCGGGATCAGCACCAGCGCGCCGATCATGTTCCACAGGAACATGAAGGTGAGCAGGATGCCCATGTCGGCCTGGAACTTGATCGGCGACCAGGCCCAGGTGATGACGCCTGCGGCGAGCGTCACGCCGACCAGTGCCACCACCTTGCCGGTGAACTGCACAGCCTTCTTGTAGGCGGCTGCGAGCGGCAGCCCCTTGCGCTGCTGCGCCAGCTGCACCGACAGCAGGTACAGCGCGTAGTCGACGCCGATACCCACACCCAGCGCGATCACCGGCAACGTGGCCACCTTGACGCCGATGCCCAGTCCCACCATCAGCGCCTCGCAGAGGATCGACGTGACCATCAGCGGCACCACCGCCACGATCACCGCCCGCCAGCTGCGGAAGGTGATGAAACAGAGCACGATCACCGCCGCATAGACGTAGAGCAGCATCTCGTACCACGACTTCCTGACGACGATGTTGGTCGCCGCCTCGATGCCGGCGCTGCCGGCGGCGAGCAGGAAGGTGCGATCGGCACTGTTGTGCGCTTGCGCAAACTCCTCGGCGGCCGCCACCACGCGGTCGAGCGTCTCCGCCTTGTGATCGGCGAGATAGGCGATCACCGGCATCACCGAGCAGGTCCTGTTGAACAGGTCGGGGCTGTTGGTCGACGCCTGCTGCGCCGCGTAATTGAGGATTTCCTGGTTGCGGTTGATGGTCAACCACTTCGGATTGCCTTCGAACGAGCCGGCGGTGACCTGCCGTGCCGCGTCGGTCAGCGATACCGTGGTCTGCACGCCGGGAATCTGGCGCAGCGCCCAGCCCAGCCGGTCGGCGTCGATCAGCGTCTGGTACTCGAGACAGCCTTCGTTGCCGGTCTTCACGATCACCGCGAACTGATCCGACGACAGCGCGTAATTGGCGGTGATGAAGGCGTTGTCGCGGTTGTAGCGCGAGTCCGGCCGCAGTTCGGGCGCACCCGGATCGAGGTCGCCGATCTTCAGGTTGACGCTCGCGGCGAAGCCGATCACCGTGAGCAATGCAGACACGCCGATTGCGCCAACCGCCCAACGCCGCGTCGTGAACTTGTCGAGGAAGGTCCAGATCTTGCCCAGCCCCCTGCCACGGGTCTCCTCCTTCTCTTCGCGCAGGCTGTGCTCGGCCGCTCTGGGACTCACCCCGGTATAGGACAGCAGCACTGGCAGCAGCAGCAGGTTGGTGAAGATCAGCACGGCGACGCCGATGCTGGCCGTCAGCGCCAGATCCTTGATCACCGGGATATCGATCACCATCAACACGGCGAAGCCGACCGCGTCGGCCATCAGCGCGGTCACTCCGGCCAGGAACAGCCGCCGGAACGTGTAGCGCGCGGCGACCAGCTTGTGCGTGCCGCGCCCGACGTCCTGCATGATGCCGTTCATCTTCTGCGCGCCGTGCGACACGCCGATGGCAAACACCAGGAACGGCACCAGGATCGAGAACGGATCGAGCTCGAATCCGAGCAGCGCGACGATTCCCAACTGCCAGATCACCGCGACGATCGAGCAGGCGATCACCAGCGCCGTGCTGCGCACGCAGCGCGTGTACATGTAGATAATGCCGGTGGCGATCAGCGCGGCAATGGCGAAGAACATCATCACTTTGATCAGGCCGCCGATCAGTTCGCCGATCAACTTGGCGAACCCGATCACGTGAACCTTGATCTTCGGTGGCGCGCCCTTGGCGGACTCCTTGTCCCCGGCCGCCTTTGCCAATTCGTACTTGGCGCGGATCTTCTCTTCCAGCACCTTGGAAACTTCGCGGTAGTCGATCCCCTTGCCGGTGGCCGGGTCCTTGTCGAGAAGCGGCACGAAGATCATGCTCGACTTGAAATTGTTGGCGACCAGGCCGCCGACGATTCCCGACCGCGCGATGTTCTGCCGCAACTGCTCGACCGACTTCTGCGATCCGTCGTAGGCGTCCGGCATCACCGGACCGCCGCGGAAGCCTTCCTCGGTAACCTCGGTCCAGCGCACCGCGGGCGTCCACAGAGACTTCACCCACGCCCGGTCCACGCCCGGCGTCAGGAAGAGTTCGTCGTTGATGTTCTTCAGCGCATCGAGGTACTGCGGGTCGAAAATGTCGCCATCGGTGTTCTCGACCACCACGCGCAGCGCGTTGCCCAGGCCGCGCAGTTCCGTCTTGTAGGTCAGGTAGTTCTGGATGTACGGCTGGCCCTGCGGAAGCATTTTCTCGAAGCTCGCATTGAGCACAAGCTTCGTCGCGGCGAAATAGCCGAAAGCCAGCGTCGCCAGCGCGCAGACGACGACGAAGACCAGCCGGTTGTTGAAGACCAGCCGTTCCAGCTTGCTGCCGGAGTTGCGATTGAAGTCCGCGAGCTTGCGGACCACCGGCATCTGGTCGAGGTCGTCGGAAACGGCAGCCATGTCGAGTATCCCGTTGCTTGCTAGTTGGGCGCGAATTCAGCGACAGAGACGCCGCGTGGTCCGGCGCGCGCCACGCGGCCGTTGCCGGCGTCGGTGATGCCGGCGATCGGCATCGTGGTCGTCAGCTTGGTGGGTTTGAATGTGCGCCCACCGTCCGCACTGATTGAGACGCGCCCGCCAATATCGGCCAGCATGATCTTCCCATCCTGCGCCCTGGCTCCACTGACGATGGCGGCAGGCAGGCCGACGTCGATCTTCGTCCAGGTCTTGCCGCCGTCGTCGGTCCGATACGCATTGCCCCGCAGCCCGTAGACCAGCGCTGCCGTCTTGTCGCCAATGACGCCGAAGTAGCTTCCCTTGTAGGGCGTCGCGCTGGCCTTGAAGCGCTTGCTGCCCGGGTCATACACGAGAACCAGGCCGCCTTCGCCGGCGATGTACAGCGTGTCGCCGGCCGGCGCGATGGCGTAGAGATTGAACAGCTTGGGATTGTCGGTCTGGTCGAACAGCGAGTCCCAGGACTTGCCGCCGTCCTTGGTGGAAAAGATCAGGTTGTAGGCGCCCACCGCGAAGCCGTTGTTCTCGTCGGCAAACCAGACGTCGAGGAAGGGCTTGTCGGCGCCCTGCTCCTTGTAGCGCTGGGCTTCTTTAAGCAGCAGCATCAGCTCCGCCGACTGCGGATTGGCGTCGGCAGCAGCCTGCACCTGCGCGACCAGCGTCTCGTTGGCCTTGCGGCCGTCGAGCTGCAGCGTCCAGTTCATGCCGCCGTCGACGGTGTTCAGGATCACCCCGTCATGGCCGACTGCCCAGCCCTTGGTGTCGTTGACGAAAAATACCGCATTGAGATCCGAACTCACCGGCACCTTGGCCTGCGTCCAGGTCGCGCCATTATCGGTCGACACCAGCACATGGCCGCGCTGCCCGACTGCGACCAGCCGCGGACCCGCCCGCACCACGCCCTGCATCAGGCTCTTGCTGGCCAGCGCCGACATCTGCGCCGGCTTGTCCAGCGGATCGACGAAGCCCGTGGCCAGCGCCGACGGATGCGCAGCCAACATCAACGCCACCGCGAATGCCGCAACGGCCGAACGAAGCACGTTCATCGTCTTTTCCTTGGTCAAGGGCAATCCCGACCCCCGGCGCGATGTGCGCCTCGGATCGGGATACGGGTGATCGCCTGCGCGTCGCGATCAGGACCGCGGAGGACCTCCCCCCGCTGCCGGATCACCGATGCGCCAGGTGCCGCGACGCGCGAATCCGGGTCAGCGGAGTCCGGATCCCGCCAACGAATCGGGCGCCCACTGCAACGGCGGCAACGGATCACCATACTTGGGCCCACCGTAGCTGCCTTGCAGACCGGATATGGTGTAGGCGCCGACTGCGAAGTTGTACAGCATGTAGTTGTCGGTGTTGACGGCGCCCTGGTCGTACATGAAGACGACGTTGGCGAGACCGGCTACGAACAGCTGGCCGCGCGCGTCGTACTCGTCGGAAGCCATCGCCACCCAGCTGTCCTCGTCGAGGTAATACGTCCGCTTGGCGTAGATATGGCGTTTGCTGGGCTTGAGCGTTGCCTCGACCACCCAGACGCGGTGCAGTTCCCAGCGCATCAGCGCGGGGTCGACAGCGCCCGGTTTCGCGAGATCCTGCGGCTTGGCCGCAAAAAACTTGTAGCCGTTGTAGGGAACATACACCTCCTTCTTGCCAACCAGCTTCCAGTCGTAGCGATCGAGCGCGCCGTTGAACAGGAACGCGTCGTCGTAGGTCGCGATACCGGCGGAGCCGGGATTGGGCGTGTCGTAGGCAATGTCCGGCGCCAACTTGACGCGGCGCTGCCCCGGCAGGTACTGCCAGGCGCGCCGCGGCTGCGCCAGCGGGTTGACCGCATCAAGGCCCATCAGGCCCTCGCCGGCGCGCCGCGCCGGACCCTGGTACATCAGCTTCAACTTCCAGAAGCCGTCGTCGGGTTTTGCCGCGTCGGTCTTTTTCGGATCCTGCAGCGGATACTCGAACCAGGCCTCGGACGCCAGCGCCATGCTCGCCGCGCCTGCCGAATCGACGTTCCAGTTCTGGTACTTGGTGCTGTAGGCATGACCGGCGTAGCGCATCAGGTGGTTCCACATCGCCTCTGCCCCGGTCTTGGGGATCGGGAATGGAACACCCGCGAACGCGTTTTCCATGCCCATGCCACCGTCGACGGACTTGGCGCCGGTGGCGTTCTTGGCCGTGTTGTCGAGATAGCGCTTGGGGTAGGCGATCGTCCGGTGCGTCGGGTACACGTCGACACGCCATCCGGGAACACGCTTGATCAACTCCTGCGTCCCTGCCGTCAGCTTGTCGGCATGCTGGGCGACATTCTTGGCGTCGATCACCAACCGCGGCTTTTCGTCGGCAAACGGGTCGGGCCGGAGGTTGACGTCCTTCTTGAAGCTCGCCGGCGGCGTGGTCAGCCCGCCCGGTATACGCGGGAATGGTGCCCTCCTTGTTGCCGGCTTTTTCCGCGCCGACCGCGGTCAGCGTGGTGCCCAGCTGCTTGGCCTCGTCGGCGGATACCGCCGCCCAGGCGCCGGTTGCGCACAGGGTCGCGATCGTCGCCGCGATGATGGTTTTGCGAATCATTGTTCGATTCCTCCTTAGAACGTGGTCTTGAGCGTGAGCGACACCCAGCCGCGGTCGGAAATTGCCGCGTTCGTGCCGTTGGGTGTGACCATCGCGCCGGTCGGTCCGGTCGTGTAATTGCCGTAGTAGCCGATGTAGGTGAGATTGACCAGGTATTTCTGGTAGATCGTCGCGCCGAACCCCGCGCTCCAGCTGCCGGCGTCCTCGTTGCCACCAAAGGTCGTCGCGGCATTGCCGGCGATGCCCTGCGACCAGGTGATCGGCATGGTGAGATCGACGCTGGGCAGCACCTGGAACCAGGTCGGCGTGAAATTGACCGCCAACTGCCAATAGGATTTCGTCGGCTTGTCGATCAGGGAATAATTTGCCCGCCCCTTGTAGACGGCTTCATTCTGCGTCACCTTGGCCAGATACATCCAGGCCAATTCCGCGGTCACGCTGGCGGTGTCGAACAAGGGCGTTTTCGGCAGGATGCCGATGCCGTTGACAAGGCCATGCCAGGTGTTGCCGAGCGCGGCCGGGCTGTCGCCGTGCGCCGGAATCGAATTGGTCGAAATCGAGCCGGGGACGCCCGGCACCAGCGGGGCGACCACCACGGCGACCGGATCCGACACCAGCGGCATGTTCTGCCGGTAGGACACTTCGGCGCCGATCGCTACGCCTTCGATGTTCTTGGACAGGCTGAGGCCGAAGAGCTGGATGTTGTTGCCGTAGAACGTCTGGTAGAGACCCGCCTTGCCATACTTCTGCAGGTCGGCCACCGTGGTGGCGTTCTTGTTGACCAGGCAGGTGGTTGGCGCGAGCACTGTGCCACCGATCGCCGTACAGGTCGCCGCCGGAATCGACGCGGTCCCCGGGATCACCATCAGCCCGGGCAGGACATCCGTCGTGTTGCGGTAGTAGAAGCCCAAGGTGCCATCGAGCCAGTCGGGACTCCAGCGCGTCGCCAAGCCCCAGTCGCCCAGGCTGCCGTTGTACTTGGAGTTCGGCACGTTCTGCGTGTTCCAGAAACGCAACAGCCCCGGCGACCCCGGAATCGCCGCCGCGAAGGGATTGGCGCCGACGATCAGCGAATCGCCGCCGAAGTTGAGCATGTCGTTGTTGGAGAGGTAGGCGCCAGACTCCTGCGCGCGCACCGCCTGCCAGTTGTAGAACCACTGCGCGGCGATCGACAGGTCGAGTCGCGGCTGCATCTGGACGGTGAGGCCGCCGCGCGGGCGGAACAGTTCCTTGGCTTCGGCGCCCGGCGTCGACTGCGCCTTCCAGGCGTCGATCGAGTTCTGCCCATAGGTGATGCCGTGCAGGATGCCGCCGAACAGAAGGCTCTCGCCCCAGTACACGGTGTGCTGGCCGGCCTTGATGCTGAGCGGCATGCCGCCGATATCGAGGTTGGCAAAGACGAAGGCATCCAGGAATTCGCCCGACGCGCCCCTGGCGTAGCGCTTGGTGTACGGGTTGAGCGTCCCGGCCGACGGCAGTCCGTTGACCAGCGTGTTGGCGGTCAGCGTGTTGGTGTTGTCAAGGCCGCCGGAATAGGCCTGGTCGTACCAGCCGGCGCCGCTGACGCGGAAGCCGTACTGCCGCTTCCAGACCACGTCGAATTCGGACAGGATATCCGCCCGATTGGTGACGACCGAGCCATTGGAAAAATTGCGGTCGCCGTCATCGGAGTTGACGTTGCCGAGTATGGCCTTGTCCTGCTTTTGCGCGCGCACGCCGAGGTTGTAGCGCAGCGTGTTGTCCCAGCGCATCACGATGTCTTCGTTGCCAGTGTTTATCTCGAAGGCCACGACGGCATTCGATGCGCCAAGCGCGGCAACGACCGCGGCACTGATCGCGGCAACCCGGAATACCGAGCGTGTCCCGCCCCATTTGTCGGCCTGACGTGGCTTCATGAATCGACTCCTCCTGAATTGACTGACAACGCAGTCTGAAAGATACGGCTTGCGCACGAGCAATTCCCCCCCATGGTCAGGGGGGGTGGGGTGATTCGGCAATAGTACGACGAGTTCAACCGGATCGGGTCGTCAAACGCCAAACTTTCACGAAGGAGATTGCGAACTTGCAACAGTCGCGCGCCGCGCGAAAATTGGTTCCATCAGTGGTCATTCCTGGCAATCGCGGCAAATGCTCCGGCATCGTTCAAGTGTGCACCGCACCATGAACCGGTCCAGGCCCCGAAAAGTCGATGTGCAGGGCCAGCAAAATCGGTATGAATGGCCGAATCACGCCAATTCTGTGCGCAAGTTCGCATCGGTGGGCGACATTGCACGCCAGTCGTCCAGAATGCGTTGCAACATCCAGAGTCCATAGGGCATCGCCCGCCGGCCATAGCGGCCTGCTCCCATCGGAAACGCCACGTCGCCCATGAACCTGGGCAGCGGCGCCCGACCCTGGAGCACGGACGCCTGCGACCTTGCCCCCCCTGCCGCAAGGGGGGGCAAGGAGGACGCATTGCGGCACGATTGGTTACGGGATGTCGCTCCCAAACTTCGGACCAGCAGGAACAGACCTTGACTGCCTAAGGGAATATTCGATGACCACCACCGCCTCCGCCGACGGAATCCATACGCTCTGGTGCACGCCGCATTCACTTTACAGCGGCAAGATCCGCTCGTACCTGATCAAGAAGAGAGTGCCCTTCCGTGAACTGTTTCCGCCCAACCCGCGCTTCGGCAGTGAGGTCCGTCCGGCGATCAGACTGATGGTTGCGCCGGTCATCGAAACGCCTGACGGTCGCATCCTGCAGGACACGACCGACATGATCGAGTATTTCGAGGCGGCGTTCCCCCGCCCCTCGATGATTCCCGAAGCGCCAGTGCAGCGCACGCTCGCCTGGCTGCTCGGTGCCTTCGGTTCCGAGGGACTGCTACCCGCGGCGATGTCTTACCGCTGGACCTACCGCGCCGAACAGGAACATTTTCTGCGCGCCGAATTCGGCCGCGTCGTGCACAGCGGCCCGGACCGCGAGGCACGGCTCACTTCCGGTCTCAAGGTCATGGATTACTTCAACAACTTCCTGCCGATTCTGGGCGTGACGCCGGCAACGCTGGCGACGGTCGAGTCGACCTATTGCGAACTGCTGGACGCACTGGACATCCATTTCCAGCACTGGCCCTACCTGCTCGGCGGACGCCCGAGCATCGCCGATGCTGGCTTCATGGCGCCGCTGTTCGCGCACCTGGCGCGCGACCCGGTGCCTTCAATGCTGATGAAGAACCGCGCGCCCAACGTCTATCGCTGGACCGAACGGATGAACCTCGCGGCCATCGCCGACGGCGAGTTTCCCGATTGTCCGGAGACATTCCCCGCCGACGACGCGATTCCATCAACGCTCGAGCCGGTGCTGCGGCTGATGTTCCGCGACTGGGGTCCGGAACTGCTGGCCAACGCCGCCTGCTACAACGCCTGGGTGGCCGCCAATCCGGCGCTGCCCGCGGGAGCGCTGGTGTCGCTGTCCGACCAGCGCAGCGTGCATCCGACGCTGGGACCGATCGAGTACCGACTGCGCGACTGCACCGTCAAACGTGCCAGTTCGCCGCACGCGCTGTGGCATTTCGACAAGGCTGCGGCGATTGCGCGCACACTGGCCGGCGACGCCGCGGCACGATTCGCCGCGCTGGTGCAGCGCAACGGCGGCGAGGCGATGATGGCCATCACGCTGGCGCGCCCGATGCGGCGGCAGGATTACGTCCTGGTGCTGGACCAGGCGTAATGAAGCGCATGCAGCAGGCAGCGGGCCATCGCGGGCGCGCCCAGTCGTCGCCCGACGCGCCGCAGCTGCAGCGGGAGGAACCCATGGATGTCGAAAGACGAATCATCCGCGTCAACGGCATCGACATGCACGTCGTCATCACCGGCAAGGGCCCCGACGTGCTGCTGGTCCACGGCTATCCGGACACGCATCAGGTGTGGCGCAAGCAGATCCCGGCGTTGGTCGCCGCCGGCTACCGCGTCATCGCGCCGGATACACGCGGCTGCGGCGAAACAGAGATCTCGCCGGCCGTGTCCGACTACCGCGTTCGCAATCTGGTCGCCGACCTCGTCGCCCTGCTCGATGCGCTGCAAATCGCCAAGGTCCGCCTGGTCGCTCACGACTGGGGCGCAGGCATCTGCTGGCAGCTCGCCATCCACCATCCGGAGCGGGTGGACCGCTATGTCGCGCTGTCCACCGGACATCCCAACGCCTATCGGCAGGGTGGCTTCGAGCAGAAACTCAAGGGCTACTACACGCTCCTTTTCCAGATCCCGGGCTTTGCCGAATGGCTGCTCTCCGGCTTCAACTGGTGGGGTTTTCGCAGCATGACCGCTTATCCGGAAGAGGCGCCGCAGTGGATTGCGCAGCAATCGCGTCCCGGCAGGCTGGCCGCAGGATTGAACTACTACCGCGCCAACTGGCGGATGTTCCTCTCCGGGGATTCTCCGAAGGCGAAGGTGCCCGTGCTCGGCGTCTGGAGCGGCGGCGACCGCTTTCTCGCGGAAGGCCAGATGCGCGATTCCGCCCGCTTCGTCGACGCGCCGTTTCGCTACGACCGCATCGAAGGCGCCAATCACTGGCTGCAATTGAGCGGCGCCGAGCAGTTCAATCCGCTGCTGCTCGATTACCTCAGGTAATGTACTCCAGAAGAGGTTGGAAAAATGATCCAGGGTGTCAACCATATCGCGATGTCGGTTCCGGACCTCGGCAAGGCGATCAGCTTCTACTGCGATTTGCTGGGCTTCAAGAAGGTCGAGCAGGCTTCCTGGAAGGCGGATTCGGCGACAGCCGAAGCTGTCGCCAGGCTCACGGGCCGTCAGGTACCTCGGCCGACGCCGCGCATCTGCGCGGCTCCAACATGCTGATCGAGATGTTCCAGTTCAACGATTGCAATGCCAGGGCGCAGGACCCCGATCGGCCCGTCATCGATCACGGCATCACGCATATCTGCCTGGCGGTCCAGGACCTGGACCACGAATATGCGCGCCTGCGCGATGCCGGCATGCGCTTCGACGGCGAGCCGACCAAGGTCGCCCCCGGTGTCCGCTCGGTTTACGGCCGCGATCCCTTCGGCAACGTCGTCGAACTCGAGGAAGCCTCCGGGCGTTCGATCACCCACCAATCGGCGATCAGTTTCGTCAAGGGCAAGATCACGTCACGCGCGCTCGGCGCCGTCTTCCTGGCGCTGTTCGCGGCCTTCTTCCTCTGGCAGACGCCGTCGCTGTGGAGCAGTCCGATGAGTCCGGCGGACATCGACCGCTATATCGCGGAACTGGAAAAGCATGTCGACCAGCCTCCGGCCGAAAAGGCCGCCTTCATCGCCCGCGTGCGCCAATGGGCGGCGGGCGACGATGGCGGGCCGGTACTGCTGGTGAACCTGATGCGCTATCGCGACAAGCTCGGCGACCTGCCGGCGAACATCAGTTTCAAGGGCACGCCGCAGGAGGCCAATGCGTTCTACGAGTCGACGGTCGCGCCGCTGGCGCTCAAGCGCGGCGAATACCCGCTGCTCGGCGGCGACGCACAGGGCAGCAGTCTGACGGCGTCCGACGCCGACAGCGCCAGTCAGTGGACGCGCGTGGTGGTCATGCGCGCGCCAAGCCGTCGCGCCTTCATCGAGTTCATGGCCGATCCGGTCTTCGGCGCGATGTCGGCCTACAAGCATGCCGCGATGGATGTGGTGCTCATTCCCGTCAATTCGGAAATGGTCATACCCGATCTGCGCTGGATGGTCGGTGGCCTGCTGCTCGTCGTCTATCTGCTCATACTCCTGGGCCGCGCCAACCAGGGGCGCAGGACCGCACCGCAACGACCCTGAACCAATCGACATGAACCCACCATCCTGCACGCCTCCACTCGGCCAGATCGCCTTGTCGGTCATCGACCTGCGCATCACTGACCAATGGTTTCGCGAAGGGCTGGGTTTCCTGCCCGCCGGCGGTTCCATCGCCCTGATGACCGGCCCGATGGCGACCCGCGTGCAGGGATTGCCGGGCGCTGCGTCCTGCGGCTGGTGGCTGGTCGCCCGCAATGGCTGGTTCCAGCTTGAGCTGTTCCAGTTCCGGCGACCGGTCGCCAAGCTGATGCCGGCCGACTTCCGCCCCTGCGACATCGGTTTCACGCGCATGGGCGTGCACGTGACGCGATTTCGACGCCGCGATCGCCAATCTCGCCCGTCTCGGCACGGAGCCGCTTTCGCCGGTTCAGGGAGAACGCGGAAGCCGCCGCGCCTGCGTGCGCAACCCCGACGGCGTCTACGTCGAGATCATGGAGGACGATCCCCTGCCGCAGCGCGCGGCCGGCGAACGCAGCGACTGTCCGGTCGCGGTGCGCTCGGTCACGATGTCCACGCCCGATCTCGAGGCGTCGGTGACCTACCTGACCGCGGTCGGCGGCAAGGCGCCCGAGGACATCGCTCTGCACACGCCGGAGCACGAGGCATTGTGGGGTCTGCCCGGCGCGCGCTGCAGGCGGGCGGTCATCCGCGCGTCCGATGTCCTGATCGAAGTCGTGCAGTACCTCGATCCCGTCGGCAAGCCCTGGCCGCCCGGCTACCGCATCTGCGACCAGGGCATCCTCAACATCGCCTTCTGCGCGCGCAACAAGCGCGACTTTCTGCAGGTCTTTGAGCGCGCCCGCGCCTTTGGCGCCCGGCCCAACTGGCGTCCTTTCCATCTGCCGATGGGCGGCGTCGTGTACATGAATGATTCGCTCGGCTTTTCGGTCGAAGTCACCTGGATCCGGCCCGGCTGGCCGGATCGCCTGTGGGGCTTCGTACCCAAGCCGCTCCACAAGCGGCCGCTGCCGGACAATCAGTTGGCCGAAGCGATGGTGCGTATCGCGGCACCTCCGGAACGCGTGTGGGCGGCGCTCAACGATCACGCGTCCTACAGCGAATGGGCCGGATTCGACCTCGTCAGCGTCAGCCGGACCGGCTCGCCGCAGGCAGACGGCGTCGGTCTCGAACGCGTGATGAGCGGCTCGCTCGGCGTCGTGATCGAGCAAGTCGTCGGCGTCGAACCGCAGCGCAGCCTGCGCTACCGCGCCATCGAGGGGGCGCCATTCGACTTCCACCGCGGGGAAATCAGCCTGCAGGCGCAGGGCAGCGAAACGGAGGTGCGCTGGAAGATCGGCTTTCGCGGCCCGCCACTGGTCGGCGCGCTCATCCGCTGGCGCCTGCAGTCGATGCTGGACGGCATGCTGACCAAGGGGCTGAAGCCCTACGTCGAACGCAAGGCCGCCGTCCGCTGATTCGCAGCTACCGCATTCTTTCGGAGACAGGCTCATGGCAATACGCGATTTCAGGAACAAGGTGGTCGTCATCACCGGGTCCGCCGCCGGCATCGGCCGGTCAACTGCGCTGGCGTTCGCGCGCGAAGGCGCGACCGTCGTCGCCTCCGATCTCAAGGCCGAGGCGCTCGAACCTGTCAGACAGGAGATCGAGGCGCTGGGCGTGCCCTGCATGACCCATGCCGTCGACGTTTCCGACGAGGCGGGTATGAAGGTCTTCGCCGAAGTGGTGCAGGCACGTTTCGGCGCCCCGCATGTCTTGATCAACAACGCCGGCATCGGCTACATCGGCCTGTTCCTCAAGAGCGACCTGGCGCACTGGCAGCG
The DNA here is from genome assembly GCA_963712105.1 of uncultured beta proteobacterium. Lineage (GTDB taxonomy): Bacteria > Pseudomonadota > Gammaproteobacteria > Burkholderiales > Casimicrobiaceae > VBCG01. The sequence goes on from CAVQGR010000016.1 coordinate 330,271, forward strand.
CATGCTCGGCGTCAACATCATGGGCGTGGTGCACGGCTCGTATTTCTTCCTGCCGATGATGCTCGCGGCGGAGGGACCGCGCCACCTGCTCAACGTCGCCTCGCCTTCCGGCAATTTCCCGTCGCCGGCGATGAGCGCCTATGCGGCGACCAAGGCCGCCGTGGCGGTTTTCACCGAAGCATTGAAGATGGAGCATTCCGGCAGCAACCTGAAGGTCGCGACGGTGTACCCGGGTGTGGTCAACACCGACATCGTGCGCAGCAACCTCGGCGTGTCGCCGAGCGTCTCCGATGCCACGCTGGTCAAGCTGCGCGAGTTCTACCGGCGCGACGGCTGCTCGCCGGACGTGATCGCCACGGCCATGCTCAATGCCGTCAGGAACGACCGCGACATCGTCAACGCCGGACCCAAGGCCGCGCTCAGCTACCACCTCAAACGCGTGTCGCTGAAACTCATTCGCGCCGCGACGCTCGACTATGCCCGCAAATCCGGATTCCTGGATGGGAGCGCCAAACCATGAAAGCCGTCGTCTGCCAGAACGCCGAACTGTCTGTCGTCGACCTGCCTGAACCGATTCCCGGCTCCGGCCAGGTCCTCGTCGAGGTCCTGCGCTGCGGGATCTGCGGCTCGGACCTGCACATCCGCCACCATTGCGACCACATGAAGACGATGATGGGACGCATCGGCATCGGCGACCGGTTTCCCGCCAGCACCGACCCGGTCGTTTTCGGCCATGAGTTCTGTTGCGAGGTGCAGGAGTACGGCCCCGGTTGCGAAGGCAGGCTCAAGCCCGGAACGCGGGTGGTGGCGCAGTCGATGCTGCGCGTCGGCAGCGACATCGACATGCCCGGCCTGTCGGCACGCTCAACCGGCGGCTATGCCGAGCGCATGCTGCTGCAGGAAGCCACGATGGTCCCGGTCCCCAACGGCCTGTCATCGGAGATGGCGGCGCTGACCGAGCCGATGGCAGTGGGCTGGCATGCAGTACGTCGGAGCGAGATCAAGAAAAAGGACGTCGCCATCATCATCGGCTGCGGCCCGGTCGGGCTGGCGGTGATCTGCCTCCTGAAGGCGCGCGGCGTGAAGACGGTGGTGGCCAGTGATTTCTCCGCCCGCCGGCGGGAATTGGCCAAGCTTTGCGGCGCCGATCTGGTAATCGACCCGGCCGACACCTCACCCTACGCCAACTGGGAAGAGTTCGGCTTCTTCATGGGCGTCCCAGGCCTGCTCGAACTCGCGCTCGGCACCCGAGAGAAACTCGGCCGCCTGCCGGTGCCCTGGTGGCACGTCTGGCGCCTGGCCGAGGCGCTGGGGCAGGCCCCGCCGCGGCCGGTCATTTTCGAGTGCGTCGGCGTACCCGGCATCGTCCAGCAGATCATCGACGGGGCGCCGATGATGTCGCGGGTCATTGTCGTCGGCGTGTGCATGCAGGTCGACCGCTTCGAGCCGGCACTGGCGATCATGAAGGAGATCGACCTGCGCTTCGTCGTCAACCACACACCGCTGGAGTTCCGCGACACCCTGCACATGATCGCCGAGGGCCGCGTCAACTGTGCGCCGCTGATCACCGGCGAAGTCGGCCTGGCCGGCGTGGACGGCGCCTTCACCGCGCTGAAGGACCCTGAGAAGCACGCCAAGATCCTCATCAACCCGAAGAGTTCGGCAACGCAGCCGGCACCCGTTGCCCGCTGAAATTTTTCAGAAGCCGATGGAGAAGCTGATTATGGAGCGCCGTGATTTCCTGAGTATCAGCGGAGCGCTGCTGACGGCGGCGGCGTTGCCAGGCGTTGCACGCTCCACGACCACCGGATCGGTCGACGACCCCGCCTACTACAACCACCGCTTCGCCGAAGTCAACGGCATCCGCATGCACTTCGTCGAGGCCGGCAAGGGGCCGCTGGTCATCCTGCTGCACGGCTTTCCGCTGTTCTGGTATTCGTGGCGCAAGCAGATTGCGCCGCTGGTCGAGGCAGGCTACCGCGTGGTGGTTCCGGACCAACGCGGCTACGGCCAGACCGGCGGTCCCGAAGGCGTCGCCAGCTACGACATCACGCATCTGGTGGGTGACGTCGTCGGCCTGATGGATGCGCTGGGTGAGAAATCGGCGGTCGTGGTCGGCTGGGATATCGGCACCATCGTCGCGTCGCATGCGGCGCTGATGCGTCCGGACCTGATCAGCGCAGTGGTCCTGGTCAGCGCCCCGTACTCGCTGCGCACGCCCGTACCGCCCTCGGCGATCTGGAAGGCGGCGTTCAAGGACAAGGTGTTCTACCAGCAGTATTTCCAGGAACTCGGCAAGGCCGACCGTGAGATGGAGCGCGACCCACATCGGACGATGCGCAGCGCGCTGTATTCGCTGTCGGCGGACGTCGCGCACGGCGAGGGTTGGCGCGTCCTGTTCAACCCGGGCGAGACGGCGCTGGACAACGTCAGCGACCCCTATGCGCGCAAGATCGCCAAGCCCAGGCAGTTGCCGCAGTGGCTGAGCGAAACCGCCCTCGACTACTACGTCGCGCAGTTTGCCGCCAGCGGCTTCACGCGGGCGCTGAACTGGTATCGAAATTTCGACCGCAACTGGGAGCTGACATCATTTCTCGCCGGCGCCAGGGTGCATCAGCCCGCGCTGTTCGTCGCCGGCAGCGAAGACACGGGACTGCAATGGGCCAAGCGGGCGATGGATCAGCTCGAGACGACGATGCCCGGTCTGAAGCGCAAGGTGTTCATCCCTGCCGCGGCGCACATGTCGCCGGAGGAAAAGCCCGCCGAGTTCAATGCCATCCTGCTCGATTTCCTGCGGACGGCCTGATTCCAAAAGTGAGGTTGCCATGAAGTGCGTCGGAAAATTTTTGGTGTCGTTGCTGTTGACGAGCACGATCAGCGCGACGGGCATTGCGCAACAGCCTCGGACGGGCGCCACGACGGAGTTGGGAAGCCTGGCGCAGCAGTCGCATCCCATGATCACGGCGGGGAGCACCACCGGCCAAGTCGACTGGCGCGAGGAATACGCCTACACGCTCGGCATTCAGGCCTATGTCATCGGTTTTCCCTGGATCTACCTGCCGACGCTGCGCTGGCTGTGGGTCACCCAGCCGCGCGATCCCGCCCGCACGCCCTATGTGCCGCTGAACCAGTTCTGGCATCACAAGGCGCTCGCCGACGCGAGTTACAAGGACGGTGGCGGCGCGAACAACGACACGCTGTACACCATCGCCTGGCTCGATCTGGCCAAGGAGCCGCTGATCCTTTCGGTCCCGGAGACAGGCAAGCGCTATTACACGATGCAGATGGCCTCGCTCGACGGCGACAATTTCGCCTATGTCGGCATGCGCACCACCGGCAGTCGTGCCGGCAACTACGCCATCATCGGCCCGCACTGGAAGGGCAAGCTGCCCAAGGGCGTCAAGGCCTTGCCGCCTTCGCGCACCAACGCCGTGCTCATCTTCGGCCGCACGCTGATCAGCGGGACGGATGACCTCCCCGCTGCCCACGCCATTCAGGCGCAGTATCGGCTGACACCCCTGTCGCAATGGGGAAAGAAGTACACGCCCGTCGACGATCGCAATGTCTGGGCGCCGGTCAGTCCCAAGACGGATCCTCTCGGCGAATGGAAGACGATGAACCGGGCCATGACCGAGGACCCGCCGGTCGGCGAGCAGGCGGTGTTGATGAAGGCGTTCAGGGACATCGGCGTCGGCCCCGGAATGGATGTCGACAAGATGGACGAGGCCACCAGGCGCGGTCTCGCGCGCGCCGCTGTGACAGGCAGGGACCTGCTGAGAGCTTCGATCGAAGTCTTCTACGGCGGGACCAGGATCAACGGCTGGCGCTTTACCTCCAGAACCTATGGCCGGGCAGGATTGGCGGGCGAATACCTGAATCGTGCCGGTCCGCAATGCCTGGCGGGCGTGATCGGCAACGAGCCCGAGGAGGCCATGTACATCCTGGCCTTCGAGGACGTGAAGGGTGACAAGCTCGACGGCAACCGAAAATACAGGATTCGCTTCGCCCCCGACAATTTTCCGCCGGTCAACGCCTTCTGGTCGCTGACCATGTACGGCACCGACTACAACCTGGTCGACAACCCGATCAACCGCTACTCGCTCGGGGATCGCAGTCCCCTGAAGCGCGATGCCGACGGCGGCATCACCATCTACGTGCAGAGCGACTCGCCCGGTCCGGAGCTCGAGGCCAACTGGTTGCCGGCACCCAGGGCCACCTTCTACATGAACCTGCGCAACTACATTCCGAAACAGCCGCTGCTGGACCGGACCTGGGTGCCGCCATCGGTCGAGCCGGTGTCCTAGGATTCACGGTGTACCCATGATTGCCGGCGAAGTCGGCCGGACTCTATAATTTTGACTCGTGCCGTCGGTACGCGGCCGGATGATGAGGAACGCAACATGAAATCGACGAGCTTCCCGGTGCTGCTGATCGCCGCGATCGCTGCCGGCGGGTTCGCCCTGCTGCCCGCATCGCCGGCGTCCGCGCAGAAGAACCCCGAACGCAACGTCTATTACGGCGAGACACACCTGCACACCAGCTGGTCCTTCGACGCCTTCGCCTTCGGCGACACGGTCACCGGCCCGGATACGTTCTACGAGTATGCGCTGGGCAAGTCCGTGGTTCACCCCGGCGGCTTTCAGGTGAAGATCACCAAGCCGCTCGACTGGGGCGCGGTCACCGAGCATGCGGACTACATGGGCGCGATCCAGCAGGCGATGGATCCCGATTCGCCGCTGCGCAGGAATTCGCCGATCGTGGCCGAGACGCTGAAGCTGGGCGTGCGCGCCGATCCGCTGCTGGCCTTCAAGGTGCTTTCGGTCACCATCGCCAAGGGCGTGCGCATCAACGACCTGAGCTCGCCAGAGGTGGTCGCGCCGGTCTGGAAGAAATTGGTCGACATCGCCGACAGGTACAACCAGCCCGGCAAGTTCACGACTTTTGCCGCCTATGAGTGGACCGCCACGCCGGGCGGCAGGAACCAGCACCGCAACATCTTCTTCCGCGATTCGAAGAAGGTGCCAAAGGTCCCGTTCACATCGCTCGACTCGACCGATCCGCGCGAACTGTGGACCTGGATGGACAAGCAGCGCGCGGCGGGCAACGAGCTGCTGGCCATATCGCACAACGCCAACCTGAGCAACGGCACCATGTTTCCCGCCGAAACGGATCTGCTCGGTCGGCCCATCGACCGGACCTGGGCAGAAACGCAGGTGCGCAACGAACCCTTGACCGAAATGAAGCAGGTCAAGGGCCAGTCCGAGACAACGCCTGGTCTCTCGCCCAACGACGAGTTCGCCAACTACGAGGTCTTCGTCTGGCATCTGCTGGGCAAACCGGGTCCGCCGCCGCGCGAGTACGGCAGCTACGTGAGACAGGCCTACCGGGACGGCGTGGCGATGGAGCAGGCGAAGGGCTACAACCCCTACAAGATGGGCGTGGTCGGCGGCTCGGATTCGCACGTCAGCGTCGTGCCGTATCGCCAGAAGAATTTTTTCGGCGTGCACGGGACCGTCGACGACACCATCGAGAAGCGCGTCGACGGCGCCACAGTGCTCGGCCTCAACAGCCTCTGGGTCACGCCCGCTGGCATCAGTGCCGTATGGGCGGAAGAAAATACGCGCGAGGCGATCTTCGACGCGATGAAGCGCAAGGAGACGTACTCGACCAGCGGCGTGCGTATCCCCGTGCGCTTCTTCGGCGGCTGGGGACTGGATCCGGAGTTGTTGAAGCAGAAGGACTGGGTCAAGTCGGCGTATGCCAAGGCCGTGCCGATGGGCGCCGACCTGCATGCGCCGAAGGCCAAGGCGCCGTCGTTTGCAGTCTGGGCGGTAAAGGATCCGGACAGTGCCAATCTCGACCGCATTCAGGTCATCAAGGGCTGGAGCAGGAGCGGGCAGTCGTTCGAGAAGATCTACGACGTTGCCTGGGCGGGGACGCGCAAGGCCGACCCGGTCACCGGCCGCGTGCCACCGATCGGCTCGACTGTGAATCTCGTCAAGGGCACCTATGCCAACACCATCGGCGCGGTTGAACTGAAAGCGGTGTGGACAGACCCGGATTTCGATCCAAGCCTGGACGCGTTCTACTACACGCGCGTACTGGAAATCCCCACACCGCGCTGGAGCACCATGCAGGCCGTGAAGCTGGGCCGGGTGCCGCCGAGTGGTCCGGGATACACGCCGACCATCCAGGAGCGCGCGTGGAGTTCACCGATCTGGTACACGCCCACGGCGGAAGCGCGCAAGGCGGCCAAATCCGGCCTGACCGTTGCCGCGCTCCGGGAGAAGGGCGCGGTGGCGCTCAACGACGCGCAGCTCAAGGAACTGGTCGTGGGCAAGACGTTCAACGTGCGCAATACGGTGACCGGTGAGCGCTTCGAGATTCTCTACGGCGCCACAGGCCGCCGCCTGGTGACCGCGGTCAACGGCAAGGCAACCGATCTGCGCGAGGCCGGGGAACTGATGCACAGCGGCGATCTCGACTACACGATCAAGAACGGCCACCTGGCCACCGACATCAACGGCAGCGAATTCGACGTGACGATCTACAAGCTGGGCGACAAGTACCTGGCGGCGCGCAGCAACGAATTCGGCTACGCGAATTACGAGGTGGAACCGGCCCGCTGATCAGGGCGCAAGAGCGGCGGATTTACGCTTCGCGGCTTTTTTTCATCGCCGCCTTCTTGGCCGGCTTGCGCTTCGCGGGCTTTTTCACCGCCACTTTCGCGGCCTTCTTTCGCTTGGCGGGCTTTTTAGCCGCGACCTTCGCGATCGGTCTCGTCGCCTTCGCTTTTGCCGGAGCCTTGACGCGCTTCGAGCGCTTGCCTGAGTGTTGGCCCGCCGCAGTGGCAGCACCGGCGGAACCGTGGGCGATGGCCGCCTGCACCAGTTCGTCAAAACTCCTGGTCAGGCATTCGGCATACACCCCCGGGTCGGGCATCATCTTGCGACAGGAGACGAAGCACACCCAGAGTGTGCCGTTGTAGCTGAAACCGGTGATGTTCAGGCCCAGGTTGTTGAAGGCGATCGAAATCGGCAGGTACAGCACCAGGCGCGCACCGGCCATGTACAGCGGCACGTTGGGACCCCTGACATTGGACACGGTGACGTTGGCGAGCGCGGTCAGGCCCTTGGTGATCAGCAGCTTCGAGGCCACCGCCGGCAGGACCTGGATCAGCTGTCCGGGAAGATCCTTGCCCAGCGCGGCCGTGAGCGCCTTGCCCTTGCCGGTTCCGCGCCGCACCGCCCGCAGGCGCTCGATAGGGTCGGCAATGTCCGTGCGCAGCGGCATGGCCGACATGCCCACCTGATTGCCGGCATCGGCATCCTTCACGTCGCCTCGGGTGGTCATCGGCACCATGGCGTTGAGGCTTCTTTCGGGCAGTTCGCCCTTGTCGTCCAGGTAGGCGCGCAATGCGCCGCCGCAGGCCGCCATGAAAATGTCGTTGATGGTGACATCGGGGACGTGCTGGCGAATCGTCTTGCACTCGGCCAACGAAAAGCCGACCGCGTCGACAACGCGATGCGGCGAAACCGGATGATCGAACCGCGTTGCCGGCTTGCGGCCGGCCGAATCCTTGCCATCCCCGTCGCCTGCCGATGGGGCATCACCGAACTTTGCCAGCAGTTCCCGGCCGAGTTCGGCGGCCTGGCCACTGGCGATCATGTCCTTGCCGACTTCGGCGATACGGTTGCCGAGCATCAGCGCCAATCTGGACGCATCCAGGACCTGTTGCGCCTTGCTGCCGATGGTGCGCGCATACAGTTCCATCGTCGTCGGATCACGGTCCGCGGTCACGCTGGCCGGCGTGGCCGCCTCTTCCTGCCCCGCCCCCGGCGCCAGCGTGTGCAGCGCGCGGATGAGTTCGGCGCCGGCCTCGCCGTCGACAGCGGCGTGGTGGAACTTGGTGTACAGGCCGAAGCTGCCGGCGGGAATGCCCGGAATGTTGTCCAGCCCCTCGATGATGTAGGCCTCCCACAGAGGCTTGGTCAGGTCCAGCGGGCGCGCGTGGATGCGCGCAATCTGGATCATCAACTGGCGCCAGTCTCCCGGGTGCGGCAACGCGATGTGGCGCACGTGATACTCGACATCGATTTCCGCGTCTTCGATCCAATAGGGGCGATCGAGCGCGTGCGGAACTGTGACCAGCCGGCGACGGAACACCTTGCCGGCGTCAAGTCGGTTGACGAAGAAATTCAGGACCGACTTGAAGCGGACGCGGCCTTCGGGCGCCGTCGAGGGATCGTAGATGCCGAGTCCCGCCACGTGCATGTGCTGGTTGCCGCTTTCCAGCGCCAGAAAAAGATTGTCCATTCCCGATAGCTGCCGCATCACTCGCTCCAGATCGTTTCGTGTGCCGTTGAATTGCGCGAAGCCGCGGCAAACTGCCGCCGCGGTCCCGCGCCAGGGACCTCTCGCCGCGATGTTAACCCACGTGCGGCGGCATTTCCTCGCCGAATGCCCTTCTCGCCTTCGCGCCTTCACCATCGGCCGCCCGCGCCCGAGCCGGCTGAGTGATACGCCCGGCCCATTCCGCGCCTCGTCCGCGAACCACAGCGCCCCCGGACCTCCGGCGCCGCCGCGCTGACGTAAACTAGGGCCTTGAACCGATCTTGCGAAGGAGCCGACCATGCCAGGCCTGCTGCCCAATGTCGACCCGGAAGGGTTGCTCGAGTATTCCGTGGTGTTTTCCGACCGCGCGGTCAACCACATGTCGCGCAAGTTCCAGGGCGTGATGAACGACATCTCGCGCACGCTGAAAGAGGTCTACAGGGCCAAGGCCGCGATCGTGGTGCCGGGAAGCGGCACCTTCGGCATGGAAGCGGTGGCGCGACAATTCGCGACTGGCAGGAAATGCCTGGTGATCCGCAACGGCTGGTTCAGTTTTCGCTGGACGCAGATCTTCGACATGGGCCAGATCCCGTCGGCGTCCACGGTGCTCAAGGCCCAGCGCACCGGATTGGGCAGCGAAGCGCCGTTCGCGCCTCCGCCTATTGACGAGGTCGTCGCCGCGATCAAGGCGAACAAGCCCGACCTGGTCTTCGCGCCCCACGTCGAAACCGCGTCCGGCATCATCCTCCCCGACGCCTACCTCCATGCGGTGGCCGAAGCCGTGCATGCGGTCGGCGGGATGTTCGTTCTGGACAGCATCGCGTCCGGGGCGATCTGGGTGGACATGGCAGCCAGCGGCGTCGATGTGCTGATCAGCGCGCCGCAAAAGGGCTGGAGCAGTTCCGCGGGCTTCGCGCTGGTGATGTTGAGCGAGCGGGCCCGAAGCGCCATCGATTCGACGCAAAGCACCAGTTATTCCTGTGACCTCAAGAAATGGTTACAGATCATGGAGGCCTACGAAGGCGGCGGCCACGCCTACCACGCGACCATGCCGACCGACGCGCTGACGCGTCTGCGCGACATGATGATCGAGACCTCGCGCTTCGGCTTCGACAAGGCCCGAGCGGCGCAGCAGACGCTGGGCGACAAGGTCCGCGCGCTGCTGGCGTCCAGGGGCATCCGGAGCGTTGCCGCGAACGGCTTTGCGGCGCCCGGCGTCGTGGTGAGCTACACAACCAGCAAGGATGTGCAGTCCGGCAAGGCGTTCGCCGGACACGGTCTCCAGGCCGCCGCCGGCGTGCCGCTGCAATGCGACGAACCCGCCGATTTTCAGACCTTTCGCATCGGCCTCTTCGGACTCGACAAACTGCAGAACGTCGATCGCACGGTCGCGAATCTTCAAAAGGTACTGGACCAGCTGGTACCCGAGCAACTCGAGCCGGAAGACGATCGCGTGCGCATCGGTTGACGGGGACATCCGCGCCTGGCTTGACCGGGCGGCGCAAAGCGAGCCGGTCCTGGTAATCGGATTCCGCCGCGTCCACCGAGAGACAGTCCCGCGCTCGCCTTCGGGACGATTGTGGGGTGTACCTTCAATTGCCGGGATTCATGCCGCCAGGCGAATCACCGCTTGGGGCCTTGGTTGGCGAAGGCGTTGCGGAAAAAGCCCGTCGCACGCGCCAGGCGAGATCAAGCGCACCGCCGTGAAGGTCCGGGGAAAACGCGATCCAGTCCACGAGGTCGTATGCCGGTTCCGCACTCCAGCGAGATTTGTAGCCGGAATCGCCTTGGCCGATATTGACTCGACGAATGGCAAGGGATTCGATTGCGTCGCGAAAGACGTGCTTGTAGATCACAGAGCCAGTGCTGTAACGACTCACGCTCTCGGCGTAATTGTTCGCCAGGATGTAGCGCGTGTCGCCGCTATCGAGACAGAAGCAGAAGCTCACGGGCTCACCATTGAAATACATGACCCAGGCGACTGCGACTTGGCCGAACTGGTTGTCGACGAGCAGGTCACGCCAGAACGCCGAGTTGCGCTCACCGCAAAAGCGCAGCCTTCCGCGCTCTTTGAACTGCCATGAACGTTGTTCGATGTATCTGAGGTCGTCGACAATCCTGTTCCATTCCGGATCGCCGCAGCCCTTCGTGCATCGAATTTCGAGCCTGCCTTCGCGACCCAGTTTTCGCTCGTAGTACTCGATGTTGGTCCGCAGGCTCTTGCCGAGTCGCTGGTCCATCTCGGCCCATGTATGCGGCAGGTCGACCGCATAGGTCGTGCCGAGCACCGTTCGATGCAGTCGCCATCCCTTGGTCGCGAGCGCTGCAGTCAACTGCGTGACGCCGGGGTCATCGGCCGGAACGGGGCCACAACGAAACGCCGGGAGCGAACGCGTCCCGCTTAGCGTCGTGGCCAGGGCCTCGCAGGTCTCCGCATTCACGGAGCATCTGAAAAGTGGCGCCCGGAATGGCCAATACAGGCCGCCGAGCGAGGCCACCGCTAATCCGGGTTGCGCCTGCGTCGCGATTGGAACAATGGCCTGGAGCGTACCCCCGGGACCAGTCGCCGTCAGGTATCGTAGCGGTCCACGCCAATTCTCGTAGGGTACGAGATGCTTGCCCCAGGCATCGAACCAGGACCAGGTCAGGAACCGGTGTGCGGGTAGGGCTTCGTTGGCGAGCATCTGCCATTCGCCCACAGGCGGAGGCGCATCCAGAATCTCCGCTTTGACCTGTACGCTATTCATGCAATGCTGGCAGTTGGCCGGAACGGCTTTCGTTGCAACGTACGAGGAACTCTGGAGGTGATTGATGAAATGTGTCGTTGCGGCGAGATCCGATCATAGGCTAACCTGCAGCAACGTGCACTAGCGATCCCATACCTCGGAAACTGAGACATGGAAGGTGATCCGGCTTGGCGCCTGGCCGAAACGACAACGCACGCCCAGATCGATGCGTTGTACGCAGAGCTTGCCCGCGGACCGCTTGCCGACCAGCTGTCGCTGCTGCAGGACCCCCGTTGGCTGCACGCGCTGGCAGACAGCCCTCTCAAATCGGTCCGCGCCTACATCCGGCGAACGGGAGACTCGATTACCGGATACGCCGGCTTCCTCGTACACCCGTCGGCACTTCGGATCGCGTTCGGTGAGCTCACGCTGAAATCGGTTCCGGTACTCCACCTGCGGAGCTTCGCCGCGCCGATTTTTGTGACGAATTCGGATGCCGATGACGAGCGGCACGCCCTCGCATCATTACTCGGGCAGGCGAGGAATGATCTCGCTGCGAACGAAGTCATATTTCTCGAGTCGGTCCCAGAGGACACGGCGATCATGCGCTTTGTCAAGTCGTGGGAATCGGGCCGACACGATTTCCACGTCCTGCGGAACGGGGGCTTCTATCAGCATCGTTATGCGACGCTAGGGGAGACTTTCGACGCCTATTTGAAGCAACTCGGATCGCGTACCCGCGCGGACCTGCGTTCCACACGCAAGAAATTCATCGCACACGTGAACGAGAATTATCGGACACGTTGCTTTCGGGCTCCCGAGGAAGCCGGCGAATTCGTCGACGATGCGATTTCGATTTCCCGGAAGACCTATCAGTACGACTTGCTCGGCGCAGGACTTCGGGACCATGAGAAGTTGAAGCAGCAATATCGGACGACCGCAGAGTACGGCTGGTTCCGAAGCTATGTCCTTTATGCGGACGACAAGCCCATCGCGTTTCAGGCGGGGCACCAGTACCGGGGGAGGTATCACGCTCAGGAAATCGGTTACGATCCCGAGTGGGCAAGGCACCACATAGGCATCTTCCTTCACACGGAGATCATTGCCGATCTATCATCACCGGAAGATGACGTGAAATGGTTTGACTTCGGCATCGGCGATACTCAGCACAAGCAGCGGCTTAGCACCGGCACGAACGCTGGTGGATATTTTTACCTGATCCCGGATACCTTTCGCGGCAACCTGGTAACCAGTTCATTGAGGATGACGAATTCCGCGTCGGCTGCGATCGGTGCCCTGCTCGAAAGGTTTGGGCTGCGCGACAAGGTCCGGAAGCTCTTGCGCAGGCTTGGTGCCGCACGATAGTGCTTCCAGCGCGGTGGATTCCTTGGCTCAACGGCACGCCATCCCTACCCGAGCCCTCCCTGTATGCCGCGAATGAGCGCTCGAGCAAGGCGTTGGATCGGTTCGGCGATTGATCGACTCGGCTTGGCGCCAATGGCACGGCGCGTCGGGCGTGCGATCCGTGCCCCGGGTATTCCCGTGATCCGGCCCACCGTGCTGCGAGCCATCACGCACGACTCCGGCGCGCACACGCAAGGTCTGGCGTATGCGGATGGGCAGCTTTATGAAAGCACCGGACTGGTCGGCGCATCGACACTTCGCCGCCTGGACACACAAAACGGCGATATCCGGCAGATGGTCAATGTTCCAAAGGTGTGGGCGGAGGGCATCGCCGCCTCCGCCGGTGGCCTGACGCAGATCACCTATACCGGGGGCGTGGCCACGCGCTATAAGCTTCCATCCCTCGAACCCGAGGGTTCGTTTCGCTACCCCGGTGAGGGCTGGGGGCTGGCTGCCGTCGATGAGGGCTACGTGATGAGCGATGGCTCGGACACTCTCCGGTTCCTTGATGCCCGCTTCGAACTGCTGTCCAGACTGAGTATCAGGCTCGCCGGTCGGCCGCTTGAGGGCCTGAATGACCTCGAATGCCTGAGTCAAAGCATTTTCGCCTGCGTGCTCTGGCACTCGGATATCTACGAGATCGATCGACAAAGCGGTGATGTCGTGCGGCTGGTCGACTGTTCCGGGATCGTCGCGCAATCGGGGCGCACCAGCTACCAGGGCGTCCTCAATGGCATCGCCTTCGCCCCCGATCGAAACTCGTTCTTCGTGACCGGCAAGCATTGGTCCAAAATTTTCGAGATCCGGATCGACGGATGAGTCAGCCGGCGCAGCAATGCGCGGTGCCCGACGATTTCCAGACCCTTCACATCGGGTTGATCCCAACCGGCAAGACTTGATCGGCAGACGCCCGCGCGATGCCGACGCAAGGCAAGGCCGATCGACTCCTTCAGAGCACCCGATACCTGGCGAAGACGTCGGAGAGTTTGGCGCCAGCTGCCAGTTCGGCGCGGGTGGTGTTCTCGCCGGCGACCTTGGCGAATGCCAGTCGCAATGCTTCCACTTCCACGGCTCTCGGTATGACGACAACGCCGTCGGCATCGCCAACAACCAGGTCACCGGAAGCGACGGCAACTCCGCCGCAGATGATCGGCGTGTCGATCTCGGCGACCATGCCGCGGCCTTTCGAATCGAGTGGCGCAATGCCGCCGTGGAAAACGGGGAAGCGAAGCGCCCGGATGGCACGGATGTCGCGGACCATGCCGTCGGTCACGCAGCCGGCAGCGCCGCGGGCGCGCGACGCGGTGGTCAGCAACTCCCCCCATGGTGCAATGCGGCGCGAGCCGCAGCAGCCGAACACGGCGACCTCGTCAACCTTGAGGTCGTCGACCAGCGCGATCTCGAGTTCGTACGGATTCTGTCCTTCGATCACCTGGAAGACCTCGCGATACAGGCCGGTCCGCGCGAAACCGGCCAGCACGAGCTCCTCGTCGAGCGGCCTGATCGACGGCGACATCGCCTGATCGCGGAAGCCAAGCTCGTCCAGAACATCGGACAGTACCGCCGCATAGAGCGACTTCCGGATCGTCGGCAGGAACTGGGGATCGTCTCGATACAGCATGCATCACTCCTCGATGTGCGATGGGATGTCGGCGGTAATGCTGATTCAAGCGGAGCGATTGTGCTTCGGCAGATTCATATCGCCAAATCTGCCATGCGCGGCATCACCTCGACGCTGAGGACCTCACAATAGAATTCGCTGGTGCGCTCGAGATCGTTGGCACGAACAAAATGGTGGTCGAGTTCGGTGACTGGCACTGCCCCCTCCGTTTTCCGGTTGGCGGAAGGGCATGTTCTCACGCCCCTGACGTACCCGAAAGCTGTGGATGTCGCGCACCCGGCCGTTGACCGGAATCCCGGCACAGCGCAGCAGTCGCCGCCGGGTGACTAAGCTGGCGCCGTCGGCACCATGTCCCGAACACCCCGTGCCCGCCGCAGCAGCGTGATCGCAATGGCAAGATTCAACAGATTGAATGCAATGCCGTTGACAAAGGCGGCGGTATACGACCCGGTCAGGTCGAAGATCTTGCCCGACATCCAGCCGCCCAGCGCCATGCCGAGCAGCGTGAACATGAGTACCGTACCCACCCGCGCACCCGCCTCCTTCGGCGAAAAATGCTCGCGGACGATGATCGCGTAGGCAGGCACGATGCCGCCCTGGAACAGGCCGAAAAGCGCGGAGATCACGTACAGGGACGTCAGGCCGTCGAAAGGCAGGAACAGCAGCAGCGCGATGCCCTGCAGCACCGAGCCCAGAAGCAGCGTACGCAGGCCGCCGATGTGGTCGCAGATCCAGCCCGACAGCAGCCGACTGACGATGCCGAAGGCGAGCATCAGCGACAACATCTGCGCGCCGCGCGCGGCCCCGTAGCCCAGGTCGCCGCAGAGCGCGACAATGTGGACCTGCGGCATCGACATCGCCACGCAGCAGGCCAGCCCGGCCACGCACAGCCAGCCCTGCGCCTGCGCCGGCGTCATGCCGAAGGGCCGATTCGATGCCAGTTCCGAGACGACCCCGGGCGTCGCCGATACGTAGGCTGGCGGACGCCGATGCATCAGCAACGCGAGCACGGCCATCGCAATCGCGCAAAAGACGCCAAGGCCCAAATAGGTCGAACGCCAGCCGGAAGTCTCGACGAAATGCTGGACGATCGGCGGCCAGACCGCGCCGGCGACATAGTTGCCGCTCGCGCATACCGCCACCGCGATGCCGCGGCGGCGCACGAACCACAGCGAGGTGTCGGCGATCAGCGGCGCGAACACCGCAGCGCTTCCAAGCAGCCCGATGAACAGCCCATGTACCAGCGCGAAAGTCCAGATGCTCGCCGACGCCGCAGCCGCGGTGAAGCCAATGCCGGCACCAGCCGCGCCGATCAGCAGCGGCACCATCACGCCCCGGCGATCGGCCAGCTTGCCCATGACGATGCCGCCCAGTCCGAAGCCGATCATCAGCGCCGTGTAGGGCAATGACGCATCAGCGCGCGCCACGCCGAATTCTGTCTGCACGGCGGGAAGGACCACGACGACAACGTACATGCCGGCGTTGCCGATAGTCATCAGCAACAACGCGATCACCAGCCGCATCGCGGCATAGGGGGAATCCGCCCGGTAGCGCAGCGTGGCGGCCGTGGAATCGCTCAAGGTGTCAGGTCACCCATTGCTTGTACATCACCAGCGCATCGACGAACCCGAGGCGCTGGCGGCGTAGCTCGCCGCGGGCGCGTCGATCCAGGCGCGACGCCGCTCGGTTTCCATGATTTCCGGCGCGAACGCATGGATGCCGCCGGCCTTGGTGTTCGCCTGCGGAATGGGCCAGAAGGCAAGCCGGTTGGTGTCGCGATTCGCCTCACCGGCCCAGAAAGACCAGCGACAGCCAGGGCACGAAAGCCACCACGATCGCAACCAGAATCATCACCATCACGAAGGGAATCGCGCGCCGGGCGATACCCAATATCGGCTCACCGGTCAGACCCGACATCACGAACAGGTTGAGGCCCATCGGCGGGGTGATGAAGCCCAGACCCAGCGTGGTAATCATGACCACGCAAAAGTGGATCGGGTCCATGCCGATCTGCTGGGCGACCGGCGCCATCAGCGGGGCCAGGATCAGGATGTTGGGCGTGGTCTCCATGAACATGCCGGCAATGATGAATATCCCCAGCATGATCAGCGTCAGCACCACCGTGTTCTCGGTCAGCGAGGTCAGCCCCGTCACCAGCGCCTGCGGCACACCCAACACCGTCAGCGCCTGGGCGAACAGAATGGCCACGGCGATGATCGGCAGGATGACGCCGTTGACGCGGGCCGAGGTCTCCAGCATGGCCGGGAAATCGCGCAGGCGGATCGTTCGCTGCAGCATGCCGACGATCAGCGCGACGGCAACGGCAACCGCGGCGGATTCGGTAGGCGTGAAGATCCCGGAATAGATGCCGCCAAGGATGATGAACGGAACCGACAACGCGTACTTGGCATCGTTGAGCGCGCGCAGCCAGCGCAGCAGCGAGAACGGCCGCCGCGAGTTCTCGTAGTCGCGCAACCGGTTGATCACCACGTTGGTGATCACAACGCTCAACAGGACTATGACTCCCGGGATCAGCGCGGCGGTGAACAGCGTCGTCGACGACAGGCCCAGCACCAGACCGATGATGATGTAGGCGATCGATGGGGGAATCAGGATGCCGGTGCACGCGCCAGAGGCGACCAGCGCGCAGGCATAGGCCTTGGGATAGCCGCGTTCGACCAGCCTGGCCATGGTGATGCGGCCGACAGCAGCAGCGTCGGCGGCATCCGACCCGGAGATGCAGGCAAAGAAACCGCATCCAAGTGCCGTCGAAGTGCCGAAGCCGCTGCGCATCCCGCCTGTGGTCGCCTCGGCAAAATCCAGCAGCTTGTTGGCAAGTCCCGAGCGCACCATCACGTCGCCAGTGAGCACGAATAGCGGGATGGCGATTAGCGCAAACGAGTCCACACCCTGGAACAACGCCTCGCCGAGCAGCGACAGCGGCAACGCATTGGTGCCGAGCAGCAGCGCAATCGTGCCGAGTCCAAGCGCGACCCAGAACGGCACTGCAAAGATCAACAGTACGACGACGAATAGGAGGCCGAAGGTGAGTACCATGTTCGGGAAGGTCGCCTGAATCGTCCGGTGATCAATCGAACAGCAGCGTGCCAGTAAACGGGTCGCGTCCGTTGGCGATGTTGCGCAGGTCGCGCAATGCCGACTGGATGGTGCGCACGACCATCATCGCGAAACCCAGCGGCACGGCCGCAGCGAACCAGGCCAACGAAACGCGCAATGCCGTCGCCTGCGCATCGAAGCGGATGATCGTTCCCAACGACTGCAGCGACCAGTACAGCGCGAAGCAGGCGAATACCAACGTCGCCAATTCGGAAAACAGCAATACGCATCCGGCTGCCCGTGGTGGCAGCGCCCGAGCCAGAAAATCGAAGCGGATGTGGGCGCGTTGCTTCACCGCGTACGAGGCACCAATCCAGCCCAGGTAGATGAAGGCAAAACGCGCCGCCTCCTCGCCCCACAGCGACGAGAAGTCGAGGACAAAGCGGCGCACAACTTCGGTGACGATCACGAACACAATGAAGCAGTACAGGACGAGCATCAGGTAACGCTCGCCGTTGCGATCGATCTGTTGCAGCAAATTGCGCATGCAGGTCCCTTCGCCGGGGCGGCAGTGCCGCCCCGGACTCAGATTGCGATCGCCCGATCAGCTGGCGATGGTGATTCTGCCCTTGGTGTTGGCAGCCTTCTTCAGCTTGTCGAATGCCTCCAGCGAACCGGCGAGCTCCTTTTTGATGTCGTTCCACTCGGGACGCTGCTCGCCCGCGGACTCGACCCATTTCTGGTGCTCGGCCGCGGTGGGCGAATAAAACTTGACGCCCACCTTGCCAAAGGCGTCCATCGAGGCCTTGCGTGCGACCAGGACCTGCGCGAAGCTCTCGGCCTGCGTTTTCTCGCTGGCCGCTTCGAAGATGCTCTGCAAATTCTTCGGCATCGCTTCGAACCAGGCGTAGTTGGCGGCGAACATCTGCGCATCGGGTACCGACTCGACCAG
The DNA here is from genome assembly GCA_963712105.1 of uncultured beta proteobacterium. GTDB lineage: Bacteria > Pseudomonadota > Gammaproteobacteria > Burkholderiales > Casimicrobiaceae > VBCG01. Next base: position 348,365 of record CAVQGR010000016.1, read on the forward strand.
CGTAATCGACTCGAGGATGTCCAGGAAGCCGAACGTGTAGAGCGCGCCGACCGCCGGATCGAGCGCATCTGCCACGCCCTGCTTCAGCGCGGTCGGCGTCTCGGCCCAGGCGACGACCGTCGGATTGGCGCCGGTCAGCCGATAGAACTGCTGCAACAGCTTCGACCCGGGCACGCGCATCTTGAGCCCACGCATGTCGTCCGGAGTCTTGATTATCTTGCCCAGACCCTTGCGCGTTGCCACGGTCCGCGGGTCGACGGTGTAGTAGAACATCGGCTTGTAGCCCTTGGCCGTGACCTTGGGGGTAATTTCGTTGTTCCAGGCGGCCGAGGTCACCAGGTTGGCGAAGCGCTGGTTGTCGCCGCACCAGAACGGGATGTTGATGACGTCGACGACCGGCGTGAACGGCGAGAAGTTCGACAGCGACACCGCGCCGCCCTGCACCGTGCCCGCCTGCACCTTTTGCGCCAGTGCGCTGCCGACGCCGAGCTGTCCGGCGGGGAAGAGCTTCACGTATGCGGCGCCCTTGGACAGCGTCTGCAGATTCTCCTTGAACTGAGTCTGCATGATCGGATAGGTCTTGTACGCGTCTTCCTTGTACTCGGTCGCGAAGATCATCGTGTGCGTGGCGGCCTTCTGGCGTGCCGCCTCGTCGGCCGCCGTCTGCGCGACAGCCGACTCAGACCACAGGTAACCGCCGGTCGACGCCAGCACCGCAGTCGTGAATCCGTAGCGGCCCGACACTTCCAGGAAACGACGCCGATTCACCGACACCGGACTCGAATCATCATTGCGCTTGCTCATCACACTCCTCCTTGCGTTGGATTGGACTCACCTTCGATGCCTGTCGCCGCGGATCGCTCTTCGTCGACTACCAGCGCGGCCACAAAAAAAACCATGCCGAACAATACCAGCAACATTTCACCGACGTCCCCGACCCGCCACATATTCGCGCCGAATTTCACCGCTGCAAGCCGCAGGCCGACATTCAGCACATACAAAGCGATTAACAACCCGGAAATTCCGAACAGCCATTTCGGCGCAGTCGCTGTGGCAATCTGGTCGGTGTTCATGGGCATGCCTCAGTGTGGACGCAGCAGGATCTTGGCGGCGCCGCTGCGACCCGCATCGAGGTCGGCAAACGCCGCAGCGCCGTCCGCGAGTGTACGCTCCTCGACCCATTCAAGCGCGCCGAACGCCCCGCCGTGCAGCGCCACGACCGTCGCACGCAGGTCGGCGGTGGAATAGGTGTAGGTGCCAAGCAGAGTGATCTCGGCCAGCGTCAGCTTGCGCATGTCGATTTCGCTGGCCCAGTCGACGAGGCCGATGTGCATGACCACGCCGCCGGGTTTGACCGCGGCGAAGGCGGCCCTGCGCGTAGCGGCGGCGCCGACCGCGTCGATCACCAGGTCGATCTGATTGTCCAGGCGGCCGGCCGGGTCCACCGGGTCGATCACCCGCATGCCGCCCGCCTTGCCGGCCGCGCTGGCGGTGGCGCGCCGCAGTGAATTGGTCTCGACCAGCGTGACGTCGCGGCAGCCGTAGGCCTGCGCCAGCAGCCCCGATAGCAGGCCGACCGCACCGCCGCCGAGCACCAGCACCCTTGTCTCGGGCAGCGGCCGGGAGAGCGCCCGCATCGACAGGTTCAGCGCATGCAGCGCGGTGGCGGCGGGCTCGGTCAACGCGGCAGCGCGCGCGGACATTTCTTGCGGAATCTCGATCAGTGTGCGTTCGGGCACCGAGACGCGTTGCGCAAAGCCGCCCGGCCGCGTCATGCCGATCATGGTGCGGTTGGCACACAGGTTGTCGCGCCCGCTGACGCAATACTCGCAATGGCCACAGGTGATCAGCGGATTGACCGTCACGCGTTCCCCTGCCCGTGGCCCGGTGAGGATGCGTGCCGCGAGTTCGTGGCCGAGGATCAGCGGCGGATTGCGGCGCGGATCCTTGCCGTGGAATGCATGCATGTCCGAGCCGCAGATGCCGGCGGCCTCGACCGCCAGCAGCACGTCGCCACTGCCGGTCACGGGATCGGGTTCGTCGCGGTAGGTGACTTCGTTTGGTGCGGTGTAGACGAGTGCTTTCATCGGATGGTCATCCCGCGGTGAAGCCGCCGTCGACGAACAGCGTCTGCCCGGTCACGTAGTCGGAGGCGCGGCTGGCCAGAAACACCAGCGTGCCGCGCAGATCGTCGAGTTCGCCGTTGCGCCCGATCATCGTGCGCGCGGCCAGCGCCTCGGCCCGTGCCGGATCGGCGAACACCCGTGCAGTCAGTTCGGTCGGAAAGAATCCCGGCGCGATGGCATTGCAGGTCACGCCGCGGCTCGACCAGGCCTGCGCCAGCGCGCGCGTCAATTGCATCACCCCCCCCTTGGATGCGCCATAGGGGGCGCCGTCCGCAAACGCTCGCACCGACTGCAGCGAGGCGAGATTGATGATGCGTCCCCAGCCGCGCTCGCACATCGCCGGTGCCAGGCGCTGCGCAACGAAGAACGGTACCGACAGGTTGAGTTCGATGGTGGCGTCCCAGTCACGCGCGCTGAGTTTATCCGCGGGCTGCCGCGGATTGATGCCCGCGGCGTTGACCAGGATGTCCGGCGCGCCGAAGCAGGCGACGGCGCGGTCGAGCGCTGCCGGCATTGCGGCGCGGTCGGTCAGGTCGCAGGCGACCGCCGCGGCGCGACCGCCGCCCGTGTTGAGTTCGTCGGCAAGCGCCGCCAATTCATCCCCGCGCCGGGCCAGCAGGCACACTGCCGCGCCGGCCTCGACCAGCGTGGCAGCCAGGGCGCGGCCGATGCCCGAACTCGCGCCGGTCACCAGCGCGACGCGGCCTCGCAGCGAAAACAATTCGGCAAGCGGCGGCGCGGACATCAGGAGAAGGTGACGCCGGCGCGGGTGCCGGGCCAGCGCTGGGCGCGCTTGACGCAGTTCACTGCCACGACAGGTCTCCTGGTTCGGGCTGGACGTCAAAGCCCTTGTTTGTAATCGATTGCAGCTACCGTACGCTCAATGCCACTGTGCTGTCAACACGAGCTTACCGTCAAAAATGCGCGAAAGGGTCGTCGGGCACAGGATTTCCCGCCCCGGCGGCGATCCGAGGCCCTGGGTCCAAACTTGTAATCGATATCATCGCCTGCCTATACTGTTCCAGGCGAGGTCAGCACTCCGCGGGCCACGCACCCAACCAGGGCCGGAAGCGTGCGAGCAAAGTCACCGATCACCTTGCGCGACGTTGCGCGGGACGCCCAGGTGTCCACCGCCACGGTATCGCGCGCGCTGTCGACTCCGGACAAGCTGCGCCCCGACACGCTGGCGCGAGTGCTCGCCGCGGCTCAGGCCCGCGGTTATGTGCTCGACGGCGCGGCGCGCGCGTTGCGCGAGCGGCGCACGCGCACCATCGGCGCCGTCATTCCAACGCTGGACAACGCGATCTTCGCCAACGCCACGCAGGCGTTGCAACGAACGCTCGAACAGCACGGCTATACGTTGCTCGTCGCGTGCCACGAATTCGATCTGGCTACCGAGGTCAATGTGGCGCGGCGACTCGTTGAACGCGGCGTCGACGGCATCGTGCTGGTCGGACTCGATCATCAGGACGAACTGTTCCGGATTCTCGAAACCGCCGGATTGCCCTACCTGCTGACCTGGACGCTCGACCGCTCCGGTCAACACCCCAGCGTGGGCTTCGACAATCGCGCGGCGGCAATGCGCGTGGTCCAGTACCTCGTGGACATCGGCCACCGCGAGATCGCCATGATCGCCGGCGAGACTGCGCACAACGACCGTGCGCGCAGCCGGGTCGAGGGCGTGACCGCTGCACTGGCCGCGCGCGCTCTCGCGTTCCCACCGGAGCGACTGCTCGAGCGGCCCTACACCTTTGCCGCCGGGCGCGAGGCGATGCGCATACTGGCGGCGCAGTCGCCGAGACCCTCGGCGGTGATCTGCGGCAACGACGTGCTGGCGATCGGCGCGCTGGCGGAGTGTCGCGCACTGCGCATTGCCGTCCCCGGCGAGATCTCACTGACCGGTTTCGACGACCTCGAATTCGCCGCGATGACCACGCCGACGCTGACCACCATCCACGTGCCAAGCCACGCGCTCGGGGAAGCTTCCGCAAACGCGCTGCTCAGGATGGTCTCGGGCGAAGTCTCGACTTGCTGTGATGAACTCGGTGTCGATCTCATCGTGCGCGAGACCACGGCGCCGCCGGCGGGAATTGCGGGCCGCCGAGTACCCTAGAGTCGCGATTTACGCTATCGACGGCTGAAAGCGACCGTCGATTGCCGTCCAGCCGCCGTCCGCGAACAGCGTTGTTGCAGTCAGATAACTGCTTGCGTCGGATGCCAGGAACACGATCGGGCCGGCCATTTCTTCCGGCGTTGCCCAACGCTGCAGCGCGCAACGCTGCGCATACGCGTCGTTCCACGTCTGGTTGCTGGTGATCGGTCGCGTCAACGGCGTGGCGACGATACCCGGCGCCAGCGCATTCACCCGGATGCCAAGCGGCCCAAGTTCTACCGCCAGCCCACGGGTCAGTTGGCCGATTCCTGCCTTGGTCGACGCATAAATGCTCTGCCCCGGCTCCACGTTGACCGCGCGCATCGACGACATCAGAATGATGCTGCCGCGCCGATGCTTGCTCATCACTCTCGCGGCGGCCCTCGCGACACGAAACGTGCCCTTCAGATTGAGTTCGATCACCCGGTCGAATTCCTCGTCGGTGTAGTCGGCGAGACGCTTGCGCAGGTTCACCGCCGGCGTTGTGAGGACGACGTCGATGCGGCCATGCATGGTCTCGACCCCGGCCACCAGCGCGTCGACCGCTGCGGTGTCGCGAACGTCGAGAAGCGCCGAGGACGCTTTCCCGCCGCCGGTACCGATCTTGCGCGCAACCCCTTCGGCGTCGGCGCCGTTGACGTCGGCCACGACCACATGCGCCCCGACGGCGGCCATGCCTTCGGCGCCGGACTGCCCGATGCCCGAGCCGCCTCCGATCACCAGCGCGACGCGTCCGCTGAGGTCAAACAGTTTGCGATAGTCGAATGGCTTGTCTTCGTTCATTTGCGATGATCCTCGGAGGGAAATGCCGGTGAAGGAGTTCCTGCCGCGCGGTCTCGCCGACGCAACAGCGCGCTCAGGTCGTTGATGGTGACCAGCGTCATGATCGTACCGGCCAGGGGCATGGGCAGATACCACCAGCGCCTGGACCAGGAAAAAATCGGCGACACGTCGTTCGCCTGCAGCATCAGCTCGCTCGCTTGCCAGACGAACGTGGCCTGGAAGACCAGGCAGCCGAGCAGAATGAAGATTGAAATGGCATGGCCCGCCGCCGTGCCGCGCAGGAGATCCGGCACCACGTTGACATGAAAATGCTGACCTTGGCGCCAGACCTCGGCAATGGCGATGAACAATGTCCATACCAGCAGCAGTTCGATGATCTCGTCGGACCAGCCCATGCTGCCCAGCGGAACGAAGCGATTGAACACGCTGACAACCATCAACAGGCAGATGGCGCCGAAACTCAGCAGCGTGAATACCCGCAGGCAACGTCCGACCGTTTCGCCGATGCGGCTCATTGCCCGTGTCCCATCACCGCGTGCGGCAGCCAGGTGACGAGCGAAGGAATGTAGGTGATCAAACCCAGCACGACCAGAATGGCGAGAATGAACGGCGCCAGTTCTCGACTCAGCTTGATGATGGGCACGTTGGCGATGGTCGAAATTGCATACAGCACCATGCCGAAGGGTGGCGTGAGCAGGCCGACCATCAGATTGAGCGTCATCACCACGCCGAAGTGCAGCGGGCTGATACCGAATTTCGCCAGCACCGGCAGGAAAATCGGGACTGTCAGCAGCATGATGGCGATGCCTTCCATGAAGCATCCCAATACCAGCAGGACGATATTGATGAGCAGCAGAATGACCCACGGATTGCTCGACACCGAGGTCAGCGACTCGACGATCGCGGCCGGAGCGCGCAGGTAGATCAGCAGCCAGCCGAACAATCCCGCGGAGGCAATGATGAACATCACGCGGGCGGTCTGGTCGACGGTGTCCCACATCATCGCCACAAATGCCTGCCAGCTGATCTCGCGGTACACGACCGCGCCGATTCCCAGCGCATACAGCGCGGCGGCAACCGCCGCCTCGGTGGGTGTAAACACGCCGCCGAGGATGCCGCCAAGGATGATGCCCGGCGCCACCAGCCCGGCCAGGCCGTCCACGAAGGCGCGCAGGACCACCGCCAGCGCCGGCCGCGGCTCGCTCGGGTAGCCGCGGGTGCGCGACAGCACATAGATGATGACCATGATCGCCATGCCCATCATCACCCCCGGCACGACGCCACCAAGGAACAGTTCCCCGACCGACACCTCGGCCAGCGCGCCGTAGATCACCAGGGGAATGGAAGGCGGAATCACCGGTCCGATGGTGGATGAGGAGGCCGTCACCGCTGCGGCAAAGCTGCGGTCGAAGCCGGCGTCCTCCATCGCCTTGATCTCGATCTTGCCGAGACCCATGGCTTCGGCCAGCGCCGCGCCCGATACCCCGGCGAACAGCATCGAGGCAAGCACGCTGACGTGCGCGAGTCCACCGCGCACATGGCCGACCACCGAGCGGGCGAAGCCGAAAATGCGCACCGTCATGCCGCCGGTGTTCATCAGGTTGCCCGCCAGGATGAAGAACGGGATCGCCAGCAGCGTGAACGACGTGGTGCCAGAGTACATGCGCTGCGCCATTGCGCCGAGCATCTGGGTTTCATTCAAACCGACAAAAAACCCGATGGCGGTCAGGCCCATCGCCGCGGCGATGGGCATTCCCAGCAGGATCAGCGCGACGAGCACTGAAAAAATGGCGAGCACCAGCATGCGTGAAGGCTCCGATCCGACCTCAGGGCTTGCGTGCAGCTTCCACGTAGCCGAGGAACGTCTTCACATTGGCTTCGCCGGCGAAGTCTCCGATCTTCTTGTAGGCCGGTTCCATCGCCGCGCGGAAAGGTGCCAGGTCAGGCCGCGTGACCTTCATGCCGGCTGCCTCCATTTTCTGGATCAAGCCTTCTTCCTCGGATTGCAGCTGCCGGCGCATGGTCCAGCCGGCGGCAACGCTTTCCTCCCGCAGGATGGCCTGTTGCTCGGGCGTCAGCTTGGCCCAGCTCCTGGCGTTGACCACGTGAAACAACGCCTGATAGACATGCTTGGTCATCGCCAGATTCTTCTGGACCTCGAAGAACTTGCTGCTGTAGATGGTGGCGACGGGGTTTTCCTCGGCATCGACCACGCCCTGAGACAGCGCGAGATAGAGCTCCGGGAATGCGATCTTCTGCACATGGCCGCCCAGCGCCGACATCGCCGCCTCGAGCTGGATTTCGGGAGGCGTACGGATCTTCATGCCCTTGACATCAGCAGGCGTGTTGACCGGCCGAACGTTGTTGGTCAGGTTGCGAAAGCCATACTCCCAGTTACCGATCATGATCAGGTTCGACTTGGCGGCGATCGGCGTCAGCCACTGCAGCATCGGGCCGTCCATGGTGCGCCGCGCGTGGTCGACGTTATCGAACACGAACGGAAGCATCAATGCGGCGAACGCCTTGTCGTACTTGTCGAGCTGACCCGAGGTCGGCAAGGCCATGTCGATGACGCCGAGCTTGGTCTGCTCGAGTATTTCCGGCGGGCTGCCCAGCGTGTTGTTGGGGAAGACGCTGATCTTCACCTGGCCCTTGGTGCGTTCGCCGACCTTGGCGGCGAACTGCAGCGCTGCCTTGTGCATGGCATGGCTTTCCGGGCTGTAGTGCCCCAGCCGAAGCGTCACCTCGGCAGATGCCGGACCGGCGGCCAGGCCGATTGCGAGCGCCACCATGGGAATCGTGTTTCGAAGCAGCTTGAACATTTGTTGTCTCCTCGATTGTGCGGCGCAGCCGCGATATCAGATCGGTGAAAAAGAAACGGAACGAATCAGCTTGTTTTCCTGATGCTGCACATTGCCGGCGGCCGCGCTCTTGGCGCGATAGCTGGCCCATTCCGGGTCCGCCTCCATGGCGTCGCGGCGGCGCTCGCGATCGGCCATGTTTTCGTATCCCCACAGGTGCACGACCTGGTTGTGGGTCCCCGTTTCAGTCGTGAAGTAGCCGATCGGCCGCCCCAGGTGGCGGATCTGGATCGGCAGCCCTTCGGCCTCGTACAACGTCAGAAACGCCTTCAGGCGCCCGGGCACCATCGTGTAGGTTCGCAGGTCGACGAGCATTTGCATTGACTCCTTCTGTTGATTGTTGCGATTGGTCGGCCTTCGACGGCGAAGCGTTCAGGCATTCGCTGCCGCGGCGCGCAGGCTGGACAAGCTGTGGTTCGGAGATAGGATCTCCGGGTCGGTAAGCAGCTCGATCAGCGTCGGCCGCCCGCTGCTCAGCGCACTGTCGAGCGCGGGACCGAACTCGGCGTCATGCTCGACGCGCGTCGCCGACAGACCGAAGGATCGGGCGCAGGCGACGAAATCCGGATTGTGCAGCGTCGTCGCCGTGACTCGCCCCGGATATTGACGCTCCTGGTGCATGCGGATGGTGCCGTACATGCCGTTATTGACGACGATGAAGAGCACCGGCAACTTGTACATCGCAACGGTGGCGAGTTCGTGCACCGACATCAGGAAACAGCCGTCACCACTCCAGCACACCACCGGCGTGCCCGGAAGCTGCAACGCCGCTGCTATCGCTGCGGGAACCGCATAGCCCATCGTGCCGCTGGTCGGTGCGAGCTGCGTGCGCGGACGGCGATACTCGAAATAGCGATGCAGCCAGGTCGTGTGGTTGCCGGCCCCGTTGCAGACGATGGCTTCGTCACCCAGCTGGCGGCGCAGTTCGACGACCGCGTGCGCCAGGTCCAGTCCGGACTTGCCTGGCGGCGCCGGCGTACGCCAGGCAAGGTAATCGGCGCGGGCGCTACCGAGCCACTGTGCGGCTGCCGACCGCCGCGGCGCAACCGCGTTCAACGCAACGCAGAATTCGGAAGGGCCAGCCGCGATGGCCAGGCTTGGCTGGTAGACGCGTCCCAGCTCTTCCGGCCCTGCGGCGACCTGCACAAAGGTCTGCCGCGGCCGCGGAATGTCGAGCAACTCGTAGCCACCGCTGGCGGCGTCGCCGAGTCGGGCGCCGATGGCCAGCACCAGGTCGGCGTCACGAACTCGCTGGCGCAATTTTGGGTTGGAACCGAGCCCGAGGTCACCGATGTAACAGCGGTGGGAATTGTCGAACAGGTCCTGCCGGCGAAACGAACACGCCACCGGCAGGCCAGCGGCATCGGCGAACGCGGCGATGGCCCGGATCCCGGTGTCGTTCCACCCACTTCCGCCGAGCACCACCACTGCCCGCTCCGCGTCGGCAAGCAGTTGCCTGACGCGGATGATCTCCTCGGCACCCGGGTGCTGCGCAACGGTCAACCGCCGACTCGGCGCGGCGACATCGACACAGTCGGTGAGCATGTCCTCGGGCAGTGCCAGGACGACCGGCCCGCGCCTGCCGGCCATTGCCACCTGAAACGCACGACCAACAAATTCCGGAATCCGCGCCGCGTCGTCGATCTGCGCCACCCATTTGGCGAACCCGGCAAACATCTTCCGGTAGTCGATTTCCTGGAAAGCGTCCCGCTCGCCGACATCGCGTGCGACCTGACCGATGAGCAGGACTAGCGGTGTCGAATCCTGGTGCGCAGTATGGACAGCGACGCTGGCGTGGGTGGCGCCGGGCGCGCGGGTTACCAGGGCAATGCCGGGGCTGCCGGACAACTTGGCGCCCGCCTCCGCCATGTGCGCGGCGCTGCCTTCGTGGCGGCAGGTGATGAGCCGGATCCGGCTGTCGTGCAGCGCGTCGAGCACCTCGAGGAAACTCTCGCCCGGAACGCAATACGCTGTTTCGACGCCGTTGGCTTCGAGGGTGTCGACCAGAAGTCTTCCGCCGCTGCGCAGCATGCCCGATGTACCCGTCGCGTTGAGGTTGAATGTCGCGGCGACGCGCGAGGCGTCGAACGACCTGCCCCAGACTAGCGATCCGACTCACGTCGGCGTTAGGACAAACTCACGTCGCGCATGGCACTTTTGCGTCCCCACGCCGCTTGACATGCGCACCGGCGGTGGCACGCGGCGCTCGACGGATCCCTCAGGACGCTACGCGCTCAGGGTCGAGCATGGCTTTCTTGAATTCGCCGGGCGACATTGCCGCGCGCTTGCGGAAGAAGCGGCCGAAGTAGGCGGGGTCTTCGAAATTCAGGTGAAAGGCGATGTCGGCTACCGCCATGTCCGAATGGATCAGCAACCGTTTCGCCTCCAGAAGGAGGCGGTCCTGCACGATTTCCTTCGGCGTCTTGCCAAGCGCGCGCTTGGTTGCCTCGGCAAGGGTGCGCTCCGAAACATGCAGGATTTCGGCGTAGAAGACGATTGCGCAGGAATGCCTGAATTGGCGCTCCACATGCATGCAAAACCGCTGGGCCAGCCCTATCGCCGTACCGGGCCGGCTGACCTCATCGGGTTGTTCGATGCGCAAGATGCGCAGCAGCAAAACCTGGAACAGGTGGGTCACGACCTGCGTGCTGTCCGGTCCGGGTTGACAGTATTCAGCGGCGATGAGTTCGATGATACCGTCGATGGCCCGTGCCTGGGCCGCGTCGGGGTAGAAGGCGGGGCAGCCCTGGACGCGCAGACGCAGCTGTTCATCCTGTGCCGAAGCTCCGCCCGGCGCACCGGCAAAGATCTCGGCGTTGAAGTTGAAAAGAAACCCCGTCGTGTTCGGCTCCACCGCCCAGAAATGGATCTGGCCCGGCGCAACGATGAATATCGAGCGGTCTCGTACCGCATGATCGCGAAAATCGACCATGTGGCGACCGTTGCCCTGAGTCACCCAGAACAGGTGAAAGTAACTGTGCCGATGCGGAAACGTGCGCGGCAATTCGCTGCGCGTCTCCAGCGGCGCGAAGTACAACGGCGGGAAATCGGCATCCCGATCGAGGTTGCAATGCTCGAACGTCGGAATTCCGGCAGCGGTGCTGGTCGAGCGTGCCATGACCTTTTGAGTTTGCCCCTGTAAGCCGAAGTCCGGCGCTGTCGCGCGGAGAGTTACGTGAATTGCGCTCGCCAAGAATACCGCAGCAACCGGTCCCTGTGCCATTGGACTGACCTCCGCAGCGCCGATACCGCCAGCGGACCACCTCCGGACGCATTTCCGCCGAATGAGTGCAGGCGCCCGCGGGCAACAAGCGCGGCATTATTGCCGCTGCCGAGGATGGTCGCCGATGAAGTGACCGCCTGCTGCCATGAGTTCGGCGTCGACGCGATCGCGTGCAAGGCCGCGTCGACGCCTGAAAGCGACTGCCGAACCTTCCTGGCGATCTGGGCGCGACCGACAGGCGATCGGCACGCTTTCTGCTTCGTCATACCGCGCGCGTGCGGGCAAGGTGCCGGCATTCCATTCCGCTGCGAGAGGAAATCCAGCATGTCCAGCCAGCACAGTCGACTCCTTCAAGCCGCCGTCCTGCGGCACATTTGCCGCGTCCTGAGCCTCCTGTTCATGCTGACGGGGGTGATTGTGGCGTCGACAGCCGTGCACGCGCAGTCCGCGCCACCGGCCGCGAAGTTCACGCTTGTCGACAACACCAACCTGCCCCCCGGGACCTACCAGATCTACGTCACCGGCTTCTCGACCGGGGGGCCGTATGTGCTGCAACCCGACGGGTCCTGGGGCGCGCCTGCGGCCGTGACACCTCCGGCCACGTCGGCGACGCTGCCGTGCTATCGGTTTCCGCAGGACATCTCCCAGGTCCAGATCAGCAGCGCGCAGACCACGATCAGCGGCCGCGTCTATTATTTCGTCGTCACCGACAAGACTCAGTTCCCCAGCTGCAATCCGGTTTACCGCACCCAGGGAACCTGCCAGGGCGTGACGGCGACCGCGACCTCGATCACCATGCCGACCGGGTCGACGATTCCTCCGGGTGGATGCACGATCGTAACGCCGATCATCTCGTCAACACCCGGAGCGGTCGTCAACACCACCAGCGCGCTTGCGACCAGCGGGGGCACCGCCCTGCCGGCACGCGCGCCGTTCACGGTGGTTTCGCCCGCGCCTGGCCCGATCCAGGTCAACAACAACATCACGCCGCCGACCATCCTTGCGGGCGCATCCACCACGCTGACCATCAGCCTGGTCAACGGCACTGCGGCGCCGTTGAAACTGACCGCGGCATTCACCGACGACTTGCTGGGCGGCATGACGACCGGACCCGGCAGCACTCCTGGAAGCAATGCCGGATCCTGCACCGGCGTCACGGTGGCCTCGACCTCGATCACCATGGCCAGCGGGACGATGATTCCGATCGGCGGTTGCACCATCATCGTCACGACCCTCACGTCATCGACGCCGGGATCGGTCGTCAACACGACCACCCTGCTATCGACCAGCGGGGGCAACGCACCGGCGGCAAGCGCGCAATTGACCGTGTTCTCGGGTTCTGGTCCGACGCTGGCCAAGAACATTGTCCCGTCGGTCTCCGCTGCACCTGCCCCAGCCACGCTGACCATCACCATGGGCAATCCGGGGTCGACGCCGCTGACGCTGACCTCCGACTTCACCGACACCATGCCGAGCGGAGTCACGATTCCCCTATCGGGTCTGTTCAATGCACCGGGTGCCTTTACCTATACGTCGGCCACAGCCTTCAGTCCTTCGACACCGACCGCATCGCTGGTTACCGGCAAGACCTTTCCCGCGTGGGCCTTTTCCGAAATCGGCGCCAGCGCGACGAGCGGCACCATCGATCTCTCGCAGGTCGATTTCCTCGCCTTTCCGATGAACACCACGGCAAGCGTGTCGGCGGCCGCGACGACCTCGCCGCCGACGCCCGCCAATCCGACGGTGATCGGCAATCCGCTCGGGGCAGACAATCCGGGCGATGCCGTCAATCACCTGAGCATCCGCGACAGCTACTCGAAGTTCATCAACGGGCTGGTGCAGGCCAATGGTGGCAACGCCTGCATCGTACCGGCCCCCATACCCGACACCAATCCGATCGCGTGCGCCTATCTCGAACTTCTCCGGAACATCACGCCTGCCGGCAGCGCCATTCCCCAGTACGTCATCCAGAATCCGGGCGGATATCTCGCCGAGAACTCAGCCACGACCCAGGCCAGCCGGCTCAATACCGTTTTCGACGGCGTGATCGGCACACTCTGGTCGCCGACCATCGCGCCGACGCTGTCCCTCGATTCCGGCGGCCCGCTAGGTGGCTCAGGCACCTCGCCCTCGACCATCCCCCTCGTTCCTCAGGATACGTTCACCAGTTCCATCGTGACCCTCACCTATCCCGGCTCGAATCCGCCATTCTCGATCACGGCGATGAAATTCACCGGCACGGCCGCAAGCGGCAACTACGTCGCTTACATCTTCAACCCGAAAGGCTACGAGACAGGCTGCGCACCCCCGTCGCCCGCGATCCCGAACTGTTCCACCCCCGCGTCATCGGGCTACCAGGTATTCGCCGGCGACGGCGCGCTGAACACGCCGAGCAGCGACGACATCTACAACCTCCTGTTGGGCAACAATCTTCTGTCGCCCACGGCCTCGACCTACGGCGCCGATGGCTACAACGCCGTGGTCGGCCGGCTGGGCTTCCTGATTTCCGGCGCCATGAACCGCGGCGTCGCAACGACGCCGTGCCAGATCGATCTGTTGAACTGGCAGTGCTGGCAGGATGAGACCTACTGGTATCCCACGGCGGTGTCATCGACCTTCCCCGACATCACCCAGAACCTGTTCTCGTTGTGGATGCATACCGCAACCATCGGCGGCACGCCGATGTTCAAGCGGCCTCCGGGTGCCGTGAAGTCCGCCGGCAGCGCTCCGGGCACCGGCAGGACCATGGGCATGGCCTACGGCTTTGCCGTCGACGAGAACCCGACGCCGACGGCAACGACCCCGACTCAGCCGGAGGTGCCGTCGAAGTTGGACCAGACCGTCATCTACGACGGGCCGGCCGCCTCCTACACCATCACCTTCGGACCCTGGGTCGCTGCGGCGTCGACACCGACGCTGTCGGTGATCAATCCGGGCGACGGCGCGGTCACCAGTTCCCCGGCGGGGATCAACTGCGGCTCGACCTGCAGCCAGTCCTACCCGGCTGGATCCACGGTCGTCCTGACCGCGACGCCGGACAAGGGCAAGATCTTCCTGGGCTGGACCGGCGCCTGCACGGGCGGCAGCACGACCTGCACGGTTACGGTGAATGCCCCGACGACCGTGACCGCCATGTTCGGGGCGATCAACGCTCCGCTGCCGAGCAAATACGGACTGCACGTCGTCGTCAACGGCGCCGGAACGGTGACCAGCAATCCGGCTGGCATCAGCTGTGGCTCGGCCTGCAGCGCGGCGTTCACCGCCAACTCGTCGGTCACGCTGAGCGCCGTCTCGACCGCAGGCTGGTCGTTCGCCGGCTGGACCGGCGCGTGTGCGGGCGCGGCCTCGCCATGCACGGTGACCATGTCCGAGGCGCGAAGCGTCGGCGCCGCGTTCGTCGACAATGCGCACTTCGCATTGACCGTCACCGGCGGCAGCGGCGGCATCGTCACCACCACGCCAGGCGGCATCGACTGCGGCACGCGCTGCACCGCAGGCTTCGTCGCCGGCACCGCAGTGAACGTCATCGCCCGGCCCGATCCCGGCTACCGCTTCGCCGGCTGGACCGGCGCCTGCTCCGGCACCAGCACCTGCGATCTGACGATGAACGCGAACCAGGCCGTGCAGGCCAGCTTCGCCGCAATTGCGCCCGGACAGCACGCGCTGACCGTGCACGACTACGGCAACGGCACGATCACCAGCCTGCCGCCCGGGATCAATTGCGGCAACGCCTGCAGCGCCGCGTATGCGGCGGGCACCGAGGTCGTGCTGATCGCGACGCCCGGCCCCGGCCAGCGCTTCACCGGCTGGACCGGCGCATGCACCGGCGTGGGCACCTGCACCGTGTGGATGGGCAACGTCGAGCACGTCAACGCGACTTTCGTGCCGAACGCTCTGCCGGTCGCCAATCCCATCCCGACACTGTCGGAATGGGCGCTGCTGCTGTTGAGCCTGTTGATGGCGGGCGTTGTCTACCAGCGCCTGCGAGTCAGACCTTCGCGACGGGCGGGCATTCGCTGACGCCCGGGAAAGCCCTGCTTCGGCACCGCCGTGTTCGCGGCCTGGTCCATCCGTATCGGATGGAAGGGCGCGAGGCGCGCATCGTGTCGCCAATCGGGCTAAAGGCGACCGGCACAACCGGCACCCAGGTCCTCATTGGCCTCCAGCGCCCGGTAAACGGTCTCGATCCAGCGTGATTCGCGCACGAACATTGGCTTTGTAACCAGCCCGGAAAACCGCGGTGGCAGTCCGGCGGATTGCGCCGCGGCGAGATTCCTGCCCGCCTCCCTCATGGCCCGGATTTCCGCGATCGAATCGAGCAGCCGGCCGCGCCACGCCGCCAGCTGTTCCGGCGTGGCGGCGCTCAACGGCGACGGCTCGAACAGCGCGTGCCCCGGAACGATCATGCTGTCGGCCCGGGACGACTTCACGATGCAATCTACCGTATTCAGGTAACCAGCCAGTTGCGCACCGCCCTCCACATCGACCACGGGATAACGATCGACGAACATGTGATCGCCGATATAGCGAACCGCCCCATCGTCGATGTCGAACAGCAAATCGCCGTCGGTATGCGAACGACCCGTCGCCACGGTGTCGACTCGAATCGTGTGGCTGCCGAAGCGGAAAACCTCTCCCCCCTTCGCGGTCATGGTCGGCACGCCGATCGCCGCCAGTCCGGGCCACGGTATAGGCGTGCTCGCGGCCGGAAGCAGTCTCTCGTATTGCCGGGCGCTGGTAACGAATATCGGCTTGGTCCACTCGGCCAGCTTCGGAAGGCCATCGGTATGATCGAGATGGTGATGGCTGCTTGCGGCGAGGACCACGTCCTTGACTCCTCGCGCCTCGAGCCAGGTTCGAAGCACCTGCGCGGTGGAAGCCATCCCGACGTCGAGCAACGCCGCCCGCTCGCCGTCGATGACGGCCACGACCGTCGAGTTTCCGACGGCGCTGTTCGTGCGCAGCATCCAGACGCCCGGCCCCACCTCGATCGAGTCGATCGACGGCGCCGACTGCGCGACGGCCATTCCCATCAGGCATTGCCAGGCAAGAAGCCCGAGTCCGAGAACGATTCTGAACATTTTCATGCATTTCCGCCCGACGTTTCCGCGACGACTTGACGCGATCGGCGAACATTACATCATCTTGCCGGGAACGCGTCGCGCCTCGCGCCAGGCGACGCGTCGGCGTGCGGCGCTGTAGCAGATGCCTCGGCGCCTGCATTCGTCCGACGTGGCCACGCCGATCATCGATCGATCTTTTCCAGGCGACGCTGCCACGCTTCGAAGCCGCCCTTGAGCGGACGCGCCGACGTATAGCCCATCTTCATCAGGCTGCGCGCCGCGTGCACGGCCGTGGCGTCCTCCGGGCATGCACACAGCGTGACGACGGGATGGTGCTTTGGCCAATGGCCCACGACTTGAGGCAAGTTGTCCAGCTGCGCCGGTGTCGCACCGTCGATCGGCCCCGCGGTAGCAATCATCGCCGCGCCGCGAAGGTCGAGCAACAAGGGCGGCGTGTCCGAGTCCAACGCGGCCATCAGTTCTTCAAGTGAGATGTGTGGAATCGCCGCCAATCGTTCGAAGCGGCGCTTCTGCCACATTTTCCACGAGATCCAGAGACCGATGACGAGTGCGATCGCGGCGACGGCAGTAACCGCGTGTCGGCTGATGGCCTCGATTGCCCACTGCACCTCGTCGCGCAACAACCACCCGATAAGTATCGCGCCGCCCGCCCAAAGCGCCGCACCAAGACCGGCCGCGGCGAGAAAGCTTGGCAGCGGCATGCGCAGCGAGCCTGCGATAGGTGGTCCTACCGTGGAAAATCCCGGAACGAATTTGGCGATGACCAGCGACCCCGCACCCCAGCGCAGGAAAAGTGCCTCGGCACCCGAGACGCACGATCCCGGATTGAGCGACAGCCTGCACAGTCCGGAAAGGACGCGGTAGCCGAATGCCCGTCCCGCCAGGTACCACGCCCAGTCCGCAATCATCGACGCGAGCACGGACACGGCGAGCAACTGCCCCGCCTGCCCGTAGGATGCGGCAAGACTGCCGGCGACCAGCAACGTCGGCACGGCCGGTATCGGCAGGCCCAGTTGCTGCAGCAACACATTTACAAATACCACCAGGACGGCGCTCGCCTGCAACGTCGCATTGAGCTCAGTGACGCTCATTGAGTATCTCCACGATGCCGCAGCTGCGCGGCAATTCAGATATCAAGTTTGATTGTTTCGCCACCGACTGCCGCCGGAACCGCGCAGCAGAGCAACACTTCACCTTCCGCCGGCCGCCAGCTGGGCGTTTCGCGGTAGACAACCTGCCCGGAAAGCAGGCGCGTGGTGCAGGAACCGCACTGGCCTGCCCGGCAGCTGAACGGCGGCGACAAGCCATTATCTTCCGCAATCTCGAGCAAGGTCCCGCTTTTCGGAGTCCAGATCGCCGACTTTCCGCTGCGAGCAAAGGTTACCAAAGACCGTTCGGCCACCGGTACCGCCGCCTGCGCCGCTGCCGCATCATGCCGCCGTTGCAGCGAGGCGGGACCGAAGGCCTCGGCATGGACTCGTTCGTCGCGGACGCCCAGATCGCGCAGCCCGTCGTAGAGCAGTCTGCATGAATCCGCCCGGCCCGCACAGGTAGAACTCGTGATCGTCGAACGGCAGCAGGCTCTTGAGCATCGACATGGTCAGCGGGCCGCGGTATGCGTAATCCTTGCCCGATTGTTCCTGTGCCGCCGGATGGCCGAGGATCAGGTGTACCTTGACCATGCCCTGTCCGCGCGACTCGAGTTCGCGCAACTCGTCGCGGAATGCGCGCGTCGTGCTGTCGTGTGCGACCTGGACGAAGTGCACCGGGCGCGTGCGGCGGTGGCGAAAGCCCTCGGCGACGATATGGCGCAGGAACGCGATCATCGGCGTCACGCCGACGCCGGCAGCGATCAGCACCGCTGGCCGGGTTTCGCGGGCATCGATGGTGAAACGCCCCTGCGGGCCCAGTGCCTCGATGACGTCGCCCACGCGAATGTGGTCGTGCAGAAAATTCGATGCGACACCGGGTGGCAACTCCGCTCGCGCCGAACCCTCTCGTTTGACGCTGAGGCGCAAGCCGGGGTCGGTGGGGGCGGTCGAGATCGTGTAGGTGCGGCGCAGGTCTGCGCTGCTGCCTGGTGGCCGCAACCGGAGCGGCAGGTATTGCCCGGCCTCGAACGCGGGCACCGCTTGGCCGTCGGCCGGTTCGAGATGCAACGAGCGGATCACACTGCTCTCCTCGACGATGCGATTCACCCGGTACGGCCGCCAGGTCGACGCCAGTCGTTCGGCCTCGCGACGCCGGGCGGCGTCGGCCCAGGTGCCGGTCAGCAACGAATTGGGGGAATGGTCGCGGAAAATCCAGCGCAACGGCAGCGCCTCGCGCAGGCGCCTGCCGGTATCGAGGTGAAAGCGCCAGGCACGCTCGGCGCCTTCGAAGTCGGCAATCGCGTCGACTTCCCAGACGATCTCGGCGCGGCCGGTCAGCGTCAGCACGTCGCCGCGCTCGAAATCGATGAACAGTAGCCCGGCAACCGGATTCAGCGCGATGTTGCCGAGGGTCATGAAGAAGAGATTACCGGCGAAGTCCGGAATCAACAGCGTGCGCTCGTCTTCGACCTTGACGAAGCCACCGCGTCCGCCGCGATGCGAGACGTCGGCGCCACGCGCGTCTTCGCCGGCCGCCGCGGGCGCGTGCGTTGCCACGAACAGCGTGTCGGCGGCGACGATATGCGCCTGCGCATCGGCGTCCAGTACGCTGAAAGACTCCTGCGCGCGCGGCCGGACGTCGCTAGCATCGCGAACGAACCCGTAGTCGCGGCCCTGGATGTATTGCGGGCAATTGCCGACGGTCTGCTCGACCTGCACCGAGAAGCCGTCGCCATCGCGCGCGCTGACATGGCCATTCATCCGATTGCGCCGGCGGGTGCTCAGTTCGATGCCCAGGAATCCGAGCGGCGCGCCGGGTCGCAGGCCTTCGGCCAACGGATCGCCGTCGATGGGACGTGCCGCCACATCGAGCCTGCGCGGGTCAGGCGAGCGCATGAAGCCGGGCTCGCCCACGAGGACCGACGCCCAGGGACGCCCACGACCGTCGACTGAGCCGACCAGCACGAACGGGACCTGTTCGAAGAATTGCCGGAACTGTTCCGGCAGGTAATCCCGAATCACGCGCCTGCCGATGTCGGCTCATGCTATCGACTACGCCGAGTCTGGCCTGTACTGCCCGTTCGCCCGGGTGGAATTGGTACCCTGCGTCCTTCGGTTCAACAGCCATCGCCAACTCGCCGGAATATTTTCAGAGGGTCAACCCGGCGCTGCCGCAGGCGGCACCGGGTCGTCGAAAGTGGATCAAAAGCTATGCGGCAAGGCCGACTTTGGTCTTTTGCATCGGCACGAATCCCGGCAGCTTCTCGACCCGCGCCAGCCACGCCTGCACGTTCGGGTAGGCGCCGAGGTCGACTTTGCCTTCCGGCGCCGCGGCGATGTAGCTGTAGCAGGCGATGTCGGCAAGCGTTGCGTCATTGCCCACCAGCCAGTTCCGCTTGGCGAGCTGCGCGTCCATCACCTTGAGCAATCCATTGGCCCGGCCAATCACGTCTTCGGGGTTGTACTTGGCGCCGAACACCGTGATCAGGCGCGCGGCGGCAGGTCCGAAGGCGATCAGTCCGGCGGCGACCGACAGCCACACCTGCACGTCGGCCTGACCCTTGGCGTCGCGCGGAAGCCATTTGCCGCTCGGGTCGTACTTCTGCGCGAGGTAGATCAGGATCGCGTTGGAGTCGAACACGATGGCACCGTCGTCGTCGAGCACCGGCACCTGGCCGAACGGGGAGAGTTTGAGAAACTCGGGCGTCTTGTGCGCTCCCTTCATCAGGTCGACCTCGACCAGTTCGTGCGGCACTCCCAGCAACGACAGCGCGAGTTGCGCACGATGCGCGTGGCCCGACATCGGATGGCGGTAGAGCTTCAGCGGGTTGGCAGCGGCCATGACATTTCTCCTCAGGGTGGTGGGATCGGTGGTGGGATCGACTCGTTTCGCTGCGGTTTGCGGCGAGCGACCTAACTGTGCTTCAATCGGCGCACAGTGAGAATCCGCGCATAATCGAAGACACCATTCCGCCAGAGAGGAATGATTTGGATCAGTTACACCTGATCAGCGTCTTCGTCGCGGTCGTGGATACCAACGGATTCGCGGGAGCGGCGCGCAAGCTCGGCATCTCGCCTCCTGCCGTCACCCGCGCCATCAACGAGCTGGAAACCCAGCTGGGCGTCCGGCTGCTGACGCGCACCACGCGCATCGTGCGGGTCACCGAGCCCGGTGCGCGCTATGTCGAGGACTGCCGGCGCATCCTGGCCGACTTCGCCGAGGCCAACGAGTCGGTCGGCGGCATGCACAGCGCACCGCGCGGACGGCTTACCCTGACCGCACCGGTGTTGTTTGGCGCCAAATACGTGACACCCATCGTCACCGAGTATCTGCAGCGCTATCCCGAGGTCAGCGCCTCGTGCTGGTTCCTGGACCGGGTCGTCAACCTGATCGAGGAAGGCGTCGACGTCGCCGTACGCATCGGTGACTTGCCCGATTCGTCGATGCAGGCCATCCCGGTGGGCCACGTACGCCGGGTGATCTGCGGCGCGCCCGGCTATCTCGCGCAGCATGGCATGCCACAGGTGCCGGATGATCTGCGGCAGCACGTCATCATTTCCGCCAGCGGCGTGACCCCGACGCCCGAGTGGCGCCTGGTGCAGGACGGTGCGCCGCATGTGGTCAAGGTACAAGCCGCGGCTGATCACCACGACCAACGATTCCGCGGTTGCCGCCACCGTCAGCGGCTTCGGTCTCGCCCGGCTGCTGTCATATCAGATCGCCGATCAGCTGCGCGACGGGCAGCTGGAGATCGTGCTTGGCGAATTCGAGCCCGCGGCACTGCCGATCAACCTCGTGCATCGCGAAGGCCGGCATGCGTCGCGAAAAGTGCGGGCGTTTCTCGACCTGGCGATCGAGCGACTGCGGGCGATTCCGGCGTTGAACTGATTGCCATCCGCAACGCGGACGCCACAGCATTCATCGGAATTTCACGCCTCTGCGATCGGGACTTGACCGCGTCTACTGGCAACGACCATGCAATGAGTCAGTGCCGGTGACGCCGTGCGTCCATGAAGAACCTGCCGGATGAGCCACGCCGAGTGTTCGATGTAGTGCGCGCTCCATCGGGCCCGTTCGCCCCGGTACAGCACATCGTCCTCCCACATGATGTCGCCGTCGGACACTTCCCGCGCCAGATCCACTTCAAGGGCCTGATTCGACCTGAAATGATCCCACCACCAACCGGGTGAATGGTAATTGCCATACTCGGCGTTCCATCCATCCGTATCGTTGAACGGCGGCGGGAACACGTCGACCTCGTCCCGGAAACAACCCTGCGCAATACCCATTCGTCAGAAGTGGCCCCGGATAGTCGGACAGCCGGGTAAGTGGGAGCTCTGCTCTAATGGGCGACGTTGTCGCCGAGGAGCAGACCATGAAACGACCGCGCAGGAACCATTCAGCAAAGTTCAAGGCCACGGTGGCCTTGGCGGCGATCCGGGGTGAAAAGACCCTGGTCGAGCTGGCCGAGCAGTACAAGGTCCACCCGAACCAGATCGGGCAGTGGCGGCTGGAGTTGCTGGAGCGCGCCGCCGAGGTGTTCGCCACCGCCGCCGAGAAGCGCGATGCCGGTCCGGATGTGAAGACGCTGCACGCCAAGATCGGGCAGCTGGCCTTGGAGAATGATTTTTCATATGGCCATTTTCTGCAAGCAGAACATGCATCATCCTCGCGCACTGCGATTGCGTTTTTCTGAGATCCTGAGTTGATCGGTAACGCGGTGCGCGGGCTGTGATTCGACGATGGATCAAGCTCATATCCGCGGATTGGTTACCGGCATTTCATCATTGGTCGCGGGGCTGCCTCGCTCTTGGCTCGGGGATCACACTTTGGTGCCCACAAAAAAATCTCGAGGATTCCCCTCATCGCGCCCGGCGCCGCGTTACCGATCACTCCAGGATGGATGTGCCTAACTGGGTGGTTGCCTCCTGTCGTTGCTAATCCGGTTCAATGCCGCGTGTTTGCTGGCGATACCTGCCGACCGATATCCCAGACGAAGCCTGCCAGTTCGCGAGCGATGGCAGCGCAGGTCTTGTTCTGGTGGAGACCCCGCGCGCGCAGCCAACGAAAGCGCGTACAAAGCCGCAGTTGTGCTTTCCATCCGATCTCGACGATAGGTTGCGGCAGTCCTTCCAGCCGTGGCGCAATGCTTTCTCCCAGACGAGCTGGGAAGCGATAGTTCCACGCTGTCTCGACGAGAACCCGCCGGACTCGGGTATTGCCGGTCTTGGTCAGTTGTCCGCGATGCGTTGAATCACCGCTGGAATATTCCGAGGGGACGAGACCAAGGTAACCCATGAGTTCCCGTGGGTGTGGGAACCGGCGCAAGTCGCCGATCTCGGCGACAATCGTTATGGCCGCAATGAAGTCGACCCCACGTAGCGCCATCAGTGCCCTGACGACTGGCGTCCACCGCCATGACTCCGCCTGGTTGCGCAGTGCGTCCTCCGCGCGAGCTACTCGCTCCGCTGCTGTCTTGACCGCCATGCGGTACTCGGAGAAGACGATATGGTGGGCGGGGTTCTCGAACATGATGCGAGAGAGAAAGAGTTCATGTGCCGGACCCCAGGTTTTCTTGCGCTCATAGACCCGTCCTTGTCGGAGAAGAAATGCGCGAAGCCGTTGCCGAACCTGCCGTTGATCGTGCACGGCGTCTTCGCGAGCACGAACCAGGTCCCGGAGCGCCTCATCATCCGGCTCCGGTATGGCAATCGCCGTGAGTTCCCCGGCACGGTACAAGCGCGCCAACAACAGAGCGTCGCGACGGTCGGTCTTGATGCGGTCAGCCGACTTGCGCGCCACACGAGAGGGCGCGATCACGACGCAGCTGAACCCGCGTTTCTGGAGCTCACGAACCAAGCCGTATCCACACGGACCCGCCTCATGGCAAACCGCGAAATGCTCCGGCTCTCCGAGTTTCGATAGAGCCTTGGTAACCGATCCGACCCGATGCGTGGTCGTGCCGAGAAACCTCGGGTCTTCTCGGGAGCCAGCTTCGGCGTAGGCAATGGCAATGGTGTCCTTGTGTACGTCCAAACCGATGAAGTACTTTGCGGCGACCTCCATGCGAGCCTCCTGTAAGCGGGGTTGGGGAACGGAGAGTCTGACTCCGGTCCACCACGCACGGGGCCATAATGTCTTGGCCGGCGCGCTCGGTCGCATCGGCGATGCGAGCGCAAAGCGATGATCGACGCGACGCACGAGCTGCCGATCGTGCGCCAGGCGCAGTTGCTGGATCTGGCGCGCTCGACGGTCTACTACCAGCCGCAGCCGACCTCGGAAGCGGACCTGGCGCGGATGCGGCGCATCGACGAGCTGCACCTCGAGCATCCCTTCGCTGGCAGCCGGATGCTGCGCGACCTGCTCAACCGGGAAGGCATTCCGGTCGGCCGCAAGCATGTGGCGACGCTGATGCGCCGGATGGGCATCGAGGCGCTCTATCAACGGCCGCGGACCAGTGGCCGGCATCGCGAGCATCCGGTGTTCCCGTATCTGCTGCGCGGCGTCACCATCGACCGGCCCAATCAGGTCTGGGCGATGGACACCACCTACATCCCCATGCGCCGTGGCTTCGTGTATCTGACCGTGGTGCTGGACTGGGCCAGCCGCCGGGTCCTGGCGTGGCGGCTGTCGATCAGCTTGGCGGCCGATGCCGCGGTCGAGGCGCTGGAGGAGGCGATCGCGCGCCACGGCGTGCCGGAGATCATGAATACCGACCAGGGCAGCCAGCCCGGTTTACCGCCTCGGCCTTCACCGACGTGCTGCGCCGCCACGACGCGCGCATCAGTATGGACGGCAAGGGCTGCTGGCGCGACAACGTGTTCGTGGAGCGGCTGTGGAAGTCGGTCAAGTACGAGCACGCTTACCTCCACGCCTACGAAACCACCTCCGATGCCCGGACGAAACTGGCCGTCTACCTCGACTTCTACAACCGCCGCCGGCCGCATTCCAGCCTTGACTGATAGACACCGGATGACGTGTACTTCAACCGGCCGCCGCTACGCTTGGCGGATTAACCCGCAGGGCAACCACTTAACAAACCCGAAAAACTGTCCGACAGCGTGGGGCCACTTCTGTGATTACTGCAGACGCAACTGCCGCCACGCAGTTTCCCGGTTTCGACGGCTACGAGGCGGCGTTCGTGAACTACTGGTTCCTGGCGAGCGACGTCTGGAGTACCGCCGAAACGGTAGGCAAACTCGCGGGAATGAAGTAGCCGGTCGACCGCCCGACCTGCCGCTGTGACATCGGCGCCCAGGTCGGTGGCCTCACCCTTTCAACCCTTGAAACCCACGCTCCAGTGCGACCCGTCGCAGAACGGCTTGTTCTTCGAAGCCCCGCACCGGCAGAGCGTGTAGTGTTCCTTCGATGCTCCCCGAGCAAAGTTCTGGCCGAGCAACTCCGGGCCACCGACCACCGCGTAAGGGCCATCCTTGGTAATGGTGATCGCGGGCAGACGTCGCGGGTCGGCGCCGGTGACGCCTTCCAGCGAATAGCTCAGAGCGCCCGACGGACAGGCTTGGATGGTCTCGACGATTTTCTCCACGGTTCCCGCCTCCGCATCGATCCACGGCTCGTGCTTGTACTTGAACACGTCGGCAAGGCCATCGGTGCATCGTCCGGCGTGGGCGCAGACCGAGCGGTTGTCATGAATCGAGATCGACGCCGCGGCGTAGGTGTCGCGGACGTCGGCGCCGCCATCGGCCAGGCGGGCTCCGCTGAAGCCGTTCTTGTTGTGGGTACCGTCGCAAAACGGTTTGTTCGCCGAGCCGCCGCATCGACACAGCGCCAGCACCGGTTTGCATGGAATCGGCTCGCCCTGCGAATTCTTGAGGTCCCCCAGATTCTTGACCACGTAGGGACCATTCGGCTTGCACTCGATGGTTGTTTTCTGGTTCATCGCGGTTCCTTTCATTGCTGGCGCATCGGCTTCCCCGGCTCGCTGAAACTGCACCAGACGCTGTTCGGTCCGTGCATCGACACGCGGCGCAAGGCCGACTAAGCTAACACGCTGCGTTGCCTCGAAGGGCACCACGGCGCCTGCGGCGCAGTCGAGCGCCTTTTCACCTTCCACCGATCGACCCTATGACCAAACACTACGACGCCATCGTGATCGGGGCCGGCCAGGCGGGACCCGCGCTGGCCGCCCGCCTCGGCGCTGAAGGTCTGAACACCGCCATCATCGAGCGCAAGCTGATGGGCGGCACCTGCGTGAACGTCGGCTGCATCCCCACCAAGACACTGGTTGCCTCCGCGCGGGCCGTGCACACGGCGCGCCGCGGCAGCGAATATGGGTTCACCACCGGCGAGATACGCGTCGACATGACCGCAGTGAAGGCGCGCAAGGACGCCATCGTGAAGCAGTCGACCGATGGCGTGACCAGCTGGGTCGGCAAGATGAAGAACGTCACGCTGATCCGCGGCCATGCGCGCTTCACGGCACCGCGCGCGCTGGATGTGGATGGCCGCGCCTTGTCGGCGGACAGGATCTTCCTGAACGTCGGTGGCCGTGCGCTGGTACCGGACATCCCGGGCTTGAAGGACGTGCCGTTCCTTACCAACAGCTCGATGATGGCGCTGGACCAGGTGCCGGAGCATCTGGTGATCATCGGCGGCAGCTACATCGGTCTCGAGTTCGCGCAGATGTACCGCCGCTTCGGTTCGAAGGTCACGGTAGTCGAGAAATCCGACCAGCTGCTGCCGCGCGAAGACGACGACATCGCCGCGGAAATCCGCGCCATCCTGGAACACGAGGGCGTGGCGATCCGCACCGGCGCCGAGTGCATGGCGCTGGAGAAACGGGGCGAACGCATTGTTGTCGGGCTCGAATGCAAGGGAGGCGAGCCGATCGCCGAGGGCAGTCACCTGCTGCTTGCTGTCGGCCGCCTGCCCAACACCGACGATCTCGGCCTCGGGGAAGCAGGCATCGCCGCCGATGCGCGCGGCTACATCACGGTCGACGATCAGTGCCGCACCAGCGCCGACGGCGTGTGGTGCATGGGCGACGCCAACGGCCGCGGCGCCTTCACCCACACCGCGTGGAACGACTACGAAATCGTCGCCGCCAATCTCTTCGATAGCGACCCGCGCAAAATATCTGACCGCATTCCCTGCT
>CAVQGR010000017.1:0-17454 GCA_963712105.1 uncultured beta proteobacterium
TGATAAGCCTTGGTCGACTTGTCGGAAACAGCCTTGAAGGTGATCTCGGCGCCATCCTTCCTGAACTGCTCCTGAACGCGTTTGACCATGGCGACAGCCTCCGCCTTGGTTCCGAACTCGGCGGCGGTCGCGGGTACCGCCAATATCAGCGCGACAGCGGATATCGCAAGGAGGTGTCGCATGCTGGTGGCTCCTTCGCCAGATCTGTGAAATGGGAAAAAACAATGTCAGAGGACGGCTTGTCGCTTGATCAGCGACCCATCCGCTTGTTCCGAACGCGATAGTAGCTTGGATACCCGGCCAGGAGTTGCATTGCCGGCGTCGGAGAGTCATTCCCGGCTGCTCCGGGGTCAGCGGCCGGAGCCCTGCATGTAGGCCCTGTTCTGCTGCGTGGTCTTGATCGCGTGCGCAACGATGGCCTCGATCGCGGCCCTGTAGTCGGCCTTGTTGGCGTCGTTGAAGCCCGGGGCGCTGATGGTCGCACCGCCGGCCGGGTTGCCGACATATATTTCAAAGGGCACCGGTTTCACGTTCTTGGGATAGTCGAAATAGCTGGAACCCCATTGCGATTCCACGGCGATCGCGCGCCGGCCCTTGCCGGGCGTCGCGGTAATCGACTGCACCCCTGCGGCGGCGACTTGCTGGACGCGAGCGCCGGCCACCTCGAAGAGCCCGGGCTCGACGGCCGTCACGGACACCGTTCCGACCGACTTGGTCGCCGACTGCGCGTAGGATGGCGTGGCGACGACGGCAGCCACGACGAACAGGATGCTGGCAAGCGTGCGCATGACGATCTCCCTATGAATGAGCAAAGGTGTGGCGTGATTGGCGGTTCAATCGCGGTATTCGATCTGGATCAAGGCGTTCATGCTGCTGACCGCCGCAGCATCGGACGCTCCGTGCTCGGAAGTCAATGCCGCGCCAGACGCGATTCGCGGCACACCACAATTCAACACAGGACAGCCAGACTGCAAATGAACTCGAATCGCATAGCCAGTGACGTCACCTTGCGCGACGGGCGCACCGTTCACATCCGCGCCATCGACCCGGCGGACGAGGCCGAGCTGCTGCAGGCCTTCGACCGACTGAGTCCGACCGCCCGCTACATGCGCTTCATGCGCTTCGTCAACGAACCCAATCTGGAACGCTTGCGCAAGGCGCTGGCCTCATTTCCGGAGAGCCGGGATCGGCGATCGTGGCGACGATTCCCGGCGGCCGACGGCATCGATATCGTGGGAGCGGCATTTTTCGTGATTCGGCAGTGACGCCTCGAACGGCGAGTTCGCGATCAATGTCGCCGCCGAGTTCGGCGGCGCCGGCCTTGGCGGCACGCTGATGCGCGACGCTGATCGACGCCGCCAGGCGGCGCGGTCTCAGGACGATGGAAGGTTTCGTGCTGGCCGACAACAAGTCGATGCTGGGACTTGCCAGGCGCCTGGGATTCACCGTCGCACGCGACCCTGACGACGGCGGCATTCGCATTTGCCGCCTCGATCTCGCCGGTTCCCAGCCCGCACCAACCTGAACGCGCGCCATACGCTCGCCGATGGTGCCGGAATCGGTGCGCGTCGTCAGGCGATCAGGATGCCGCGGCCGGCGGTGTCGACGCATCGCGCCGTCGGGTAGCGCCTGGAAGCGTTCGATCGCCGCCCGCGCATTGAACAGCAGGCGCTCGTGACCGAGACGTTCGTCCAGCCCTGCCGTGCGCACGATTTCGAGGACACCGGGATTCAGTGCCGCCAGCCACACTTCCAGTCCCCGCGCGGTCCGGGATCCGTCTCGCCTTCGATCAGCGTCTGCAGCGCCGAATACTCGATGTCGGGCACGCGGCTCAGGTCCAGCGCCACGACCCGCGGCCGGTATTGTTCGATCAGCGCGTCGATCCTCTCCGACACGTATTGCGCATTGACGAAGAACAGGCGCCCTTCCGGCCGGACGATCAGCAGGCCCTCGAAGGTCTCGTCGTCCGGATGTTCCGGGGACAGCGGCCGCAGCACGTCGGCGCCGCGCTTCCTGCCGATGACGGACACGCGCGGATGCGCGGCCTGGCTGGCCAGCCCGATCATCGACACGATGATCGCCACGACGATGCCCTTCAGCGTGCCGAACACCAGCACGCCGGCGCAGGCGATCAGCGCCCAGCGGAACTCCATCGTGCGCACGCTGCGGATGGCGCGGAACTCCGAGGGCTGAATCAGCCCGACCGAGTAGACGATGACCACCGCGGCCAGCGTCGCGTGCGGCATCAGACCCAGCAATCGGCGCCAGCAGCAGCATCGTCGCCACCGCAGCGCCCGCGGTGACCAGCGACGCCTTCTGCGAGCGTCCACCGGCGGCACGTACCACCGCCGTCTGCGACGTGCCGCCGCCTGCCGGCATGGCGCCGAACAATGCGCCACCGAGATTGGCCGCTCCGGTGGCGACCAGTTCCCGGTTGGCATTGATCGGCGGGTCGCCCGGCCGGGCGAAGGCGCGGCCGGCGGCGATGGTCTCGGTGAAGCTCATCAGCGCGATGCCGAGCGCGCCCGGCAGCAGTTGCTCGACCAACGCAGGATCCGGCAGCGTGAGCAACGGAAAGCCCTGCGGAATCAGACCGACCGTCGACACGCCGGCCGCCTGCAGGCCGAGGAACCACGACGCGGCGATGCCGCCTCCCACCGCAACCAGCGGCGCCGGCGAATGCGGCCACAGCCGCTCCATGCCGATCAGCACCGCAAACGTCGCCGACGGCAACCGCGAGCGTCAGACAGCGACGTGTCGGGAAGGTGCTGCGCGACGCTCAGGACGTCGTGAAAGAATCCCTGCTTGGTGATGTGGATGCCCAGCAGCTTCGGCACCTGGTCGAGGACGATCACCAGGCCGATCCCCGCCTTGAAACCGGTCAGGACCGGCGTGGAGATGAAGTTGGCCACAAAGCCCAGCTTCATCAGCGCGCGCCAGGACCAGCATCGCGCCGACCAGCAGGGTCAGCGTGGCGGTCGCGGCGACCAGCTTCGCCGGATCGCCGTCCGGCACGGCCAGGCCGAGCTGCGTGCCGGCCAGGATCGCCAGCGTGGTGGTCGAACTGACCGAGAGCACGCGCGAGGTGCCGAGCAGCGCGTAGATGATCATCGGGATGAAGGCGGTGTAGAGGCCGACGGCGACCGGCAGACCGGCGACGGTCGCGTAGGCCATGGCCTTGGGCAGGACGACCGCCGCGGCGGTGAGGCCGGCGACGATGTCGAAGCGCAGCGTCGGCGTCGCTCTGCTCGTTCCCGTCGGACTGGTCGATGGATGGTTCATGGCGTCTGATTCCGGCTGTCCTCGCGTGTCATGAGCGGCGCAGTCGGGCAGCATCTCGATCTGGGGCTGAACACCCAACGCGCCACCCAATCCCTGCGCATCGCCGATCCGCGCCAGCACACGGTCCTCTGGAAACGCAAAATTCGCAGTCGACCGTGCGGTCCAGCAGGTCGAACTGCTGGCGCAACTCGGCATGCCGATGCGGTGGCAAGGTCAGCATCAGGTTCTCCAGCATCGACCGCATTCGCCGCACGACCTGGATATTGCCGGCGCCGCAATGGCGCATTTCGGTACACGAAAGGTGCACGAAATCCTCCCAGTTCGGCGTAAGAAAGATCACCCGCAACGTCCCTGCCTCGTCCATGAACTCGTCGCTGCGCAGTTCCCGCAACCCGACCACCCGCAACAGTCGGTGCAAGCTGGTCGAGCGCGAGCACGGCCGTCGTCGGGTCATTGATGGCCGCCGACAGCGCCTTGATCCCGATGTCGACCAGGATGCGGAACGAGAACGTCGGGTCCTGGTCCATCGTCCGCTCGGTACCGATGACGACCGCCGCCCGTAGACGACGGTCGTCGACGGTGCTCCGCGCCGCGATACAGTTTGAAAAGCGGCTCGTCGACCGCCAGAAAATCGCCGACCTGCGGGACGATCTCGATGATTCCGTCGGCCTGCCTGGCGAGCACAACCAATCCCGCCAGGTCGACGGCCAGCACCACCCCGGGCGACCCCACGCTCAGGACAACGCGCGATCCGGCTGGACCGAGATTCGCGGACCGGATGGTGCGGACGCGGCCGCAGTGTCTTGCGCGGATAGACCGCCTGAATGACGCTCGACTCCGAGTTCTCCCACCCGCTCCACCAGACTCACCGGACGCAGCAGGCGCGCGGCATAGTCGATCAGATAGAGGAAAACCATCAGCGACAGAAGGCCGCAGGCCACCGCAATGAAGGTGTTGAACTGATGGACGACATCGTCCATCCGGGTCAGTACGCGCAGCGCGAATACAAGCGTGAAGACGAAACAGCCGATCGCAAACCGGATCACGTTGTCCCGCAGCAGCGTCGTCGCGATGATCCGCGGCGTGTACTGTCCGCCCGCCACCTGAATCGCCACCAGCAGCGAACCAAACGTGAACACCAGGAACGAAAGGTTCAGCGTGATCACGGTTTCGAGCATCGATCGCGCCCCAGCCGCGGACAGACCGAGGAGCGCCGCTTTGTCGTCGATCCGCCCGGTCTGCACGAGCCAGTCGCCGACCGCATCGGTGAGCAGATGAAACACGACGTAGAGCAGGACCGCCAGGAGCGGAATGAGCCACAGCGAGCCCCCGGCGTAACTCCTGACGGCGAACTTCAGGTTCCAGTTCATCGCCGGCTCCTCAGCCATGCCGCGGCGTGCGCCGCCGCGCCTTCGGTTCCTGCCGCAGAGTTCGGCGGCAACCGTCGCGAAGATGTGCAGAATTCCGAAAACGCCGCGATAGAATGCCGCAGGGCGCAACGTCGCGCACGCCGATCGAGGCCGTGCCGGGATGCCGGCGCCAGGGGAGGTGGCGATGGAGCGCGGCAGACCAGCGGGCGGAAACCGCCCGCGAGCCGATACTGAGTCCGGTCGACCGGATATCGGAACTGCTGTTCGGGTTGTTCATGGCGCTCACCTTCGTCGGTGCCGTTTCCGTTGCCGACTCCGAAGGCGACGGGATCAGGACCATGTTCCTGGCGGCACTTGGCTGCAATCTCGCCTGGGGTCTGGTCGACGCCGTCATGTACCTGGTGCGCACGATCACGGATCGCGGCAGGTCGTTCACGCTGATCCGTTCGGTGCAGTCCGCGCCCGACGCCGAAACCGGGCGCAGGCTCATCGAACGCGCGCACTCGCCGGCTGTGGCGGGGTTGATCACGTCGGCGGAATTCGAGGCCATTCGCGGGCGTATCGTCGCGCTGCGCGCCTTGCCGGCGCGACCGAAGCTGCAGCGGGACGACCTGCTTGCCGCCATCGCCATATTCCTGATCGTCGTCGCCTCGACGTTCCCGGTGGTGCTGCCTTTCCTGTTGCTGCAGGATGTCACCCTGGCCAAGACGATGTCGCGCCTCATTGCGCTGGCGATGCTGTTCTTCGGCGGCCTCGCTCTTGGCAAGTACGCCGGATACGGCAGCTGGAAGTCGGGCCTGACGATGGCCGGGCTGGGAACGGCGCTGGTGCTCGCCATCAACGCACTGGGCGGATGAAGACGATGCCCAGGCTGCTCGCCGCGTTCGCGGCCGCCGTCTTCGCCGTTGGCGCACATGCTGCGGACGACGCGAACGGGGGTCGCGACCAAACTCCGGCCGCAAAGCCGTCGTGGGAATTCGCGGTCACCGCCTATCCCACCATCGTCCGCAATGGCGACGACTACACATCGGGCATCGCCACGGCCGACCGCGGCCCGCTGCACCTCGAGGCAAGGATCAACTACGAGTCCGTCGGCGCGCGCTCGGCGTTCGTCGGCTGGAATTTTTCCGGCGGTGAGGACATCACCTGGGAGCTGACACCGCTGCTCGGCGGCGCCTGGGGCACGACCCAGGCGTTCGTGCCGGGACTCGAGGCGAGCGTCGCCTGGCGACGGCTCGACCTCTATGTCGAGGCAGAGTACGTGCGCGACAGTGCGAATCATGCCGATAGTTACACCTATGCGTGGAGCGAACTGGGCTTTCGCCCGGTCGAGTGGCTGCGCTTAGGGCTTGCCGGCCAGCGCACCCGGATCTATGGCGGCGACCGCGAATTCCAGCGCGGTCCGTTTGCGCAGCTGACCTGGGGCCCGATCACGATCGGCGGCTACTGGTTCAACCCCGGGGCAAGCGACCAGGTATTCATCGGTTCGATTGGTGCCGCGTTCTGAGCATCGACGGCGGGCCCGAGGCCGCCGGCGAACCCTGCAGCCAACGCCGCAGGTCTCTCCGGACAGCGCATCGCGCCCTGCCGTCGGTCAGAAGCGCTCCGGCACGAATTTGAAGGGGATGTCGGCCGCCTTGTAGCGCCCCACGGTGCGCTTGGGGAGCTTCACCTTCTTGGCCGGAAGCGACTTGTAGGGCACGCGCTTCAGCAAGTGGCTGATCAGATTCAGGCGAACCTGTTTCTTGTCCTCCGAGCGGGCGACGAACCACGGCGCCCAAGGCGTGTCGGTGGTAGCGAACATCTCGTCGCGCGCCTTGGTGTAGTCGTCCCAGCGGTCGTAGGACTTCAAGTCCATCGGCGAGAGCTTCCAGGTCTTGCGGCCGTCGCCAATCCGCGCCTGAAGTCGCCGGCTTTGCTCCTCGGGACTCACCTCCAGCCAGTACTTGAGCAGGATGATGCCGGAATCGATCATAATTCGCTCGAACAGCGGTACCAGTTTCAGGAATTTCCGGGACTGATCCTCGCTGCAGAATCCCATCACGCGCTCGACGCCGGCGCGGTTGTACCAGCTGCGGTCGAAGATCACGACCTCTCCCGCCGCGGGGAAGTGCTTCATGTAGCGCTGCGCGTACATCTGCGACTTTTCGCGCTCGGTCGGCGCCGGTAGCGCCACCACGCGGAACACCCGCGGGCTCACCCGTTCGGTGATCGCCTTGATGGTGCCGCCCTTGCCAGCGCCATCGCGGCCTTCGAACACGACGCAGACCTTGAGTCCCTTTTCCTTGACCCACTCCTGCAGCTTGACCAGCTCGACATGCAGCTTCCTGAGTTCGCGATCGTAGGCCTTGCTGGAAAGCGCCTTGTCGGTGCTCCCGTCGCCGCTCTTGTCCGGCCCTGCCTTGGCGGAGCCCCGGTCGCCCTTTTTCAGCTTGCTCTTCGGCTCGTCCTTCGACTTGGCTTTTTTCTTGCCCATGCTTAACTCCTGTCAGTCTGATAATCGGAGCAACGCCTTCGCGCCGGTCACTTGACCGTATAGCCCTTGCCTTCGAGGCAGGCGGCACGCGCCTTGGCGAACGAGGCCTGCTGCTGTTGCGAGGAGGCTTGTTGCTGCTGCTGTCCCTGCTGAGCAACCGCGGCATTCTGTCGCCGGCTTTGCGAGCGTGCGACTGCTGCCCCTGCAGCCGCGCCTGCGCCGGCGTCCCCACCGACGATTTCGCCCACCACTGCGCCGCGCGCCGCCCCACGCACGCCTGCGCCGGGCGTCGATCCGGTGGCCGTCGTCGGAGGCGCAGCCGCGGGTTGCGCCGGCGGCGGCTTGGCCGGGTCGAAGCCGGACTGCTGGACCGCCCATTGGTAGCAGGCCGCCTCATCATTTTTCTGCTGTTGTGGCGATTGTCCTTTCGCCGGATAGACGTATTGCTGCGCGACGGCCTGGCCGATCATTGCCGCGGTCAACGCCAACATCAATGCGATTCGCTGTTTCACTCGACTCTCCTGTTGTTCATGACTTGGTGCAAGTTTGGAATTCACGATCGTGGCGCCGATGCCACAGCCGAGACTTCGGGGCCAACCGAATGCCCGACGGCCCCGGTTCATGGCTTCGACACGATGGTCGCACCGGTATCCCTGAGCAGGCGCTTGAATTCCGGCGAAGCCATGATGATCGTTGCCGCCGCGGCGCGCAGCCGATCCACGGCCTCGGGAGGCAGCACGAACGACGTGGGCTGCAGGTTGAGGTAGTCGAATTCCGCCTTGTCCTTCAGCGCTGCGAACGAAACATCGATGGCATAGATCTCGGCGTCCGGGACGTTCGTCGCGGCCGTAACCGCGGGGTCCTTGTTGGCGGCCATCGCTGCCGAGTCACGGATCAGGCGCATGGTCCGCCAGCGTGCCGCCGTATCCCGCAACAATTCCACCGCCTCGTAGGAAAAGGCGTCGATCGGCGTGCCGGCCGCCTTGAGCAGCACATCCACGCTGCCGGGCGGAACTTCCGTGCTGTCCCAGTTGGTCGGCGGCGAAGACAGCGAATTGACGATGAACACGATGATCCTGCGCACGCCATCGATCATCGAATCCATGCCGACCTCGTGCAGGGCCTCGAAAACCTCCAGCGAATCGAGCACCGCTCGCATGCCCAGATTGTCGGACACGCCGCCATCCACGAGATGGAGATAGGGCCGCTTGGCGCCGTCGCCAAATGCCCGCTCCGACTTGATCGTGCGGATCGCCCTGGCCGCTGGTCGGGGCGGCTTTTCGGCGTCGAGAAACGGGACCATCCAACCCGGAGTGGCCGGGTTGCAGCGACCGCCGTAGTTGTCGATGGTGACGGGCGACAAGACGACCGGCACCGCCGAGGAGGCCGCGGCTACGCGCGACAGCGGCATCGCCTTGAGGTCCGAGCAGATGACGTCGAACACACGCTGGTTGAAGACAAAGCGCGCGCCGGTCGAGATGTCGGTGGCCGAGGCCAGGATCAACGGTCCCTTGCCTCGTTCGAGATCGGCGTAGGTCGCACCGTTGAACAGGATCTCGTCGTACAGTTCGGCCGCCACTTCAGAACGGCCCGTACCCGTCGCCCCCAGAACGCTCCAGTTGCCCGGGTTGAATACGCGCGCGATGATCTCGCCCTGCACGTTGCGCTTCAGAAACCGCTGCTCGTAATCGGCGAACATCTTCTCGCCATAGAGACCGTAGGCGAGCGCGGTGAAGCTGCCGCCCGACACGCCGGTGATGACATCGACTTCGTCGAGCAGGCGGATGTTCCTGCCTTTCGCATCGACGACCTCGACCTGCCGCAGGAATTCCAGGACGCCATAGGAAAAGGCGGCAGCGCGCGTGCCTCCGCCCGAGAAGGCGAGGACGACCAGGTTGGACTTGTCCTCGACTTGCGCCTGGCGCGTCTCAAGACGGTAACCCGCACCTGGGTCGGCGTGGGTGATCGGCGGGATGACCGGCCGGGTGGCGCAGCCGCCGAGCGCGACGAGCACGGCGAGCGCGGCGCCCCGGAACACCTGCAGTCGATTCATTTGCCACGCTCCCTGATACGCATGCGCCATCGCTCAGAACCGCCGCTAGTCGCTTCGCGGAATTCCGGCGCAGCGCTCGCGCAAAGCTCTCGCCATGATGCGCACGCTCGCCGTTCCGGATTTCTCACTGCCCCATTTGCTTCCAGCCCGCACCCGGGTCGAACGCCGTCATGCTTCGGCGCCGATGGCGGCGAATTCTTGCCCAGATCCTTTTCGTAGATCTTGCCGTTCTGGTTGACGATGAAGGTCATCACGCCGCTCGTGCCGATATTCGGCGGGATAGGCGACCATCGCGAAGCCGGCGATCATGCGGCCGTTGATCACGTAGTTGTAGGCACCGCCGGCGGCACTGACGCCCTGACGCGTCAGGATCCGGAAGTGATAACCGCGGTACGCGTCCCCGGCCTTGTGGCCTTCGAGGTAGGCGGCGCTCTCGGCGATCAGCGGACCGAAAGGACTCACCTCCTCGCCCTTCGCCGCGTCGGCAGGCCAGTACAGCCCATCCTGCTTGCCCGGCGTGCTGGCCAGCTTCTGCGCGTACTGGAGCACGCCGTCGCCGTCGCGATCGCGCGCCGCGTACGTCCGCTGCGCGTCGATGTAGGCGCGCAGCACGTGAATGGCGCTGCGCTCGTTGGCGCCGACGCGACGATTGATGATTTCGTCCTCGCCCTCCTCGGTGGCAAAGCGCCAGCGGTCGCCGGTGCGCACGATGGGAATGGGAACCGGCCAGGCCTGATCGCCGATCACCAGGATGCGGCGGTCCGGACTCGGTGCCTGGAGCGCTTTCAGCGTCTGCATCGCGGCAAGAATTTTCGCCCGCGTCGCGCTGGACGCGCACGATCCGAATTGACGACGAGATCCTTGTGATCTTCGCCGAAGATCGCGACCATCGCCGGATCGCTGTCTGCCTTGAGTGCAGCCATCAGCGCGTCGGCCGCGGCTTCCGGCGTCGCGAAGGTTTCCTGCGGCGCCGCGGCCGCGAGCGAGCGGAACCGCCACGATGAGCGCCAGTGTCAGGCGGGAAAGAAGTGTCCAGAGGCGGGTGAGATTCATGACGGGTGCCTTGCGTTGAATTGAATGGATTGGGTGCATGAGCGTCCCCGGCGATTACCGCCGACCTCCGCCGCCACGTCCACCACCACCGCCACCGCCGCGCGAACCGCCACCGGCGCTCGGCGAGGGCCGCGCCCCCGCGCTGGGCGACGAGCACTGCGGCTCGATGCGCCGCGAGAGCTGTCCATCTGGGTTTGCCTGCCCGAGCTGTAGCCGCCGAAGGCGTCGCCGCCGGAGCCGCCGCCCCGACTGCCGCTGCTGTAGTTGTCGCGCGGCGATGCGCTGAACGATCCCGAACCGGAACCCATCGCGCCACCGCCGGCCGGCTGCGCGGATGCGCGCGCCAGCACCACCACCAGCGGGCTGCGACGACGCACGCGCCGCGCCTCCGCCGGCAGGCTGGGCCGACGCACGCGCCGCCGCCGCCGCCGGCAGCTCCGGCGCCACCCGCGCGCGTGTCGCCCACGCGGGCCGAATTGGCGGTCTTGCCGACCGAGCTGCTGACCTGGCCCGGTTGCTTGTTCGACTTCCAGGCGGTGCTGCCGCCCGCCGGCAGCTGGCTCGCGCCGGCGCCGCGGTTGACGTTGCCGGTGTTGATGTTCCCGGTATTGATATTCGTATTGCGGTTGACGTTGATGTTGGCATTCCCGCCGTACTGGGTGGCATAGCGGCCGCCATTCCAGGCCGCCCCGATGGCCGCGCCCCAGATCACGCCGGCGGCCAGCGCCGCGCCCGGCGCATACGGGTAGTAGTACGACGGATAGGCCGTCGGGTAGTAACCCCAGTACGGCACGCCGTAGGTGACGACCGTCGTCGGGTTGTACTGCGGCACGTAGATCACCTGCGGATCGGCGGGGACGATGGTGATGACTTCCTGCTGCGCCGCCACGACCTGCTTGCCGTCGGACTTGAGGTTGCCCGCGGCCTGCGCGCGGCGGCGAAAGCTCTGGATGGCATCCAGGACCGCGCCCTGATCGGTAACGACCGCCTCGCCCAGCGCGCTGGTCCAGTCGAGATCCCCGCTCATCATCTTCACCACGTCGGGGTAGTTGAGCAGCGACTTGACCGCATCGTCCCACTTGTCGTCGATGGGCAGCTTGGGATCGGCCTTGCGCTTGTCGAGATAGCGGTCCGCCTGCACCAGCTGCAGCGGACTGGTCGACGCCGGCAGGATGATCGAGACCAGATCGTCCGGATACAGCGCGATCCGGCCGACGAGCGCGTCGAGTTCCTCCGCCGCGGGCGGGGCGGCTGCGCCACCCGGAGCCGCGGGCGCCTGCGCGATCGCGTGCGCGGCGAACAGAATCGCGAGGCCGAAGGCCACGAACCTGGACCAACGCCCGCCAACGTTCATGACCGCTGCTGCGGATCGATTCATTTGCATTGCTGCTGACTCCTGGGTGAAAACCGGCCGCTGCTGCGGACGGAATCTCGGGGACAATGATGACAACCGCGCAGATGCACGCCGATTGCGAGGTTGTGCTGAAACCCGACTCGCCCTGTCCACAGGCGAGATGCGAGCCGATAGTTCGACATCGGCCGTTGCGTATCTGTTCCTTCAGCCGGCATTATCGGCGCCGAATGGGAGACATCGATGCACTCATCCGGACGGCCATTATACCTTTTCGGACAGTCAGGGAGGGATGGGCCGCAGAATCGAAACCGGTCGCCGTTGGCGCGGAGCACCGGGAGTCATTCGCGGTCCTGCCTGAACCGCCTGCGCAACGCCGACAGGCGTTCGACGATCGCGTCGTAGGCGATCACGGCGACCACCGAATACGACGTGACCAGCAGGTAGTCGAGAATCCGTTGGTAGAACTTCATGTTCGGATCGTCGCCCGTGAACCCCTGGGTCAGCGCATCGGGAAAGACAATGAACACCAGCGTCGACAGTCCATAGCTCCACCGATAGAAGTTCGGCGTCAGGGGGTTGGCGCCACTGGCGAAGATGCGGGTCGCAAAGAAGAGCGAAAAAAACGCCATCATCAGGACGAACCAGAACCATGACGGCCACAGCTTCATCAGCCACCACATGACGAGGCCCGCCACGGCGCCGATGACCGTGGCCATGAACAGATCGCCGACCAGCTTGCGCGCCGTGGCCCGGCTCGCATGCTGCGCGATCATCGCCGGCTGGTAGTAGCCGATCAGGTAGCGGATGTTGTTGTCGCTGGAGAGCATGTACCCGAACAGCGGCAGCAGCACCAGCACCGGCCGCAATGCCAGGATTCCCCGATCCGCCGGCGTGCCCTCGACGCGCGGAGCATTGGGCAGGCCCGGAAACACGCCGCCGGGCAGCACGGCAAAGGCGATCCAGATGACCGGGAACAGGGCCAGCGTGCTTTGCGCCATGCCCTTGGCGAACTCGACCCCCACCGTCATGTCGTTCTGTCCGAACGCCGGAACGAGCGTCACGCCGACGATCACGAAAATGGCATTGAGGCTCGCGATCCTGCCCTGGGCCTGCAGGTAGAAGGTGATGAAGATAACGAGCGCGACCAATGCGAACCCGAGGAGCTGAAAACTGTGCAGCGGCAGCATCAGCACCACGCCGAGCCCGATGAAGCCGATGAGCTTGACCACCGTCCATGCCGCGAACCGCAGCGACGGCGCCGGCGTCGGCAGCGCCATCAGTGAAATCACCAGCGCCACCAGCATGAACGAGAATGGCCAGTTGACGTAGCTGCTGAAGGCGGTCGCAAGCGTCACGCCCAGGGTGAAGCGCAGGATGCGCCGCGTCCGGGGATCGTCGAGTGCCCGTGCCTTCGGTATCGCCGCGGCGGCGGCAGCGTCAGTAGGCATACGAAAGGACGCCGCTCAGCCAGATCAGGCCCCGGCCCAGGGCGTTGAGCAGCGGATGCTGGCCCGTGTAGACCAGCACGCTGACCTGGCTGCCCACCCGCGCTCCAAGCTGGGTGGCCTCGGCCGGATTGTCGAAATCGATCAGTACGGGAAATCGCTGTGCGTTGCGCAGCCAGTCGCGCGCATTCTGGACCGTCGGCAGCGTGCCCGGCTTCGACGTGGACTCTGCCCCGGTCACGCCGTAGGTGATGCTGCGCACTCTTCCGCGCAGGACGCGGTCCGGCCAGACGTCCAGCACCAGGTCGACCGTGTCGCCCGGCTTGATGCGGCCGAGGTTGTTTTCGGTCAGGTTCGCCTCGACCCAGATTTTCTGATTTGCCACGAAGGTCATCAGCGGGGTTCCGGTCCCCGCGAAATTGCCGACGTCGACCCTCAGGTCGGTCACCAGGCCGTCGCTGGGCGCGACCAGGCGCGTGTACTGCAGGTCCAGCTTCGCCTTGTCCAGAGCAGCGCGCGCGGCGAGCAACTGCGGATTCCTGTCGTCGCGGGGACCCAATGCCTCGATCGCCTTCTGCAGGTTGGCCTTGGCGTTGGCCACCTGCGCCTCGCCCTCGACGCGGGACGTCGTGGCCGACTCCAGCGAACGTTGCGAAATCGCGCCGGGGACGTCCGCATCGATGCGCTTCAGTCGCAACTCGTTCTGCGTTTCCTTGAGCAGCGCGGCATTCGCGGCATCCAGCGCCGCGGCAGCCGCATCGACGGTCGAGCTGGAAACCTTGAGATTTTGCCGCGTGAGCGCCAGCTGCGCTTCGGCCGACGCGACGGCGATCTGGTAGCGCGTCGGGTCGATGCTGGCAAGCAGGTCGCCCTTATTCACCGTCTGGTTGGTGCGCACGTCGACGGAAAGAACCTCCCCTGCCACCTGCGGCGCGATCGGCACGATGAAGGCATTGACGCGCGCCTGCGTCGTGAATGGCGTATAGCGATCGGCGAGCATGTACCAGGCGAGCAGCACCAGGCAGAAGGCGCCAAACACCAGGACCCAGAGGCGAACCGGATCCATTCGCTGCTTCGGTGGCGGCGGCGGTGGCGGCGAAGCCTTGGCGAGCGAGAGACCCTCGGCGGCGGCGGGCGTGTCCGCAGCGACCGATTCGGCCGATGGGGCTTCCGGGGGCTTTCCTGATCCCTCCGCCATGGGCGGAGCATTCGGTTGTTCGGTCATGAGGTGTCCGGGTTCGCGTTGACGGCGTCTACCAGTCCGGCGAAGGCCAACCGCTGCCCTGACCCTTCAGCGGCGGCTCGGTGGCCTTGCGCTGAAGCAGATCTCCCCAGTCCACGCGCTGCTGCATCGTGTTGCTGGTGGCCTCGTCCACAAAGCCCTGGCCGACTCGGATTTCCCAGCCGCCACCCAGCGCCCGATAGACGCCGATCGCGCTGCTGACGGTGGTGCTGCGCGCCGATACCGTTTGCCGTTGTGCCTGCAGCAATGCGTTCTGGGCGTCCAGCACCCGCTGGAAATCGGAAAATCCTTCGCGATAGCCGATGTTGGCCAGGAGCAGCGTGCGCTTCGCCGCCGCCTCGGTTTCGGCGAGGATCCGCTCCTGCTCGCGGCTGCGCAGCATCGCCACCATGCCGTCCTCGACCTCTTTCACCGCGTTGAGTACCGTACTCTGGTAGTTATCCAGCGACTGCTGCAACCGGGCATCCTGGACCCGGACATTGTTGCGAATGCGGCCATAGTTGAGGACGTTCCAGCTGAAATACGGGCCACCGACGAAGGTGAACGAATTCGCGTTGAAGAGCTGGCCGATGCCGCTGTTGCCGGTGCGCGTGGTGTTGGTTCCGTCGGCGGCCACCACGCCGAGAAAGCCGCTCAACCCGAAGCTCGGATAGAGATCGGCCTCGGCCACGCCGATTGCGGAGCTTTGCGCCGCGGCAACCAGTTCGGCCTGGCGCACGTCGGGACGCCGGCGCAGGAGCTCCGTCGGGGCGCCTGCCACGATTGCCGGCGGCGGCTCGGGGATGACGCCCGGTCGAGCATCAAGGATTCGTCCGAGATCCCCCGGCGGCTGGCCGAGCAACGTACTGAGCGCGTTGCGCGCCTGTTGCAACCCGGTCTCGATCGGCGGGATCGACGCCTGCGTTCCCAGCAGCTGTGTGCGGGCCTGCAGCATGTCGAGTTCCCCGACATCGCCGCCGCGAAACCGGGCCTCGGTGATCTTCAGGCTGCGCTGCTGGACCGCGACATTCTCGTACGCGACCTTGCGCTGCGCCTCCGCAGTGCGGATGGCGACGTAGGTGTCCGCGACCTGCGCGACCAGCAGCACCAACACATTGTCGTAGGCGGCGACGTTGGCCAGCAGGTTGGCGTCGGCCGACTCGATCGAGCGGCGGAACTTGCCCCAGAAATCGAGCTCCCAGCCGATGCTGGCGCCGACCGCGTATTCCCAGAACCCCAGGTCTCCCGCGGCAGTGTTGGCCGCGTTCTTGCTGGCCGATGTGTAATTCACGTTGCCGTTCGCCTGCTGCACCTGCGGATACAGCGTGCCGATGGCGATGCCAAGCTGCGCGCGTGCCTCCAGCACCTTGAGGCCCGCCACCTTCAGGCTGTAGTTGTTCCGATACGCGATTTCGATCAGGTAGCCGAGTATCGGATCGCCGAAGACCTCCCACCACCGGTCCGGCTCGGCCGGTCTGGTGACGACGATCGTGCTGTCCGTCTCCTGCCATTTCGCGGGTACCGTCGCGACCGGCTGGACAAAGTCCGGACCGACGGTCGTGCAGCCGGCCACCGTCAGCACCACCCCAAGCCACAACGCGCCATTCAGGCGGCGCGTCCGCCCGCCCGACGGACCATTGAGTGCGGCGACGTTCGCGTCGCGAAACAGCGAAGCGCCGCTGGTCCTCCCACTGATCATGGCCGCGCGCAATACGGTTCGTGGTTTCGGCGGCATCACGGTTTCGGCGGGCTTTGCCGGGCGCCGGAATTTTCCAGGGGCACCGATTCGGAAACGACCGTTACCCCGACCTCCTTCAGCAACCGCTGGAATTCCGGCGAGGACATGATGATCGTTCCGGCAGCGGCGCGCAGGCGATCCACCGCCTCCGGCGGCAGAACGAAGCTCGTTGGCAGGCTGTTCAGGTACTCGAGTTCGGCCTTGTCCTTCAACTCGGCAAACGACACGTCGACGGTGTAGATGCTCACGTCGGGCGCCTTGAGGTCGTCGGCAATCGCGGGGTTGCGGCTGCCTGCGAACTCGGGCGAGTTGCGCAACCGCCGCAGCGCCTGCCAGCGCGCCTCCATGTCCCGCAGCAATTCGACCGCCTCGTAGGAATAGTGGTCGATCGGCACGCCGGACGCCTGTACCAGGGTGTCGACGAGGCCCGGGGGGGTCTCTGACTGATCCCAGGTCTTGCGCGGCGTGGACACCGAGTTGACGACGAAGACCACGATCCGCCGCGCGCTGTCGAGTCGCGTCGGCATGCCGGCTCGATGCAGAGCTTCCATCAGTTCGAGTACGGTCAGCACGCTGCGCATGCCGACATTGTCCGAGATGCCGCCGTCGACGAGGTGGATGTAAGGGCGTTGGGCCCCGTCGGCAAAGGCCATCCGCTCGTCCAGTTCGCGCTTTGCCCGCGTCGCCGTTCGTGGCGCACCCGCGGTGCCCGTGATCAGATTCGACAGGGCCGGCGGCACGTAGTTGCAGGTGCCGCCGTAGTTGTTCAGCGTGATGGCCGAAAGCAGCACCGGCACCGCCGACGACGCCGCAGCAGCGCGCGACAGGCGGAAGGAGTCGAGGTTCGAGCACATCGCATCGAAGACATCCTGATCGAAGACCAGCCGCGCCCCGGTCGAGAGATCGGTGGCCGACGCCAGGATGAGCGGTCCCGCACCCCGGTTGAGATCGGCGAAGGTCGCGCCGTCGAACAGGATTTCGTCGTAGAGTTCGGCCGCGAGTTCCGAGCGCCCCCAATTCGGCGACCACAGCCTGGACCAGTATCCGGGATTGAACGTGCGCGCGATGATGTCGCCCTGCACATTGCGCTTGAGGAAGCGTTGTTCGTACTCGGTGAACAGGCGATCGCCGTAGAGTCCATAGGACAGCGCCGTGAAACTCCCCCCGGACACCCCGGTGATGACGCCGACGGCATCGAGCAGGCGGACCTTCTCCCCATTGGCCCTGACGATTTCGGTGCGACGGAGAAACTCCAGGACCCCGTAGGAAAACGCGGCTGCGCGCGTACCCCCGCCCGAAAAGGCGAGGATCACCAGCGTTTCACGGTCCTTGAAATGCGGCTGGCGCGTCGCAAGGCGGTAACCGGTACTCTCCTGGGCCTGCGTGATGGGGAAGTTGACGGGTCGCGTCGCGCAGCCGGCAACCGCAAGCGCCACCGCGAGCCAACACATGCCGAGCAGT
>CAVQGR010000018.1:0-205584 GCA_963712105.1 uncultured beta proteobacterium
TGTTCGCGCCGCTGCTGCTCCTCGGCGCCATCGGCGGCGCCTGCTTCGCGATTCTCGCCAACCGCCTGCTGCCGATGCTCGATCTCCATACGATGTCGTTTGCCGTGGTCGCGATGGCCGCATTTTTCACTGCAGTGGTGCGCGCGCCGCTGACCGGCATCGTGCTGGTTGTTGAAATGACTGCCGCCACTTCGCTGATCGTTCCATCGTTCATCGCCTGCTTCAGCGCGATGTTGACCGCGTCGGCCCTGCGCGGCGAGCCGATCTACGATTCGCTGCGCGCCCGAATGCGCCCTTAGCGCGACTCGATTCGCGGTTGAGTGTCCTGCGGAGGCCGGTGGTGCCGGCCTCACGCCGGCCGATGTGAGCAACCCGAGACTTAGGTCCGGGATGTAACCCATATCTCAGGGTCGTACGAGGCAGACGGTGGAGCGGGTGAAGGGAATCGAACCCTCGTCTTAAGCTTGGGAAGCTTCTGCTCTACCATTGAGCTACACCCGCGGTCGGGGCATTTTACGCGCGTCGCCGTGGCAGCGGCAACGCTCCGCGACTGCCCAGCTGGTCGGGCGCGAACGGAAACGCCCGGCCGGTCCCGACCTAGCGCCGGTCGTTGAGCATGAAACCGATACCGACCGTGGTCTGGCGCCAGTTGTAGTCGAGCAGGCTCTCGCCGTAGCCGGTGAAGACCTGCACATAGCCCTTGAACGGGAAGCTGCGCGCCGCGGCGCCGCGCACCAGCGGGAAGGCGAAGGCAATCTCGCCCGCGCCCTTGCCGGTACGCAGGTTGCCTCGCGCCATGGCAGTGAACAGGTAATCGCCGCGCCGGTAAATGGCCCGCAGGTCCCCATAACCCAGGTAGTCGGTGATGTCCGGGTTGTCGTCCTTGTTCGGATCCTCGGAGATCCGGGCCCAGCCGCGCGCCAGCAGCGCGAGTTGGCCACCTTCCTGCCAATCGCGTTCGAATCCGGCCTCGGCATAGACACGGTTCCA
Organism: uncultured beta proteobacterium; assembly: GCA_963712105.1. GTDB lineage: Bacteria > Pseudomonadota > Gammaproteobacteria > Burkholderiales > Casimicrobiaceae > VBCG01. Next base: position 991 of record CAVQGR010000018.1, read on the forward strand.
GCTGCGCGACGCGTTGCCCGATTGCCCGTTGGACTGGTGGGCAAAGCCGAAATTGAGCATGCGCCAGGCAAACCCATCGCCGTCGTTCTTCACACCGAACAACTCGGGTCGCAGCGCGATGATCGCCTCGGGCTGGTAATTGGTCTCGCGAAATGGCCGCGAATCGGGGGCATCGAATACCTGCCACCAGCTTTGCTGCGTGTACGCGAGCCAGAGGCCGTAGGCATGATCGTCGCGGTCGAAGATCCGCACCTTGGCGGAGATCTGGAACTTGACGCCCTTGGGATCCGTGCTCGGCTGGTCGTCGTACACGCGCTCGGGCGAGGACTGCGGCGCTGCGTCGAACGGGCTGGTGCCGTAGGCGACCAGGTAGTTCGGGTGGTATTGCCTGATTTCGAACTTGCTCTCCTCGGCGCTGACATCGAAGCCCCAGAATTCGCCGAGGATGCCGCCGGCGGCGGCGATGCGACCCGCCGCGCCGGCAGGCCTTTCTCCGGCGGCTGTCGCCGCACTGTCGCGCAGGCGTTCATGTTCGCGCCGCGCATCGCTGCGCCGGGTGACGGCGTCGTAGCAATCCAGCCGGGCCATCCGGTTGCCGATCGCGTGGCAGTCGGCGATCGTCCGCGCATCACTCGCGGCGGCATCTTTTGCCGTCGCCGTGGCTGCGGTCGTCGCAAAAACGAGGCCCAGCGCCATTGAGATCCAATTCTGCATTCTCGTCACCTTGGTTCCAATTTCCACCCGCGGCCTTTTACCGGGTGTCGCCAGAGGGGCGACACCGCCGCAGATTGCCTGTCAGGCAGTTTCAGCGTAACGTGGTTCCAACGCTAGGGGTCCTGCCGGCATTGCCGGCGGGTGAGACCAAACCCTTGGAACCTGATCCGGATAATGCCGGCGAGAGGGAAGCGTGAAGCCCGTTCTTCCGCTCCTCGCGCCCTAGACTTCGAGGAGAAACCCATGAATGCAAACGACCAGCACTTCGCGCGCGATGCGAAGGTGGATTCGGCCGCGGTGGCGCCGCTGCCCGCGTCACGCAAGGTCCATGTCCAGGGATCGCGCGCCGACCTGCGCGTGCCGATGCGCGAGATCAGCCAGTGCGACACGCCGGCGTCATTTGGCGCGGAGAAGAACCCGTCGCTGGTCGTCTACGATACCTCAGGACCCTACACCGACCCGGCGGTGAACATCGATATCCGCAACGGTTTGGCGCCGCTGCGCGCCGCATGGATCGCCGAGCGCGGCGATACCGAGGCACTGGCCGGACTGACCTCGGCCTACGGCCAGGCACGGCTCGCCGACCCGGAACTCGCCGACCTGCGCTTCGACCTGCACCGCCAGCCGCGACGCGCGAAAGCCGGCGCCAACGTCACCCAGATGCACTATGCGCGCCGCGGCATCATCACGCCGGAAATGGAATACGTCGCCATCCGCGAAAACCTGCGGCGCGAGGAGTTCGTCGCGCAGCTGCCGGAATCGGTGCGCCGCCAGCATCCCGGGCAGAGTTTCGGTGCGTCCCTTCCGGCGACGATCACCCCCGAATTCGTGCGCGACGAGGTCGCACGCGGACGCGCGATCATTCCCAACAACATCAACCACCCGGAATCCGAGCCGATGATCATCGGGCGCAATTTCCTGGTCAAGATCAACGCCAACATCGGCAATTCCGCGGTGTCCTCGTCGATCGGCGAGGAAGTCGAGAAAATGACCTGGGCCATCCGCTGGGGCGCCGACACGGTGATGGACCTGTCCACCGGCAGGAACATCCACGAGACGCGCGAGTGGATCATGCGCAATTCTCCGGTGCCCATCGGCACCGTGCCGATCTACCAGGCGCTGGAAAAGGTCGACGGCAAGGCCGAGGACCTGACCTGGGAGATCTTCCGCGACACGCTGATCGAACAGGCCGAGCAGGGTGTCGACTATTTCACCATCCACGCCGGCGTGCTGCTGCGCTACGTGCCGATGACCGCCAAGCGCATGACCGGCATCGTCTCGCGCGGCGGTTCGATCATGGCCAAGTGGTGCCTCGCGCATCACCAGGAGAGCTTCCTCTACACGCATTTCGAGGACATCTGCGAGATCATGAAGGCCTACGACGTCGCCTTCTCGCTCGGGCGACGGCCTGCGCCCCGGTTCGATCGCACGACGCCAACGACGAGGCGCAGTTCGGCGAACTCGACACGCTCGGCGAACTGACGCAGATCGCCTGGAAGCACGACGTGCAGATGATGATCGAAGGTCCCGGCCACGTGCCGATGCACATGATCAAGGTCAACATGGACAAGCAGCTGCGCCTGTGCGGCGAGGCGCCGTTCTACACGCTGGGGCCGCTGACCACCGACATCGCGCCGGGCTACGACCACATCACCAGCGGCATCGGCGCGGCGATGATCGGCTGGTACGGCACCGCCATGCTCTGCTACGTCACGCCCAAGGAACACCTCGGCCTGCCAAACAAGAACGACGTCAAGGACGGCATCATCACCTACAAGATCGCCGCCCACGCGGCCGACCTCGCCAAGGGCCATCCGGGGGCGCAGATCCGCGACAATGCACTGTCCAAGGCGCGCTTCGAGTTCCGCTGGGACGACCAGTTCAACCTCGGGCTCGATCCCGACAAGGCCCGCGAGTTCCACGACGAGACGCTGCCGCAGCATGGCGCCAAGCTCGCCCACTTCTGCTCGATGTGCGGCCCGCATTTCTGCTCGATGAAGATCACGCAGGACGTGCGCGAGTACGCGGCCAAGCAGGGCATCGCCGAGGCCGACGCACTGGCCAAGGGCATGCAGGCCAAGGCGGTGGAGTTCGTGAAGAAGGGGGCGGAGATCTACTCGAAGGCCTGAGTCAGGCGGGATTCCGCGCTCCGCCGGCGCCCGGGCGAGCCTAGTTCACGTCGCCGCAGAAAATCTCCCGGTCACCGTCGGCAGGCGCGCTGCGCACCACGATCGCATAGCCACCCGCGCGCAACTCCGCAAGCGGCAGCGGCGCGACGTTGCTCACCGTGAACGGGCCGTGGGCCGGCGCCAGCGCGGTGCTCGCCGGCGAGCCTGCAAGCACGGTGCGCAGCAGCGGATACGCCGGTGGGGAGACCAGCGCGCCGCAGCGGCCGCGATGGATGAACGTGTACAGGTGAACCGGCCGCGACACGATCATCGCCGGCACGCCGGTGACCTCGATCTGCACGCGCGTGCCGCGGTCCTGCGGCATCAGGAAGGCGCGGCCGGTCTGCGCGGGAAGGTCGGGTCCGGGCTTCAGGTTCACGGTGACGAACTCGCGCGACGGCGCGTTGCCGCCGGCGGCGCAGCCAACAAGCAGCGCCGCGGCCATCGCCAGCGCCAGTCCCGATGCGATGCATCGGCAGCGCCACAGCCTGCAGCGCGACGGCGGCTGCGGCCGTAGACGGCGATCGATCGGCAGATGCGGCTTGTGGTCCGCAAGGTCGTTCATCACATTTCTCCGCGGAAAGCGCTCGCCATTGTGGCATCGCCCGCCGGCGGAATCTCATTCCCGCCGCGACGCGCTTCCGCAGTCCATCGGGCAATTCCCGTCCGGCGGCGGGGCGGATGTTGCGCCATCGCGCCCGCCGCGGCCCGGCGGCCCGCTATGATGCGCTCTGGCCGTCGCCTCATGCGGTCGACCTCCAGCCCATGGCCCGACCCACGCTCAAAGTCACCAAACCGGTCGATCCGACCGCCGCGCCCAAGGCGCCGACGTCGCGCGCGTGGCGGGCGGCGCACGGCCAGCCGCCACAACGATCGCCGTCGAAGACTGCCGCCTCGTCTGTGGCGCCGGCTGTGCCGGATCCGACCGCCTCGCCGACGCGCACCGATGCGCCGATGCCCGCGAAGACCGGCTCGCGGCGACGCGGCAAACCTGCGGCGGCAGTCGGCGAAGCTCCGGCAGGCGCGCGCCCGCCACGCGCGCAAGCTGCCGGCAAGAAGCCACAAGGGGCAGCGCGCACGCCCGACACCAGACGGCGGACGGCAGATCCCGCGCCACCGGCGCGTCCGGTGCGTGCGCCGCAACCACGCGCACCGCAGAACGTCGGCAACGACGATCCCCGGCTGTCCAAGCGCATGAGCGAACTCGGCCTGTGCTCGCGCCGCGAGGCAGATGACTGGATCGTCAACGGCTGGGTGCGCGTCGACGGCAAGGTCGTCGACATCCTCGGCACGCGCGTGTCGGGCAGTTCACGCATCGACATCGACCCGGCCGCGACGCAGCACCAGGGCGAACTTGTGACCATCGTGCTCAACAAGCCGATCGGCTATGTCTCCGGACAGGCCGAAGACGGCCACACGCCGGCCATGACGCTGATCAAGCCGGACAACCGTTGGCCCGACGACCCGGCGCCGATCAAATTCAGGATGAACCATCTGCGCGGGCTCGCGCCAGCCGGGAGGCTGGATATCGACTCGACCGGGCTGATCGTCTTCACGCAGGATGGCCGCGTCGCCAAGCGACTGATCGGCCGCGACTCTGAGGTCGAGAAGGAATACCTGGTGCGCGTGGAGGGCACGCTGTCGGACCAGGACATGAAGCTGCTCCAGCACGGCCTCGAACTCGACGGCGTCAAGCTGAAGCCCGCCAAGGTGTCCTGGCAGAACGAGCATCAACTGCGCTTCGTCCTGCGCGAGGGCCGCAAGCGGCAGATCCGTCGCATGTGCGAGCTGGTGAATCTTTCCGTGACCGCGTTGAAGCGCGTGCGCAGCGGTGGCGTGCCGCTGGGACCGCTGCCGGTCGGGCAGTGGCGCTACCTGCGCCGCGACGAGAAGTTCTAGCCGCGCGATTTCTGTTCGCGCCCGCGCGACCGTCCGGGTCAGGACGCCATCGCGATGCGCACCGGCATGCGCCGGCGTCCGCGCGCAGGCGTGCCGGATCCGAAGCGGCCGGGAATCGCCGCGCCGCAATGCCCGCAGGCGCCCTCGGCCGTGACCTCGTAGGCCAGGATCTCGTGCCAGTCGCGGACGATCAGCGGCTTGCCGCAGTCCGGACAGGACGTGGTGCCGCCGCTTGGGTCGTGCACGTTGCCGGTGTAGACGTAGCGCAGGCCTTCGCCGCGCGCGATCGCGCGGGCGCGCGTGAGCGTCGCCCCCGGCGTGGCCGCGACGTCGATCATCTTGTAGTCCGGATGGAACGCCGTGAAGTGCAGCGGCACGTCCGGTCCGAGCTCGCGGGCAATCCAGCGGGACATCGCCGTCAGTTCGGCGTCGGAGTCGTTTTTTCCTGGAATGAGCAGCGTGGTGATCTCGAGCCAGCAGTCGGTCTCATGCCGGACGTACGCCAGCGTGTCGAGCACCGGCGCCAGCCGGGCACCGCAGAGCTTCACGTAGAAGTCGTCGGTGAAGGCCTTCAGGTCGACGTTGGCCGCGTCCATCCTGGCGAAGAACTCGCGCCGCGCGTCGGTGCCGATGTAGCCGGCGGTGACGGCCACGGTGGCGATGCCGCGCGCGCGGCAGGCATCGGCGGTATCCATCGCATACTCGGCGAAGATCACCGGGTCGTTGTAGGTGAACGCCACGCTGCGGCAATCGTGTCCGGCTGCGGTGGCGGCGATCGCCTCCGGCGAAGCGGCGTCCATCAGCGTGTCCATCTCGCGCGACTTGCTGATGTCCCAGTTCTGGCAGAACTTGCAGGCGAGGTTGCAGCCGGCGGTGCCGAACGAGAACACCGTCGAGCCCGGATAGAAATGGTTGAGCGGCTTCTTCTCGATGGGATCGATGCAGAAGCCCGACGAGCGGCCGTAGGTGGTGAGCGCGATGCCCTCACCCTGGCGCTGGCGCACGAAGCAGGCGCCACGCTGCCCGTCGTGCAGCCGGCAATCGCGCGGGCATAGGTCGCACTGGATGCGCCCGTCGGGCAGCGCATGCCACCAGCGTCCCGGAAAATCGCTCATTGCGTCACCTCCACCGACAGGAACTCGCTCTCCTTCCATTTGGTCACCCGGTAGCGGCGAACGTTCATCTCCACGTGCCAGAAATCGGCCGGCAGGCCGGCCTTGCGCTTCAACTCAGCCAGGAACGCGCGCGGCTCGGGTAGCGCCTCCCAGACCTGCGGCAGGAACGTCGCGCGATGCCGGCCGTATTCGATGATCACCCCATCCACGCCGGGTGCGAGTTGCGCCAGCACCTGCGCCTCGCCCCTGTGGCGCAGCGGTTCGCTGGCGCCCAGCAGCGACACCTCGACCAGGGTCGTGTCGAATTCGACGGCGGCCAGCGGCGGAAAGCGCGGATCGCCGAAGGCGGCGGCGAGTGCGTTGGCGCGCACGTCCTGTGCAAGCGCTCGCCGCGGCTCCAGCGAGCCGATGCAGCCGCGCAGCGCGCCTTCGCGCATCAACGTGACGAACGTCGCGCCGGGAGCGCCAAGCGCCGGATGCGCGTCGTCGGCCGGGCCGCGGCCGGCGCGCCCGAACGCGCCGCCGATCGACGTGCGAGCGATGCCGACGAGGCTCCGGCCGAGCACGGCTGCACTCACCGCGCCGCCTGCGGCGTGAATGCGAACGCCCCGTAGCCGACGACCCGCGAACGGTCGCCGGCCGTGTCCCCCGAATTGCGCAAGTCGAGCAGATGCGGGACGAGGCCGCGCCGCCGCGCGACGGCGAGCAACCCATTGACCGGCGTGGCACCGCAGGCCTGCTCGTGGCCGATGCCGGGGCGAAGGGCGAGGATCGTCTCTGCGGTACCCCGGTCGATGGCACGCGCCTCGTCGTAGCGGTGGTAGTGCGACAGGTCGGAGCTGACGACGATCAGTGTTTCGGGACCGCCCCACAGGAGATCAAGCACGGCGGCGACGTCCGCCGTCGACGCGGCGCCGACCACGAACGGCACCAGCGTGAAATTGGCGAGCGTCGCCCGCAGGAACGGCAACTGCACCTCAAGGGAATGTTCCTGCGCATGCGCGGCGTCGTCGACGACCACCTGCGGCAATGCGCTTGCTCGCGTCACGGCCTCGGCGTCGATGGCAACCTCACCCAGCGGCGTCGCGAAGGCCCGCACCGACGGCAGCGCCAATCCGGCGATGGGAACGCGATGCGCCGGGCCCAGCAGCACGACGCGGCGGACCGCGTCTCGTATCGCCCCGAGCGCCGCATAGGCATGTCCCGCCACCGGACCCGAGTAGACATAGCCGGCATGCGGGACCACCAGGGCCTTGGGCGCCGGTCCCGCGTACGCCCGCGCGCCGGCCAGGCAGGTGCGGACGTCGGCGGCGAGCGCCGCCGGTGAACCCGGATAGAAGTGGCCAGCCATCGCGGCCGGCCGGATGTTGTGCATCATCTGGCCTGACCTTCCTTGGGAGGCGAAGGGCTTGGGCTGTCGCGGAACATCTCCCGAATGACCCGCACCCATGCAGGATCAATGGGGGCGGCCGGCAGGATCTCAATGGCGGCATCGGCCGCCATCGTGTCAGTCGTCGCTGCCGGCCAGCCGAACGATGTAACCGCCCGATTTCTCGTCGCGTTCGAGCAGCAGCGCACCACGGCGCGCGGCCTCCTCGAGCATGCCGTTGAAGGAGCGAAAGCCGTAGTAGGACTCGGCGAAGCCCGGGTTCACGCGCTTGATCGCCTGCTTGACCATCGACCCCCAGACCTTATCGCCGCCGTCGCGCTCGCTTGCCAGCGCTTCGACGGTGCCGACGATGAGGTCGATCGCCTCGATCCGGCGCTCCTCGTCGCCGGTGGGCGCCGCGGCTGCCGTCGCGACAGGTTCGGCCGGGGCAGCGCCTTTCCCGGTGCTCTTCGCTGCGCTTTTCGACGTTTTCTTCGCGCCGCCTGCCGCCTTGGCGTCGGCCCTGGGCTTGACCGCCGTTTTCTTTGCGGCCCGCTTCTTCTGCTCGCGCACCAGGTCGTCGTAGTAGATGAATTCGTCGCAGTTGGCGATCAGCAGGTCGGAGGTCGAGTTCTTGACGCCGACGCCGATGACGATCTTGTCGTTCTCGCGCAGCTTGGAGACCAGCGGCGAGAAATCCGAGTCGCCGCTGATGATCACGAAGGTGTCGACGTGCGACTTGGTGTAGCACAGGTCGAGCGCGTCGACGACCATGCGGATGTCGGCGGAGTTCTTGCCCGACTGGCGCACATGCGGAATCTCGATCAGTTCGAACGACGCCTCGTGCATCGGCGCCTTGAACTCCTTGTAGCGGTCCCAGTCGCAATAGGCCTTCTTGACCACGATGCTGCCCTTGAGCAGCAGCCGTTCGAGAATCCTGCCGATGTCGAATTTGTCGTAGTCGGCGTCGCGCACGCCGAGCGCGATGTTCTCGAAATCGCAGAACAGCGCCATGTTGGTCACGTCAGAGGAAGAGGCCATCGCTCGCAGGTCCGAGTGGGTCGAAACGACACGATACCAGTCCCGCCTTCCACCGGCATGGCAAGATGACGCGCAACGACGGCTGCCAGCCGCCTGCATGGGAGTTCTTGAACGATGTCCGCCACACTGCCTGCCCTGTCTCTGCTCGAGACCCGAGTCCTCGGAGTCCTGGTCGAGAAGCAGCACACGGTGCCCGATACCTACCCGCTGACGCTCAACGCGCTGACCTCCGGCTGCAACCAGAAGACCAGCCGCGATCCGGTGCTGGAGGCGACCGAAGGCGAAATCCAGGCGGCGATCGACCAGCTGAAATCGCTGTCGCTGCTGGTCGAAAGCAGCGGTGGGCGGGTGATGCGTTACGCGCACAATGTCGCGCGCGTGCTCGCCGTGCCCGAGCAGGCCGTGGCACTGCTGGCGACGCTGATGCTGCGTGGCGCACAGACCGCGGCCGAACTGCGGCTGCACTCCGAGCGCCTGCACCGCTTCGCCGACGTCTCGTCGGTCGAGGCCTTCCTGCAGGAACTCGCGGCGCGGCCGGCCGGAGCGCTGGTGGTTGAGTTGCCGCGCGCGCCGGGTGCGCGTGAGACGCGCTGGACGCATCTCCTGTCCGGTCCGCCGGACCTGGCGGCGGCGACGGCGCCCGTGGCGAGCACCGCGCCCGAGGATCAGGTCACGCTGGGTGAACTCGCGGCGCTGCGCGCCAATGTCGCCGAATTGCGCGAGGAACTGGCCGCGGTCCGGGCGCTGGTTGATCGAATGGTCCGGGAACTCGGAATGCCGCCTACCTAGGTAATTTCGCCTCGCTTGCTGTGCCGGAAACCCCGGCCGCGTGACAACAGCGGTTCAGCGCGGAAAAATCGGCGCCCGTGTTCGATCCAGGCGCCGGATCAATCCTGTCGCCAGGGCAGCCCGGCCATTTGCCAGCCATTGACGCGGCGCTGGCTGACCTGGTTGCGATCACCCTCGAAGCCTTCCAGGATATTGAAAGCGGCCCTGAATCCGCTGGCGGTGGCCAGCGCCGCAGCGTGGTGCGAGCGCACGCCGCTGCGGCAAAGAAACGCCACCGGCCGGTCGTCCTCGACTCGCGAGCGCAGCTGATCGACGAACGCCGGGTTGCGCTTTTTCGCCGGGTAGTCGTACCACTCGATATGCAGGCTGCCGGGGACATAGCCGATCAGGTCGCGCTCGGCAAGCGTGCGGGTGTCGACGAGCTCGATCTCGCCGGCAGCAAACAGTGCCCACGCCTCCGCCGGGGTCAACAGGCCGGCGAAGGCCGCGCCCTTCTCCTGTGCCCGGGCAGCCGCCGCCATGAACACCGCCGTGACGTCGGGCGTTTCGTCAGGCTGCATGAGGAATGCCCAGATGCCGGTTGGCGGGAACGGCGACATCGATCATCTTCGGCTTCGGCAGATTCAGTTCAGCCATCAGCACGATGAACGCCGCGCGGTCGCGCCCGGACAGGCGCGCATTGTGCCGGCGCTCCCAGCCGATGGTCGACACCGTGTTGCCGCGGTAATCGTGACCCGGATACATCCTGGTATTGCTGGGCAGCTCGAAGAGCTTGCCGTGAATGCTGTCCCACAGCATTCCCGCGTCCCCGCCCTGGAAGTCGGTACGGCCACAGCCGTCGATCAGCAAGGCATCGCCGGTAAACACGTTGCCGCGCCACAGATAACTCATGCTGCCTGCCGTGTGCCCGGGCGTATGCAGCGCGATCAGGCGCTCGCCAACGCCGAAATGCAACGCGTCGCGGTCCATCAACTGCACGTCAGCCGGCGCAATCCCGCAGCCCGCCGGCGCTGCCGCAAGTGCGCCGGTTTCCTCGCGCAGGCGGCCGGCCCCGGTGATGTGGTCGGCGTGCGCATGCGTCTCCAGGACATAGCGGATCCGCAGGTCGAGCCGGCGCACCAACGCGAGATCGCGCTTGAGCTGGCGGTCGACCGAGTCGACGACCATCGCCTCGCGCGACGCCCGGTCGACGAGAAAATAGGTGAACGTGGACGATTCCGGGTCGAACAACTGGACGACTTCATGTTCCATATGCAATGGCTCCTTCCGGCTTCGAATTTACCCCCTTCCCCGGCGCGACGCCAATCGCGCCGGTGCGCGGCAGATGCCTGTCGATGTCGCCTTCACGTTGCCAGGTGAAGCGACACTCGGAGCAGCCGTGGCGTCGTGCGACAATGCGCGGCGTCCGGCACCGCCGGTTTCCCGGCGACGGCCCCGCCCCGTGGCATCCTAGCGCAGCCAGTGGATCAACCGACCCTACTCACCGCCTTCCTGCTCGGCATTGTCGAGGGCCTGACCGAATTCCTGCCGATTTCGTCGACCGGTCATCTGATCGTCGCCGGATCGCTGTTGGGCTACACCGGCGAAAAGGCCAAGGTCTTCGAAATTGCCATCCAGGCCGGAGCGATTCTCGCCGTATGCTGGGAATTCCGCGTCCGCCTGATCGCGGTGGCACGCGGGCTCTTCCGCGATCCGCGCGCCAACCGCTTCGTCGTCAATCTCGTCATTGCCTTCATGCCGGCGGCGGTGCTCGGACTTGCCTTCAGCAGCATGATCAAGGCCCGCCTGTTCGCGCCGGTGCCGGTGGCGATGGCCTTCATTGCGGGCGCGCTGGTGATCCTCTGGGCCGAACGCCGGCAGCGCACGCGCCCGGAGTCGGTGCGCATCGACGACGTCGATGCCATGCGCTGGACTGATGCGCTCAAGGTCGGCTGCGCGCAGGCCTTTGCGCTGATTCCCGGCACCTCTCGCTCCGGCGCGACCATCATCGGCGGCATGCTGTTCGGGCTTTCGCGTCGCGCAGCGACCGAATTCTCCTTTTTTCTTGCCATCCCGACGCTGTTCGCGGCCTGCGCCTACGACACCCTGAAGCATCGACACCTGTTGTCCATTGCCGACCTGCCGAGCTTCGGCGTTGGCTTTGCTGCCGCCTTCGTCTCCGCGTTCTTCTGCGTGCGCTGGCTGCTGCGCTACGTGAGTCAACATGATTTCACGCCTTTCGCCTGGTACCGGATCGTCTTCGGCATCGTGATCCTGATCACCGCGACCACCGGCATCGTCCGGTGGGACTGACGGCACCTGCGCCGCAACCCATGCCAAAGACGGCGGGGGTTGTGCAGCCGGACCATGCGTGGACGGCCCCCCTGTTCGCCGTATTCGGCGTGCTGGGCTTCTCATTCAAGGCGATCCTGATCAAGCTCGCCTATCAGATCGATCCGGTCGATGCAGTGACGCTGCTGGCACTGCGCATGCTCTATGCCGCGCCGTTTTTCTGCGCGATGGCGTGGTGGGCGATGCGGCGCAGCGCTGCGATCCCGCTTGCCCGCGGCGACGCCTGGCGGATCGTCTGGCTTGGGTTCATCGGCTACTACCTTGCCAGCCTGTTCGATTTCATGGGGCTGGTGCACATCACCGCGGCGTTGGAACGCCTGGTACTCTACCTGTACCCGACCCTGGTCGTGCTGCTGTCCGCGCTGCTGCTGCGCCAGCCGTTGACCCGGCGGACGGCGGCGGCGCTGGTGCTGTCCTACGCCGGCATCGGCCTGGTGTTCTGGCAGGACCTGAAGTTCGGCGGCGACCCGGCGGCGACGCTCACCGGCGGCGGCCTGGTCTTCGCCAGCGCAGTGCTGTACGCGCTCTACCTGGTGCAGGCGGGACCGGTGATCGGTCGCCTGGGGTCGCTGCGCTTCATCTCCTGGGCGATGCTGGTCTCGACGGCCTTTGTGCTGGTCCAGTTCGCGCTTACGCGCCCGATCAACGCCCTGGCGGTACCGGCGCCCGTGCACGGCATCAGCCTTGCGATGGCGGTGTTCTCGACCGTGTTGCCCACCTGGCTGATCGCCGAATCGGTACGGCGCATCGGCGCCAACGCGTCGTCGCTGATCGGCGCCCTTGGTCCGGTGTTCACCATCGGGCTGGGCGCGATGATCCTGGGCGAGGCGGTGCACATGGTGCAGCTGGCCGGTGCCGCGCTGGTGCTCGCCGGCGTCCTGCTGGTCACGCTCAAGCGGCGCAAACCGGCCTGATCCGCTTCTTCCCGCAAACGCCGCAGCATTCGGCGCCGGGGCGTCAGTCGTACTTGCGCGCGTCGTCGACAACCTTGCCGTCGTTGGGCAATTCGCCGGGTGCGACGAAGGCGACCTCGCCACGCAGCTTGGTGATTTCGCGGATCGAATCGAGGATGGCCTCGCGCTGCGTCGAGGCGTTTCCCGGCACTTCGACCTTGAGGGTCATCCGGTCGTTGCCTTCCGGGTTGTCGACGACCAGGCGGGCCCTGCCAATTTCCGGATGCCGACGGAGGATGGCCGCGACCTGTGACGGGTGGACGAACATGCCCTTGACCTTGGTGGTCTGGTCGGCGCGACCCATCCAGCCCTTGATGCGCATATTGGTGCGTCCGCATGGCGAGACACCAGGCAGCAGCGCGGAAAGATCACCGGTGCCGAAGCGGATCAGCGGATAGTCGGTGTTGAAAAGCGTGGTGACCACGACCTCGCCGACTTCGCCGGGCGCGACGGGGTCGCCGGTGCCCGGACGGACGATCTCGACGATCAAACCTTCGTCGACGACCAGCCCCTCGCGCGCCGGCGTCTCGTAGGCAATGCAGCCCAGGTCGGCCGATGCATAGGCCTGATAGCCGGCGATGCCACGCACGAGCAGCGCGTCGCGCTGGACGGGCAGAAAGGCCTCGGCCGACACCAACGCGCGTTTGAGCGAAGGCAGCGCGATGCCGTCAGCGTCGGCTTTTTCAAGGATGATCCGCAGGAAAGACGGCGTGCCGACGTAACCGACCGGCGAGAGCTCCGCCATCGCCTGCACCTGCATCTCTGTCTGTCCGGTGCCGCCGGGAAACACCGTGCAGCCCAGCGCGTGCGCGCCGGTCTCGAGCATCGATCCGGCCGGCGTCAAATGATAGGAAAAACAGTTGTGAATCAGGTCGCCGGGGCGAAAACCGGCTGCGAACAGCGCACGCGCCAGCCGCCAGTAATCGGCCCGCGCGCCTTCCGGCTCGTACAGCGGTCCGGGACTCATGAACACCCGCTTCGCCGCGCCCCAGCTCACCGCGGCGAAGCCGCCAAAGGGACGCGCCGCCTTCTGCAGATCGAACAACTCGGACTTGCGCACGACCGGCAGCGCAGCCAGCGCTTCACGCGATCCGACTGCGGCGGCATCCACTCCTGCAAGCGACTTCGCGAACGCCGGCGCGTGCGCCTTGGCATGCGCCACCTGCGTCGGCAGCGCGGCGAACTGTGCCTGCTCCCGGATCGCCGGGTCGCGTGTTTCCAGCGCGTCGTAGTGTTCGGTCATGCGAATGTTCTCCTCTTGCGCGACCCGACGGGAAGCAAAGCGCTGTGCCAGCACGTCGCCTCGACCTTCATGCGTCCGGGACCCCGGACCAACGCCACCGGCTCAGGCCAGCCAGCGCTTGCGGCGGCGATAGTGCTTGACGTCGCGGAAGGACTTGCGCCCGCCGGACGACAGTCCGAGATAGAATTCCTTGACGTCCTCGTTGCTGGCCAGGTCCTGGGCGGCGCCGTCCATGACCACGCGCCCATTTTCGAGGATGTAGCCGTAGTTGGCGTAGCGCAGCGCCACCATGGTGTTCTGCTCGGCCAGCAAGAAGGACACGCCTTCCCGGGTGTTCAGGTCCTTCACGATTTCGAAGATTTCCTCGACGATCTGCGGAGCGAGTCCCATCGACGGCTCGTCGAGCAGGATCATCGACGGCGATGCCATCAGCGCGCGGCCCACGGCCGTCATCTGCTGCTCGCCGCCCGACGTGTAACCGGACTGGCTTCCGCGCCGCTGTTTCAGGCGGGGAAAATAGTGATAGACCTTCTCCAGCGCCACGGCAATTTCCGCGCGTGGCACCTTGCGGGTGAAGGCGCCCGTCAGCAGATTCTCCTCGACCGTCAGGTGCTGGAAGCAATGCCGCCCTTCCATCACCTGGCATACGCCCATCTTGACCAGCTCGTTGGTGTTGAGCTTGTCGACGCGTTTGCCCTTGAATTCAATCGTGCCCTTGGTGACATCGCCACGCTCGGCAGCAAGCAGGTTGGAGATCGACTTGAGCGTCGTGCTTTTGCCGGCACCGTTGGCACCCAGCAATGCGACGATCCTGCCTTCCGGGACCTCCAGCGACACGCCCTTCAGCACCAGGATGACGTGATCGTAGATCACCTCGATGTTGTTCACCGAGAGATAGGGCACAGCGGCCGCGTTGGCGGCGGCAGCGGAAGCGGCGGCGGTAGCAGTACCAGCGGACATGGCCATCAATCGGAACGCGGCATCAAAACCGGGAATTCCGGCGAATTGAGCGTCGGCCGCTTTCTGGCCGACGCTCGAATGAGCCGACGTAAAACGTCGCTCGCGCCGGTTCCGGCGCAAGCCGGAACCAGTCGACGACGATCTACGACTCCTTGGAACAGTCGCGAGGCGTGATCTTCTTTTCCTTCGCGTACTTATCCGCTGAGGCGACGATCATGGCGCGGATCATTTCCTTGTCCGGCGCAATCCAGTCCGGCGTCACGATGGTCCACTTGTTGCCGTCCCAGCGTTGGAACTTGACCAGACCGGATCCCTCGTGGTCGGCGCAGGTCGTCTTCAGTGGCGGCATCATGCCCGCGGCATTGAGCACCTTGAGGCGGGCGTCGTCCAGATTCAGGTTCTCCAGACCCCAGCGCACCTGCTCGGCGGTCATGCGCTTGCCCTTGCCGTACTTTTCCTGCGCCTTGCGGATCGCCTCAACAGTGATGATGCCATGCACCAAGCCGCGGACGTGGTACACGGAACCGACGCGCGAGTCATCCTCCATGTTGCCCTTACCCTTGCCGTAGACGACTTTCTTGATCTCCTGCACCAGCGGCAGGCTCGGGCCCGACACGTTGAACACCGCCGTCGTGTAGCCCTTGGACGCGTCGCCCGCGGGAATCACGTCCTCCTCGGAACCGGCCCACCAGACGCCGACGATCTTCTCGCGCGGGAAGCCGATCTTGGCGGCAGCCTTGAGCGCGGTCGGATTCATGACGCCCCAGCCCCAAAGGATCACGTAGTCGGGCTTGATCTGGCGGATCTGCAGCCATTGCGACTGCTGCTCGTTACCCGGATGCGGCACCGGAATCGCGGTGAACTCCATGCCGAGCTTCTTGGCATAAGCCTCAAACACCCCGATCGGCTCTTTGCCGTACGCCGAGTCGTGATAAAGGTGGACAAACTTCTTGCCCTTGAGCTTGGCCTCGCCACCCTCCTTGGAGGCGATGTACTTGATCATCGCCGACGCCTGCGACCAGTAGGTCGTGATCAGCGGGAATACGTACGGAAACACGCGGCCATCGGCTGCGTCCGTTCGGCCGTAACCGATGGTGACCATCGGGATCTTGTCGGCGGCGACGCGGTCGATCAGCGAGTACGTGATGCCGGTGGATAGCGGCATGACCAGCGTCGCGCCGCCCTTGTCCTTCTTCAGTCGCTCGTAGCACTCGACACCGCGCGAGTTGTTGTACTCGGTCTCGCACTCGTCCCAGGTGAGCTTGACGCCGTTGATCCCTCCGTCCTTCATGTTGATGTAGTTCATGTAGTCGATGTAGCCGCCGAAAATCCCCGAGCCGCCAGCGGCATACGCGCCGACGCGGTACGACAACAGCGGCACGAATTGGTCCTGCGCGGCGGCGCCTCCGGCGAACGCCGCCAGCGCCAGTCCAACCACACCACTTACCCATTTATTGCGTTGCAACATGATGTCCTCCTTTTATTGAGACTGCCCTTGCGTCAACAGTTCGGCGTGCAGCAGATTCAGCGCCCAGCATAACCAATCAGTGCGGAAACGGCCACAGGCGAAGTTTTTCCTTGCCCAATTGCCAAAGGCGCGCGAGGCCATTGGGCTCCACGATCAGGAAGAAGATGATCAGTCCGCCGAAGACCATGAGTTCGAGATTGGAGGTGAGGCTTCCCGGCAATTGCAGCGAAAAAGCGCTGAGCAGGATGGCATTCAGCTTGTGCACCAGCACATTGAGCACGATCGGCAGCAGCACGATGAACCCGGCGCCGAGAAACGAACCCAGGATGCTGCCCATGCCGCCGATGATCACCATGAACAGGATCCGAAAGGACAGGTCCAGCGTGAACGCCTCCGGCTCGACGGTGCCAAGGTAGGCGTAGGCATAGAGGGCGCCGGCGACGCCACAGTAGAAGGAACTCACCGCGAAGGCGAGCAGCTTCGCGCGCATCAGGCGGATGCCGATCACCGACGCCGCCACGTCCATGTCGCGCACCGCCATCCAGGCCCGGCCCGTGGAGCTGCGGACCATGTTCTTCGCCGCCAGGGCGAGGATGGCGACGATCCCGAGCGTCAGCAGGTATTTTTTTGCCGGCGTGTCGAAGGCGAAGCCGAGAATCGTCATCTTCTGCGCGGTGATGACGCCCGAGCTGGAGTAATTCGAGAACCAGGGCACGCGCACCAGCGCCCAGACGACGAAGAACTGCGCGGCGAGCGTCGCCACGGCGAGGTAGAAGCCCTTGATCCGGAGGCTGGGCAGGCCGAACACGATGCCCACCATCGCCGCGCAGATTCCGGCCAGGACAAACGCAACCAGCAACGGCAGACCCGGAACACGCAGCACGAGGTTGTACGCCGCGAAGGCACCGACGGCCATGAAAGCGGCGGTACCCAGCGACAGCTGTCCTGCGTACCCAGTCAGGATGTTGAGCCCGAGCGTGGCCAGCGAGAAGATCAGGAACGGGATCAGGATCGCCGACAGCCAGTACTGGTTGCCGAACAGCGGCACCGCGACGAAGGCGACCAGGACCAGCGCCACCACCGCGATCCGGTCCTGCCGGATCGGAAAGATCTGCTGGTCGGTGGTGTAGGAAACCTTGAACTGGCCGGCTTCGCGGTAGAGCATGGTAGGGGTCTGGGCCGATGGATTGAAAGGTTGGGAGGGGCAGGTAGCAGGCTGCTCGACGGTTCGTCTGTGAGCCCGTCTACACGCGATCGATATGTTTCTCGCCGAACAGTCCTTCGGGACGGAACAGCAGGAACACCAGTGCGATGACGTAGGCGATCCAGCTTTCGATGCCGCCACCGACGAACGGCCCGAGATAGACTTCGCCGAGCTTCTCGACGGCGCCGATGATCAGGCCACCGACGATCGCCCCCGGAACCGACTCGAAACCGCCAAGAATCAGCACCGGCAACGCCTTCAGCGCAACGAAGGTCAATGCAAACGAGACGCCGTTGCGCGCGCCCCAAAGCAGGCCGGCCACCAGCGCGACGAAACCGGCAACCGCCCAGACGATGCCCCAGATCTGCTGCAGCGGGATGCCGATGGACATCGCCGCCTGATGATCGTCGGCCACCGCGCGCAGCGCGCGACCGATCCGCGTCTTCTGGAAGAATACCGCCAGACCCGTCACCAGCAGGCCGGACACCAGCGCAGCGAACAGGTCGAACTGACTGACGTTGAGGTCGGCCTTCTGCATCAGCCATTCGAGCGGCTGGTCCTGGATCCCCAGCTCCAGTCCGTAAGGCGTGCTGCCCCAGACCATCTGCGTCACGCCTTCGAGGAAGAAGGTGAGCCCGATGGTCGCCATGAACAGCGTGATCTGCGGCTGGTTGACCAGGGGCCGCAGCACGACCTTCTCGGTGAGCAGGCCGAGCACCACCATCGCGATCATGGTGACGCCAAAGGCCACCCAGAAACTCAGTCCGGACTCCTGCAGCCCGACGAAGGTCAGCGCGGCGAAGAAAATCATCGCGCCCTGGGCGAAGTTGAACACGCCCGACGCCTTGTAGATCAGCACGAAGCCGAGCGCAACGAGCGAATACATCACGCCCGACAGCAGCCCACCGATGAGGACTTCGAAGAAAAATGACATGGGTCAGGGGCGCCTGTCGTTGTCGCAGTTGTGTTTCGCGTGCCGGATCATCGGAGCCCGTCCCGGCGCCGGTCAGTGGGCAACGCCCAGGTAGGCGTCGATGACCGCCTGGTTGTTCCGAACGTCCTCGGGCGATCCGTCGCCGATCTTCTTGCCGTAGTCGAGAACGACCACGCGGTCGGAAATGTCCATTACCACGCCCATGTCGTGCTCGATCAGCACGATGGTCGTGCCGTACTGCTCGTTGACGTCGAGGATGAAGCGGCACATGTCCTGCTTTTCCTCGACGTTCATCCCGGCCATCGGCTCGTCGAGCAGCAGCAGCGACGGCTCGGCGGCGAGCGCGCGGGCCAGTTCGACGCGCTTCTGCAACCCGTAGGGCAGACGACCGACCGGCGTCTTGCGCACGTGCTGGATCTCCAGGAAGTCGATCACCTCCTCCACCTTGTGGCGGTTCTCGAGTTCCTCGCGGCGCGCGCGGCCGAACCAGATCGCCTGCTCGATGAAGCTCGAGCGCATTTTGAGGTTGCGCCCGGTCATGATGTTGTCCAGCACGCTCATACCGCGGAACAGCGCGATGTTCTGGAACGTCCTGGCGATGCCCTGCGCTGCGGCGGCGTGCGGGTCCATGTCGCGGCGGACCTTGCCGCGAAAACTGATCGTGCCCTGCTGCGGATGGTAGACGCCGTTGATGACGTTGAGCATCGAGCTCTTGCCGGCGCCGTTCGGGCCGATGATCGCGCGCACCTCATGCTGGCGCACGTCCATGCTGACGTCGGTCAGCGCCTTCACCCCGCCGAAGGCCAGCGAGATGTTATCGAGCTTCAGCACGACATCGCCGCTGCGCTTCACCGCCTTGCCGGCATGTTCCCCGCCCTCGGCATTCATGCGGCGCGCCTCGCCGACGGCGGAAACGTCTTCGCGTCCTCGATCCGCAGATCGGCGGCGACCATGTTGGTGCGTCCATCCTCGAAACGTACCAGCGTTTCGATGTGCTGCACCGCCTTGCCCCCGTAGAGGGCGTCGATCAGCGTCGCGTACTTCTCGGCGACGAAACCCCGGCGCACCTTGCGCGTGCGGGTGAGCTCGTCGTCGTCCGGGTCGAGCTCCTTGTGCAGGATCAGGAAGCGTTTCACCTGCGAGTCGGCGAGGCCGGCCTCGGTGGCGAGCTCCGCGTTCACGGTTTCGACGCACTCGCGGATCAGCTCGTACACCTCCGCCTTCTGCGCCAGATCGGTATAGCCGGAATAGGCGAGCCCGCGCCGCTCCGCCCAGTTGCCCACCGATCCCATGTCGATGTTGATGAA
The DNA here is from genome assembly GCA_963712105.1 of uncultured beta proteobacterium. Classification (GTDB taxonomy): domain Bacteria; phylum Pseudomonadota; class Gammaproteobacteria; order Burkholderiales; family Casimicrobiaceae; genus VBCG01. Next base: position 20,486 of record CAVQGR010000018.1, read on the forward strand.
CGCGCAGACCTTGTCGCGGCCGTGACCGAAGGCAACCGCCTCCTTGACGTGCGGAAAGAACTTGAGCTTGTTCTCGAGGTAGTTGGGCGCGAACATCGCGCCGCCGGAGAGCTTGCCAACATCCTTGGCACGATCGATGATCTTCAGCTGGCCGCTGTCGTCGAAGAAGCCGGCGTCGCCGGTGTGGAAAAAGCCCTCGCTGTCGATGGACTCGGCCGTCGCGTCCGGCCGCTTGTAGTATTCCTTCAGCAGCATCGGTCCGCGCACCAGCACCTCGCCGTTGTCGCCGATCTTCACCTCGACGTTGGGCGCCGGCTGGCCCACGGTGTCGAGCTTCACGCCGCCGTCGGGCTGCAGGCAGACATAGGCGCAGGTCTCGGTCGAGCCGTAGAGCTGCTTCAGGTTGATGCCGATGGAGCGATAGAAGCGGAACAGGTCCGGGCCGATCGCCGCGCCCGCCGTGTAGGCGACGCGAACGCGGCTCATGCCCAGCACATTGCGCAGCGGACCGTAGATGAACAGGTCGCCGAGCCGGTACTGGAAACGGTCGACCAGGCCGACCGGCTTGCCGTCGAGGATCTCGGCGCCGCAGCGCCGCGCCACGGCCATGTAGTGATGGAACAGCCGTCGCTTGGTCCAGCCGGCATCCTCCATGCGAATCATCACCTGGGTCAGCAGGTTCTCGAAAACGCGCGGCGGCGCGAAGTAGTAGGTGGGACCGATCTCGCGCAGGTCGGTCATCACCGTGTCGCCGGATTCCGGGCAGTTGATGGTAAAGCCGGCGACCATCGCCTGCGCGTAGGAGAAGAGGTTGTCGCCCACCCAGGCCATCGGCAGGTAGGACAGGATCGACTCCTTCTCGGTCAGCCGGTCGAATTCGATGCCACCCTTGGCGGCGGCGATCAGCGCGCCGTGCGTCTGGCACACGCCCTTCGGCTTGCCGGTGGTGCCCGACGTGTACAGCATGATCGCGATGTCGTCCGAGGCACCCTTGGCAACCTCGGCATCGAAGAAGCCGTGGTTCGCACGATCGAATTCCCGGCCGATTTCCAGCAGCCGCTCGTAGCTGGTCACATCGTCGTAATTGCGCAGGCCGCGCGGATCGTCGTAATAGATGTGCGCGAGCGTGGGCACCTGCGCCTGCGCCTCGCTCAGCTTGTCGACCTGCTCCTGGTCCTCGACCAGCGCGAAGACGATCTCCGCATCGTTGAGCACGAAGGTGATATCCGCAGCCGGGGCGTCCTGGTACATTGGCACGGGAATGCCGCCAAGCGCCTGCGCTGCGCACATCGACCAGTACAGCCGCGGCCGGTTGTCGCCGATGATGGCCAGGTGCATGCCGCGCTGGAAGCCCTGCGCCGCCAGACCGCAGGCGAGCGCGCGCACTTCGTCGGCGACCTCCGCCCATGACCAGGTCTGCCAGATGCCGAGGTCCTTTTCGCGCGTGGCCGGATGCGTCGGCCGCACCTTCGCATGGCGCAACAGGTACCGCGGAAACGTGTCCTGGCTCTCCTCCATCCGCTCCTCCATTCCTGCCGCCACCCGATGCGAGTGAACGTCAGAATTTCCCGGGATGCGCCGTCGTCGCTGGCGGCGGTTTGTATTTTTTGCCCGGTACGCGTTCGTGCAGGTACCCTATCTTATGTTCATTATCCGGCGGCAACAACCATGCGTCTTAACCGCCGGTAAAGACCGGCGGGCGCTTTTCAAGAAACGCGGCCATGCCTTCGCGCTTGTCGTCGGTGCCGCACAGCAATCCAAACATGTCCGCCTCGAACGCATTGGCATTGGCCAGATCCAGATCCTGCCCACGCACGACCAGATGCTTGCTCATCTGCACGGCCACCGGACCCTTGGCCGCGATCATGCCGGCCAGTTCCAGTCCCTTGTCGAGCAACGCTTCCGGCGCGACCACATGATTGGCGAGGCCGATTGCGTAGGCCTCTCCGGCCTTGACCTGGCGGCCGGTGGTGACCAGTTCCAGCGCCCTCGACTTGCCGACCACGCGCGTCAGCCGCTGCGTGCCCCCGAAGCCCGGGCAGATGCCGAGGTTGACTTCGGGTTGGCCGAACACCGCCTTCTCCGATGCGACGATGAAGTCGCAGGCCAACGCCAGTTCGCAGCCTCCGCCAAGCGCGTAGCCGTTGACCAGGGCGATCACCGGGAAGGGCGCCAATTCGAGTGCGCGCAGCGTGGCATGTCCGGCGATGGCGAACCCGCGTGCGGCGAGCGGCGTCATCGCGCTCATTGCGGCGATGTCGCCGCCGGCGACAAAGGCTCGGTCACCGGCGCCGGTGACCAGCAGGCAGCGCGCGCCGGCGGCGGTCACCGCCGCGACTGCCGCGGCAATGTCGACCATCACCGCCGGCGACAGCGCATTGAGCGCCTTGGGCCGGTTGACGGTGAGCAGCCAGATGCCAGGGACTTTTTCCTCGAGCAGGATGGTTTCAAAATTCATGATGTGGCCCCAACGCTTGCAGCGATGCCACTGTGCGGCCCCGCGAGGGAGCGCTATTCGCGCCTTCGGACGGCCCGGCGGCGCTCATGACTTTGCCTTGGTGTAATCGTAGAAGCCACGGCCCGACTTGCGTCCAAGGAAGCCCGCGGCGACCATTTCCTTCAGCAGCGGCGCCGGCCGGTACTTCGGGTCGTTGAAGTCGGCATAGAACACGTTCATCACGGCAAGCATGACGTCGAGTCCGACCATGTCCGCCAGCGCCAGCGGGCCGATCGGATGGCTGCAACCGAGCTTCATGCCGTTGTCGATTTCCTCGGCGTTGGCCAGGCCTTCCTGCAGCACGAACACGGCCTCGTTGATCATCGGGCACAGGATGCGGTTGACCACGAAGCCGGGGCTGTTCTTGACCACGATCGGCGTCTTGGTCAGGCGCTTGCCGAAGTCCACGGCGGCGGCGACCGCCGCGTCGGACGTTTGCAGGCCGCGCACCAGTTCAAGCAGCGCCATCAGCGGCACCGGATTGAAGAAATGCATGCCGATGAAGGTCGTCGGCCGCGACGTGGCGGCGGCGAGCGTGGTGATGGATATCGACGAGGTGTTGGTGGCGAGCAGCGCATCCGGCGCGAGCAGCGCATCGACCTGGCGCAGGATCTTGAGCTTGAGCTCCAGATTCTCCGTTGCCGCCTCGATCACCAGGTCGCAGGCGGCAAGATCGCCGTAGGCCGTCGTGCCCTTGATCCGGCCGAGCACCGTGGCTTTGTCGGCGGCGGTGAGCTTGTCCTTCTTGATCAGGCGGTCGAGACTTCCGGTAATGGAGGCGAGACCGCGTTGCACGGCGGCGTCGGCGATGTCGAGCATCACGACCGGCAGGCCGACGGCAGCGCAGGCCTGGGCTATGCCGTTGCCCATGGTGCCGGCGCCGATGACACCCACGCTTTCGATTTTTTTCATGGGATCCACGCAATAGAGGAGTCAAAGAACCGCCTATTATGCCTGCGCCAGGTGGTCCGGCCCGGCGCGCTCGTGGTGGCTACACCACCACGATCTTCGGATGCACCCGGGGCATGCCGCGCGAAATGCGACGCGGCGGACTGGCGCGCAAACCGGCAAGCATGGCGTCGATCAGTGCGGGCGCGGCCGTCGCGAGGTCGTAGGCGGCCGGGTCGAGCACCCACTCATGCATGATGCCGACCATCAGCGCGTGCAGCGCCTGCGTTGCAAGCGCCGGATCGGTATCGACGGGCAACTGGCCACAGGCAGCAGCCTGCGCGACCAGGCCGCGGATCTCGCCCAGGCACTGGGTGCGCTCGACCCGCATCCCCGCCGCGAAATCCGCCAGTTCACCGACCAGTTCACTCTTGTGGAACAGGATTTCAAAGACATTCTGCGTGCGTGCATCGGAGGCGAGCCGGGTGAGCGCCCCCAGGAAGAGCGTGCGCAGCGTGCCCAGCGGATCGGTGGCCGCATGCGGCATCGCGCGCTCGAACATGGCGTCGAGAGGCAACGTGGCGCGCTCGCACATGGCGCGAAACAGCTCGACCTTGTCGCGGAAATGCCAGTAGACGGCACCCCGGGTGACCCCGGCCGCCGTCGCGACCTCCGCCAGCGACGTGCGCGACACGCCGCGCAGGCGGAACTCGCGTTCCGCCGCGTCGAGCAGGCGTTCGCGCGTTTCGAGCGCCTCGGTCCTGGTTCTGCGTACCATAGGCAGTTTCCCGTTCGGATGCCCGGGCTCGTATCCAATGCGTCGGCCCGAACCTTTCCACACTTTACAAACATTCTAGAATGTATGTAAAGTATTTCATCGCTTGCGCCCCGGTGCCGCCGGTGGCGCCAGCAGCTTCGCCAGGAGTTCCGCCATGTTCCGCCTCTCCCGCCACGCAGTTCCATTCGCCGTCGTCATGGCTCTGGCTGCCTGCGGTGAGCCACAGCAGGGCGGAGGCTTTCACGGCTTTCCGCCCGTCGCGGTGACAACCCTGCTGGTGCAACCGCGCAACCTTCCGGCCAGCTACGAGTACGTCGGGCAGACCGCCGGCTCGAAGGAGGTCGAGGTGCGGGCGCGGGTGACCGGCATTCTCGAGCGCCGGTTGTTCCAGGAGGGCGCGCCGGTTACGGCCGGGCAGGCACTGTTCCAGATCGACCCCAGGCTGCTCGAAACGCAGACCGCCGCGCTGGAGGCGGAACTGGCGCGCACGCGGGCCCAGAAAGCCCAGGCCGACCGCGAAGTCGCGCGCCTCAAACCGCTTGCCGAACGTCGGGCCATCGGCCAGAAGGAGGCCGACGATGCAGTTTCCGCCGCGGAACTTGCTGCCGCCTCGATCAGGGTCGCCGAGGCGCGCCTTGCTGAAGCGCAGCTCAATCTCGGCTATACCCGCGTGACGGCGCCCATAGCCGGACTTTCCAGCCGCGCCCCCCGGTCCGAAGGCAGCCTGGTCGCCGCCAACGAAACGCTGCTGACAACGATTTCGCAGGTCGACCCGATGTGGATTCCGTTTTCCATTGCCGAAAATGACCAGCTCGCGCTCAATCGCGCGGTGAAGGAAGGCCGTTTGACGCTGCCGCGCGGCAACGCCTACGACGTCACCGTGCGCCTCGCCGACGGGACCACGCTGGCACGCAAGGGCCGCATCAATTTCTCCGACACGCGGATCAACCCGGCCACCGGCAGCTTCGAAATGCGGGCCGAGGTGGCCAATTCGGACCACGCGCTCAAGCCCGGCCAATTCGTGCGCGTGCGGCTCGACGGCGCCGTGCGCAACAACGCGCTGGCGGTGCCGCAGATTGCGGTACTTGATGGTCCCGAAGGCAAGTTCGTCTATGTCCCGGGCAAGGACAAGACAGGCAAGGACATCGCGCAGGTGCGCTCGATCACGCTGGGCAGCTGGGTCGAGGTCGATGGTGCCAACCTCTGGGTCGTCGAATCGGGCCTGAAGGCCGGCGACGCGGTCATCGTCGACGGTGTGGCCAAACTGCAACCCGGCGGGGCAATCGTACTGCCCGGGTCGGCCGCAGCCCCGCCCGCAGGCGCACCGCCCGCCACCACGTCCACGCCGGCAAAGGACGCCTCGGCTACGTCCGCGACTCCACCCGCCAAGGACGCTGCGCCCAAGTCCGGCGCCAAATCGTAGGGCGCCTGACACCGCCATGTTCTCGCGTTTTTTCATCGACCGGCCGATCTTCGCGGCAGTCATTTCACTGTTTCTGGTGATCGCCGGTCTCGCAGCGATGCGCACGCTGCCGATCGCCCAGTATCCGGAAATCGCGCCGCCGGTGGTGACGGTGACTGCAATCTATCCGGGCGCATCCGCCGAAGTGCTCGAATCAACCGTCGCTGCGCCAATCGAGAATGCGATCAACGGCGTACCGAACATGCTCTACATGGGGTCGACGTCGTCGTCGGGCGTGCTGACCATCCAGGTGACCTTCGACATCGGCACCAACGTCGACGACGCGGCGGTAAACGTCAACAATCGCGTCAAGCAGGTCGAACCGCGGTTGCCCGAGGAAGTGCGGCGGCAGGGCGTGGTGGTCGAGCGCGGCAGTTCATCGTTCCTGCAGGTGATCGCCTTCCACTCGCCCGATGGCAGCCGCGACGACCTGTTCACGTCGAACTACGTGACGCTCAATGTCCTCGACCAGTTGAAGCGGCTGCCCGGCACGACCAACGTCCAGATCTTCGGCGCCAAGGACTACGCGATGCGGATCTGGCTCAAGCCGGACCGGCTCGCGCAGCTGAAGCTCACTCCGGCGGACGTCATCCACGCGGTCAATGAACAAAACGCGCAATTTGCCGCCGGCAAGGTCGGGCAGGCGCCGTCGCCACAGGGCCAGGACCTGGTCTACACCATCACCACGCAGGGGCGGCTGGCCGATGCACAGGAATTCGGCCAGATCATCGTCCGCGCCGATCCCAACGGTTCGACCGTGCGGCTGTCCGAGGTCGCGCGCGTCGAGCTGGGCTCGAAGGACTACGACTTCATCGGCCGCTACAACGGCAAGCCGGCCACGCTGGTCGGCATTTTCCTGCAGCCGGGCGCCAATGCGCTGGATGTCGCCAAATCGGTGACCGGCACGCTCGCCGAACTGGCCACGCGCTTCCCCGCCGGTCTGACCTTTGCCATCCCCTACGACACCACACGCTTTGTCGAGGTGTCGATCCGCGAGGTGGTGTTCACGCTGTCCGAGGCGATGCTGCTGGTGTTCCTGGTGGTCTACCTGTTCCTGCAGAGCTGGCGGGCGACGATCATCCCGTTGATCGCGGTGCCGGTGTCGCTGCTCGGCACCTTTGCCGGACTTTTTTTGCTCGGCTATTCGATCAACACGCTGACGCTGTTCGGCATGGTGCTGGCGATCGGCATCGTCGTCGACGACGCCATCGTGGTGCTGGAGAACGTCGAGCGGATCATGCGCGAGGATGGCGTCACTCAGCGCGAGGCGGCGATCAAGGCGATGCACGAGGTCACCGGACCGGTGATCGCGATCGTGCTCACGCTGACTGCCGTGTTCGTGCCCATCGCCTTCCTCGGCGGACTGACCGGCGAGCTCTACCGCCAATTCGCAGTGACCATCGCCATCGCGGTGATCATCTCGGGGCTGGTGGCACTCACGCTCACGCCGGCGCTGTGCGTGCTGATCCTGAAGCACCGTGCGCCGCCGACACGAGGATTGTTCGCGGCATTCAACCGCGGCTTCGCGCACGTCACGGGCGGCTATACGCATGGCGTAGCGTGGATGCTGCGCCGAGGCGCGGTCGGCCTGCTGCTGTTTGCCGGCATGGTCGCGCTCACGGTCGGACTGTGGCGGGTGACACCGGGCAGCCTCGTTCCGGACGAGGACCAGGGCTTCTACATTGCCGCGGTGATCCTGCCCGACGGCGCCACGCTGGAGCGTACCGACCGGGTCGTCGCGGAAGTCGAGAAGGCGATCCGGTCCAACCCGGCGAATGCCGACGTCGTGTCCTTCACCGGTTTCGACTTCCTCGGCGGCGGCATGCGCAACAACGCCGCGACCATCTTCGTCACCCAGACGCCCTGGGACAAGCGCACCGTGACCGCGCAGGAGCTGGTCGGCGAACTCTTCGCCCGCACCGGCGGGATCAAGGAGGCGATCGTGCTCGCCTTCAATCCGCCGCCGATTTTCGGCCTCTCCAACACCGGCGGCTACGAGGTCTACATCCAGAACCGTGGCGACGGTGGCGCGAAGCGCCTGAACGAGGTGACGCAGCAGTTCCTCGCCCGGGTGAACGCGGACCGCGAGCTCGGCGGTGCGCAGTCGCTGTGGCGTGCCAACGTGCCGCAGCTTTCCATCGACGTCGACCGCGAGAAGGCCAAGAAGCTCGGCGTGCCGATCAACGAGGTATTCAGCGCGCTGTCGGCAACGCTGGGCACCTACTACGTCAACGACTTCAACAAGTATGGCCGGGCCTGGCAGGTACTGATGTCCGCCGAGCCGTCCTACCGCGCGCGACCCGACGACATTGGCGCGGTGTACGTGCGTTCGGGTCGTGGCGAGATGATCCCGTTGTCCGCACTGGCCACGGTCCGGTACTCGTCGGGCCCGGACACGCTCGATCGCTTCAACAATCTGCCCGCCGTGAAGATCTTCGGACAGGCGGCACCGGGCTACAGTTCGGGGCAGGCGATCGCCCGGGTCGAGCAGATCGCCCGCGAGGTGCTGCCGCCCGACTTCAGCTTCGACTGGGGCGGTACTTCCTTCCAGGAAAAGCGCTCGGGCGGCGCATCCACGTTCGCGCTGGGCCTCGCCGTGATCATGGTGTTCCTGATCCTCGCCGCGCAGTACGAGCGCTGGTCGTTGCCCTTCTCGGTGCTGCTGGCGCTGCCCTTCGGCACCTTCGGCGCGCTGGCTGCGGTGTGGCTGCGAGGCCTGACCAACGACGTCTATTTCCAGATCGGGCTGGTCACGCTGCTTGGCCTGGCCGCCAAGAACGCGATCCTGATCGTCGAGTACGCGGTGCTGAAGCGCCAGGACGGCATGTCGGCGTCGGCCGCGGCGCTGGAAGCCGCGCGGCTGCGCTTCCGGCCGATCCTGATGACCTCGCTGGCCTTCATCCTCGGCGTGCTTCCGCTGGCGATCTCCACCGGCGCGGGCGCCGGCGCGCGACACTCGACCGGCACCGGCGTCATGGGCGGGATGATCGCGGCGACCTTCCTCGCGGTGTTCTTCGTGCCGCTGTTCTTCCGCGTCATCACAGAGCGCCGCGTGCACGAACCGCGAAGCCGGGACGAGCTGTTCACGGAGGTCCAGCATGCGCGCGCCGCCGCGCACCATGCGGCGCCGAGCACGCCAGGCCATCCGCCGCGAGGCAGGGAGGCGCGCGATGACTAGGTCCACCTTGACCCGCCGCCTAACCGGCATGGTGGTTGCCGCGCTGCTCGCCGGCTGCGCGGTAAACCAGCCGGCGCCGCCGGTGCTCGACCTGCCTGCGGGAACCGCCACTGCCGAACAGAACGCGCTGCTGGAACGCTGGTGGGTCGCCTTCGAGGATCCGATACTCACCGGACTGATCGACGAGGCGCTCGAAGGCAACCTCGATCTCGCCATCGCGCTCGCGCGCATCGAGGCGGCGCGCGCACAGCTGTTGCTGGCGCAGGCGCAACTGATGCCGGACACGAGGGTGCGCGCCGACCTCGATCGCTCGCGCATCTCTTCGGCGACCTCGCCGCCGCTGGAGCCGGGGTCGGTGGCGACCAGCAGCGGCTTCCGTCTGGCCTTCGAGATGTCCTACGAAATCGATGTCTGGGGCAAATACCGCAGTGGCCGGCTGGCGGCGATCAACGACCTGGTCGCGTCGCGCTATTTCCGGGAGACCGTGCGCATCGCCGTCGCCGCCGAGACGGCCGGTGCCTACTTCCGCCTGCGCGCCGCCGACGCCGAACTCAGCGTGCTCGAAAACACGCTCAAACTGCGCACCGAGATCGTGACGCTTCAGCGCGATCGCTTCGACGGCGGCATCATCGGTGAGTACGACCTTGCCATCGCCGAGGCAGAACGTGCGGCGATCGTCGCCGACATCGCGCGCACCCGCAAGGCGATCGGCCTGCAGGAGGCCGCCTTGGCCACCCTGACCGGCCGCTCGCCCCGCGCGGTGTTCGCGCCGAAGATCGACCGCGGCGCGACCATCGAGGCGGTGACCATGGTGCCGGAACTGCCGGCCGGCCTGCCGTCCGGTTTGCTCGAGCGCCGCCCCGACATTCGCCGCGCGGAAGCATTGCTGGCTGCCGCCGATCTGCGCATCCAGGAGGCCCGGGCCAACTATTTCCCGTCTCTGAACCTGACCGGCGCCTACGGTTCCGAGTCGGCGGCGCTGGTCGACCTGTTCACTTCCCCGGCGGGTATCTGGCGCCTCGGACTTGGAATCGTGCAACCGCTGTTGACGCTCAAGTACATCGAGTCGCAGGTCGAACTCGCCACTGCGCGACGCACCCAGGTCACCGGCGAGTACCGGCAGACCGTGCAGCTCGCCTTCCGCGATGTGCACGACGCGCTGCTGTCGCACCGCTCTGCGCGCGAGGTCCTCACGGCGGAAACGACTCGGCGCGAACATGTCGCGAAGGCCTACGAGGTCGCGCTGCTGCGCTACGAGGCCGGGCGCACGTCCTTCCTCGAGGTGATCGACGCGCAGCGCCAGCTGCTGGCCGCCGACACGCTGCGTGTCGTCGCCGCACGCGACGCGAGGCTCGCCCTCGTTGCCTTCGCCAAGGCGGTCGGCGGCGGCTGGAGCCCGGAACAGTTCGCCGCATCGCCCTAGAACGGCGCCAAGCCGCGCCTGTTGTCCGTAACCGCATCATCCCTGCGCCTGCGGCTGTGCGAAGATAGCCGTATGAGCAGTCTTGGATTTCACCCTATGTACATCGCGAATCGCGTGATCGTCGCAATGCTGTTCGCCGCCGCGACGACCGCTGTCCCGGCGCAGAACACGACGGATGTTCCCGGCATCGTCTGCCACGGCGAGGAGCCATCCTGGACGCTCGATGCAGGTCGCACAACCGCCGTGTACAGCGAGCTCGCCACGCGCGGCCGGCGCGAAGTGGTCTTTCGCGGTTCGCTGAAGGCCATGTCCCGGCTGACGCCGCCGGTGATCGTCTGGCGCGGCGATTCCACGCACCTGCCCAAGGAGACGCTGGTGGCGATAATGCGCCAGGAGTCCTGCAAGTCGACCATGGCCGACGGACCGGCGTTCGCCTACAGCGCGGTCGTCACGCTCAAGAGCGGCGAAGCCCGTGCCGGTTGCTGCAACCTGCGCACCGGCAGCGAACCGGCGCCTCGCGCCGGAGCAAAGCCGCGACCATGATCCGTCGCGCGCGCGCGCTCCTGACGCTTGGCGCCGTACTCGCGCTGACGGCGAGCGCGGGGGCGCAAGTGGCACCGACGCCCACTGAAGCGGCGGCGTACACGGGAGTATTCGCTGCGGCAGCGCGCGGTGACGTTGCGACCATCCGGAAACTCGCCGATTCGGGTGTGGACCTGAAGGCACGCGACAGCCATGGCCGCACGCCCTTGCATGTCGCCGCGCATGCGCGCCAGCGCGACGCGATGCGCGCACTGGTCGGCGCCGGCGCAGACCCCAATGCGCTGGAATCCGACCGCTACGACATCGTGACCATCGCCGCTGTCGCCGACGACGAACCCACGCTCGCGGTCGCTCTCGAGCTGGGCTGCAGTCCGAAAAACATCACCAGCCGCTACGACGGCACCGCGTTGATCGCTGCTGCGCATCTGGGTCACGACGGCGTGGTGGACATGCTGATTCGTGCCGGCGCGCCGCTGGACCACGTCAACAACCTGGGCTGGACGGCGCTGATCGAGTCCATCGTGCTTGGCAATGGCGGAAGAAGGCACACGGCGACGCTCAAAGCGCTGGTCGATGCCGGCGCCAATGTGAACCTGCCCGACCGGCGGGGCGTCACACCGCTGGCAATGGCACGGGAGCGCGGCTATCGCGACATGATCGCCATCCTGGTGAAGGCCGGCGGCAGGTAGGCGGGAGGCGCACCGGACATGCTCGCGTCGATCCGCGATTTCTTCACCATGGCGCTCGCCGAGGACTCGGTCGGCAACGAGCGCCACTCGCTGGAAATCGCCACCGCGGCGCTGCTGGTCGAGGTGGTCCGCATGGACGGCGAGACCACCGCCGACGAGCGCGAAGCGACACTGCGCGCCGTGCGCGGAAAATTCAATCTCGCCGAGGGCCAGGCGCAGCAGCTGATCGACCTCGCCGAGGCCGAGGCGCGGCAGGCCAACGACTACTTCCAGTTCACTTCCATCATCAACCGGCGCTTCACTCAGGCGCAGAAGATCCGCGTGGTCGCGCTGATGTGGGAAATCGCCTACGCCGACAAGGTGGCCAGCCCCTTCGAGGAGCACCTGATCCGCAAGATTGCCGACCTGCTCTACGTCGAGCACCGCGATTACATCACCGCCAAACTGGCGGCACGCGACGCAGCCGGCGTCGCGCCGCACTGACAAGGACTCCCATGCACCCAGATTCCTCCCGGCCGCTCGATGAAACCGCGATCGCCGAACTTGACGCACTGCTGGCTTCGGTGCCGGAGAGCTGCGATCCGCTCGACGTTGCGATGCTGGATGGCTTCCTCGCCGCCATCCTGCTGCACCCGGAGCCGATCGCGCCCGCGGCCTGGATGCCGCTGGTGTTCGACGCGCAGGGCCGCCCGGCGGCGCTGCCGACGCAAGAGGCCCAGCAGCAGGCCGTCGCGCTGATCATGCGTCGCCATGACGAACTGGCAGCCTGCATCGCTGCGGTGGAACCCTTCGATCCCATCGTGTTCGAGCTGGTCGATGAAAAAGACGAAGTGCTCACCGGCAAGGCGGGCATCGGCGCGCTCGCGCCCTGGGCTGGTGGGTTCGCCAATGCGCTGGCGGCGTTTGACTTGCTGCAGGACGCGGCCGAGGACGACGACGAGTTGGCAGGATTGCTGACCGGCATCCTGCGTTACCTGCCCCCCGATCCGGAGGCGAGCGCGGAAGAACAGGAGGAATATGCGCGCGAACAGGCGCTGCTCGATGAGGATTCACCGCTCGCGGACCTGGACGAGGCCATCGACGACATGGTGGACTGCGTGCTCGCGATCGCACCGATCACGCGCCCGAAGCGCCCGGTGCTGCGCGAGGCGCCGAAAGTCGGGCGCAACGAACCCTGTCCCTGCGGCAGCGGGAAGAAATTCAAGGCCTGTCACGGTCGCGACGGCTAGCCGCGGCGCGGTCCGCGCTGCCGAGACCTGCTCGCCCAGGGGCGAATATTCTCCGGGGAAAGCCGGCGCCCCCGCTGCGGAAGATTTCGGCGCCGTGGTGCGTCGTCCGCCGACGCCGAGCTACATGCTGCGCCGGTACTGTCCGCCCACATCGAACAGCGCATTGGTGATCTGACCCAGCGAGCAGACGCGCACCGTATCGACCAGCGTCTCGAACACGTTGCCGTTGTCGATCACCGTCTGTTGCAGCCGCGCCAGCGCCGTGGGCGCCTCGTGCGCATGACGTGCGTGGAAGTCGGCCAGGCGCTGCAGCTGCGAGCGCTTTTCCTCGTCCGACGAGCGTTGCAGTTCGATGGTCTTCGGCGCCTCGTCGGCCTGCGGACTGCGGAACATATTGACGCCGACGATCGGATAGGAGCCGTCGTGTTTCTTGTGCTCGTAGTACATCGACTCCTCCTGGATCTTGCCGCGCTGGTAGCCGGTTTCCATCGCGCCGAGCACGCCGCCGCGCTCGGAAATCGCCTCGAACTCCTTCAGCACCGCCTCCTCGACCAGGTCGGTCAGCTCCTCGATGATGTACGAGCCCTGGATGGGATTCTCGTTCTTGGCCAGACCCCATTCGCGATTGATGATCAATTGGATCGCCATCGCCCGCCGCACGCTTTCCGTGGTCGGCGTGGTGATCGCCTCGTCGTAGGCGTTGGTGTGCAGCGAATTGGTGTTGTCGTAGGTCGAGATCAGTGCCTGCAGCGTGGTGCGGATGTCGTTGAAGGAGATCTCCTGCGCATGCAGGCTGCGGCCGCTGGTCTGCGAATGGAACTTGAGCTTCTGCGAGCGCTCGTTGGCGTGGTAGCGGTTCCTCATCGCCACCGCCCAGATCCGTCGCGCCACCCGGCCGATCACCGTGTACTCCGGATCCATGCCGTAGCTGAAAAAGAACGAAAGGTTGGGCGCGAAGTCGTCGATCTGCATGCCGCGCGCCAGGTAGGCCTCGACGAAGGTGAACCCGTTGGACAGCGTGAAGGCGAGTTGCGAGATCGGGTTCGCGCCCGCCTCGGCGATGTGATAGCCGGAGATCGACACCGAGTAGAAATTCTTTACGCCGTGATGAACGAAGTACGACTGGATGTCGCCCATCACCTTGAGGCTGAACTCGGTGGAGAAAATGCAGGTGTTCTGGCCCTGGTCCTCCTTGAGGATGTCGGCCTGCACGGTGCCGCGAACCGTGGCCAGCGCCCAGGCGCGGACCTTGGCGGCCTCATCGTCCGTGGGCTCGCGGCCGTTGTCCTTGCGGAATTTGTCCAGCTGCTGGTCGATCGCCGTGTTCATGAACATGGCCAGCAGCGTCGGCGCCGGGCCGTTGATGGTCATCGACACTGAGTTGTCCGGCGCGCAGAGGTCGAAGCCCGAATAGAGCACCTTCAGGTCGTCGAGCGTGGCGATGGACACGCCGGAATTGCCGACCTTGCCGTAGATGTCCGGGCGCAGTGCCGGATCGTTACCGTAGAGCGTCACCGAGTCGAAGGCGGTGGACAGGCGCTTGGCCGGCATGCCGTCGGCAAGCAGGTGAAAGCGGCGGTTGGTGCGAAAGGCATCGCCCTCGCCGGCGAACATCCGCGTCGGGTCCTCGTTCTCGCGCTTGAAGGCGAACACGCCGGCGGTGAAGGGAAAGCTTCCCGGCACGTTCTCGGTGAGCTGCCAGCGCAGGATCTCGCCGTCGTCCTCGAAACGGGGCAGCGCCACCTTGCGCACCCGGGTTCCCGACAGCGAGGTGGTGGTCAGCCCGGTGCGGATTTCCTTGCCGCGGATCTTCACCACGTATTCGTCGCCAGCGTAGGCTGCCTTGGTCTGCGGCCACATGTCGAGCAGCTTTTTCGCGCGCGGGTCGAGTGCCTTTTCACGCTCGGCGAGCAACGCGTCGAGCGCGTGCCGGGCGACACGCACGGTCTGGTCAAGATGCTCGGCGTTTTCGGTGTCGGCGACGTGGCCGCTGTCCTGGAGCGGCCTTTCGTAACGGGTGATCTCGGTCAGCATCTCCCGCGACGCCTTCAGCTGCTGCCGCTCGCGCGCGAGCTTCGCCTGCTGCGCCGTCCACTGGTGATGCGCGCGCACCGTCTCGGCGATCTCGGCCAGATAACGCACCCGCGCGGCGGGCACCATGCTGTTCTGCGCCGTCGACTGCCGCGTCGTCACCGCCGGTAGCGTCCCGGCGACAAGCTTCAGGCCCTTTTCCGTCAGCGTTTTGGTCAGCGCCTGGTAGAGCGCGGTGACGCCGTCGTCGTTGAAGCGCGAGGCCATGGTGCCGAACACCGGCATCTCGTCCGGCGCCGCCTTCCAGGCCTCGCGGTTGCGCTGGAACTGCTTGCGCACGTCGCGCAGCGCGTCGGGTGCACCCTTGCGGTCGAACTTGTTGATGGCGACGAAGTCGGCGAAGTCGAGCATGTCGATCTTCTCCAGCTGGCTTGCCGCGCCGAACTCCGGCGTCATCACGTACAGCGAAACGTCGACCAGCGGCACGATGGCCGCGTCGCCCTGGCCGATGCCCGAGGTCTCAACGATGATGAGGTCGAAGCCAGCGACCTTGCAGGCCGCGATGACGTCGGGCAGCGCTTTCGAGACTTCACTGCCGGGTGACGCAAATGAGTCACGGGTGGCCAGCGAGCGCATGTAGATGCGTGGGTGCTCGATCGCGTTCATGCGGATGCGGTCGCCCAATAGCGCGCCGCCGGACTTGCGACGCGACGGGTCGATGGAAATGATGGCGAGCTTCAGCGAATCGTTCTGGTCGAGGCGGAAGCGGCGCACCAGCTCGTCGGTCAGCGAACTCTTGCCCGCGCCGCCGGTGCCGGTGATGCCCAGCACGGGCACCGCGGCCCTGGCCGCGTCGGCCAGCATCTGTTCGCGCAGCTTCGCCGGCGCTGTGCCGGCTTCCAGCCCGGTGATCAGCCGCGCCAGCGCGTGCGTGCGCTCGAAGCGCGTGCCCTCGCGCAGCGCCGTGAGCGAGCCAGGCAGTTCGGTGCCGAGATCGACGTCGCAGGCGGTGACGATTTCGTTGATCATCCCCTGCAGGCCGAGCTTCTGCCCGTCCTCGGGCGAGAAGATCCGGGTAACGCCGTAGGCGTGCAGTTCGGCGATCTCGTCGGGCACGATCACCCCGCCGCCGCCGCCGAAGACCTTGATGTGGGCGCCGCCGCGCTCGCGCAGCAAGTCGAGCATGTATTTGAAAAATTCGACGTGGCCACCCTGGTAGGACGAGATGGCGATACCGTGCGCGTCCTCCTGCAACGCGCAGTTGACGATCTCC
Source organism: uncultured beta proteobacterium (assembly GCA_963712105.1). Taxonomy (GTDB): domain Bacteria; phylum Pseudomonadota; class Gammaproteobacteria; order Burkholderiales; family Casimicrobiaceae; genus VBCG01. The sequence goes on from CAVQGR010000018.1 coordinate 36,477, forward strand.
TCGACCGAACGGTTGTGGCCGAGATGGATCACTTCGCAGCCGGAACCCTGCAAAATCCGCCGCATGATGTTGATCGAGGCATCGTGGCCATCGAACAGGCTGGCCGCGGTGACGAAACGCACCTTGTGGCGTGGCTTGTAGACCAGCGGCGGACGGGAAGCGTCGTTCATCGCGAACCTCGCGGCGCAAAGGGAGGGAGGGCGAAAGCGTCCCCCGACAGACGGAAATCGGGCCGGACGATCCGGAAAGCTTACCGGAAGCCGGCAAGGGGGACCGTACATTACGTTTACGTAAACGTCAATTGATCCGGAATCGACCGGCGGTTGCCGTAAAATGTCCGCTGCGCCGGCGGGTCGCCCGTGGGCGCCGTTTCATGCCCCCGCCCAACTCCTCCTCCGCCAACTCCTCCGCCTCGCCCCCGGCGCTGGAAATCCCCGTACCCAACGCCGCGGCGCATGTTCCGCTGGTCGCGCACGGCCGCCTGACCTCGCTGCTGCTCAACATCTCGCACGCGCTGGATCACCTGGTGCTGCTGATCTTCGCCGCGGCAGTCGGCGCCATTGCCGACGACTTCGGTTTCGCGCGCTGGGAAGACCTGATGCCCTACGCGACCGGCGCCTTCCTGATGTTCGGGCTGGGCTCGGTGCCGGCCGGCCGGCTGGGCGACCTCTGGGGACGCCGCGCCATGATGCTGGTCTTCCTGTTCGGCATCGCCGCCGGCTGCCTGCTGGCTGCGGCCGCGCAGAACGCCTGGCAACTGGCGCTGGCGATGACGGTGATCGGCGTCTTCGCGTCGATCTACCATCCGGTAGGCATCCCCATGCTGCTGCAGGCGACGACGCGCCCCGGCACCGTCATCGGCATCAACGGACTGGTCGGTAACCTGGGCATCGCCGCGGCAGCGATCTCCACCGGGCTGATCGTCAAGTATTTCGGCTGGCGCATGGCCTTCGTCGTTCCCGGACTCGCCTCGCTGGCCTTCGCGCTGCTGTTCGCCCGCGTCGTCCCGCTCGAACACTCGTCGCCGTCCAAGCGCGTGCCGCGCCAGTCCGACCTGCCGAAGAGCGAGCTCGCGCGCGTGGTGCTGATCCTGACGCTGACCTCGATCTGCGGCAGCATGCTGTTCAACTTCACCACCAACGGCAACCCCGAGCTGCTCGCCGACCGGATGCGCGCGATCACCGCCGATCCCGCGCTGCTGGGCCTGCTGCTGGGACTGGTTTACGTCGTCGCCTCGTTCGCGCAGGTGATCGTCGGCCGGGCCATCGACCGCTATCCGCTGCACCGGCTGTTCCTGATCATCGTGCTGATGCAGGTGCCGCTGTTCGCGCTGGCCGCGTTCGTGCAGGGCTGGGCCTTCTACGTCCTGGCCATCGCCTTCATGGCCTTCGTCTTCGGGGCGATCCCCTTCACCGACGCGATCATCGTCCGCTATGTCGACGACCGCATGCGCTCGCGCGTGGCCGGCCTGCGCATCGGCATCGCCTTCGGCGTCTCGGCGCTGGCGGTCTGGCTGCTGGGGCCGCTGGTCAAGGCCAACGGCTTTTCCTTCCTGCTGGGCCTGATGGCGGTGATCGCGCTGGTCGCGGCGGTGGCGGTCACGCGCCTGCCGCGCGGCCATTGATCTGCCGGTCCGCGCCGGCGGCGCCCGTTATGAGCTGGAGGCAAGCCGGCGACCTCCGGTCGGAACCGGTAACCTTACGGCGCGTCTAAGCTTTTCTTAAGCCGGCCGCGGCTATACTCCGCCGGCCACGCCAACTCCCGCGATCGGATGCCCATGTTCACCACCGCCCACTGGCTGCGCCGCGCCGCAGCGTTCCTGATCCCGCTGTTCGTCGCGCTCGGCGCGCAGGCGGCGCTCCCACCCGGCATCGCGCAAGGTCCCAGCGTCGAAGGCATTACCGAGTATCGCCTCGCCAACGGGCTGACCGTGCTGCTGTTCCCGGACGCGTCCAAGCCCAAGACGGTGGTCAACGTCACCTACCGGGTTGGTGCGGCGCACGAAAACTACGGCGAGACCGGGATGGCGCACCTGCTCGAGCACCTGGTGTTCAAGGGCACGCCGTCGCGCGGCAACATCATGACCGAGCTTGGCAAGCGCGGCATGAGCTTCAATGGCAGCACCGGCTGGGACCGCACCAACTATTTCGAGACCTTCACAGCGTCGAACGACAACCTCGACTGGGCGCTGGCGATGGAGGCCGACCGGATGGTGAACTCGTTCATCCGAAAGAGCGACCTCGACACCGAGATGACGGTGGTGCGCAACGAATTTGAAAGCGGCGAGAACAACCCGCAACGCGTGCTCTACGGCAAGATGCTGTCGTCCGCCTTCCAGTGGCACAACTACGGCAACATGCCCATCGGCGCGCGCTCGGATATCGAGAACGTCAACATCGAGCGGCTGAAGGCCTTCTACACGATGTACTACCAGCCGGACAACGCGGTGCTGATCGTCGCCGGCAAGTTCGATCCCGACGCGACGCTGGGCCTGATCGCCAAATACTTCGGTCCCATCCCCAAGCCCACGCGCGCGCTGCCGGCGATCTATACCGAGGAACCGGTGCAGGACGGCGAGCGCACGGTTACGCTGCGCCGGGTCGGCAACACCAAGCTGCTCGCCATGATGTACCACTCTGCGCGTGGCGCGCATCCGGACAACGTCGCCGTCGACGTACTCGGCGACGTGCTGACGCTGGCACCCTCGGGCCGACTCTACAAGAGTCTGGTGGAGACCAAGAAGGCGACTTCGGTGCAGTCCTGGACGGGTGCCTCGGTCGATCCTGGCACGATCACCTTGTTCGCCGAGGTCCCCGACAGCCAGGCGATCGAGCCGGCGCGCGAAGGCATGCTGGCAACCATTGCCGACATCGTGAAGCAACCGATCACCGAGGCCGAGGTTGCGCGGGTCCGGACCAAGCAGGCCAAGTACTACGATGACGTACTGGCCAATCCGCAGCGCTTCGGCGTAGCAATCTCCGAGTCGGTCGCGATGGGCGACTGGCGTTTGTTTTTCATCAACCGTGATCGCTACCGCAACGTGACGCCGGCGGAGGTGCAGCGCGTTGCGCTCGACTACCTGAAGCGGTCGAACGTCACCGTTGGCGAATTCATCCCCGATGCCAAGCCGGACCGAGCGCCCGCGCCGGCCAGGGTCGACGTCGCCGCCCTCGTCAAGGACTACAAGGGCGACGCCGCCGTCGCCACCGGCGAAGTATTCGATGCGTCGCCGGCGAATCTCGACGCGCGCACCGAGCGCTTCACGCTGCCCAACGGCATGAAGGTCGCCTTGCTGCCGAAAAAGACACGCGGCGAGGCGGTCAGCTTCAGCCTGTCGATGCACTTCGGCGATGAAAAATCGGTCATGGGCAAGGTCGCCGAGGGCACGCTGACCGGCAGCATGCTGCTGCGCGGCTCGACGAAGAGGTCGCGGCAGGAGATCGACGATGCCTTCGACAAGCTGCGCGCCAAGGTCAGCGTCAGCGGCAGTGCCACCAGCGCCAGCGCCGGCGGACAGACGTTTCGCGCGCAACTGCCCGACGTGCTGCGCCTGACCGCGGAGGTTCTGCGCGAGCCGGCATTTCCGGCCAATGAACTGGACCAGCTGAAGCGGGCACGGGCGACCAGCCTCGACACGGCGCGGACCAACCCGCAGGACGTCGCGATACGCGCGCTGCGCCGCCACGACAACCCCTATCCGGCAGGCGACACGCGCTACGTGCCGACCATCGACGAGAGCCTTGCCGACTATGCCAAGGTCGGCGTCGACGACGTTCGACAATTCCACAAGCAGTTCTACGGCGCCAGCAACGCGGAGCTCGCCATCGTCGGCGACTTCGATGCCGCAGCGACGAAGACCCTGGTCACCGAGCTCTTCGGCAGCTGGAAGAGTCCGGCGCCCTACACGCGCGTGCCCGATCCGTTCCGCAGCAATGTGCCGGCGGCAATCAAAGTCGACATTCCCGACAAGGCCAACGCCTTCCTGTTCGCCGACGAACGCCTGCCGCTCAACGACGCCAGTCCGGACTACCCGGCGCTGCTGCTGGCGAGCTTCATTCTCGGCGAATCGCAGTCGTCGCGCATCTACGAAAGGCTGCGCCAGAAAGACGGGCTGTCCTACGGCGTGGGGGCATGGTTCCGGGCGAGTTCGCTCGACGCCAACAGCAGCATCGGCGCCTATGCCATCTTCGCCCCGGAAAATCTCGCCAAGGTCCGTGCCGGTTTCACGGAGGAGTTCGAGCGCGCGTTGAAGGATGGCTTCACCGATACCGAAGTCGCCAATGCGCGCGACGGTGTGATGCAGGAGCGCCGGCTGGCGCGTACCGAGGATGGCCGCATCGCCGGCGCGCTGACCACGCAAGCCTACCTCGGACGCACATTCGCGCGATCGGCGGTGGTCGATGCGGCGATCGAGATGCTGACCACGGCGGACGTGAACGCAGTGCTGCGCAAGTACCTGAAGCCGGGCGAATTCGCCTACGCGTTCGCCGGGACGTTCAAGTAAGCAACCACGCTTTGCGCTGCAGGGGAACCACGCGCGGGCGGCGTCGGCGCGCGTGCCTTGGCACACCAGGCGCCGTCGCTGCACTGGTCACGGACAGCGGCAGCGCTACAGCGGCCCGACCAGCGCGCGCAACTCCGCGCCGATGCCCGCGGCGCAGGCGAGGCAGGGCGCCTTCGCGATCGGCGTCGCCGGCGCGAACGGCGCATGGTCGCCGCCCGCCTCCTCGACCAGCAGCAGGCCGGCCACCGCATCCCAGGCCGATAGTTCGAGTTCGACAAAGGCGTCGAAGCGTCCGTTGGCGACATGCGCCAGCGTCAGCGCGGCGCAACCGAAGTTGCGCATCGCCGCGCCGGTCTCCATCAACTTCCTGCGTATGTCGAAATAGCGCGGCTCGAACGAACGGTCGTGGTGACCCAGCAGGATGTAGGAACCGGCCAGCTGCTGCGTCGTGGCTGTCCTCAGCCGCGTTTCGCCCTGCGCCGACGTGCAAAACGCGCCGCCGCCACGGCGCGCGTGGAAGATCTCGTCGGCGCAGGGGTCGGCGACCGCGCCGACCATCGTCTGTCCGCCTTCGACATAGCCGATGGAAACATTCCAGTAGGGCACGCCGCGCAGGAAATTGTGCGTGCCGTCGATGGGGTCGACCACCCAGCAGCGATCGACCGGTCCAGAGAATTGGGCGGCAGTCTCCTCGCCCAGGAAGGCATCGTCGGGAAACGCCGCCGCCAGTTCACGGCGGATCAGATTCTCCACGTCGCGGTCGGCGTGACTGACGAAATCGGTCCGCCCCTTCATCTCCACCACCAGCCGGTCGCGGTTGCGGAAATAGTCCAGCGCCAGCGCGCCGGCGCGCCGTGCGATGCCCTGTACCGCCTCGTGGCGCTCGGCGACGCCCGCGTCCGTGCTCACAACCCGTCGACCGCGACCAGATTGCTGGTGGCGCTGGCGTGCCGGATTGCGGCCAAGGGCCGATAGTCCGGATCGTCGAGAAAGGCGCGGATGGCGGCGCGATCGGGAAAGCGCAGCAGCACCATCCGACCGGGCTTCCCGTCGCCCTCGAAGACCTCGGTCTCGCCGCCGCGAGCCAGGTACTCGCCGCCATGGCGGGCGATCAGCGCCGGCACCCCGCGCTTGTAGCTTTCGTAGCGGTCCGGGTCGTAGACGTCGATGGTGGCGATCAGATAGGCGGGCATGGCGTTCGGCTTTCGGAATGTCTATGGAAGGGCTGCGAAAGAGTATCGAAACAAACGTCGGGTCAGCGGGAGAGCAGGATCACCGCATCGGCGTCGAAGTCGACGCCGACCTTTTCGTCGCGACGGCGCGGCGCGCGCGCGTCGGCGTCGAACACCAGCAGTTCGCCCCATGGGGTGTCGACGACGTATTCAATGCGACTGCCCAGATAGGCCGCGCGGCGGCAGGTTCCAGGCACTGCGCCCTGCCCGGCGTCGAGCAAGCGCAGCCGTTGCGGACGCACCGCCAGCGTCGCCGGACCTGCCGGAACACCCTCCGCACGCACCGGCATGCCGACGCCGTTGGCGGTGAAGGTCGCGACGCCCGCGGCCACCGTCAGTTCTCCATCGACCAGGTTGGCGTCACCGATGAAGTCGGCAAGAAAGCGGCTGGCCGGCGCCTCGTACAGTTCGTGCGGTGTGCCCTGCTGGGCGATTCTTCCGCTCTCCATCACGATGATGTGGTCGGACACGGCCAACGCTTCTTCCTGGTCGTGCGTCACGTAGAGCACGGTGAGCGCGAGTTCCTGCTGCAGTTCACGGATCTCCTGACGCACGCGGCGGCGCAGCTTGGCGTCGAGATTGGACAGGGGTTCGTCGAACAGCAGCACGGCCGGCTCGAGCACCAGCGAACGCGCCACCGCGACGCGCTGCTGCTGGCCGCCGGACAATTCCGACGGCAGCCGCTGCTCGAGTCCGGCAAGACCGAGCATCGCCAGCTTGGCGTGGGCGAGTTCGCGCGCCTTGCCGCGTTCCATGCGCATGGACATCGGTCCGTAGCAGACGTTCTCCAGCACGCTCATGTGCGGAAACAGCGCGTAGGACTGGAACACCATGCTGACATCGCGCTCGTTGGCGGCACGCAGCGTGACGTCGACGCCGCCGATGGTCACCCGGCCGGAGGTCACCGCCTCCAGGCCCGCGACCATGCGCAAAGTCGTGGTCTTGCCGCAGCCCGAGGGTCCGAGCAGCGTGACCAGCTCGCCCTGCGCGACGTTGAAGGAAACGGCGTCCACGGCGGTGACGCTGCCGTAGCGCTTGGTCACCTGTTCGAACACCACGCCGCCGGTCTTGTCGTTCATGTTGGAAATTCCAGTGTGAGACTAGTGGCCGGTGACCAGCACCGGCGCCGAGCGCCGGCCCAGGCGCGTCTCGCCGACCAGCGCCTGCACCAGTAGCAGCACGCTGAGCATGAACACGATCAGCACCGACGAATAGGCGATGGCCAGAGGATACTCGCCGGCCTCGACGCGGCCGATGATGTAGACGGTGGCGAGGTTGTACTTGGCGGTGGCGAGGAAGATGACCGCCGAAACCGCGGTCATCGCGTGGGTGAAGCTGAACACCAGCGTGGCGAGGATCGCCGGGCGCAGCAGCGGCAGGATCACCCGGCGCAGCGTGCGCGTCGTCGACGCGCGCAGCGTCGACGAGGCCTCGTCCAGCGTCTGGTCGATCTGCGCCAGCGCGGCGACACCCGCGCGCACGCCCACCGGCATGTTGCGGAAGACGAAGCACAGCACCAGGATCGCCATGCCGCCGGTCAGCTCAAGCGGCGCCACGTTGAAGGCGACGATGTAGGACACGCCGATGACCGTGCCGGGAATGGCGAAACTCACCATGGTCAGGAACTCGAACATCCGCCGCCCGGCGAAGCGATGCCGGGTGATGACGTAGGCCGCGAGCAGGCCGACCACGGTGGTCAGCGGCGCGGCCACAGCGGCGACGGTGATGGTCGTGAACAGGCTGTCCCAGGCCGAGCCGACGAAGGTCAGCCCGCGCGAGAAGTCGATGCCGAAGCCCTGCGCGAAATGATGCAGCGTGACCGTCATGTCGCCGCGGCCGATGTCCTTGACGAAGCCCCCGGTGAGGATGATCACGTAGCAGACCAGGGTGAACACGATCCATGCTGCCGCGGTGCCGAAGCAGGCGAACCACAGCGGTCGCGGCAGCTTCGCCGGCATACCGCCGTCGCCCTTGCCGGTGACGGTGACGTAGGAGAGCCGGCCGACCCAGCGCTGCTGCAGCCAGAAGGCGACCAGCGTCAGCCCGAGCAGCACCGCGGCCAGCGCGGCCGCACGACCCGGGTCGTGCTGCGCGCCGGCGACCGCGAAGAAGATCTTGGTCGAGAGCACTTCATAGTTGCCTGCAAGCACGATGGGGTTGGCAAAGTCGGCCAGGCTCTCGACGAAGCCCAGCAGGAAGGCATTGGCCAGCGCCGGCCGCAAGAGCGGCCAGGTGACGGTGCGGAACACCCGCCAGCGCGAAGCGCGCAGCGTCTGCGCGGCCTCCTCCAGCGCCGGGCTGATCGCGCCCAGCGCGCCGTGGAGAATCATGAACGCGATGGGCGAGAAGGTGAGCAGTTGCGCGATGGTGACGCCGGGCAGGCCGTACAGCCAGCGCGAGCGCGGAATGCCGAACCAGGCGTCGAGCCAGCCGGTGACCAGACCCGTGCGGCCGAACAGCACCACCAGCGCCAGCGCGATCACGAACGGCGGCGTGACGATGGGCAGGATGGACATCAGCTTGGTGACACCGGCGTAGCGCTGGCCGCCGCGCTGCACGACCAGCGCGAGGATCAGTCCCAGCAGCGTCGAACCGGTGCCGACGACGGTTGCGAGCACGGCGGAATTGATCGCCACGCCGCAGTGCGAACCGCTCGCGAAGCAGGCGAGACCCCAGACGTCGGCGGTGAACAGCCGCTGCAGGGCCAGCGCCGGCGCGAAGTCTCCCTTGGCGTCGAACAGAGCCGCGGCCAGCACCTTGCCGACCGGAAAGAAGATGAAGATCGCCAGCAAGCCGGCGATCACCACGACGATGGCGGCAACGGTCGGGTCGCCCTTGAACGCGCCGCGGCGGGCGATGGCGCGGGCGAAGCAGACGGTCAGCGCCAGCAGCGCTAGGCCGGCGCCCAAGCCGAAGGACGTGCCCCTGGGTCCCGCCGCAAAGCCCGCGGCGAAGGTCCACAGCACGGCGGCGCCGGCGGCGACCGCGGTCCAGCGGTCGGCGCCGCGCCAGGCGAAGAACAGCGCCGCGACAGTCGCTGCGAGCAGCGGCCAGAGCGGCAACTCACCGCCGGCGGCACGCCAGAGCGCCGAGGTCGCGCCCTCGAGCGCCCAGGGCAGCGCGACCAGCACCGCCAGCGCAAGCGCGGCAACCACGGCCGTCGCGCGATCGCGCGCGGCCGGCACGAAGACAGCCGGCGCGAGCGCGGCGGTGGCCATTGCGATTGGCGCTTACTTCGGCAGCGTGGACACCTCCGTATCCCACTTGGTCAGCAGGCGCTTGCGCTCCGCCGACGAGCCGTATTTGACGAAGTCGTAGTTGATGAGCTTGATATCGGCCAGCTTGGGCGCCTGCGCAGGCACCGGCGCCGCCTTGTTCGACGGCACCTGGTAGGAGACCTTGGCATTGGCGCCGACCGCCTGCGCTTCCGGAGTCAGCGCCCAGTCGTACCATTTCTTGGCATTTTCCATGTTCTTGGCGCCCTTGATGATGCTCATGCTGCCGATCTCGTAGCCGGTGCCCTCGCAGGGCGAGACGATCGCCACCGGCGCGCCCGCGATCGCCTGCACGACGGCGTCGTGCTGGAAGGTGATGCCGACCAGGCTCTCGCCGGTGGCCGCGGCGCGCGCCGGCGCCGCGCCGGACTTGGTGTACTGGTTGATGTTCTTGTGCAGCGCCTTCAGGTAGTCGAAGGCCTTGTCCTCGCCCATCAGCTGGACCAGCGTCGCCAGCATCGTGTACGAGGTGCCCGACGAATTCGGGTTGGCGACCTGCACCTCGTCCTTGAACGCCGGCTTGATGAGGTCGGACCAGCACTTGGGCGCCGGGATGTTCTTCTTCTTCAGCTGGTCGGTGTTGTAGCTGTAGCCCAGCGCGCCGGCGTAGATGCCGACCGTGCGGCCCTTCGACGCGTCGTACTGGCGCACCGCCCAGTCCTGCAGCTCGCCCATCTTCGGCGACTTGTACGGCTCGGTCAGGCCTTCCTCGGCCGCCTGCAGATGCGGATCGCCGGTGCCGCCCCACCAGATGTCGCCGCGCGGATTCGCCGCCTCGGCCTTGATCTGCGCGTAGAACTCGCCCGAGCTCTTGCGCGTCATCAGCACCTTGATGCCGGTCGCCTTCTCGAAGGCCGCCACCATCGGCCGACACCACTCCTCCTGTACCGTGCAATAGAGGACCAGCTCACCCTGCGCCGCCGCGGTCAGCGGCGTTGCCAGAACCAGCGCCGGCAACGCCGCGCGCAACCATTTGGTGATTCGCATGTTGCTCTCCTCCTTCAGTGGTCGATCGGAATGCCGACTACGGCGGCTAGCTTAGCGCATAGTGCGGCGTTGGTGGCTATCAATGGATTGCCGGCAGCCAACCCATCGCCGGCAAAGAAGTCGTTGACCAAACCGCCCGCCTCGCGCACCAGCACGATGCCCGCCGCGCAGTCCCAGGCGTTGATATGCAGCTCGGCGTAGGCCTCGGCCCGGCCGGCGGCCACGTCGGCCAGGCCCAGCGCCCCGGAGCCCGCACGGCGGATGGCCGCACCGGACTCCAGCGCACGGGAAAGCAATGCCACGTAGTCGGCGGCCGGGCGGCGGGTCGACCAGCCGCACTCGATGGTCGCCGCGGTGATCTCCGCGCAGGGGCTGACCGTCATGCGCTCGCCGTCGCGCCAGGCGCCCTCGCCCCGCGCGGCGGCGTAGAGCCAGTCGAGGCTGGGGTCGTAAATGGCGCCCAATACCGGCACGCCGTCCTCGAGGTAGCCGATGGACACGCAGTAGCGCGGCAGGCCGCGGGCGTAGTTGGCCGTGCCGTCGATGGGGTCGATCAGCCATAAACGGCGGCCCGGGGTGCCGCCATCCTCCTCGCCGATCACCGCGTCCTGCGGGTAGCGGGCGGCGATGGCGGCGCGGATGTAACGCTCGACCTCGCCGTCCATGGCGGTCAGCACGTCGTGGCGGCCCTTGAGCGACGATGCGATGGTGCCAAAGCCGCGGTGGGCGATCTTGCCGGCGTCGCGGGCGAGTGCCCGGCAGAGGTCATAGCGGTCCATCGGGAGTCCTTGTGATTGAGCGCGTGTGAGCGGCGGAGTGTTCGACGCCGATTGCTAGAGATCGACGGCGCGGCGTTCGACCAGCGAGGTGCGCAGCGCGATGCCGATGCGCGTCGCCTCAGTGGCGTCGTGCAGCGTCAGTCCCGGCGGGCGGTCGAAGCGGACGCAGTCGATGAAGTGGATGGTCTCGCGCAGGAAAGCATCCTCGAAGCGTTCCCAGAAGGTCGGAGTGGTCTCGGTACGCACGCCGTGCGCGTCGGCGATCTCCACCTGGTTGAGGCGCCCCGCCCGGCCGACGGTCAGGCGGCCCGCCGTGCCGAAAATCTCGGTGGCGGTCTCGTGTCCATGCGCCATGGTGCGCGACGCGTAGAAGCAGGCCATGCGGCCATCGGCGAATTCGCAGATGGCCACGCCGTTGTCGACGTCGCCGCATTCGGCCAGCCCCTCGTGGATGGCGATGGCGCCGGAGGCGAACACGCGTAGCGGCTTGGGCGCGCCCAGCAGCCAGCGCGCGAGATCGATGTCGTGCACGCTCATGTCGATGAAGATGCCGCCAGACTTGGGCGCGAATTTCACGAAGAATCCGGACGGATCGTCCATGTCGCAGGTCTGCGAACGCACCAGGAAGGGCTTGCCGATCGCACCCTCGGCGATGCGCTGCTGCGCGTCCTGGTAGCTCGCGTCGAAGCGGCGCACGTAGCCAACCATCACCTTGAGCTTCGGATGGCGCGCGGCCTCCGCTTCTACCGCCAGGCATTCAGCGAGATCCAGCGACAGCGGCTTTTCGCAGAACACATGCTTGCCGGCCTTGAGTCCGGCAATGACCTGCTCCGGATGCAGCGTGTTTGGCGTGACCAGGAAGACCGTGTCGATGTTCTTGTCCGCGAGCAGCGTCGCGTAGTCGTCGTACAGCGTCTTCACGCCCAGCGCCGAGCCGGCCCAGGCGCGTTCGTCCGCCGACGGGCTGCAGGCGGCGACCAGCTGCGCGCCAGGCACGCGCAGCGCGAGGTTCTCGGCGTGGCGCTTGCCCAGACGGCCGAGGCCGACGATGCCGACACGCACGATCGGGGCCGTCATGATCTTTCCGCCGCGCCAGAGGTACCACAGGCCGTTCGCAGCATTGCATTCGCGCTTGCCATCATCACAACTCGACAATGCGCGATTCGCGCCAAGACAGCGTCGCGGCGTCGGCGAGTTCCAGCGCCTTGACGCCGTCGGCGATCGATGTGCGCACCGGCGTTCCCTTGGCCAGTGCGCCGAAGAAATGCGCCATTTCGTTGGCGTAGGCCATCCGGTAGCGTTCGAGGAAAAAGTGCTCGGGCTTGTCGCAGGACACGCTGGCCGCGGTCGACGCGGTGACTTCGGTCGGCCGATGGTTGCCCGCCTGAAGCATGCCGGCGCTGCCCAGCACCTCGAAGCGCTGGTCGTAGCCGTAGGCGGCGCGGCGGCTGGTGTTGATCTGGCAGAGGCGGCCATGCTTGGTGCGGATGGTGACTGCGGTAGAGTCGACGTCGCCGACGCTGCCCACGGCAGAATCGGTCAGTACGCTGCCCGTCGCGTGGACGGTGGCGGCCTCGTCGTCGAGGATCCAGCGAAAGATGTCGAAGTCGTGGATCAGCATGTCGCGGAAGATGCCGCCCGAGCGTTTCAGGTATTCGACAGGCGGCGCGCCCGGGTCGCGGCTGGTCACGATCAGCATTTCCGGCTCGCCGATCTCGCCGGCGACCAGCCGTGCCTTGGCGGCCGCGAACGTCGGATCGTAGCGGCGCTGGAAGCCGATCAGGCAGGTGACGCCCGCACGGGCCACCGCCTCGGCGCAAGTCCGCGCGCGCTCAACGGCGAGGTCCACGGGCTTTTCGCAGAAGATCGCCTTGCCTGCCGCGGCCGCGCGCTGGATCAGCTCGGCATGCGTATCGGTCGACGACCCGATCACCACCGCGCCCACCGTCTTGTCGGCAAACACCGCTTCGGCAGCCGCCACCTGCGCGCCATGCTGCGTGGCCAGCGTGGTCGCTGCGGCGGCGTCGACGTCAACGACGTAACGCAATCTGACGCCTGGCTGGCGAACCACGTTGCCGGCGTGGATCTTGCCGATCCTGCCGGCGCCGAAAAGGGCTACATCCATGGTCTTGCTCTCCACTTGTTCATTTGTGCAACATCCACTCGTGCGCAGGGTCGTTGCGGAAACACCATTCGCGCTTCGGTCCCGCCATCACGTTCAGGTAATACGATTGATAGCCGTAGGGCACGACCACTGGGTGATAGCCTCGCGGCACCATCACCACGTCGTGGTTTTCCACCGCCATCGACTCGTCGAGCGAGCGGTCGTCGGTGTAGACGCGCTGGAAGGCGAAGCCCTGCGCCGGATCGAGGCGATGGTAGTAGGTCTCCTCCAGCGAGCTTTCCTCAGGGACGCTGTCGGTGTCGTGCTTGTGCGGCGGATAGCTCGACGAATGCCCGGCAGGCGTGCGTACCTCGACGACCAGCAGACTGTCGGCGGGCTCGGTCTGCGGCAGGATGTCGCATACGTAGCGGGTGTTGGCGCCGTCGCCGCGGATCGACAGGTGCATGTTGTTCGGGTCGAGCAGGCGGGCGGGTCGCTTGGTCGACGCCGGCGCGCGGGCGATGCCGATCTCCACGCTGGTATGCGCTGTGACCGTCACCCGCTCGTCGCGCGACACGAATACCGCCCACGGCGATTCGTCTTCGAACACGCTGTCGCGCTTGCCGAACTCCGCAAACACCGCGTCGCTGGTCGCCACGCTGACGATGCCGCGCAGCACGACGATGCAGGCCTCGTCGCCGCCGGTTTCGAATTCATGATGCTCGCCGGCGTCGAGCCGATGCGCGGAAAAACCGACGTAATTCCAGCCGGCCGACTGCGGCGTAACGGTGACGATGTCGCGGCCCTCGCGGCGACCCTTGACCAGCAAACTCATTGTTGGACCCCCACGCTTGCTGCCGCGTTGGTCAACGCGGCTGCGGCGCTGCCCCCAGAGGGGGAGCAAACCGCGCCTTGGGACGGCCCGGCGGCGCGGTTGGTCATCGCTGATTCCGCTCCACGATCCTGCGCAGATGCCGGTAGCCCTTGTCGGCATAGGCATAGCTCGGTGCCACCACCGGATCCTGCTCGGCCTCGACCACCAGCCAGCCGTCGTAGTCGTTGGCGGCGAGCAATCCGAGAATGCGGTCGAAGTCGATGGCGCCGTCGCCGGGCACGGTGAAGGCGCCGTTGACCACCGACTCGAGGAAGCTCCAGTCGCGATTGCGCGCAAGGCGAACGACGTCCGGGCGCACATCCTTGCAATGAACGTGACACACCCGGCCGATGTGCTTGCCGAGCATGACGACCGGGTCGCCGCCGGCAAAGCTCATGTGACCGCTGTCGAAAAGCAGTCCCACTTCCTTGCCGACCAGGCTCATCAGGCGGTCGACGTCGTCGGGAGTCTCGACATAGGCGCCCATGTGGTGATGGTAGGCAAGACGCACGCCCTGCCCGAGCGTGTGCTGCGCGAAGCGCGTCAGGCGGTCGGCGTAGGCGCACCAATCCCGGTCGTGGAAGAAGCGCGGACGCTTGTACAGCGGCTGCGGCGCACCCTGAATGCTGTCGGCCACCTCACCGTAGACCATGACCTTCGCACCATTTTCGGCGAGCAGTTTCAGGTGCGGCCCGACCGCCGCGATCTCCTCGTCCACGCCCTGTCGCGCGAGGCGTCCCGAGTACCAGCCGGATACCAGTTCCAGCCCGTGCGCGCCAAGCACCGCGCGCAGCGCCTCCGACTCGCGCGGAAACTTGTTGCCGAGTTCGAAGCCGTCGTAACCGATGCGCTTGCCTTCTGCCAGCGCGACCTCGAGCGGCGTTTCGCCTCCCAGCGACGGCAGGTCGTCGTTGCTCCAGGAGATGGGATTGATGCCAATCCTCGGCGCGAACTTCCTGCTCATGGCGTCTGGCCCCGCTTGTCCTTCTCGTACTGCGCGCGCGCGGCGCGCACCTCGATGCGATCCGACACCTCGGGTACGGCCACCTCCCACCAGCAGCCACCTTCCGCCGTGGTGCGCGCCGGGTCGGTTTCGATGCAGATCACGTAGCTCTTCCGCGCCGCGCGGGCGCGGGTGAGCGCCGCTTCCAGTTCGGCGATGGAAACCACGTTCTCGGCCAGTGCGCCCATCGCTGCCGCGTGCGCGGCGAAGTCGACACGCGGCGCGCCTTCGGGGAGTTCGGTGCAATCGTCGAGCAGGTTGTTGTACGCCGCGCCGCCGCAAGCCTGCTGCAGCCGGTTGATGCAGCCGTAGCCACGGTTGTCGAGGATCACCACGATCAGTTTGCGATCAAGCATGACCGACGTGGCTAGCTCGGCGTTGAGCATCAGGTAGCTGCCATCGCCGACCATGACCACGACCTCGCGTTCGGGTCGGGCCATTTTCACGCCCAGCCCGCCGGCGATCTCGTAGCCCATGCACGAGTAGCCGTATTCCATGTGGTAGCCGCCGGGGACCGCAGTGCGCCAGAGCTTGTGCAGTTCGGCGGGCAGCGTGCCCGCGGCGCAGACCACGATGTCGTCGCGCGGCGAATCCGCCGCCGAGCGCTGCACGGCGCCGATGACGTCGCCATCGTAGGGAAGCGCGACCTCGCGCACGCCGGTCAGCCGCGCCACATCGTCGCGCCAGTTCTCGGCCGCGCCGCGTGCACCTGCCTGCCATGAGGCATCGCTCTGCCAGGAAGCCAGTGCTGCGCGCAGCGCGTCGAGGCCAAGGCGCGCATCGCCGACCAGTTCGACGCCACGCCATTTACGGGCATCGAAAGCGTTGACGTTGAGATTGACCAGCCGCGCCTGCGCGAACAGCGAATGCGACCCGGTGGTGAAGTCGGACAGCCGCGTGCCGACGGCAAGTACGACATCGGCGTCGGCAGCCAGCGCGTTGGCCGCGGGCGACCCGGTGACGCCGATCGCGCCCAGTTGCAGCGGATGATCCCAGGGCAGCGACCCCTTGCCCGCCTGCGTCTCGGCGACCGGCACGCCGTGGGTTTCCGCAAAGTGGCGCAACGCATTGCCGGCATCGGCATAGAGCACCCCGCCGCCGGCGACGATCAGCGGCCGCTTCGCCGCCCTGAGCAGTACTGCCGCGCGCGCGAGTTCATCCTCCGAGGGCGACTGGGCGCGGAACTCGACCAGCGCGGGCGCGAGGAAATCCTCCGCGTAATCCCAGGCCATCGTCTGCACGTCCTGCGGCAGCGCCAGCGTCGCCGGACCGCAGAGCGCGGCGTCGGTCAACACGCGGATCGCCTGCGGCAGCGACTCCTGCAACTGCGCCGGATGCACGATGCGGTCGAACCAGCGCGACACCGGGCGCAGGCAATCGTTGGCGGTGATGGTGCCGTCGGTGAAGTCCTCGACCTGCTGCAGCACCGGGTCGGGCGCGCGCGAGACGAACACGTCGCCGGGCAGCAGCAGCACCGGCAGACGATTGACGTGCGCCAGTGCAGCGGCGGTGACCAGGTTGGTCGCGCCCGGTCCGATGGACGTCGTGCAGGCCATCATCCGGCGGCGGAAATGCGCCTTGGCATAGGCGATGGCCGCGTGCGCCATGCCCTGTTCGTTATGCGCGCGAAAGGTCGGCAGCGCGGCGCGATTTGCATACAGCGCCTCGCCGATGCCGGCGACGTTGCCATGGCCGAAAATGGCGAACACGCCGCCGAACAGCGGCGCCTCGCCATCTGGCGTGCGCACGCGCAGCGCCGCCAGGTGGCGCACCAGCGCCTGTGCCATCGTAAGTCGCACCGTACGACTCATTGTCCCGCCGCGCTTGCGCCCGCGCGACTGGCGCGCCACGCATCGATCAGCGTCTCGTAACTCTTGCGCACGCGGCGCACGAGTTCGGCGTCGTCGATCTCGCCGGCGAGCCAGGCGCGCGACGGCGCCTGGAAAATCGTCCGGCCGATGGCGAAACCCCGACAGGTCCGGCTGGCGCGCGCATGGCCAAAGCCCGCGGCCAGCGTCGCCTCGTCCGCCGCGAGTCCTAGGATCACCACACCGCGGCAGTACGGATCGCGCTCCTCGATCAGCGCGTCGATCGCCTGCCATTGCGCCGGTGACATGGGTTCGAGCTTCCACCACTCCGGATGAATGCCGAGGTTGTAGATGCGTTTGACCGCGCGCAACACCGTATCCTCGTCGCGCGGCTGGTGCCTGGGCGCAATGATTTCGAGCAGCAGTTCGTGTCCGCTCGCCTGCGTGGCATCGTAGAGTGCGCGCATCTGCGCTTCCTGCTCCAGTCGATGCACAATGGCGTCGTCCGGGTGGTAGTAGACCAGGCACTTGACGATGTGCTCGCTCGGCCAGGAGACGAGCGTAGTGCCAACGCTGCGGCCGCGGTCGAATTGCACGGGATTGGAGCCGGGCAGTTCCACCGGCCGGCCGATCCACCAGCCGCGTCCGGTGGCGGCGTTGAGCGCATCCTGACCATAGCGGTCGTCGCAGAGGATGCCGACCTCGTGTTCGAGGCCGCGCGATTTCGCCGTCTCCGCGACGGCTGCGACGAACAGGCGCTTCAGCGCCGGCAGCCGCGACTCGTCTGCGCCCGCAGCCTGCGCCAGGTCGAAGAACGGATTGCGATGATCGAAGGCAAAGGCCAGCACTTCCGGATGCGGGGTCCGTGGCGCAGTCACGCGATGCAACCGCGTCAGCGTCGCGTCCTGGTCGGGGCGCGGAATGGCGTCGGCGTTGGCGAGAAAGTAGTCGAGTTCGACGCGCGTAGGCATTGCCGGCGAACAGCCGTGGCGCGAGACGACCAGCGCGCCGCAGGCATTGGCGTGGCGCGTGCAATATTCGTAATCCTCGCCGCGCACCCAGCCCGACAGGAACCCGGCCGAGAAGGCGTCGCCGGCGCCGAGAACGTTCAGCACCTCGACCATGACACCCTTGCCATTGAAGGCGTCGTCGAGCGAGCCGGGAATTGCGCCGTCGATGACCGCGCAGCCCATCGCGCCGCGCTTCACCACCAGCGTCGCCGCCGTCAGCGCGCGCACGGCCTTCAGCGAGGCCATGATGTCGGTGCTGCCGCCGGCAATGTTGAACTCCTCGATGGTGCCGATGGCGAGGTCGATCTTGGGCAGGATCTTCTGCAGGTGGGCGGTGACGCCGTCGGAAGCAATGAAGCGCGTCTCGCCGTCGCCGCGCCGGGTCAGACCCCACAGCACCGGCCGGTAATCGATGTCGAGCACCGTACGCACGTCGTTCGCACGCGCACGATCGAGCGCGCGGTGACTGATACCGTCGATGTATTCGTTTGAGAAATGCGTGCCGGTGATCAGCAGCGCGCGCGCCTGCCGGATGTAGGATTCCTCGATGTCGTTGTCGGTGATCGCCATGTCCGCGCAGTTCTCGCGCATGAAGATCAGCGGAAACGTGTCCTTGTCCTTGATGCCCAGCACCACCGCGCCGGTCAGGCGCGCCGGGTCGACGCTGACATGGCTGACGTCGCAGCCCTCGCGGCGAATCGTCTCGACCAGGAAATGGCCGTTGGCATCGTCGCCGATGCGCGAAATGAGCCCGGCCTTGAGTCCCAGCCGCGCGCAGCCGAAGGCGGTGTTCGCCGACGAACCGCCCAGGTACTTGGCGAACGAGGTGACATCCTCGAGCCTGGCGCCGATCTGCTGCGCGTAGAAGTCGACGGCGAAGCGGCCGAGGCAGATGACGTCGAGCCGGCGGCCGGAAATGAATGAGGTGGAGTTGCGCATCGCGTGGGGCAAAAAGCTTGCGGGGGAGGTTCCGGATTACCGCAGACAATTTTCTCGCAGCGGCGATTGAAACGCAAGTTTCGTTTTCGCGCTATTTGGAATGTATGTTCCGTTTACGGGCGCTCTGCCTGGCCGGCGTCCGTCGCGTCGATCCAGCCCAGCCCACGCGCGCGCAGCGCCCGCGTTTCGGCCGGTGCAAAGCCCCAATCCATCAGCGCCTTGCCGCCGCCGGCACCACGCTCCGGCGGCGGCGCGGACACCGTTCCCGGCGTGCGCGAGAACCGCGGCGCCGGCGCCGGCTGGGTCACGCCGCCCACGTCGACAAAATTCTCCCGCGCGACGTTGTGCGCGTCCTTGCGGGCCCCGTCGAAATCGAGCACCGGCGCGAAGCAGGCATCGGAACCCTCGAAGGCCGCGCACCAGGCGTCGCGGCTCCTGCTGCGGAACATCTCGGCGAAGCGCGCGCGCAGCACCGGCCAGCCGGCGCGGTCGTGCTGTGCCGGCAGGTCTTCCCCGGCCAGACCCAGGCGCGTGAGCAGTTCGGCGTAGAACTTCGGTTCCAGCGCGCCGATGGCCACGAAGCGCCCATCCGCGGTCGCGTAGCTGTCGTACCAGGGCGCGCCGCCATCGAGCAGGTTGGTGCCGCGCGCATCGCTCCAGGTGCCGGCGGCGCGCATGCCCCAGAACATGGTGGTCAGCAGCGATGCGCCCTCGATCATCGCCGCATCGACGACCTGCCCGCGACCGGACGAGCGCGCTTCGAGCAGCGCGCAGGCCACGCCGAAGCCAAGCAGCATCCCGCCGCCGCCGAAGTCGCCGACCAGGTTCAGTGGCGGCACCGGTGCTTCGCCCATGCGGCCGATGGCGTGCAGGACGCCGGAGCGCGCGATGTAGTCGATATCGTGGCCGGCGCGCGGCGCCAGCGGCCCATCCTGTCCCCAGCCGGTCATCCGGCCGATGACCAGGCGCGGATTGCGCGCCAGCAGCACGTCGGGAGCCAGGCCCAGGCGTTCGAGCACGCCCGGGCGAAAACCCTCGAGAAACGCGTCGGCGCGCTGGGCCAATTCCAGCAAGGCGTCGACACCGCCGGGGGCCTTGAGATCGAGCGTGACCGAGCGGCGGCCGCGCAGCATGACGTCGGACCAGCGCTCGCGTTCGATCCCCAGCCCAGGGTCGCTGGGCCGGTCGACCAGCAGCACGTCGGCGCCCATGTCGGCGAGCAGCATGCCGCAAAACGGCGCCGGGCCGATGGCCTCGAGTTCGAGCACGCGGATGCCGGTCAGCGGTCCCATGTTGCGATGGTAACGCGTTGGCCGCGCTGTCCTGCCTCGCCCGCACCAGCCTGGGTCGCGATCGCGACGAACAGCAGAATGCCGCGGGCAACGCGGGCGAGGTCCTGGTCGCCGCCAAAGCAGGGCGCCGTGCTAAGTTGCACGGCTTTCCCGCATCGCCCCACGCCGCGCGCCGGCCTCATGCATACCCGCCTTTCCGCCAGCGACTTCATGCTCGTCCTCGCCGTCGTCGCGGTGTGGGGCTTCGCCTTCGTTGCCATGCGCTGGGCGCTGGACACCGTGCCGCCCTTCGCGCTGGCCGGGCTGCGCTTCCTGTTCGCCGCGGTGCCGGCGGTGTTCTTCATCCGCCGCCCGCCGGTCGGCTGGGGCACGCTCTTCGCCTACGGCCTGTCGATCGGCGCCTTCCAGTTCGGCCTGCTGTTCCTGGGCATGAAACTGGGCATGCCGGCGGGATTGTCGTCGCTGGTGATCCAGACGCAGGCGTTCTTCACCATCGGCCTCGCCGCGTGGCTGCTGCACGACCGCGTGACGCGGCACAGCATGCTCGGCGCGGCGATCGCCGCGGCGGGCATCGGCGTGCTGGCGTGGCAGCAGTTGGGGTCCGGCGTCACCGCGACCTTCGCCGGCTTCATGCTGGTGATCGCCGCGGCGCTGTCCTGGTCGGTCGGCAACATCATCGCCAAGCGGGCGGCGGGAGCGGTCCAACGCGCCGCGATCGAGTCGACCAACGAGACCGCAGGCGCGGGGGGCCACCGCCCCGCCGAACTCGACATGCTCGGCCTGGTCGTGTGGTCGAGCCTCGCCGCGCCGCTGCCGCTGGCGCTGGCGTCGTGGTCCTTCGAGGGTGGCCCCGCGGCGTGGGACGCGGTCGTCGGCATGACCTGGCAGCCGTGGGCCTGCGTGCTGTTCATGAGCTACGGCGCGACGATGTTCGGACTCGCGCGCTGGAACGCGCTGCTGCACCGCTATCCGACGGCGGTGATCGCGCCATTCGCGTTGCTCATCCCCGTATTCGGCCTCGGCAGCGGTGCGATCTTTCTCGGGGAAGGCCTCGCCCCGCTGCAGTTCGCCGGCGTCGCGCTGGTGCTCGCTGGACTGGCGTGGAACGTCTACGGCACCCGGGCCAGAGAATGGCTGCTGCGGTCAATGGACTGATTGGTGAGACCTGCCCGCGCCGGCATGAACGCATACCGCGCGGGAAACCCGCAAGCGCTCCTGGGGCCATTGCGCCACCGCTGCCGGGCGCCTTGTGGCCTGCCTGCTAGCGTGCCTGCGCCGCCTGAATGCGGTCGAGCTTGGCCGCGTAAAGATCGTGCTCGCGACGCGTAGTGCTGTTCCGCATCGCCAGCGCCAGATGCTTGCGCGCGTCCTCGACTTCGCCGAGGTTGGCATGCGCTATGGCCAGCCAGAAGTGAAATTCATGATAATCAGGCGACCGGGCGACTTCGCGCGCGAACGCGTCGAGCGCGCCCCGCGCGTCGCCCTCTTCCATTGCCGCGAGTCCCCGGTTGAAAAACGCGAACGGCGGATCCGGATCCAGGGCGTCGAGCCGGGCATGAAGGCGCTGCGCATCGTCGCTGCGGCCCATGCGCTCGAATACGGTGGCAAGGTTGGACATCGCCTGCGTGTTGGTGGGTTGGCGCTCGAGCACATGGGCCAGAACCGCCGCAGCCTCGGGCATGTCACCGTGGCGCTGGTAGATCGCACCCAGCGTGTTGTATGCCACCAGGAATTCCGGCGACTGCACGATCGCCTCGCGCGCCCAGCCGTAGGCGTCGTCGAGCCGTCCTCGCGCCAGCGCCTCGACCGCGCGATTGTTCATGTACATCGCGACGATGACATCCTCGTCGATTGCTTGTGTGCGCACGTTGCGCAGGGCGATCGGAGGCAGGAAGTCGATCATCATCCCCTCGGACTCCGGCGGCCGCTTGCCGACACGGTAGCCGAAGCCTCCCTCATCGACCTTTTTCTTGCCCAGCACCAGGTTCACGTGACCGATAGCCAGGTAAATGTCACCGTCGCGCGCCCAGGTGTCATCGACGAATACTTTCCGGTAGTCAACTTCGAGACCGAGCTCCTTGCCAAAAGCGGCGGTCATGATCACCAGCGACAGGCAGTTGCCCGAACGCGCGGCAAACGCCTGCGCCGCGTTACGGGTGAATTCGGAGTCGTATTCGAGCTTGAGCTCCCCCCTCGTGTAGAGGGCGTCGAGCAGGCCAT
Organism: uncultured beta proteobacterium; assembly: GCA_963712105.1. Lineage (GTDB taxonomy): Bacteria > Pseudomonadota > Gammaproteobacteria > Burkholderiales > Casimicrobiaceae > VBCG01. Next base: position 58,504 of record CAVQGR010000018.1, read on the forward strand.
GCTGCCGGCCGCGGACGCGGGCGCGAGTGGCAATTTCCGTTTCGACGTAGGCCTTCATCTCGGGCGACAACGCGAAAACATCGGTGGCGCGGATGCGCTCCGATGGCGGCCCAAACAATTGATCGTGGAAGTGACGCCCATCGGCAACCGGCGGCGTTGTCGCGCAGCCGGCTGACAATAGTGCGAAAAAGAGCGCGATCGCCAAATATTTCATGGAGCGCCTCCGTTTCCTGCGGGAAGCACGGCGCTCCCGCACCGGGAGCAGGCACCGCAGCGGCACCATTCTAGCGCCGCCGCGCCCGGATGGACAGGACCAAACTACGGCGGCAGACCCGGCTCTTGCGAAATCGGAGAAAACGATGCCTCTGGGCGGCAACAATCAGGCCCCTGCGCCCCCGGCTGAAATCCCACGACCGCGCCGCGCGAGGGAAAACCCGTGCCCCCCCCTGCTCAATGGAATACGACGGTCTTCTGCCCGTTCAGGAACACGCGATGCTCGACGTGATAGCGCACCGCCCGCGCCAGCGCCCGGCACTCGACGTCGCGGCCCACCGAAGCGAGTGCGTCCGGATCCATGGTGTGCGACACGCGCGCCACTTCCTGTTCGATGATCGGACCTTCGTCGAGTTCGGAGGTCACATAGTGCGCGGTGGCGCCGATGAGCTTGACGCCGCGCGCATGCGCCTGCGTGTAGGGCTTGGCGCCCTTGAAGCTCGGCAGGAACGAATGGTGGATGTTGATGGCGCGCCCGGTCAGTCGCGCGCATAGCGCATCGGAGAGCACCTGCATGTAGCGCGCCAGCACCACCAGTTCCGTACCGGTTTCCTCGATCAGCGCGACCAGCCTGGCCTCCTGCGCCGTCTTGGTCGCCGGGGTCACCGGCAGGTGGTGGTAGGCAATGTCGTAGGACGCGGCCAGCCTGTAGCAGTCGCGGTGGTTGGACACGATCGCCACCGGATCCATCGCCAGCGCGCCGACCTTGTAGCGGTACAGCAGGTCGTTGAGGCAATGGTCGAACTTCGACACCATCAGCAGCACGCGTGGACGCACTGCGGCGTCGTGCAATTCCCACTGCATCGCAAAGCGCGCGGCGGTCAATCCGAAGGTGGTCGCCAGCACCGCCTCGTCGGGTGCGTCGGGCAGACGTTCGAACGACACCCGCATCATGAAGCGATTGGTGTCGACGTCGCCGAACTGTGCCGACTCGAGAATGTTGCAGCGATGCTCGGCGAGAAAGGTACCGACCGCGCCGACGATGCCGGGCCGGTCGTCGCAGGACAGCGTGAGGATGTGGCGGGCAGCGGTCATTGCGGCAGGTACCGAAAGTGTTGGCGGGGTGGAGATGCACCGGAGGGATGCGCGGGCCGTGTAGGATTTGATCCTGCAGCCCGCCGATCGAGCGTCGAATCCCGTCGATTGACGGCGAGTTTCAAGTTGATGAATTTTAACAGAATTTCAGGAGGCGTACGCGGACAGGGCTGCACCGCAGAACTCGCCCCGAACCTGATCATCGTCGGAACCCGGAGCACTCCCCATGACCGCCTCCCACCCCAGCATCGTCGACAAGCGGCGAACATTTCGGCAAATGCACGACGCCGGATGCTTTGTCATTCCCAATCCCTGGGATGTCGGCAGTGCGCGCATGCTGCAGGGACTTGGCTTCAAGGCGCTGGCCACGACGAGTTCGGGCTTTGCCTGGTCGCAGGCGTTTCCCGACAACGGCATCAGCCGCGACATGGCGCTCGCCCATCTGCACGAGATCGTCGCGGCGACCGATGTTCCGGTGAATGCTGACTTTGAGGGCGGCTTCGCGGCGGATGTGGCAGGCGTCGGGGAAAGTGTTCGCCTTGCGGTCGAAACCGGCGTGGCCGGGCTGTCCATCGAAGACTCGACCGGCGATGCGGCGCATCCGCTGCATGCGCTCGACATCGCCCTGGAGAGGATGCGCGCGGCGCGCCGCGCCATCGACCAGTCGGGCGGCGACGTCATACTGGTCGGACGAGCGGAGTGCTTTCTGGTCGGCCACCCCGACATCGAAGAGACCATTGCCCGGCTCAAAGCCTATTCGCAGGCGGGTGCGGACTGCCTGTACGCGCCGGGCCTGCGTAAGCGCGAGCACATTGCGGCCGTGGTCGAGGCCGTGGCGCCCAAGCCGGTGAATCTGCTGGTGGGTTGGGCGGGCGAGATGACCATGTCCGACATTGCCGCGCTAGGTGTGCGGCGGGTGAGCGTCGGCGGCGCCATGGCGCGCACTGCCTGGGGCGGTTTCCTGCGCGCCGCCAGGCTGCTAGCCGAGCATGGCCACTTCGATGGGTTCGACAACGCCGCGTCCGGCCTCGAACTCAACGCCTTCTTTGCCAATGACCAGACGAAAAGGACGGCGAGGTGATCTGCGTTCCCGGTTCGACGGGGGCGCCGGGTCACCGGTCAGTCCATTGCTCGGCACCTGCGCCTGTTCAACGGTCCGGCGCAGCAGCAGGCTGGTCGGCCTCGCGTCGCTGGGTGAATTCCCGGACCTCCTCCGACGGGATCGGGCGGCTGATCAGGTATCCCTGAACCTCGTCACAATCGCGTTCGCGCAGAAAATGGATCTGGTCGAGCGTTTCCACCCCTTCGGCAACCACCTTCAGCCGCAGGTTGTGCGCCATCGCGATCACGGCGGAAACGATCGCCGCGTCGTCCGCGTCGACCGCGACGTCGCGGATGAATGACCGATCGATCTTCACACTCTCGATCGGGAATTTCTTGAGTCGGGCAAGCGAAGAATAGCCGGTGCCGAAGTCGTCGATGGAAATATGCACGCCCATTTCCTTGATCTCCAGCAAGGTCTCGGCGGCACGTTCCGGCTGCGCCATCATCATGCTTTCGGTGATTTCCAATTCCAGCAGATCGGCGGGCAATCCGGTTTGCGCGAGCGCATGCGCAACCTCGATCACCAGGCCACCGTCGAAGAACTGCCGGGCCGACAGATTCACCGCGACCCGGATCGGCGCATGGCCCTCGGCGAGCCATAGACAAGCCTGCGCACAGGCGCGGTGCAGAACCCAGCGCGCGATCTGCCGGATGAGACCGGATTCCTCGGCGAGCGGAATGAAGTCGTCCGGCAACACGAGGCCACGCTCGGGATGATTCCAGCGTACCAGCGCCTCGACCCCGGTAACCGCGCCCGTCCGCAGGGAAACCTTCGGCTGGTAGAGCAACACGAGCTGGTTTCCGTCGAGCGCCCGGCGAAGACCGGCACCAAGGACCATGCGCTCGGTCGAGGGCCGGGAGCCCACCTCCGACGCAAATGCCACGCTGTTGCCGCCCGACTCCTTCGCGCGGTACATCGCAAGGTCCGCGTTCTTGAGCAGCGTTGTCGCGTCCTCGCCGTCGTTGGGAAAAATTGCAACGCCGATGCTTGCGCCGAGGCGACACTCCTGCCCATGCAGCACGAACGGCTCCGACATTACCTCCAGCAGCCGCAGTCCGAATTCGTTGATGTCGACCTGATTGGTGACGTCTTCGGCAAGTACGATGAACTCGTCACCGCCAAGCCGGGCGACCGTGTCCGTGGACCTGATCGTCTTGGTGAGCCGCTGCGCCATTCCCTTGAGCACCACGTCACCGGAAATGTGACCGACCGCATCGTTGACGTCCTTGAACCGGTCGAGGTCGACAAACAGCAGCGCTATGGTGCGTTCATGACGGCGAGCCATGGCTAGGGCGTGATTCAGGCGTTCAAAAAACGCCGTTCGATTGTGCAGGTCGGTCAACGGATCGTAGCGGGCGAGCCGACTGATGCTCGCTTCGATCAGCTTTTGCTTGGTGACGTCGGACCCGATGCCGCGATAGCCGGTGAACACCCCGTCCGCTGTAAAGAGCGGCTCACCGCCGATCGAAACATAGGTGATGTCGCCATCCCCCTGCGTTCGACACAGAACGACATCCCGAAACGCCTTGTGCGCATTGAGACAACGGCGGTGCGCGTCCCATCCGCCCTCGAGCAGTTCGACCCGTGGCAGTTCCCACGGCGTTCGACCGAGATGTTCTTCGATGGTCGCGCCGATCGAGTCCTCGAGATTTCCGCTGATCGCGGTGAAGCGATGCTCTGCGTCCTGATCCCAATGCCAATCCGAACCGAGCAGCGTAAGGCCACGAAAGCGCGCCTCGCTCGCGACCAGCGTCGCCATCCGTTTGCGAAAACCGGACTCGAGTTTGCTCTTGGTTGGCGGCGCGTCGTCCTTGGGCGGCGAGTCCAGCGACCACTTGTCCTGCGAACCCGGGAACGCATAGCGTGTTTCACTCCTGGCGTTGGCAGCGTCGGACGTCGGGCCGCCGCGACCAAACCACCGCAAATGCCGGCGTAACCGATCAGGCAGCATTTTCACGATTTCCCCTGTCCGTCGAGTGACGGTGACCCCGATGCGGCCACTGCCTTCTCGAGCACCGCGAAACTGGTCCAGACGAATTCGGACTGTTGCTCGAGTGGCTTGTTCAGACGCAGCGAATAGGTCGCCGAGGACGACAGCAGCGTTACGTAACGTCCGGCGTTGAAGACGCTGGCAGGAACCAGCAATGTCTTGATCGGCATGGTCGGATGCTTGTCGCTTGCGGGCAGGTACAAGGCACCGAAGCACTTCTGCGCTCCACCCGGCGCGTCATTGCCCAATGGAGCGAGTTTGTGGTCGGTGACCATTTTGACGAAGCGCGGTCGGCGTCCGATGTATTCCACGCTTATCTCGAGGTGATCAACCATCAGCCTGCGCAGCCGCCTGACGACGGCAACGGTCCATGGCGCGCCTTCGTTTTCCCGCATGGTTATCAAAGAGCCCGGGATCAGGTTATTGAGGTTGTTGGTCTGGCCACGCATCCGGCATCCGGAATCGCTTCGATCCTTGATTTGCCAGGCGTTGATTCTCGCGCCGAACGCCGTCTCGATGGAAAGCGCCGCAAAGCCTTGGGCGCCGGACATCGAAGTCAGGATGCGCGTATGTCCGCTGGTCGGAGATATGGTGATGTCCTCCAGCTGCGCCGCAGAGGCGGCCGACTGTTCACTTTTCCTCTGCGCCTCCTCGCGCAACATCTGGACAACGTGTGGAAGGCTCGAGATCGTCTGTACCGGCAAAGCCACCGATTCGCGTTCGCCGCGGCGCTTGGTATGGACCGGCGCCGGCGCAAGGAGAAGATCGAGCCTGGACAGCAGCGCGCGCCGGCTCTCCTGTTCTGGAAGCGCCGCCGAATCGGGTGCGGATGCCAAGTCTTTCAGCACCGCCATTTCCTGTTCGATCGCCTTCGTCAGCGGCGCAGTGTCGAGATGCAGGAAATCTCCGGCCTCTCCAGCGCCGGTTCGCCTAAGCCCTTCCGCACTGCGCAGATCGACCACGTATCCGTCCCGCCGATCGTGGGGTCTGTTGAGGGTGTTGGCGGGACGCAAGCTCAGCGATCGATGCCAACGTCCGATCCAGTCCCGCGCCCAGACGAGCTCGCGCGGCGAGAATTGGCCCGTGCCCAGCGCGCCAAGCAGGAGAATCCGGATGAACTGCTGCTCGAGCGTCGGCCCGGACGCAGGCCGGCCCCCGGTGGCGCCGGCCGATGAATCATCGTTCACAACACCATGCGCCTGCGCCAGCGCATAGATCGCGTGGAGCTGCCGCCATTGCTCGGAATTGCGCTTCTTGTAGCGAAAGAGCCGCAACAGCAGATCCGACTCCCGGTGCCGGAACAAATTGACCAGGATGGTTCCAGTTTGACCGCGCCAGAAATCGTCGACCGGGTTTTCAACCCGACCCAGGAAGACCTCGTAGGCTTCCCCGAACGATCGGCTCAGACGCTGCGCCGAGATGAAGAATTCCCGATCGAGCGAGCGCAACTGCGCGTCGCCTTCCGCATATTTGAGCAACAGGCGTTTGCTGATCTGGTGCGCGTACCGGTCAAGGACAAGAAGCGCCCCGAGTTCGCGCTCGCCGGGCTGGCGATTCGAAAAGACTCTCAACAACTCGCCGCACAGCAGTACCTGTGCCGCAATCGGTTCCTGCTGTGGCAAGGATCGGCAAAAATCTTCCTCCGCCGTGCTGCCCTGCGGACGCGCGGATTGACCACCGTCAGACATCGAAAATTGCGCTTCCATCGACAGGCTCACCCTTCGGCGAGTCACGATTGCCGGACCCGAGTAGTCGAGATATGCATGAAACGTGCCAACGTCGCGCGGAAGAACCCCGGCACCAAGGCACCGGTAATTCATCTGAATGATGCGGCAAGTCCGGGGAGACGTTATCTTCCTCGCCAGTTACAGGGAGAGGTCATGCCGGTCATCGCGTTTTCGGCACTGTATTCCGAAGGCAGGCTCAAGGATGCCGGGGAGCGGCTATTGTCCCTGCCGCCCGGAATGGTGCTGACCACCGGGCAGGCGGTCAGCGGCAAGGTCACGATCCTGCTCGCGCTGGTCGAGGCCATGGCCACGAAACAGGGTCGCTCCGTGATCTTGCTGTCCGACAGGCCCGAAGACTACCTGCCGTTTCGGCCACTTCCCGCGCATTGGACCGAGGTACTGGTACCGCCGAACCAGGCGGCCTGGCGACAGGCGCTGCGGTCCGGGTGTTCAACGGATGCCCTGCTCGTCGTCGCGCCGCTCAACAGGGATAACGCTCCTGTTGCGATGGAGGTCGCAGGCACGCGGTGGCTGTTCGCGGCGCTCGACACCCTGGTGGCCGGGCTCGACGCGAGCTACACGTTGCGGGACTTGGGCGTGCGCTACGATGATTTCGCCGGCAACGTCCGTTGCGTATGGTCGCAGTTCCTCGTGGATGCGCTGTGCGATGCCTGCGCGACCGATGCCGTCATCGCGCCGGAAGAACTCGAACTCCTGTTCCCGTCGTCGCCGCCGTCCGATCCGCTCAGGACAGAAACAGGCTGTGTCGAGTGCGAGGGGCGCGGCACCAAGGGAAAGGTCGCCATTTCCGACGTCACCTTCATCACCGACAACGCGCGGCCGGTGGTACGCGGCGCGCTTGTCCAGGGTGTGAGCATCGATCTCGGGAACGACGCGCATATCGCCGCACGCGATCAGGCGCACGAGTTGCTCGCCGGCGGCGTGATCGGCATCAACACCTATCGCGATGCGTTCCAGCGCAATCCGTTGCTTAGGACGCAGAACGCGCTGGAACTCGTGCGGTCGCAGTCGGTGAAGTTGAGCAGCCTGTTCGACACCTTCGTCAGGTCACTCTGGCTCGACCTCGACGTGCTCAGGGCGGTCGCCGATCGCACCGCGGCCGGTGTCATCGTTGCCGAGGAAGACCGGCGGATCCGCTTTGCCAGCGCCCGCGCGCGGCAGGCCTTGCTCGCCGACGGCGAGCTTTCGATCGTCGATGAACAGCTGCGCGCCGGCAATCCTCGGTTGCGCCGCGCACTGACAGAAGCGTTGGCCAGAGCAACGGGTGACGCAGTCGCCGCGACGCGTCTCAAGCTGAAGGTCGAAGGCGCCGCGAACAGCGACGTTTTCGTCGCGCCGCTGCCCACGGTACGCGGCTTCGCGAGCGGGACGCGGCGGCTCGCGCTGATCGTCATCGGCGGACCCGCGCGACCCGAACGGCTGCCAAGCGGTCAGGACCTGCGCCAATACTTCGACCTCACGCCGGCGGAGGCAAAGGTTGCGTTGCTGCTTTGCGCAGGCCATGTTCCGAAGGCGGTCGCGCGGCAGCTGCAGGTGAGCATTCCCACCGTGCGCAGCCACCTGCGTGCGTTGCTCGAGAAGACCGGTACGTCGCGGCAGACGGAACTGATCCAGCTGCTGTCGTCGCTACCGAGAACGGGGGGCGACGATGTGCTTGGCCAGGACACGGCTGGCGCAGCGAACGAGCGGCCCGAGAGAAAATCGCTGAACAACCCCTGCTGAACGTACCGTTCCGATACGGCAATTTGCCCGCACCGGCGAATTCCGGTAAGACTGCCTTGAGCGGTCTCGCAGTGCGTTGCCGTTTTCGACACCTACCCAATCAAGGAGAGCGCACGTGGAATGTTTCATTCGATATTCGAACCATCATGCGATCGACCGGAAGGAACGTCGCGCCCGGAAGGCCGGCATCGCCGGAGCGGCGCTCGCGTTGCTCGTGACGTTTTCCGCACCGGTGCTCGCTGGCGGCACGTACACCTTCGTCTATGGCACGGCGGCCAGTCCGAACAGCACCACAAAACCAATCAAGGGAGCGACAAGCGATTTCTATAGTCCCAGCTCCACGATCAACGGGGCCACGTTAAGCGGCCACCTCTGGATGCTGGCCTCACCGCGCAAGACGTCGGCCAGGGCATCGGTTACCGGAAACGTGGCGGGGACGGCGCAGGTGACGGTCAACAATGCGATGCAGACCTATACGCTGACCGCACCGCCGGGTGCGAACTTCGCAGGGGGAAAGTTGGTCATCTACGCGGCACTGGAGCCAGGCCAAGTCAGCGGTAACGGGATCATTGACCTAGCGCTGAACGTCGCAGCCCGTCAGGGGGCGAGTTGGGAGGCGACCGGCAGCGGCCAACGCTCAGTCGATAACGGCGCCGGCAGCGAGCAGGTCGAGTTCCCGATCGTGGTCAACCTGCCAACAATCCTTGATACCGCAGGAACGATAACTGTCGAGCCGACCATGGTCCTAAAGGCCAGCGCCAACATTGCGCCCTCGGCTGGCGCGACGCAGTCGGCGGAAGCCGATGCCTTCAACCCCGGCGGCTCGATCTCCGGGTTCTCCGTACTGAACGCCGCTGGCGCGCCCGTCACGGGATTCACACTCAAGGGTGGTCAACTGACCGTTGCCGAACGCGCGCCGCCGCCGCCAGGACTGGCGCGCGCAGTCGAGTTTTTCCATCCCGAATTCGACCACTATTTCATCACCACGAATCCGGTGGAGATCGCGAACCTCGACTCGGGCAAGACTCCCGGATGGCAACGCACCGGCGAGTCGTTCAACGTCTACGCGACGGCCGATTCGAGTCGCTCCCCCGTGTGTCGTTTCTTCTCGGAGGCGTTCGCACCCAAGAGCTCACATTTCTACGCGCCGCGAGGCCTGGGTTGCGAAGCCGTGCTCGCCAACCCCGCATGGCAGTATGAGGGCGACGTGTTCTTCACGCCGCTGCCGGCGGCGGCCGATGGCGCCTGCCCGGCAGGCACCGCGCCGGTCTACCGTCTCTACAACAATGGCATGGGTGGGGCGCCCAACCACCGTTTCACGATCAATGACGAGACCTTCGCGGCGATGAAACGCGATGGCTGGATCGCCGAGGGCCTGGGCGAGGGCGTCGGCATGTGCTCGCCGCTGTAGTCGAACGGCAGCTCCCGGGGCCGGAGGACGCGCAGATTCGGCGCGTGCCCTCCGGCCCTTTTTTGCGAGACTCATGATCGTATCGTCGCCCTCCGCCGTGGCCTGGAAGGCGTTGCGGATCGCGCGCCCGGCACAGCGGAATTTGCACAGCGGCGACAGGTATTGGTTGGCCGCGCAGGAGCCATTTCCGGGGCTCGATGCGGCCAGTTGGCCAAGAACGTACAATCGGATCAAGCCAAAGTCGAATTCAATCTTTCATCCACCGGAGGTCGAGATGAGTCACGCGTCAATGTTGAAAGCCAGACGGCAGCACCAGAAAACCAGGAAACTTCTCGATCTCGCCGCCAAGCAAGCCAAGAAGCTGGAGAAGCAGGCACTGGCGGGGCCGGTCGTAAAGAAGGAAAAGGTGAAGAAGGAGAAGGTTAAGAAAGAAAAGGTCAAGACGGAAAAAGTGAAAAAGGTCAAGCTGACCGCCGAGGAGCTGGGCAAGCAGGAGGCGAAGAAGAAAGTTGTGGACGCCGGGAAAAAGAAGTAGCGCGCCCCGGACTTTCACGATTCGAAACCGGGGCGGCTGATTGCGTTGAATCGCGCCGCCCCCGACCGCCCGCAGCCCGATCGCTGACGGTCGCCGGTCGAACCCCAGGCCGACGCGCCGCGACCGACTGCCGTGCTTACCGGTAGAAGGCCTCCACCACGCCCTTGAGCTTGATCAACAGCGCACGGCCCTTGCGGTCAACGGTCTTGCCGGCGGGTACTTTGACCCAGCCTTCACTGATGCAGTACTCCTCGACGTCCCTGCGTTCCCTGTCGTTGAGGCGGATGCCGATGTCGTGCTCGAACACGGCGGCGTCGTAGTGGGGGCTGTGCGGGTCCACTGACAGGCGGTCGGGCAGGGGCGGGCGTTCGGGAATGTCGGTCATGGGGCGCTTCGGGTTCTTGAGTGCTGTGAACTATAGCAATGTGCAAACTGCGACCTGCCTCCCAACCATGAGCGATGTCCTGATCCCCTTCGACGATGCGGCGACCATCGACGGCGTCATCGCGTCGACGCAGCGCTGGCTGGAGCTGGCGGTGATCGGTCTCAACCTGTGCCCATTTGCCAAGGCCGTACACGTCAAGCGGCAGATTCGCTACGCAGTTACCGCGGCCACCACGACCGAGGAATTGCTCGCAGAACTTCGGCACGAACTCGATCTGCTGGCACAGGCGAATCCGGAAGAGGTCGAGACCACGTTGCTGATCCATCCCCAGGCGCTGACCGATTTCATCGACTATCACTTCTTCCTGCCGGAGGCCGATGCCGCGATCAGGAAACTCGGGCACGAAGGCAGCGTGCAGATTGCGAGCTTCCACCCGCGTTACGAGTTTGCCGGCGCCGCAGCGGACGACGTTGAGAACTGCACCAATCGTTCGCCGCATCCGATGCTGCATCTATTGCGCGAAGCCAGCATCGACCGCGCCGTAGCTGCATTTCCCGATGCGAGCACGATCTACGAGCGAAATATCGAAACTCTGCGCCGCCTCGGTCACGACGGCTGGCGCCGGTTGTGCGATCCCGGGCCGAGTTGATGATTGCGCCGGGATGACCGGTCGATCACCGCAGGATGGCGCCGGCGTGTCCGGCAGCCGCCATCCCGGCAAGCGCCGTCTTGATAGCAACCAGGGAAACGCGAAGGGATTGGTAGGCCGTGCAGGGATCGAACCTGCGACCAACGGATTAAGAGTCCGCTGCTCTACCAGCTGAGCTAACGACCCATCCCTTGCAACCAGCTTGAATGGTGGCTCTGCCGTCGCCGACGCCACCGGCGATTGGTAGGCCGTGCCGGATTTGAACCGGCGACCAACGGATTAAAAGTCCGCTGCTCTACCAACTGAGCTAACGACCCGCCGGCAAGACGCGAATTATACCCAATCTTCCGGCGACGGGCCACGCCTCGGGGGCTTGGCGATCAGTGCGTGTCGCGGGTCAGGAACGAGGGCAGCGACGCGAAATCGATGCCCTCCTCGGCCAGCGCTTCGGCCTCCTCCGTGCTGGCCTGGCCGCGAATGGCGCGCGCGGGGGTCTCCTCATAGTGGATACGGCGCGCTTCCTCGGGAAAGCGTTGGCCCACGTCCTCGGTGCTGCGCACGATCTCGCGCAGCGCGGCGACCAGGTCGGCAGGCAGGCCGGCGACGGCGCCTGTGGCAGGTGCCGCGACCGGACCCGCGGCCGCAGGCGCAGCCGCCGGAGCGGTTCGCTCGGCACGCCGAGTCTTAGCGCCACCCTTGCGCACGCTGACCTTGGCGGTCGGCAGGCGCACCACTTCAGCGTCGTCGCAGACGGGACAGCGCACCAACAGCGCCTGCAACTGACGGTCGAATTCGGCGCCCGAGTCGAACCAGCCTTCGAAGGTGTGGTTCAGCGGGCAGCGGAGGTCGTAGACGATCATCGGAATTCAACGGATGGCGGCGACGATACGCCTACGCCATCTTTTCCATGCGCCACATCAGGTAGCGCTGCGCGGCCACGCTGCCAACGATGATCGCGGCCAATGCAATCACCGAACCAACCGCCAGCGTGGAAATGCCGGACAGGCCCTGGCCGATGGTGCAGCCCAGCGCGGTGACGCCGCCGAAGCCCATGAAAATGCCACCGACGATGTGGTTGCCGACATCCTCGACCGAGCCGAAGCCCTCCCAGCGAAACGTGCGGCTGACCAGCGCGTAGGCGGCGGAGCCGGCCAGCATGCCCAGCACGCCGGCGATGCCGAAGGTGACGACGCGGGTGGTGTCGCTCCACAGGAGCAGCAGCTCCAGCGTGAACGCGATCGGCGCGGTGAAGCTGAAGGACTCCGCCCGATTGGTGTTGGTGCCGACGAATTTCTCCTCCAGCGTCGCCGGATCCTCGGCCAGATAGCCCAGGTGACCGGTCACGTACCAGCCGCCGACGATGACCAGGCCGATGACGATGCCGCCGATGACGAGTTCCTTCGACAAGCGGAAGTCGCGGTCCTTGAACACGTAGATCAGCAAGGCAACCGCGACGACGAACGGCAGCCAGACCTTGACCGTCGCGCCGAGCCCGAGCGCAGCGAGCAGCGACGGCAGGTCCGAGGTCGGCGCGATCGACGTGAAGTCGATGCGCCAGGGATCGAGTCCCGCCGACCGCCAGACGGCGAACAGCCCGCGCAGCGTCATCGACGCCGCCACGCCGAACACCACCAGTACCACCAGCGACTTCAGATTGCCGGCGCCGGCGCGGATCAGCGTCTTGCTGCCGCAGCCAGAGGCCAACGTCATGCCGAAGCCGAACAGGAAGCCGCCAACGATGGCCGACAGCCAGGCGACCTTGCCGCCGGTGTACAGCGACTTGGACAGGTCGATCAGCCCGAGTTGGACCAGCACTGCACTGCCAGCAATCGCCACGGCGATAGCGAGCACCCACATACGCATGCGCTTCCAGTCGCCGAAATTGACGATGTCGGAGATGGCGCCCATGGTGCAGAAGTTGACGCGATTGGCCACGGCGCCGAATACGAAGGCCAGCGCAAAGGCCAGCCCGGCGACGATGGCCGGCAGATTGGCGGAGGGGACTGCGTCCATCGCAAAATTATCGCATGGCGCATGGTCGCGCCATCCTCTTAACGCAAGCTTGACCGACTGCAGGGTCGCCGGGTGTTGGCAATGCGCCAATTTGTCCGCTGACCCCGATTGCCGCCGGCACACGTTCATGACCTGCAGGACCGGTCCCTTGGGGGCCGGCCTCCACCCGAGGAGGCAAGGCCATGAACATCACCAGCAATTTTTTTCGCCGCGCGCTGGCAGGCGCGCTGATCGCCGCCGGACTCGCCGCCGGCGCAGTGCAGGCATCGAGATACGCCCCGCCTTACGTCAAGGGCGCGCTGGTCCAGGTGGATGTCTACGATCGCCAGGACCGCAGCGCGCTGCCCATCCATACCAAGGATGGCCGGCAGTACATCGTCGGCGCGCCGGGGCACGAGTATGCGGTGCGCATCCGCAACTGCACCGGAGCGCGGGTACTGGTGGTGACCAGCGTCGACGGCGTCAACGTGATCTCCGGCGACACTGCGTCGCCATCGCAATCGGGTTACGTGCTGGAACCCTGGGGCTCGGTCGAGATCGCCGGCTGGCGCAAGAACATGGACCGCACCGCGGCGTTCTACTTCACCGACCTTGGCGACTCCTATGCCGCGCGCACCGGACGGCCGGGAAATGTCGGCGTGATCGGCGTCGCAGTGTTCCAGGAAAAGGCCTCCCACATCACCTGGCGCGATCTGAACGACTACCGCGGCCGTCGCGCCAATGAAGCGGATGCCGGGGCTTCGGCCAGCGGCGCAACGGCGCCCGAAGCGCGCAACTCGCAGCCGATGCCGGCCACCTCGCCGCCACTGGCGTCGGCCGACCAGGAATCCGCTGCAATGGCACCACGCAAGGACGAGGTCGGCGACAGCGCGCGCCGGCAGGAAGCGAAGGAAGGCGTCGCCGAGAAGCGCATGCTGAGCAAGCTCGGCACCGGGCATGGCCGCAACGAGCAGTCGCGGGTAACGCTGACGAAATTCGAGCGTGCCAGCGATTTGCCGACCGAAACCATCGCCATCCAGTACGACCGCCGCGAGAACCTGATCGCCATGGGTGTGCTGCCTGCGCCAAGGCTCGCCCACCGCAATCCCGATCCCTTCCCCGCGCCGCTGCGCTTCGCGCCCGATCCCTACCGCTGAGGTCGATGATGGCGGGTCGATGATCCCGCAGATTTCAGCCTACGGCGCGCCCGGCGTTGTCACCCGCCGGGCGCGCTTGCATACTTGGCGGACGATGGAAGGTTCGCCCTCTCCGGCCACCGACACCGACGAGGCCCTGATGCTTGCCTACGGCGCCGGTGATGCCGGCGCCTTCGACCGCCTCTATGCGCGGCACAAGGGCGGCGTCTATCGCTATCTGCTGCGCCAGTGCCGCAACACGGGCATCGCCGATGAACTCTTTCAGGATGTATGGATGAACGCGATCAGGGTCCGCGCGTCGTACGTCCCCACCGCCAAGTTCAGCACCTGGCTGTACACACTTGCGCACCATCGACTGGTCGACCATTGGCGCGCCAGCGGCAAGGTGAAGCTGGTGTCCATCGACGACGAGGACGACAGCGCGAGCGGTACCATCGCCGCCCTGCCCGGCGCGGCGCAGGAAGAGCCTGAGCGGCGCGCGCAGACTGCACAACTGGGCGATGCATTGCGTGCGGCACTCGCCGCACTGCCGGACGAACAGCGCGAGGCCTTCCTGCTGCAGTACGAAGGCGGCCTGGCGCTGGCCGAGATCGCCGAGTTGACTGGTGTGGGCGGTGAAACGGTGAAGAGCCGCCTGCGTTATGCGACGGCAAAACTGCGCGGCGCCCTGGGCGCCGTGCGTGAGGAATGGTCATGACCGGCGGCCCGGAAGATCCCGCACGCGATCCGGCGCTGGCGCGGGCCTGGCGTGAGCACTCGCAGGAAACGCCACCGCCCGAACTCGACCGCGCGATTCTCGCCGCCGCGCATCGCGCCGCCGGCAGCGCGCCGCAGGACACCCGCGCCTCGGCAACGGCAAAGGCCGCTGCGACGCGGCCACAGCGCTGGTGGATGCCCCTGGCCGCTGCCGCGACCATCGGCGCCGTGGTCATCGGCATGCTCCAGGTGGCCCCGCTGGATCAGGATGAGCCGGCGCCGATTGCCGAGGTGGCGCGGCCGCCGCGATCTTCCGCGCCAATTCTGGCGGACGAGACGAAGGCTCGGGTGGAGACGCGGAGCGCCCCTGACGCAGGCGCGGCGACTGGCGCGGCCGGAATGGCCGAACGCGAGCGTGCGCCGGCAAGTCCATCGCCGAAACAGGAGGCGGGACGCG
Source organism: uncultured beta proteobacterium (assembly GCA_963712105.1). Classification (GTDB taxonomy): domain Bacteria; phylum Pseudomonadota; class Gammaproteobacteria; order Burkholderiales; family Casimicrobiaceae; genus VBCG01. The sequence continues at coordinate 73,659 of CAVQGR010000018.1, forward strand.
GGCAGGACGCGCGCCAGGCCGCGGCCGCCGCGCCAGCTTCGATGCCGGCGAAGGAAGAACCTGTCGCGACACCGGCGCCTCCAGCGATGGCGGAAACGCCGGCGGTAGCGAAGGAGCCCGCCGCAGCGAAGAAACGGGTAGCGGAGAGGTTCGCCGTAACGGAGAAACGGGCGGCGGCGACCACCAAAACAGAAGACGCCACGCCGGCTCCGGTGGAATCCAGGCTCTCGGAGAAAGACGCCGTAACGCCACCGCCACTGCGTCGCGCTCAGGGGCACCGCAGCCCGAGCCGTTTCCTGCTGCCACCACCACCGCCAAACCGGACGTCACCGTCAGCGGACGGCAAGCCGCCAACGAAGCCAAGGTTCAGGCCGGGCCGGAAGCTGCCGCAGGCGGCCGGCTGCAATCCGGCGCGGCGCCGCTAGTCGCCTCCCCCGAAACGCTACGCGCCAAGGCACGCGATCCGCAGGCGTGGATCGCACGCATCCGCAAGCTGCGCGAAGACGGCAATGTCGCCGAGGCGCAGCGCGAGTTGCGCGATTTCCGCGCCGCCTTCACCGACGCCGAAACGCGCCTGCCGCCGGATTTGCGCGACTGGATGAAGCCTTAGCGATTCCGCAGCTCGCGCAGAATACTTCCTGGCGGCCCGAACCGCGCGAATCGATGCCGCCACCGCGCGCTCAGAGACCGCGCAGCAGCTTGCGGATCGGCGCCGGCAGCGCAGCGCCCTGCGCGTCCTTGGGCGTGAGCCACACGGTGCCCGAAGCCTCGGCACGCACCGGCCAATGCGTGGCGACCGCGCGCTGCGGGTGCAGCGTCAGCGCGAAATGGGTGAAACCATGAGCGATCGGCGGCAGCGCGGCGTGTAACACGATCCGCGCGTCGTAGCGCATCCGGACATGCGCGGCGACGTCGTCGTCGAGCGCGCATTCGGGCAGGCTCCACAGCCCGCCCCAGATGCCCAGCGCAGGCCGCTTCTCGAACAGGATCTCGCCATTGCGTTCGATCAGCAGCACGCGCAATGCGCGCTGCGGTAACGCCTTGCGCGGGCGCGGCGCCGGCAGCCGATCGACGCGGTCCTGCGTGCGCGCGACGCAATCGGCGGCGACCGGACAGGCGCCGCAGCGTGGCGCGGTACGCGTGCAAAGCGTCGCGCCAAGATCCATCAGGCCCTGCGTGTAATGCTCCAAGTCGCGTGCCGGCAGCAGCGCGGCCGCGGCCCGCCACAATTCCGCTTCGACCTTCGGTGCGCCAGGCCAACCGTCGAATCCGCCATGGCGCGCGAGCACCCGTTTGACGTTGCCGTCGAGGATTGCCGCGCGTGCACCGAAGGCGAACACCGCGATCGCTGCCGCCGTGGTGCGGCCGATGCCCGGCAGCGCCCGCAGCGCTGCAACGTCGCGCGGAAACGCGCCGTCGTGCCGCGCGACGACGGCCTGCGCGGCGGCATGCAGGTGATGCGCGCGGCGGTAGTAGCCAAGGCCGCTCCACAGCGCGAGCACGTCGTCGAGCGGCGCGGCGGCGAGCGCGGCGACGTCGGGAAACGCCGCCAGAAAGCGCAGGTAGTACGGAACCGCCGCGGCGACCTGAGTCTGCTGCAGCATGATCTCCGACAGCCAGATGCGGTAGGGCTCGCGGGTGTTCTGCCAGGGCAGGTCGTGGCGGCCATGCGCACGCTGCCAGCGCACGAGGCGTACGGCGAAGGTCATGGCCCGTTCCCTCGGGAGGCGGGACATCGGCGAAGCCGCGGGTGCTAGCGCCCGCTCAAGCGCTGCTTCGCCTTGGCGGCGGCCTCCGAATGCGGAAATTTCGCAACCAGTTCCTCGAGCGAACGACGCGCCTGCGCGGCCTCGCCGAGTTCGGATTGCGCCGAGGCGATGTTGAGCAGCGCGTCGGGAACCTTGGTGCTGTCCGGATAGGTCGCCAGCAACTGGCGTTGCGCGGCGATGGCGCCGCGATAATCGCGGCGCGCGAACTGCGCATTGCCGATCCAGTACTGCGCCGAGGGCGCGAGGGCACTTTTCGGGTAGGTCTTCACGAACGCGCCGAAGCCGGCAATCGCACCCGCGTAGTCGCCACGCTTGAACTGGTCGAGTGCGCCGTCATAGGCGCGTTGCTCGGCGGCGAGATTGGCCGCGCCACCGGGAGGCGCGCTGGATGGGGCACCGGGCGCAGCGCCTGGCACCGCGCCGGGGACGCCACCCGGCGCAACCATGCCGGCATCGGCTGCAGGCGGCACGACCGCGGGCGGGGCCGCGGCGGACGCCGCTTCGAGCTTGCGCAGGCGCGTATCGAGGTCGACGTAGAGATCGCGCTGGCGCTTCTGCGCCTCGGTGAGTTCATGCACCAGCACTTCGATCTGGCCGCGCATGCGGGCAACGTCGGCCTTGATCGTCTCGATCTGGCCGAACAGGTCGAGCCCCTGGTTCTTGGTCAGTTGCTCGACCACCGTCAGGCGTGCGTCGAGGTCGCGCTGCAGCTTGTCCAGACGCTCGTTGACGAGGTTGATGCGCTTGCGCGCCTCCTCGTCGTCGAAGAGCGCTGCCTGCGCCGCCTGCGCGGACAGGCACAGCGCCAGCATCATCGCCACCATGCGCCACCCGGACCCGCGCCCGGGGGTTGCTCCCGCCACCACCGCCATCGCCGCGACCGCTTTCGCTTACTCGCCGGCGTGGACGATTTCCACGCGGCGATTCTCGGCCCAGGCGGACTCGTTGCTGGCCGGATTCTTCGGCTTCTCCTCGCCGAAGCTCACGGTCTCGATCTGGATTTCCTGGACGCCGAGCAGCGTCATCATCCGCTTCACCGCGTCCGCGCGCTTCTGCCCGAGCGCGATGTTGTACTCACGCGAGCCGCGCTCGTCGGCGTGACCGTTCAGTGTCGCCTTGGCGTTGCGATTGGCGGTCAGGTACTTCGCGTGCGCCTCGATCATCGGCTTGTATTGATCGGCGACGACGAAGCTGTCGTACTCGAACAGGATCACGCGCCTGGACAGGATGTTGTTCGGATCCTTGAGCGCCGCCGCGCCCTGCGCGGCGCCGCCGGCCCCCGCGCCGGCGCTTGTCGCGCCGCTCACCGGCGCGCCCGCCATGCCACTGGTGGAGGCTCCCGCCGTCGCCGAAGGGTCCGTGGCGGCCGACTTGTCCTCGACGGGCGCGACGGTGGGATCGGTCTGGCAACCTGCCAATAGAAGCGCGACGAATGCCGCGGCGAGCAACTTGTTCATGATTCCTCCTGCGTGAGAATGGCGCGGGCGCCGCAAATGCTCTGGGCGCGGTGGAAGATGCTGCGGTCGAACGGAATGGATGAATCAGGGCCGCGCATATGGACCCCAGGCGGGTTCGCGCACATCAGTGGCCGGCGCGACCAGTCGTTGCTTGACGCGCCCGTCGCTAGAGACGGCGGCCAATATACCACGCCCCCCCACCTCGTTCGCGTAGAGGATCATCTTGCCGTTGGGGGCAATGCTCGGACTTTCGTCGCCGGGACCACCGGTGAGCACCTGCACCTGCCGCGTCGCGTAGTCCTGGTAGGCGATCTGGAAGCGACCGCCGTCGCGACGCACAAACACGAAGCCCTTGCCATCCGGAAGTGGACGTGGCGACACATTGTAGGTGCCGTCGAAGGTCAACCGTTCCACCGCGCCACTACCCAGCGTCAGGCGATAGATCTGCGGACTGCCGCCGCGATCGGACGTGAACAGCAGCGCCGCGCCGTCGGGCGAGTAATGCGCCTCGGTGTCGATCGCCGGCGACGTCAGCACCCGCTGCGAGCCGCTGCCGTCGGCATTCATAACATAAATTTGCGAGCCGCCATCCTTGGTCAGCGTAACCGCCAGCTTGCGCCCGTCCGGTGACCACGCCGGCGAGCTGTTGCTGCCGCGGAAGTTGGCCACCGCCTGGCGTCCGCCGGTGGCAAGGTTCTGCACATAGACGACGGGCTTCTTGTTTTCGAACGAGACGTAGGCGATGCGCGTGCCGTCCGGCGACCAGCGCGGCGACAACAACGGCTCGTTGGAAGTGACGATGGTCTGCGGATCCGAACCGTCGGCATCGGCGACCAGCAGCTGGTAACGCTTGCCCGCCTTGGTGATGTAGGCGATGCGCGTCGAGAACACCCCGCGAACACCGGTCAGCTTTTCGTAGATCTCATCGGCGATCCGGTGTGCGGTGGTGCGAAACTGCGCCGGCGTCACCACATACGTCATGTTCGCCAGCGTCGATTGCTTGACCACGTCGACCAGCGACACGCGCACTTCCACGCGTTCATCGGGCAACGAGCGCAACGAGCCCACTGCGACGGCGTCGGCTTCGCGAGCGCGCCAGACCGCGGGCACCACTTCCTCGGCCCGCGCCGGACGGGGAAAGATGTTGTCGGTACCGATCAGCCGGAACATGCCCGAGCGCGCGAGATCAGCGCCGACCACGCCGGATATTCCCAGCGGGAACGCCGACTCGCCGGCAAAGGGCACGATGGCCACGGGAATCGCGGCGCCGGCACCGCCAACGATCTCGATGGTCAGCTGCGCCCGGACTGGTGCCGCGGCAAGAAAGAGGAATGCGAAAAGGGTGGTGCAGATGCGAAGGAGGCGGGGCATGCGTGACCTGGCAAGGCGGCGCTCGCGCGCACGCGGGTGAACTACTGTCGTCGATGGCCGACAGGTGCGCCGGCACAAGTTGTTGATTATAGCGAACACTAACGCGTTCACGTCGCCATCGGGGTTGACTGCCGATTCGTGAGCGAGTTCCGCGCGCGCGGACTCAATGTGGCGCGACCGTCGCGTCGAAGCCGAAGGCGCCGGAAATGCGGTCCGCCACCTGCCTTGCCTCGTCGCGGTTCGGATAGGGACCGACGTAAACGCGATAGAGCCCGCCCGCTTCCCGTACCTTGGGCTGCACCTGCGCAGTGGCCAGTTCCCCCTGCACGCGGGCAAGGAAGTTCTGGGCATTGCCGAAATTGGTGAAGGCGCCGAGCTGCACGGCGAAGCCACCGGCCTCCGGGCTGATCGCAGCGGGCGCCTGCTGCGCGAGGCCGGCAGGTGCGGTCGCCGTTGCCACGGTCGCGTCCGAGGAGGCTGGCACGGCTGCGACAGCGGGCGGGGGCGCTACCGCCGGCAGCGGCGCCCGGGCAATCATCGTCGCTTCGCCAGGAATGATCGCCTCCACTTCCACCTCGCCGCTGCCCTTGCCGGCGATGTTCAGTTTGTGTGCGGCGGCAAAGGACAGGTCGATTATCCGACCGTGCAGAAAGGGTCCGCGGTCGTTCACTCTTACAACCACGCTGCGTCCCGATGCCACGTTGGTCACCCGCACGTAGGACGGCAAGGGCAGCGTCGGATGTGCCGCCGTCATCGCGTACATGTCGTAGGTCTCGCCGTTGGAAGTCTTCTGGCCGTGGAACTTGCGCCCGTACCACGAGGCAATGCCGCGCTCCCTGTACGGCCGCAATGCCGTCGCCGGCACGTAGTCCTTGCCCAGCACCGTATAGGGCCGGTTGGCGAAGCGATGCAGCGTTTCCACACGCGGCACTGCATCGGGAATCTGGTCGAGATTGTCGGGAGGGTTCGCGCCGGGGCCATCGTCCTTGTAGTACTTCGATGACGTTGGCGGCGCCGACGCCGACCCGGTCGGCGGCTTGGCGGCAGGCTTGGGCGGCGCGCTGCCACAGGCGGCGAGAAAGAACGCAGTCGCGGCGATCGCCGCGTATTGCAGGTTGGGCAGGAGTCGGGGCATGCTCAAGACTGCAATCTACCATCGCTTCCATCACCGCCCTCCCCTTGGCCACTTACCTCTTCGCATGGAATCCGTCGTTGTGGGCCTGGCCCGAGCTGCCCACCGACATGCGCCGCCTCGCGCGCCAGGGTCATCTCGATACTGAGTGGAGCGCCGGACGCACGCGTAGCCTCGAGGTCGGCAGCCGCGCGTTCCTGGTGCGCGTCGGCGTGCCGCCCAAAGGTCTTTTCGGCGCCGGCTATACCTTGACCGAGCCGCAGGCAGCGCCGCACTGGCGACCCGAGAGGGCCGCGGCCGGTGCAACCACGCAGTACCTGAAGCTGCGGCTGGAGATGCTGCGGCCGCTGCCCTTCGTCACCTACGACGATCTCGCGGCGCCGCCGTTCGCGCGCTTTCGCTGGGGCGTGCGCGCCTCCGGGGTGCGCATCCCGTCGACGCTGGCCGAGCAGCTGGAGGAATTGTGGGAGGCGAGCGTCAAGGCGAGCGTCAAAGCCGGTCGAGCGGGCTGACCACGCCGCGCCCGCCGCGGTTGAGGACGTGCGTGTAGATCATGGTCGTGCTCACGTCCGAATGGCCGAGCAACTCCTGCACCGTGCGGATGTCGTAGCCCGCGTCGAGCAGGTGCGTGGCGAACGAGTGGCGCAGCGTGTGCGGCGTCGCCGGCTTGGCGATGCCCGCATCGAGCACCGCCTGGCGCATCGCGCGCTGGAACGCCTGGTCGCCCAGGTGGTGACGGCGCACGATGCCGCTGCGCGGGTCCACCGAGCGTCCCGGCGCCGGAAAGACGTACTGCCAGCCCGCCCCCAGCGCCGCGCGCGGGTACTTGCGCTCCAGCGCGTGCGGCAGCCAGACGTTGCCATGACCCGCCGCGATGTCCTTCGCGTGCGTGGAAAGCGCGGCATCGATCTGCAGGCGCAGCGGCCGCCGACAGACCATCCGGCAGCACCGACATCCGATCCTTGTGCCCTTTGCCGTCGCGGATGACGATCTCCCGGCGCGAGAACTCCACATCCTTCACCCGCAGGCGCACGCCTTCCATGATGCGCATACCCGTGCCGTACAGCAGCCGGCCGAGCAGCGCGTGCACGCCTTCCAGCCTGTCGAGCACCAGGGCGACCTCGGCTTTGGTGAGAACCACGGGCAGCCGCGACGGCTCCCGAGCGCGCTCCACCCGGTCCAGCCAGGGCAACTCGATGGCCAGCACTTCCTTGTACAGGAACAGCAGCGCGCTCTTGGCCTGGTTCTGGGTGCTGGCCGCAACGTTGCGCACGGCGGCCAGATGCGTCAGGAACGCCTCCACCTCCCCTGCGCCCATCTCGGCCGGGTGGCGCTTGCCGTGAAAAAGGATGAAGCGTCTAATCCAGTCCAGATAGGCCTGCTCGGTGCGCAGGCTGTAGTGTTTCAGGCGGATCTTCAGGCGCACGCGCTCGAGCAGCGGAATTGGCGCGCGGGCTTGGTCGGACATCGACGGAACGGTTTAGGTGCTGTATTGGCGGCGCCGGTGGTTGATCCTGGGGGCTTTTTCTCCTCGGGCCAATGGGATTGTTGGATGATTGACGGGATGTTTTCCTTCGTGTTTAGGATCTCAATTTTTCGTTAGGTGGCATTGAATGCTTAACGAAGGCTCAACGCTCTTGCTATCCCTATGCCTCGGCACCGCGATTGCCGGGATGAAGTGGCTCACGTTGAAGCGTCTTATCCGCACTTCCACCATTACTACGATCGAGGCTCGCGCGAAGTTCAACACTGTTGCAATCGCACAGCTCGTTCTTTCCGGCTCCATATACTTCTGGATCCTCTTGTATGCACTGCCAGCGTCCGTGCTCAAGTTTGAGTCGGGGCACAACTTTATCGGTGTCCCGCTCGCGGGTCTCATGGCAGGTGCGGTCGCCGGAGTCGTTGTTAGTATCGTGGGCGGCTTTTTCTTGCGCGCCAGCAAACAAGATGCCACCTAACCCGGCTGTATGGACTTCCCCGGAAAAGCAAGTGTGATCGCGTTGACGAAGGATCAGACTGCAACTCTGTATCCGGCCGTGTTGAGTGATCGGTATCCCACTCGGGCCATGCTAGAAACCGCGCGCTGCGCCCTCATTCGGTCATCGGCCTCGTGTGGCGGCCGTCAGGTTAGCCAGGTGCGCGCAGCGTCGGTCTGACCATCGTCGTAGCGGTGCTCCTCGCAGTCGGCGGAAGAATGTCGTTCAGTTCACAGCGGCATGCACATGCAGCGGCTCGTCACGGGTCAGCAGCACCCAGATCAGGCGGGCGTGTTTGTTGGCAATGGCGACCAGCGTCTTGTGGTAGCCGATGCGCTCGTAGGTGGCGACGATCCACGCCGCCAGCCGAGTTCGTCGCGGTGGCGCCGCGCGCAAGGCCGCCTGGAGCGCCGAGCGCGCGCCTTGCACGAGCAGCCCTCGTAAATAGGTGTCGCCGCGGCGGGTGATGCGCCCGAGGCGGGTCTTGCCGCCGGTCGAGTATTGGCGAGGCGTGAGCCCGAGCCAGGCGGCGAATTGCCGGCCGCAGCGGAACTGGTGGGCATCGACGACGGTGGCGGCGAGCGCGCTGGCGGTGAGCGCACCGACGCCGCTCAGGCGGGCGACCCGCACCGCCCGCGGGTCATCACGCGCCTGCCGGGCGATCTCCCGGTCGCATTCCGCCACCTGGGCGTCGAGTTCGCGCAGGTGCTCCAGTTGCCGTGCCACGCCCTGCCGCAATGCCGCCGGCAGCATCTCGTCGGCCAGCGCCGAGCGCGCCCCGGCCAGTGCCGCCGCAGCGCTGTTCGGATACACCCGGCCGAACTCGGCCAGCAGCCCGCGCAGGCGATTGAGCCCGGCCGTGCGTTCCTCCTGCCAGCCCTGGCGCAGCCGGTGCACCACCAGCCGTGCCTGCTGCTCGGCGCTCTTTACCGCCACGAAGCGCAGCTGCGGCTGGCGCACCGCCGCGCAGATCGCCGCCGCGTCGTTGGCGTCGTTCTTCCCGGACAACCGGAACGGCCGCACGAACTCCGGGGCGATGATCCGTGCCGTGTGCCCAAGGGCGGCCAGCTCCCGCGCAAACCAGTGCGCGCTCGAACACGCCTCCATCCCCACCAGGCACGCCGGCCGCTGGACGAACCAGGCGAGCACCGCCTCCCGCCGCAGCGTGCGCTGCACCACCACCCGCCCAGACCCATCCTCACCGCACAGCGACACCACCCGCTTTGCCAAATCCAGCCCCACGGTAGTAATCTCGTTCATGACTTCCCCTCTCCTGGATTGAACATGGAATTTCAATCGTGGCACTCCGCTGCCGATGTGAGTAGGGGAAGTCCTTTCTATTCGCTCAACCGGACGGGCCGGCACGCAGCTTCAACTTGGCCAGCATCGGCGCGGCCCGCCGGTTAGCTTGATACGTTAGCCTTCTCCCCGGCCGATCCGGCATTGACGTAGTCCGTCAGTGCCGTATAATCAGCCAATGATCAGCTTCGTCGAGACAAAGCTGTTCACGCGCCTTGCGCAGGAATACCTGTCAGATGACGAGTACTCCAAGCTTCAGCAGGCGCTACTCTCTGATCCTGAGGCCGGCGCGGTCATTCGTGGTTCGGGCGGTGTTCGCAAGCTTCGTTGGGGTGCTGCCGGACGCGGCAAGCGCGGCGGCATTCGTGTCATCTATTTTCTGCGCACTCAGCAAGGCCAGATCTGGATGCTTACGCTATACGCCAAAAATGTCGCCGGGAGTATCTCGGCCAGTGTTCTGAAACAGATCAAGGACGAGATTGATGGCTAAGACCGCAACTAAGCGCAATGTTGGATTGGAAGTTCTTGAAGGGCTACGTGAACTCAAGCGTGGAGAGATTGGCCGCGTGGTAAACGTTCCGTCGGTTTCCTCGATCCGCGAGCGTACCGGACTCTCCCAGGCGAAGTTTGCGGCGCTCCTCGGGGTTTCCGTGCGCACGTTGCAGGAGTGGGAGCAAGGTCGCCGCGCCCCATCGGGTGCAGCGCGAACACTGCTAATGGTTGCTGCGAAGAATCCGCAGGCTCTGCTTGAGGTTGCTTAGCCTTGTGGGCTCCGACGGCTAACCCGGCGCTCAACCGGACGGGCCCGCACGCGGCTCACTTCTCGCGAGCGTCGACGCGGCCCGCCGGTTAGCTTGTAACGTTAGGGGCCGGCGATCGTCGCGAGAGTGGACTTGATGGGTAGTCATACTGTCATGCGCCCAAACTCTGAGGAGTTTTCGGTACAACTTCATGCCGCGGCGATGGAGTCAATTGCCACAGTCGGCCGATGGATGCCTTGGTGCCATAGCGAGCGAACAATGGATGATGGCGTTACGTGGTTGCGGAATTGCAAAACCAATTGGGACTCCGGCGCCGAATATGAATTCACAGTGTTCACCTCATCTGGTGAATACCTTGGAGCAGCCGGCTTGAACCAGTTCAACCGAGTGCACAATTTCGCAAATCTTGGATATTGGGTACGCGAATCGCGTCAACGCCAAGGGATTGCTGTTGAAGCCGCAGCATTACTAGCCGACTTCGGATTCCGTTCCGTTGGGCTAAGTCGTATCGAGATTATAGTTGCAGAGGAAAACCATCCCAGTCGCCGGGTGGCAGAAAAATTGGGTGCGGAGTATGAGGGCATCGCGCGCAATCGGCTGCTGATTCGTGGGACTCCAATTTCGGCGGCCGTCTATTCTCTGGTTCCCAATGTCGGCCCCTAATGACCTGCCCCCCGTAGTAGTGCCGGGGCGGTGTTAGCAAAATCCGAAATGAAAGATTAGCTGAGTTCCTTCGTTGATGACGATTTCAGATCCCGTCGGCGATGCGTCGCGGCGAACTCGGCTGGGGTCCGGTAGCCGAGTGCGCTGTGCGGCCGCTGCTCGTTGTAATCGCGGCGCCAGGCGCTGATGATGGCCCGCGCGGCATGAAGACTTTCAAACCAATGGTCGTTCAGGCACTCGTCCCGGAAGCGGCCATTGAAGCTTTCGATGAAGGCGTTCTGCGTCGGCTTGCCCGGGGCAATGAGTTTCAATTGCACGCCGTTGCGATAGGCCCACTGGTCGAGCGCCCGGCCGGTGAACTCCGGGCCTTGGTCAGTGCGAATAGCCATCGGCAGGCCGCGGAACTGCGCCGCCTGGTCAAGCACCCGTGTCACGTACAGGCCGGGGATGCTGTGGTCCGGCACGATGTCGACAGACTCTTTGGTGAAGTCGTCGACGATGGTGAGGCATTTCACCCGCCTGCCGTTGCTCAGTGCGTCCATCACGAAGTCCATCGACCACACCTGGTTCGGTGCCGTCGGCAACGCCAGCGGCTCCCGGTCCACAGCCACCCCGCGCCGGCGGCGACGTCGACGCACGGCCAATCCGGCTTTTTGATACAGGCGCCAGACGCGCTTGTGGTTAACCAGAACCCCTTCCCGCCGAACCAGCGCGTGCAAGCGCCGATAGCCGAATCGCCGGCGCTGGTGTGCCAGTTCGACCAACCGCTGTTCCAAGGCAGCATTGCTCAGGTCCGTCTTGGGCTCGTACGCTATCACCATGCGCGACAACCCCACCAGCCGACAGGCGCGACGTTCGGAAATCAAGGTTGCTTTCCGCATCGCCGCCACCGCCTCGCGTTTCGCCAGTGGGGTCAGTGTTTTCCCCGGAGTGCTACGCGCAGCGCCTCCGTATCGAGCATCGCCTCGGCCAGGAGCTTCTTGAGCTTGGCGTTCTCCGCCTCCAACGCCTTCAACCGCTTGGCATCATCGACCTGCATGCCGCCGAATTTGGCCCGCCAGCCATAGAACGCCGCGTCATTGAACCCATGCTTGCGGCACAGCTCCTTGACCGGCACCCCCGCCTGGGCCTCCTTCAGAAACCCGATGATTTGTGCTTCCGTGAACCGCTTCTTCATGCCCGTTCTCCCTTCGGAAAGCGGACTTTACTAAGTTCCGGCCGGCACTGTTTACGGGGGGCAGGTCAACCTACGCCGGCATCGCCCCGCGGCCCATTGTGGTTCATCATCCGTTTCGCGGGGCCATGCCGGTGGCCTCCGCTCAGTTCAAACTCAAGGCGCCTCACCGCAAACCCGATGCCTTCCACCGAACTATGGGTCCTCGGCTACAGCGCAAATTTCATGTTCTGGGCCTGGGTGATTTGGTGGGGCGGCGCGGAGTGGCTTGAGGGCACATTCGCTTCGGGATTTCTCATCAGTTGGCTCGCGCCGCGATGGAGTGCAGACGGCATCAAGCTGTTCGGATGGCTCTCCCTAGTTGTGACGACCGTCGGGTTCGTCGTGGGCCTCCTGGTTCCAGAACTTCGGTGCTGTTAGGCATGGCTCAATCCGTACTCAGGCATACCGCCGTCCTGGCCGGTGTCGCGGCTAGCGTGCTGGATGGCTCAATTAGTTAGACTTTGGCCACGGTCACCTGCCGGGAGGAGTAATGGTTGACGACCCGATGTATCACGATGGAATGCGCCAGCTTCAGGACATTCGTGAAACGCGGCGCCTGGCGGACCGTCTCGAGCAGGTAACCGTTCGCACGGCCTTTACCGACGAAGACCGCGCGTTCATTCAATGTTGCCCATTGCTTTTTGTCGCAACAGCTGATTCCCGCGGCCGCCCCGACTGTTCTTACAAGGGTGGATTGCCCGGGTTCGTCCACGTCTTGGATGGCAACACCCTTGCTGTTCCCGATTACGACGGTAATGGCATGTACCGAACGTGGGGCAACGTGCTCATCAACCCGCACGTTGGATTGCTGTTCCTGGACTTCGAGCGCCCGAAGAGACTCCGCGTGAACGGCACAGCTCGAGTCCGCGAAGATGACCCTCTACGCGCTGAGTACCCTGGGTCGGTGTTCATTGTTCGCGTGACGGCGACCAGGATCTTTCCAAACTGCCCTCGATACATACACAAGATGCAAATGGTCGAGCACTCCGCATATGCGCCGCGACCTGAGTACACGCCGCCAACCCCGGCATGGAAGACCTTTGACGTGTTTCGTGATGCTCTTCCGCCTCGCGATCGTCCCGAAGACAAGCAGGAGTGAGCCCAACCGTCAGTTGCAGCGGGCTCGTGCGCGCGGGTTGCGCCATCTCGTCCGGGGAGCCGGACCGGCGCAGGTCTTTCACGATATTTGTTCAATCGCCAAGCCGCAGACCTCCGCCGGTCCGGTTTCTCGCTCGGCTACTGAAGTTCCGGATGCTGCTTGACAACCTCTTCACGAGTCAGCCTCGGATACCAACCAGCGAACATATAGCTGTAACCTTCGTTCTGCCATTTGGCAATGTCAATTACGGCCGCCGGAACAACGGTAATGACGTCATAGAACTCGTCTGGCTTGTAACCTCTTGATCGCGCCGCATTGCTACAAACCTGAATCGAAACGCCGGCATCCTTCAAAGCCTTCAGTTCCGCGTACATATCCGGATACGCGGCGCGATTGAGACGGGAGAAAGCGTGAAGCTCGTTCCCATGCGCAACAATCACGATATGCGACGCAGCCGGCTGTCCGTATTCCTTGATGGCCTTTAGATGGTTTTTTATGTATCCAAAGGCCGGCATGGCATCATTTGGCTTGGCAAAATTGAAGTCATACAATGCCTTCTGCGCCTTATACGGTGTGCCGTCAAATTTTGACGGATCCGTTGGGCCCGCGATAGCAGATGACGCATTGAGCAGCACGAATGCCGCAAGAAGTACGAATGTCCGGCACATGATCGATCTCCGCTCGAGTGTGGGAGTCGAATCGTACCAGCAGACTGCATCAAAAGACATGCCTGAAACCCGAATGCCCTGAGGCCCAATTTTCATGTTGACACTTCTTCCCGATCTTCCTGATTCCGTGGTGGGTATCAGTGCTTCAGGTGAAGTCGATGCGAAGGACTACGAAACCATCCTTATCCCGGCCATCGATTCGGCGCTACGAAAGCACGATCGGATAAGAGTGCTTTATCAACTCACGCCAGAATTCACGGGATTCACTTCAGGAGCCATGTGGGATGACTCAAGACTGGGGATTTCGCACTGGAAGGCATGGGAGAGGATTGCAGTCGTCACAGACGTCAGCTGGGTCGCCCATGCAGCACGAATGTTCGCATTCATGTTGCCTGGCTTGATCAAGGTCTTCTCGAACAAAGAGAAGGCCGATGCAGAAAAGTGGATTGCGGCCTAGTCCGGCGGTCAACCGGCCTCCTGCGCACGTACATCGGCACGGCCCGCCAGTGAGCCAATTTCGTTAGCCGGCCCGCCGGCGAAACCCCGTGATCAATCGACTTGCCGCGGAACTTGTGCTCCTGTTTCACTTTGTCTTTGTCGTGCTCGCCGTGTTCGGCGGATTCGGCATCCTGATCAGCCCCAAGTGGGCATGGGCTCATGTGCCGATCGTGGTTTGGTCTTCGGTTGTGAATCTTGCTGGTTGGACCTGTCCACTCACCCCGATGGAGAACCGGCTACGAACCGCGGCAGGTGGAAAGAGTACGACAGCGGATTCATTCATCACTACCTTGGGCCTCTCGTGTATCCGCAAGGCATGCCTCGCCGACTGGAACTGATAGCTGGTGTTTCGGTATTGATATGGAACGGAGCACTATATGGCGCAATATTCTGGTGGCTTTCTCGCGGCTCCTTGGTTGCCTGACCCGACGTACAACCGGGCGGGTGGGCGCATGGCTTGTCGTTGGTCCGTGCCGGCGCGGCCTGCCGGTTAGCCAATTTCTCCAGCACCCATGACCATTACTCGTCGCCGAGCACGTTGGCTGGGGATCGCCGCCATCGGTGCAGTACTCCTCTTGCAGGCATTCAATAGTTTTGCCTGCTATGAACACGATTTTCTCGCCTTCCTTTCGGCCACGTCCATCTTCGTTGGAGTTCCGCTATTGCCGGCATTTGTTTCACTTGCCCTGCCAAATCCGTTGCGTGCCGTTGGGGCCTGCGCGCTGTTTGCTCCGTGGCTTCTTCTTGCCTATTACACCGACTGTGTCCGCCCCTATTCCGGCGGTGGCGCTTCAATGATCTATGTCGCTGTCCTTTTGTGGGGCACGGTTGCTTCGCTCATAGGTGCGCTGATCGCCAATTCAGTCACGAATCGACTTGGCATTGAAATCACTGAGCGTTGACCGATCATTCAACAGCGTCCACATTCAATCCGGCAAATTTGTAGAGATTTGATTGCATCGTCAGATGTCAACGGGGTCTCCCGAATCAAGTGACATGGGTTTCAGCCTGAGCGCTCCAAGGTATCGTCTTGAGTCAGAGGGAAAAATCATGCCGAATGTGATTGCCGAGGTAACCCCGGAGTTCTTGCAAGCGTTTGCCGATGCGTGGAATCGCCACGACGTCGATGCCCTCATGACGTTCATGACGGAAGACTGTGTTTTTGAAGCCTCTGCGGGCCCGGAGGTTTGTGGTACACCTTACGCCGGCCGTGAGGCCGTGCGGGCTGGCTTCGCCGAGGTCTGGGCAAACTTCCCGGACGCTCACTGGGGAAACGCGCGCCATTTTGTCCATGGAGAGAGGGGCGTCTCGGAGTGGGTGTTCACGGGTACACGGACCGATGGCACTCGCGTCGAAGTCCATGGCTGTGATCTGTTCATCTTTCGAGACGGCAAGATTGCCCTGAAGGACTCCTACCGCAAGAACCGTCCACCCCTGGGCACCGCAAGACGTTGAGTCCACTTGCGAAGGTGAACCGATGATGCCCGACCCCGCTGGTAACCGGACGCGCCAGCCGGTGGCATCTCGTCGGCGTACGGGTTACCTTGGATGTTAAGCGTCTAGGTCCCGTCGCTGCACATGCTTGCGCTCAAGGCTATCGCCGTATGGCTGCTTATCCTCGTCTGCGCTGTTGCAAACGGAGTGTTCCGCGAGAAATTCCTGCTGCCGACGTTCGGTGTGGTGGCAGCATTCGTCATCAGCGGCCTGCTACTGTCTCTTTGCATCGTGGTCGTATCGGCCGCTCTCATCCCTTGGTTCGGCCGGCTAACGATGTCAAGCTATTTCCTTCTCGGCGCGTCTTGGCTTGCCCTGACCCTGATGTTCGAGTTCGGCTTCGGCCGCTTCGTTCAACACAAGTCCTGGGCGCAGCTCTTCGAGGCGTATGCATTTCAAGATGGCAATCTCTGGCCACTCGTACTCATCGTCGTAACCGTCGCGCCATTGCTTGCAGCGCGTTTACGCGGTTCGCTCCCGGGTGTCGCAGATTGACACCCAACCCAGCGCTCAACCGGACGGGCGGCACGCAGTTTCTTGCTCGCACGCATCGGCGCGGCCCACCGGCCAGGCAATTTCGTTAGGCGTCACAGACCCAGGCGCAGCACCATGCCCACGAGAGCCTTCATGCGGGCAGAACTCGTCGGCAATGCGCAGCCGACCACCAGTGCCATCAGGTCGGTGACAAGCGAAGACCTCGCTTCGCTTGCGTCGCTGATGTATCGGGCATACATTGGCACGGTCGACTATGACGGTGAGACACCCGAGCAGTCGGAAGAAGAAATGCGCAAGACCTTCGAAGGCGAGTACGGGCCATTTGATCCAGAGTGCTCGACGCTCATTGAACGCGAAGGGCAAGTACTCTCTGCGACGCTGATCACGCGCTTTCAGGGTCGACCGTTCGTTGCCTTCTCCATGACGGATCCATCTGTCAGGGATCAAGGGCTGGCCCGGTCGTGCATGCTCGCAGCGATGGCGGCACTTCGCAGCCGGCATGAAACAGAGCTGCGTTTGGTCGTAACCTTGGCCAATGCGCCTGCAGTTGCGCTCTATTCGAAACTTGGCTTCGAGATCGAAGTGTGACGCCGAACTCTTTGCCTGGCTCAAGCGTCACGCGCAGTGAGAAACGTCCGTCGGGCGGGAACCCGATGCGAACTAGACACTTGAAAGGAGGAATCGCAAATGAGTCATCCGACCCTGATTCTGCTCGTCCGGTTCAAGTCCTCGATGTCCCTGGAGGAAGTGATGAAGGTCGTTGTGGAACGCGCGCCCGGGTTTAGGGCCCTCGCGGGATTGCAGCAGAAGTACTATCTCCAGGACACCGCATCCGGAGAGTACGCGGGTCTCTACCTCTGGGAATCGGCGGATGCCCTGGCTGAGTATCGTGATTCCGCGCTAAGAGCCAGTATTGCGAAAGCGTACAAGACCCAGGGAGAGCCCCGCGTGGAAGTGTACAAGGTGCTCATGCCGCTTCGGGACGACCGAGCCTGACCCGGAACGAGGTTCTTGCCGTCGCCTACTCGCTGAAAGGCGAGATCATGCGCGTCGCCACAATTGGAAACGGAATCTGCAATGATCAATGGTTCCTGCCACTGCGGTGCAGTCAAATGGAGATTCGAAGGGATGCCGGAATCGGCGACGACGTGCAATTGCACCGTCTGTCGCCGCTACGGCGTGCTGTGGGCCTATGATTTTGAAGGCGAAGGCATCAAGGTCTCGGGGCCGACCCAAGCCTATGTCCGAGGCGAGTCGATCGGATTTCATTTCTGCCCCAACTGCGGTTGTGTTGCATATTGGCGAGCGTTGAAACCCAACCAGGAGGGGCGCCGTCGGATCGCGGTCAACTTGCGCCTTGCCGAACCGGAGGCCGTGGCGCGGATTCCCATTGCTCGTTTCGAAGGGCTCGACAGCTTCGAGGACCTGCCGCGGGACGGGCGATGTGCAGGGGACTACTGGTACTAGTGCTTTCGGCTTGGCTGGTACAGCGCTCAACCGAGCGGGTCAGTTCGCCGCTGGCGACACTCGTCGCCTCACCGCGTCATTCGTCGCATCCATTGCGCACGGCTCGAAGAATCTAGTATGTTGAAGGTGTCATTTTCGAGCTGGAGGAATCGATGCGTTTTCTACTGCTCGTTGTCGGATGGTTCATCCTTCTGGCCGTGAGCTGGCCACTGGCGGTTCTTGCCCTGCTTCTGGCACCGCTGCTGTTCGTTATCGCGATACCGTTCGTACTCCTGGGACTGACGGTGGGCGCATTGCTCGCGTTGTTCAAACAAGTGCTGTTCCTGCCTGCTCGAATTCTTGGCTATCGCGGGTAGCGGTGGGAGGAGCATCAATTGCGGCGCAGACTCAACGAGCCATTAGAATGCAGATTCCCACGCTCACTGCCGAGCGCCTGGCACTTTGTCCCCCAGGGCCAATGTGCGAAGGAGCCTATGAACGCTTCTTCATGGATGCGCAATCGTCAAATGGGTATGGCGGTGCACCCTTGACCGCGAGCGGCGTGAAAGCGCGACTTGCGTCGGAGCTGGACTTCTGGCACCTGAACGGCTTCGGCATGTGGGCAATTCGGTTTCGCGACGGAGGTGGTATTGTCGGAGGCTGCGGCTTCTCCCAACAGAAGGGCTGGCCCAAGGAGCTTACCTGGTGGCTATTGCCTGAATTCCGCGACCGGGGCATCGCCTACGAAGCATCGCTAGCCGCGATCAGACATGCGTACTATGGTTTCCGGTGGGAGCGCGTGGAGACGTACATGAAGGATACGAATGAGGCTGCACGGGCACTTGCACTGCGGCTTGGCGGAATCAAGATCGACCGAAGGCCGTTTCCTGACGGGCTGATCCGCGACGTATTTCTGCTACCGCCGCCGCCTGCGGCCTGATCAAGTCGATCGGCTGCGGGCAGTCCGACGCCCAACCGGACGGGCGGGCACATGGCTGCAACTTGGCCAACGACAGTGCCGCTCGCCAGTCGACTCGACACGTTCGGCATGAGAACGCGATCGCTTTCAGCATTCCAACCGGCAACACAAGACGAAAGGAATCAACCATGACCACGGCCATCATCTTTCACGACGTTCAGGATGGCGCTGTTTGGGCCAAGGCCTGGAAGCAAGGATCGGGAAGCCGACATGAAATGTTCGGGAAGATCGGGGTCAAGTGCCGCGTCTTCCGCGACCCCGAGAACCCCAATGCGACGGGACTCATTGCAGAGATCCCGGATATGGCGAAGTTCCGCGAGTTGCTGGAGTCCGACGAGGGCAAGAAAGCGATGCAGGAGGACGGCCTGAAGGTCGAGACGATGCGGGCATTGGTCGAGTTCACCCCTTAGCTGGAAGGCAAGTTGAATGATCGCCCCAGCCGACGCTCAACGGGTTGTGCCGCTGTCGCGCAACCTCGGGGCGTCGCGCCGCGTCAACGCCCGGAGGAGATGCAATAACTCGCCAAAAACGATGCTTGTGGCCGCAGTACTCTTCGCGGTTTCTGCACATGCTCAAGATGCGGTACAGACGGATAGCGACAAGTACAAGATCATATTCGAGAATGATTGTGTCCGGGTTCTTGACTATCGGGATGCGCCGGGCGACAAGACGCACCAGCATACCCACCCTGCGTTCGTACTCTATGCGCTATCCCCGTTCAAGCGATCGATCACCCTGCCGGATGGGAAGGTACTGCAGCGCCAGTTCAAGCAGGGCGATGTCATGTGGTCGGATTCACAGACGCACGTCGGCACCAACACCGGCGACACGCCCACGCATGTGGTTCTCGTTGAAATGAAGAGCAATATCGGGGCCTGTGCGACGAGGTGACATAGGCCCCCCTGGGGGGGGGCCAACGGGATCCGCTTCTGGCCCACCTCCGGCAACACTGGTCAGAAGATTGCCTGCAGCGATCAAAAAATGTTTGGCTCCTGATTGGCTTTCTGTGATCGAATGCAGACTGCCCGACAGACCTGCAGAGGTCGGGCGCCGTCATGGCTCTTTGGGGACCGTCGTGCGCTCGTTGCTTAAGCTGATCTTCCGTATCGCCCTGATTGCGTTTGCCGCGAACACCTACGCTCAAAGTACGCCCGGCTTCGCGGATCTTTCCAGGACTACCGAACGCGTCGCGGAGGCCTACTTTGCCGCCTACATCGCGCGGGACTGGGATCGGCTCTCCCCCCTCCTCGCCGAGGGTGCGTCCTTTTCCGACCCGACCGCCTCGGGTGAAACCACGCCGCAGAGCGTCGGCAAGCAGGCCACCGAGAAGTACTTCCGGGAGAACTACGCCAGAATCACGCACATGGAATTCAAGCGAATCCGCGCCTTCCATTCAGGGAGCTTCGCAGTCTTCGAGGGCAACCTCACCTGGAGCCTGAATGCCAGAAATGGCAAGGCGATCCTGACCGAAGCGATGCCGCTGGTGACCATACTTCGCATCGAAGGCGAGCGCGTCGCCGAGCACCGCGATTTCGCGGACTACCATCCGTTCATCGAAGCACAACGCAAGGCACTGGCGCAACCTGCCAAATAGAATGTCGAACCTTTCCAGCGGTTGCCACGTCGCACGATTTAGCGAAATCACGTTACAGCAATCATTGCCCCATCAGAATTGCAGTGCTTCATCGCGCAAGCCACTGCGAACTGGCGCGATCGCCCTGATCCCGCCGATTGCGTGTTGGCGCTCGCGCCACTGATGCTGGAACTGGTGGAACGGGCCGGTACGTTTCTCGAACCCAGGCATTGTGCGAGCGACCCCGACCACTACGCGCGAAATCTGGTCCACGACGTGCCCGACGGAAGCCTGTAGCCCTACACACTGGTCTGGTTGCCGGGGCAATGGACGCCTGTTCACGACCATGGCATCTGGGGTGTAGAGGGCGCGCCGTGAGCCTTCATCTCTATGGCCGCATGATGAACAGCTTCAATGCCTATGACGTCTCCGCGGGTACGCCCCAGCGCGTAACCGTCGAGCACAACGAGAGTTGAGCCGGATCCGCCCTCACAATCCAGTGTGAGCGGACCGTACCGCCGGTGCGTCAGGCTGTGGAGGCATTGACGGTCGGACAACGTCCGGCGCACGATGCGCGCAGGATTCGATTGGAAGGGACGCCATGGACGACCAGGTCAGAGGCCGACTGCAACGGCTGCTGCAAGGCATTGGCAGGCGCATCATTCAGGATGTTCCTGTCGAACTGGATGCCTGCGAGATCTGCAGAAAGACGGAATGTACCCAGGACGAGTGGATCGTATGCGAAGAACGCATCGCTCACGCGAAATGCCTGGAAGCATTGCATGACAAGAAAGAGTCCTGACGATTCGCTCAAGCGGACTGTCGCCGCAGCGGATGGGAAGACTGCCGCTTGGCTCACGCGCCGAGCGCCGGATCACGCGAATCAAGCGATAACAATTCCGCGCCAACAAAGGTCCCGCTTGGGCGAGGCTTTTTGTTGGCGGCGCAGCGGTGCCCGCGTTACTTCGGCTGGATCCTGGTGATCTTGTTGCCCTGCAGCCCCACGCCGGCCATCAGGCCCTTTTGCGAGAAGACGAACGAATAGATGTCGTCTTTCATTGTCGTGGTGGTCAACTGCTTCGCCTTGCCTTCGTCGATCACCACGACACTCGGACCGACGCCAACCTCGAATCCGTCCGCGCTGTTCAACGCGGCAACGGCATTCGCGTTCATGAGAAACATTGCGTATCCAAATCTTTGGGCACCAGCCTGCAGGCCATAGGAGGCCCCTGCGGTGTTGTAGTAGGCGACGGTCTTGCCGCCCTTGAGCAACGCGCCTTCACCGTACTGTCCGCCAACCATCAGGCCAGCCTTGGTGATCGAGGGAAACACGAGGATTGCTTCTGCCTTGGCTCCCAGCGCCTTCGCCGCGGGCGTTCTTGCGTAGAGCTGCTGCAGCGCGGCGTTTGACTCGCTGCTGAGTTGGGCGGCGCTCTTGTTGGCTGCTGCAGATGCTCCGGCCCCCAATGTCAGCGCGAATCCAAGGCCAAGGGCCAGCACGGCTCGGGTGGCCTTCGGCAGGTGACGAAGCAGGTGTTGGCTGAATACTGCGAAACTCATGGTGGACTTCCTCGTGTTTGAGGTGAAACCCGGGATCTGATCGAAGTTGAGAAATGCGCTCTCACGAACCGTTCGCTGCGCTGAAACCGTCCTGCATTTGTGCCGTGGCCAGCAGAATCGGGGCGACGCTACGAAGCACCTGAGATTATTCTACGCTTGGACGCATGGCGATGAATATCGCTCGGGCAGCCAAAAGTGCCGCGCAGCCTTCAAAATGACCGCGCTGAACCAGACAACAGCAACCAGGAACCAGTCCATGCCTCTCGACGCCCGCGGCCTCCCCCTCTCGACCACCAGCGCCAGGGCCGCTGCCGCATTCGACCGTCTGATCATCGGCTACCTCACCCAGCGCGCCGATACGCCCGACCGCCTCAAGGCCGTGCTGGACGCCGATCCAGGCTTTGCGCTGGCGCATTGCATGAAGGGCTATTTCGCGATGCTCGCCTTCAAGCAGGCCTCGGTTCAGGTCGCCATTGACGCAGGCGCGCACCGCGCTGTCGCTGGCCGCCGGCGCCACCCCACGCGAGCGCAGCCACATCGCTGCGCTGACCGCCTGGGCCGACGGTGAACTCGATCGTGCCATCGCCATCTGGGAGTCGATCCTGCGCGTCCATCCGCACGATGTGGTCGCCTTCCGGCTCGCGCATTTCGTCAATTTCTGGCTGGGCCGCCCGCAGGACATGGTCTCCTCGGTCGAACGTGTGATCCCGTTCTGGTCGGAGGACGTCCCGGGCTTTTCGTCGATCCTCGCCTGCCATGCGTTCGCACACGAGGAGGCCGGCAATTTTCTCGCCGCCGAACCCTCCGGGCGCCGCGCCATCGAACTCGACCCCGGCGATCTGTGGGCCGCGCACGCTGTGGCGCATGTATTGGAAGCGCAGGGCCGCCGCAGCGAGGGTATTCATTGGCTCACCACGCTCGCGCCCAACTGGGCGGGCAGCCACAACCTGCAGCACCATCTGTGGTGGCACCTCGCGCTGTACCACCTCGAGCATGGCGACCATTGCCACCGTCCTCGATCTCTACGACACGCGCTTTCGCAATCTTGACGCGCCGCTCACCGTTGCCGCACCCGATGTCTACATCGACGTGCAGAATGCGGCGTCGACGCTCTTCCGCCTGCAGCGCCTCGGCATCGCTGTCGGCGACCGATGGGAGGAGCTGGCCGACAAGGCCGAGGCGCGCATCGGCGACTGCGTTTCCGCCTTCACGCTGCCGCACTGGCTGATGGCATTGACCGCCACCGGCCGCACCGCCTCGGCGCAACGCATGATCGAGGCTATGCGCGAGTTCGCCAAGGGCACCGGCACCGTCGCGCCCATCGTGCGCGACTACGCGCTGCCGATCGGTGAGGCGCAACTCGCGCACGCTGCCGGACGCCACGCCGAGGCTGTCGCGCTGATGCGTCCGGCCATCGGCGGCATGTACCGATTGGGCGGCAGCCATACCCAGCAGGACGTGCTCGAACAGCTGTTCGTCGACGCCGCGCTCAAGGCCGGCAGTACCGCCGACATCCGACTTGCCGTCGAGCGCGTCGCCGGGCTGCGGCCGATTCCGCCCGAGCGCTTTATCGGATGGCGGGGGGCGGTCGAGCGGGTGGCGATTGGGACGAATTAGGCCATGCTCACGCTTTGGCAGCCGGTCGTTCGATGTCTTGAATGCCGATCGCGCAGAAGGAACCGGATCGTGCCAAACATGTTGGGAAGCAACCAAGGCCGAAGCTAGCGCTGTGATGACAACCGGCAAGCCTCGACAAAAGAGGTCCGACGTGCTGGTGACCATTCTGGTCTGTCTGTCGGTCCTGGCATTCGACCCTCACAGCGCCCACGCGCTGGACAGGCTCGCCGAACCCGGCAGCCGAACGATTGCGATCACCGTGAATGGCCTGGAGCGAACCTCCATCGTCCATGTTCCCGCCGGCTACAACCCGCAAACGCCCTCGCCGCTCGTTATCATGCTGCATGGCGGCGGCGGGACGGCAAGAGCCGCATCGTGGGAGAGCGGGTGGACGGCGAAGGCCGACAAGGAGGGGTTCCTGGTCGCCTTTCCGAACGCCATGGCGCGCGATCCGACACGACCGGGCAGCTTTGCCGCCAACCCTCAACTCTGGAACGATGGCTCCGACCGATTCTATCCCGGCCGGGTCCCTCCGGACGATGTCGGATTCATCGCGGCGCTGCTAGACGATCTGTCCGCCCGGTTCGCTGTGGACCTGCGGCGGATTTTCGTCACCGGCTTTTCCAACGGCGCCTCGATGAGCTTTCGCGTCGGCGCAGAGTTGCCGGATCGTATCGCCGCCATCGCGCCCGTCGCCGGTGCACTGTGGTTCGATCCTCCGAAGTTCCGGCAGCCGGTCCCGATGTGCTACATCACCGGCACGGCCGATCCATTGAACCTGATCGAAGGTGGTATACCGAGACTCGCGGGCGGCGGCAGCGACAGCGTGCGCGCCAAGCCGAAACCACCGGTGCGCGATTCGATCCTCAAATGGGCCAGGGCGCTCGGATGTCCCGCGTCAGCCGCAAGCACGTCCGACGCAAACGGCGTGCGCACGGAAACCTACCATCCCTGCATCGACCGCGCGGAGGTCGTCTATATTGCGGTCGATGGCCTGGGACACACCTGGGCCGGGGGCAGAAGCATGTTGCCTGAACGGTTGGTAGGCAAGACATCGAATGCCATCGCAGCCACCGACGTCATCTGGGAATTCTTCCGCAAGCACGGACGATCCGCGCCTGACAGGGATCCCACACGATGAAGCCGGCGACGCCTGAGCCCAAGCGGGCCGACCTGACGGCGCTGCCTGCCGCCGTGCGCCTGACGGTGCAAGCCGACCTCCAACCCGAAGAACGCGTGCTGTGGGCCGGAAGGCCTGTCGCCGGCGCGGCGTGGGGTGACATGATGCCCGGCACGACCACCAGCCGCTGGGCACGCGTGGTCATGTTCACGATCGTCGCCGGCGTCGCGCTTTATGCGCTGGCCATCGTCACAGTCCTCGGACTCGGCGCGCTGGTCGAAACGGTGCAGCGGGACGATTTCGGTCCTGCACGGTGGCCCGTCCTGATCCTGATGACGCTGGTGCTGCTCTGGCTGGTGTACCAGCTCGGCATACGCCTCATCTATCCGCTTGTGTCGGTGCGGCTTGCGCGCAAGCGCAGCTACGTGCTGACCAATCGTCGCGCGGTGGTCGCCTGCGTGACTCCGGATGGCGTGCGCATGCAACAGATCGATCTCGGTGTCGTCGAGGCGCCCAGGCTGCTGCGACTGCGCCGCGATGGGGTGGGCGACATCATCTTTGACGGACAGCTGGTGGAGGAACTCGGCATCGACGGTTCGAGCAGCAGCTATGCGTTGTTCGATAGCGGGTTCACCGCCTGCCCGGCGGCCGAGCAGGTGATCGCCCTGTTCAGCGAGGCGCGCGAGCGCCGCCGCGAGAACTACGAGCGTGAACTCATCCGGGAAATGAGCGAGGACTATCAAGGCTGGCTGCGTCGCAACCCACGACCATGAGCGAGGGGCACCCTACCCGTCGTCCGCGCCGTGGATCAAGCGCGGCCTCGGCGGCCACTTGCGCTTGTTCGCGCAATGGAGGAACCTCAATCGCCGAATCCCCATGGATTCTCCGCAAGGATGCCGCCAATGGAGTGGGACTTCAGATTCCTGCCGGACTCCGGCATCGTCTCGGTCAAGACGACCGGCGATCTCGACTACGACAGGATGATCGAGTTCATCACGGCTGCCGCGGCAGCGATGGCAGAACATGGTGCGGACCGCATCCTGGTCGACCACCGCGACGCCGTTCTCAAGTTGTCGCCCACAAGCGTGTATCGGATTCCCGCCGTGGAAGTCGCCCACGGGCTGGACCGCCGGTACCGAGTGGCGGTCATCTATGACCCGCTGACGACCCGGGAGGAAGACGTGTCCAACTACGAGGGCGTGATGCGCAGCAACGGTCTGCCCCACCGCATGTTCCGGGATGCCGACGCAGCGTTGACCTGGCTGCTCGAATGCGGGTGATGTGCGTGTGGCGCCATTTACGCGCGGGCGCGGCGATGGTCAAATGCGCGCTTCGCCAACGAAGGAGCCTGCCATGATCGGATATGTCGTCCTCGGCACCAACGACCTGCCCCGCGCCTCGTCGTTCTATGACGCCCTGCTGGCCGAAATGGGCGTCAAGCGGATGATGGAACTCGGCCCCCGCGGCTCCGCCTGGGGTACAGCCATGGACCAGCCGATGCTGTGCATCATGACTCCCTGGGATGGCAAGCCGGCCACGGTAGGCAACGGCGTGATGGCCGGCATCGCGGTCGATTCGCGCGCCACGGTCGATCGGATGCACAAGAAAGCTCTCGAACTCGGCGGCACCGATGAAGGCCTGCCCGGCCTGCGCGCCGAGGGCGGCGGCGGCTTCTACGCCGCCTACTTCCGCGACCTGGACGGCAACAAGCTCGACGTATTCCACTACGGTTGAGCCATCGACTGGGGGCACGGCTTTCGCGCGCGACGGATCTGCCTATTCCGTCTTGCGCCGACTGCGATTAGGCTATCGTCTTCGAATACGTGGGGACCGGTTACGCCATGCACCGCTTCGCAATTCTTCTCGCCGCATTGATCCTGACCGTCGCCGGACCTACGGCGGCGGACACCACGCCGGGCCGGTTGAAGGGCGGCGAGATCTATTCGTTGCCGTCGTGGTTCAAGTCGAGCTTCCTCGACTTCCGGTCGGAGGTCGCGGAGGCCCGCCAGCAGGGCAAGCACGTCATGGCGTTCCTGCACCTCGACGAGTGCCCCTACTGCGCCCGAATGCTGAAGGAAAGCTTCGTCAGCGGCGAGAACCGGGACTTCATGGAGAAGCACTTCGACGTGATCGGCATCAACGTCCAGGGGAACCTCGAAGTGAACTGGATCGATGGCGCGACCTACACCGAGCGGGCGCTATCGCGGCGCCTGGAGGTCTTCGCCACGCCGACCATCGTCTTTCTCGACCCGGATGCGAAGTCCGTGCTGCAACTCGTCGGATACCGCGATCCGCAGACGTTGCGCCATGCGCTGGACTATGTTCAGGGCAAGCACTACGGCAGCCAGCCGTTCGCTGCCTACGTGGCCGCGCGGAACCAGCCGCCGGTGTATGCGCTTCGCGCGCACCTGCAATTCTCTGAGGTCACGGACTTCAAGGGCTACGGCAAACCGCTCGCCATCCTGTTCGAGGATCGGAACTGCGCGGATTGCGCGCGGTTTCACGACAAGACACTGAGCCGTCCTGATGTCATGGAGGAAACGGGAAAATTTCTTTTCGTCCGACTGGACGCCGAATCGAACCAGCCGATTGTCGGCCCCGACGGCGCCACGACGACGCCTGCTCGATGGGCGAAGGCGCTGAAGCTTTCCTACCGGCCGGCGCTGGTGCTGTTCAACGAGGGCCGCGAGGTCTACCGCATCGACTGGCAACTCTACCACCAGCACTTGAGGGAAGCGCTGCGTTACGTCAGCGGCGGTTACTACAAACAATACGGCGCGCTTTCCCAGTACAGGGTTGCCTATCGTGCAGAACTCCGCAAAAACGGAATCGACATTGACTTTGCGGAATAGCCGGCGTGGCCGAGCAGGTCGAATGGCGCACTTTCCGGTGGCGCGGGTGCGGGAACTTCAGGCAGCGCCCAACCGATTCGATCAATCCCTTTCCGAGAGCCACTCATGATTGATTCGGTGTCTGCTCCAACGCCTCCCGGAGGCGTTCTCTACCGTGGCGCTTTCTCGATCGCCGCCCTGACCGCGGTGGCCATCGTTGTGTTCTTCGTTATCGGCATCGCGGACGGGTCGGTGTCTTCCTTCAACATCGTCCTGTGGCTTGGCATTCTTGCCGCAACCGCGGCGGTTCTGCTGCTGGGGCGCTACTTGCGCTCGCGCGGGCGTCCCGGCCTGGCCAGCGCGGTACTCGCGATCCTGGCCGTTCCGGGATTGCTCTATGGCTTTTTCCTGCTGCTGGTGATCATCACCCAGCCACGCTGGAATTAGCGGTGCGCGGCACACGAGCCATGGCAGCAGCAGCCGGCACTGATCAGATCGACGTCCGAGTCGCCAACGCCAGCCGCGCAAGATCGCATTCTTCGGACTATCCTGTCGGCGTTGTCTCCCTTGGCGTTGTCGTCCCTCGCCTATAGAATCGCCAATGACGCCGCGGCCCGGCGACCCCGGAAGGGCATTCCGTGGAACTTTCCAGCTGTCGATTTGCGGACGTATTCGTGGCCACACCCGTTGGCCGGGTCGATCATACGAATGCCGAGACGCTGCGCCTGGCGCTGGCGCCGCTGTTCGGGCAGGCCGACGACGTCACGTCCGCGCTGGTTCTCGATTTCTCAGGCGTTGAATACATCAGCAGCGTCGGCCTGCGCGTTCTGATGGTGGCGGCGAAAGAGGCGCGTTCCTGCCGGGCGCGCATCGCGGTCGCCGCGTTGCAGCCAGTCGTCGACGAGATCTTTGCCATCAGCCGTTTCAACCATGTGCTGGAGGTGTTTCCTTCCGTGCGCGAAGCGCTCGCGCAAATCTCGCCATCCGCGCTCGCCGCGTTTGACGCATCCGACGTGGCGCAGAAGCCCGCCGGCGCATGAAGCGCATCCGCTTCTGGGGTACGCGGGGGTCGCTGCCGGTCGCGCTGAATGCAGCGGAAGTGCGCAGGAAGGTCGTCGCGGCACTGCGGGGCGCCTCCGGCCGCAGCTTCGCGTGCGAGGCCGAGCTCGATGCCTACGTCGACAGCCTTGGGATGGCCGGCGCAGGAACCTTTGGCGGAAATTCGTCCTGCGTGGAGATCGAGACCGGCGGACCCGACCATGTGCTCTGCGACCTCGGCAGCGGGGTGCGCGCCTTCGGCCAAGCGGTGATGGCAAAGCACGGCGCCACCCCGCAGACCTATCACATCTTCATGTCCCATCTGCACTGGGACCACATCATGGGGCTGCCCTTCTTCACGCCGGCCTATATCCCGGGCAACCGCATCCGCATCTATGGCGGACACGCAACGCTTGAGGCAGCGCTGCGCCGGCAGCAGGAAGAGCCATCGTTCCCGGTGCCCTTCTCGATCTTCCGCGCCGACATCGAATTCGTGCACCTCGAGCCCGGCCGTCGCCATGACGTGGCGGGCATGGCGGTGACCCTGAAGCTGCAGCGCCACGCGGGTGATTCCTACGGCTACCGTTTCGAATCGCGGGGGCGGTCGGTGATCTACAGCACCGACTCGGAGCACCCGCTCGCCGATGCCGCAGAGACCGATGGCTTCGTTGAGTTCTTTCGCGATGCCGACGTGGTCATCTTCGACGCGATGTATTCGCTCGCCGACGCGATCTCGGTCAAGGCCGACTGGGGTCATTCGAGCAATGTCGTCGGCGTCGATCTGTGCCAGCGGGCCGGGGCGCGGCACCTGTGCCTGTTCCATCACGAGCCCGCCTTCAGCGACGAGACGATTGCCGGCGTGCTGGCCGACACTCGCCGCTACGAGGAGATCACCCGCCCGGGCGCGCCGCTGCTGGTCACCACCGCCTACGACGGAATGGAAATCGATTTGTGAGCGATCTCCGGGCAGCGGGGCCGACTGCCCGCGCGACCCATCGCATCCGCATCTCGGGCATTGTCATCCTCACCGCGCTGGCCGTGGCGATCGCACTGGCTGAGCACTGGAACGGGCGCCTGCAGTCGGCGGGCCTCGACGCCTATCAGGCGCTGATGCCGCGCCAAGTTGAGTCGTTGCCGGCGATCGTCGTGCAGATCGAAGAGCAGAGCCTGGCCGCGTTCGGGCAATGGCCATGGCCGCGCACCACGCTGGCCCGGCTTGTCAGCGCAATCGCCAGCCACGGGCCGGCCGCGATCGGCATCGACCTGCTGATGCCGGAGCCTGATCGCCTGTCACCCGAACAGTTGCTTGAGCACGCGGAGTACCGGGAGCCGGATATCGCCCGCCAACTCGCGGCCTTGCCGTCGCACGATGAGGAACTTGCGCGTGCGCTGGCGGCCACGCCTTCAGTGCTGGGAATCGCCGGGTCGCACGACGCAACCGGAATGGCGCTGCGCGCCCCGCCGTTCCTGGTTCAGGGTACCGATGCCGCCGCGACGGGCGGCATCAGTCGCTACGACGCCGTCAGCACCAGCATCGACATTCTGGACCGCGCGGCGCCCGGCCACGGATTGCTGTCGGTCGACGCCTCCGACGGAATGATCCGGCGCATTCCACTGGTGTTCAGCATCGGCGGCACGCTCGCGCCGGCACTCGCGATCGAGATGTTGCGAGTCGCTGCAAAGGTGCCGGCGCTGCGCCTGCTTACGGAAGGCAGGTCGGTGCGCGCAATCGCCATTGGCGACTTCATCGTGCGCACCGAGCACGACGGGGCCGTGCGTCCTTACTACTCGCCGCGGGACGGCCGCCGCTTCGTCGCCGCCGTCGACGTCCTCGAAGGCCGCGTCGATCCGGAGCGCCTGCGGGGCAAGCTGGTATTGATCGCGACCACCGCATTCGGTCTGGTCGACTACCAGAACACGCCGCTCGGTCAAACAATGCCGGGCTCGGAAATCCACGCGCAGCTGCTGGAGAATTTCTTTGACGGCACGTTGCTCACGCGGCCGCGCTGGGCGAACGCGCTCGAGGTCGCGCTGTTCGTTGCCGCAGGATCGTTGCTGATCTTCGTCACGCCGGTCTGGCCACCGCGGCGAGCCGTGCTGCTCGCCGCCGGCAGCATGCTTCTGCCCATAGGTGCCGGCCTGCTTGTATTCGGAACGCAGCGCTGGTTGCTCGATGCCGTGACGCCGGCGCTGGGCATCGCGATGTTGTCCGCGGCGCTGCTGGTGCAAACGCTGATCGAGGCCGACCGGCGGCGCAAGGCGCTCGAACTGCAGATCCAGCGCCAGCGCGAGCGGGAAGCGCGCATGGCGGGCGAACTCGACGCCGCCCGGCGGATCCAGATGGGGATGCTGCCGCGCGCAGACCTGCTGCGCAACGATCACCGGCTCGACCTTGCCGCGGTCATGGTTCCCGCGCGCGAGACGGGTGGCGATCTCTACGACTATTACATGCTCGACGACCGCCGCCTGTTCCTGCTGATCGGCGATGTCGCCGGCAAGGGACTTTCGGCCAGCATTTTCATGGCGGTCAGCAAGGCGCTCTACAAGAGCGCTACGCTGCGCCTGTCCGGTGCCGACGTCGGCAAACTGATGACGACGGCGAACGAAGAGGTGTCGCGCGACAATCCGGAGGCACTGTTCGTCACCGCGTTCGCGGCGATTCTCGACCTCGACACCGGAGAGCTTGCGTACTGCAACGCGGGCCACGACAATCCCTATGTGCTGCGGCCCGGCTCGACCGTGCTGTCGCGCCTTTGCGACGGCGACGGTCCGCCATTGTGCGCGGTCGATCACTTTCCGTACCAGGCGGGACAGCACCGGTTGAACTGTGGCGAGACGGTTTGTCTCATCACCGACGGGGTGACCGAAGCGCTTGACTGCGCGGGCGCCCTGTACGGCAGCACGCGCCTGCAGGCGCTGCTCGCGCAATGCGCTGGGGCGGCCGCACCCCGAGCCGTCGTCGACGCACTGCGCGCGAGTGTCGACGCTTTTGCCGGCGAGACCGAGCCAGCCGACGACCTGACCGTGCTGGTGGTGCGCTGGAACGGTCCGCCGATCGCGGCGCGCGACTAGCGGACGAGGATTTCGACCCGCCGGTTGCGCTGCTCGGCGACGCCGTCGGCGGTCGGCACCAGCAGTTCGCGCTTGCCGCGCCCGATCGCGACGACACTTGCCGGGGCCAGGCCGCGCTTGATGAGTTCGCGGCGAACCAGTTCCGCGCGCTGCAGCGCCAGGGCGTCGTTGATCTTGTCGCTGCCGACGGTGTCGGTGTGGCCGATGACCACGACATCGGGAACTGCGCGTTTCGCAATCTCCGAAAATACCGCATCCACCTGCAGCTTCGACTGCTCGGAAAACTCGTCCTTGCCTTCAACGAAATACAGCGTGAACGAGGCCGGGCGGCTGGGCATCGCGGCCAGCGCCGGGCCGAACTTCGCCTCGACCTCCTGCGCATTCGATGCATAGCGCTCGGCGCCCTGCGCCGAGGGCCTCACAGCGGCATACGGCTGGTCGAGCACGACCTCCTTGCCGTCCTGCCTGACGGCCACGGCGGCCTTGGCGCCATCCTGCGACGGCAGCAGGATCACCGTGGGACCCTTCTGCACCACGGTCGGACCGGTTTGCGCGCAGGCGCCAACAAGCACCATGGCCGCGAAAGAGAGGAACGCGCGGCGAAGCCACGCGGCTGACTCATTCATCGGCGCTGACCACGAATTCGGTTCCCCGGACACCGAGGATCGCCGAGGGTGTGCGTACCGACATCGCGTCCGGCGATTGCTTGGCGATGCGTCCCGAGACCACGCTGAGCGAACCCTTCTGCAGCGAGGTGTCGAACTGCCCCATCTGCGTGGTCGCGTCGTAGTCGAGCCGATCCAGCGACAGCACACTGTTGGGGCCCATCGACAGCAGCGAATTGTCGACCATCACCATGCCGACAGAGCCATCGGCGCCGGTCTTGACCACGTCGACCGTCTGGACCCGGGTTCCGACGGCGCCTGGCAGTCGAGCGCCGCCGCGCTCGATCCACACCTCGCCCTTGGCGGATTTCAGCTGGCCGATGTCGGCGGCGAGCGCCCGGGCCGGCGCGATCAGCGCCAGCGCGCTCAACGACACCGCGCAAAGTTGCAAGACTGAACGTAACATGGTGTGTTCCTTTCAGAAACCCGCCGGGCGAACCGGCTTCCGCAGTTTTCGGCGCTCAGTACAATGCTAGCCGAAAAGGCGGCGTTTGTAGCGCATCGTAGTCGATGGGCAGGATCGCTGGTGCGGAAGCGCCTGTCGAGGTGCTCGATCTCCGCGCGGACGTGGATCCATTCCTGCAGTCCCTGCCTCGGATTCTCCACATGGTCTCGCACCAGGCGATCTATGGTTCCTGTTCCGGAACATGTACGATTCGAATCCATTGAGCGAAGTCGATCCGACGGTGGGTACCGAACATCCCGCCACCGCCGGCAACCCGAGGAGCGACCGTGCAACTCATCGGCATGCTTGACTCACCCTACGTTCGTCGCGTGGCCATCTCATTGCAGTTGCTGGGCCTGCGCTTCGAGCACCAGCCGCTTTCCGTCTTCCGGACCTTCGAGCGGTTTCAGAGGATCAATCCCGTCGTCAAGGCGCCCTCTCTCGTTTGCGACGATGGCCAGGTGCTGATGGACTCGACCCTCATCCTCGAGTATGCCGAGGCACTCGCGCGCCCTCGCAAGACCCTGGTACCGGAATCCTTGCCTGTGCTGTTGCGCACGCTCAGGGTGGTCGGACTGGCGCTGGCCGCATGCGAGAAGAGCGTCCAGATCTATTACGAACGAAAACTTCGACCGGTAGAGAAGCAGCACGAGCCCTGGCTGGATCGCGTCACGATCCAGCTCCTCGCCGCCTACTCTGCGCTCGAGGCCGAGATCACGCAAACGCCGCTCACAGCCACCAGCGCAGGCATCGACCAGGCGGGCATCAGCGTCGCAGTCGCATGGCAATTCACGCAGAAAGAATTGCCTGGAATCGCTTCCGCGCAGGACCACCCGCAGCTCGCCGGCTTCTCCGTCAAGGCCGAGGCCCTGTCGGAATTCCTCGCCGCGCCGCATGGTCCGGACACCTATCGCGAAGTGGAAGGTAGCGTTTGACGGCAAGTACACTCGCAACTGAAACGATTGCCCAAAGGCCCACTCATGACCATCGCCACGCTGACCACCTGGCACGAACTCGCAGCATCGGGAGACGCCGCGGGACTCGACGCGATTCTCGCGGACAACGTGGTCTTCCACTCTCCGGTCGTTCATACACCGCAGGTCGGAAAGGCCATCACAACTCAATACCTCTCCGCCGCGTTCCGCGTCCTTTGCAACGAGTCGTTCGAATACGTTCGCGAAATCGCCGGCCCCGGTGACGCCGCACTGGAATTCCATGTGGTCATCGACGGCATCACCATCAACGGCGTCGACATGCTCAAGTGGGATGACGAAGGAAAGATCGTCGAGTTCAAGGTGCTCATTCGCCCGCTCAAGGCCGTCAACCTGGTCCACCAGAAGATGGCGGCAATGCTTCAGGCCAGCCACTAGCCGGTGCAGCCCCGCCCTCTGTATTCAAGCAGCGATATGATTGACGGTAGACGAAGCGCTTGCCCCGGCCTCCGGGAAACTACCACGAAGGGTCGGCCTGCCGCACTGATGCGGTTGCTTGCCCGGAACGCGTTCTGATACCGTTTTCCCGCGATCCTGTTAATTCGCAGCACGTCTTTCTCAAGAATTGCGAGTTCACGAGTGCCCTATCAGATCATGTATTCCTCCCAGGCCACGAAGCCTATGACCATGGCCGACCTGGAGAACATTCTCGCCGACGCGCGCGCCGGCAACATGGCGCGCAACGTCACCGGCGCGCTGGTGTATGTCGACGGCGTGTTCTTCCAGCTCCTCGAAGGCGAGAAGGATGTCGTGCGCAATCTGATGTCGAGCATCGCCAACGACGGCAGGCATCAATCTGTCAAGGTCTTCCACGAGGTGGAAGTCGACAAGCGGGCCTTCGAGTCGTGGAGCATGGCCTATCTGGGCCCAACCACCGCACAGATGTCGACCTGGGCGGGGCTTCCGGCTACGACCACGGTCGGGGAACTGCTGGCCGACGTCAGTCGCGACCCTGGCCGGGTTCCGCGTATGCTCACCAATGTCCTGAAAGCACTGGCGGGGTGATGGGCATGCCGAAACTGCCAGCGCGCTATGCGGGAATCGTCATGCCCTTTCTGCTGTCGCTGCTGATGACATTCATCGTTTCGCTCATCAGTACCTGGAACGGGATTGGCTTTGCGCCGAACTTCGTGCGAGTCTGGTTTGGCTCCTGGGGCATGTCCTGGGCCGTGGCCTTTCCCGCGCTGCTGGTCGTGCTGCCGCTGGTCCGTCGTGCAACCGCGGCTATTGTCGATTTGACCTGACACTCAACGAGAACGGGAGGCACCATGCCGAAGGCTTATTGGATCAGCGCGTACCGCGCGATAAACGATCCCGACAAACTGGCCGCTTACGCGAGACTCGCAGGTCCTGCGCTCACCGCGGCCGGAGGACGCTTTCTGGCACGCGGAGAGCCGGCGAAGGTCTATGAGCTAGGCCTGAAGCAACGCACGGTGCTGGTCGAATTCGACAGTGTCGCGCAGGCAATCGCGGCGCACGACAGCGCTGACTACCAGGCCGCGCTGGCCGCGTTGGGAAACGGGGTCGAACGGGAAATTCGGATTGTCGAAGGGGTCTAAGGGGCGGAGGGTTACATGAAAAGGGTCACGGGAATCGGAGGAATTTTCTTCAAGGCCGGGGATCCGGTCGCGCTTCGCGCCTGGTACCAGAGGCACCTCGGCGTCGACGTTCAGCCGTGGGGCGGCGCGGCCTTTCACTGGGCCGACGCCGCGGGGAATCCGACGGCAGGCACGACCATCTGGAACGTCACCGATGCCGACGGCGAATACTTTGCCCCCAGCAAATCGTCGTTCATGGTGAATTACCGCGTCGCGGACCTCCACGCACTCATCGGAGCGTTGCGCAAGGAAGGCTGCAACGTGCTCGACAAGATCGAGGAGTCCGAATACGGCAAGTTTGGCTGGGTCGTCGATCCGGAAGGCAACAAGGTCGAGCTCTGGGAACCGCCCATGGGCCAGTGATCCGGCGTGGTGATCTCCGGCTGCTCCCGCCGGGCCCTCCGGACGCCTCAGCAGCTGTCCCCGCCGGGGGTAAGGCAAGCCATTGATCGTCAGGCAGAGGACCATGAACCAGTCAGGATTTCACGGTGTATTTCCCTATGTGGTTTCGCCTGTCCTCGAATCCGGTGACGTGGATGCCGAAGTCCTGGCGCGACTGTGCGACGACCTGATCAGAGCCGGCGTGCACGGCCTGACGCCGTTGGGCTCGACCGGCGAGTTCGCCTATCTATCGTGGCCGCAACGACGGCGCGTGGTGGAGGTCGTCCTCGAGGCGACAAAGGGCCGGGTCCCGGTCGTCGCGGGCGTGGGTTCGACCACGATCGCCGACGCCGAGTCGCAGGCGCGCGAATTCGAGCGCATGGGCTGCAACGGCATACTGGCGATTCTGGAAGCCTACTTCCCCGTCTCCGACGACGGCGTATTCGCCTACTTCAAGGCGATCGCCGAGGCCGTTTCCATTCCCGTGGTGCTCTACACCAACCCCAATTTCCAGCGGTCGGACCTGAGCCTGCCGGTCATCGACCGGCTGAGTCACATTCCCAACATCGGCTACATCAAGGACGCGTCCAACAACACCGGCCGCTTGCTGTCGATCATCAACCGCGTCGACGGACGCATGCAGGTGTTCGCGGCATCGGCGCACATCCCGACCTGCGTCATGCTGATCGGCGGCGTCGGATGGATGGCGGGTCCCGCCTGCGTCGCGCCACGGCAAAGCGTCGAACTCTACGAACTGTGCCAACGTGGCGACTGGTCCGCCGCAATGGAACGTCAGCGCCCGCTGTGGCGTCTGAATCAGGCGTTTGCCAAGTACAACCTCGCCGCGTGCATCAAGGGCGGGCTGCAACTGCAGGGCTATCCGGTCGGCGCTCCGCTGCCGCCGCAGGCGCCGCTGTCGCCTGATGGCGTCGAGGAAGTGCGACGCGCGCTGGTCGCCATCGGGGCGCTGTAGGATAAACCGTTCCGCCGGGGGCCGGTGACACGGTCCCGTCCCGCCGTCGCCAGACGCCGTATCATCGTCGCCATGGCCAACGCATCGCCGTCTAAACCTTCTTCGCGCACCAAGCGGCCGACGCAGCGGCCCTTGGCATCGTCGTCGTCCAGGCCGTTTCTTCGTTTCTATCACTCCGAAGCGCTGCGCACGCGCACGCTGGAGGTTCTCGACACGCTCGAACAGGCGCCGGAAGCCACCGCGCATCGCGAGGCCCTGGCGGACGTCCTGGTCGAACTGACCAACGCCGGACTGGATTACTATTTTCTGAAGCCGCTCCAGCTTGCCAAGGCAGGCTTTCTGGTGCAGCAGTCCGCAAAGCTGGGCTTGACCGGAGCACAGCAAGTCATTGGCTCGGTCATCCGCCAGATCATCGGCCATATGGATCGAACTCAACTGCTGTCCGTTTGCGGGTCGATCCGGCAATTCATGCTCTAGGCTCCGGTGCACGAGCTAACAGTCGAGCTGGTGCGCCCGAGCGCGGAATTGCGTGACTCCTACCGTGGCCTGGTCGGCGAATTCACGGCCGCGGGAGAAAAGTTGATACCCTTCGTGCTGGCATTCGATCACTACGATTTCGGCGCATTTCTTCGCCAACTCGATGGCTTTGCGCACGGCATCGGCCTGCCGGATGGCTTCGTCGCGCATTCGACCCACTGGCTGGTGCGGGATCGCACCGAAGTCGTGGGGGTGGCAAATATCCGGCACCAGTTGACGCCTGCGCTGCGCCGGGAGGGTGGCAACATCGGCTATGGAATTCGACCGAGCGCACGGCGGCAGGGTCTCGGGACGACGATCCTGCGAGAGGCGTTGCGCCACGCCTGCGCGCTTGGCATTGCACGGGTGCTGGTCACCTGCGCGAAAACGAATGTTGGATCGGCAAGATCAATTCTGCATAATGGAGGTCGGCTTGATTCGGAAGAGTACCTGCCGGATCGCAATGAAATCGTGCAGCGCTACTGGATAGAAAATGGACCACTTCGCAATCACTGAAGCGCCGCCCGTCGCGCTCATGCCGGATGTTCGACACAGCACCGGATCCGGGCCGTCGAATGAACCGCTTCGCGACCGTACATGAGTGATTCGCGCCTTGTCGATTCTCGACTGCTGGGCACCTGGCGCTCCGATGCCGCATTGACGCTCGCCGATTGGACTTTTGCGGATGGCACGTCCGATTCAGATCGCGCACGGATCGAGGCGTATTTCGGCAAGCAGACCGTTCGGTACACTGCGGCGCAGATCACCAGCATGCTCGACGGTGTCCGCACCGTCTGTCCGTACCGCGTGGCCAAGATCGACGGCGATTGGGTGACCATAGTCCGCCGGGCGCAGGGGCGCGACGAGATCGTGCACCTGCACTTTGTCGAGCCGGATGTGTACAGCGTTTCGGTTGGCCGCAATCGGGAGTTCTTTCGTCGCACCGGGGACTAGGACCGACTGATGCCGTCGCCGG
Organism: uncultured beta proteobacterium; assembly: GCA_963712105.1. Classification (GTDB taxonomy): domain Bacteria; phylum Pseudomonadota; class Gammaproteobacteria; order Burkholderiales; family Casimicrobiaceae; genus VBCG01. The sequence goes on from CAVQGR010000018.1 coordinate 111,339, forward strand.
GGGTCGGCGCCATGACGCCGATGGCGCATGCCGGGGTTTCGGTCGGCCTCGCCTCAGGGACGCGGTTCGTTCTTCCGGACGATTGCCCGCGCTGACCGGCCACCATGTACAACGGACGGTCCGCGAGAGACATGAATGACAATGAACTGGTACGACCGAAACGTGGTGCCGTGGCTGATCGATCTGGCCAGGGGCCTCGAGCCTATCAAGCGGCAACGCATGAAGGTGATCCCGCTGGCGCATGGGCGCGTGCTCGAGGTCGGCATCGGCACCGGTCTCAACCTGCCCTTCTACGATGCCGCGCGCGTCGATGCCATCGTCGGCGTCGAGCCGTCGCTGAAAATGCACCGGCTGGTGCTGGAACGCAGCCGGCAGGCCGGCGTCGCCGTCGAACTCGTCGGACTGTCCGCCGAGGCTCTGCCGCTGGCGGACGCGAGCTTCGACACCGTCGTCAGTACCTATACGCTGTGCACGATTCCCGATCCCGTGGCCGCGCTGCGCGAGATGCGCCGCGTGCTCGTCCCCGGCGGCAGGCTCCTGTTCTCGGAACATGGCCGCGCCCCGGATGAGAACATCCTGCGATGGCAAACCCGTCTACAGCCGTACTGGAGCAGGCTGGCCGGCGGGTGCATGCTCGATCGCGACATTCCCGCACTGCTCGAACAATCCGGTTTCAGACCCGACGTGCAATCACGCTACCTGCCCGGCCCCCGCGTGTTTTCCTATCACTACTGGGGAACGGCGGTCGCGACCCGGGGGGACGCGAGGCCGCGGGTCAACCGGATGAGTAACGACGAATACGAGCGCCGGCGCGAGGGCGGCACGCCGCAGTCGCGATGACGATGGAGATCCGGCGCCTGGTCACGACCGACGCGGCTGCCTACCGCGCGGTCATGCTCGAAGGCTATGCCGCGCATCCGGACGCCTTTACGTCCAGCGTTGCGGAACGCGCTGCGCTGCCGCTGTCGTGGTGGTTGAAGCGGCTGGGCGAGGAGCCCTCGGCCGACGCACAGGTGTTCGGCGCAATCGATGCCGGCGCGATCGTCGGCGTGGCCGGGCTGAGATGCGAGACGCAGGAGAAGATCCGCCACAAGGCCACGCTGTTCGGCATGTACGTGCCGGCATCGCGACGAGGACAGGGCATCGGCCGGCGCCTGGTCATGCACGTTTTGGAGCGCGCCGCGCAACGCCCGAACCTGCGACTGGTACAGCTGACCGTCAGCGACGGCAACCGGGTGGCGGAGGCGCTGTACCAGCGCTGCGGCTTCATTCGTTTCGGCATCGAGCCGCAGGCGATGGCGCTAGGTGACGGGTTCGTCGCCAAGGTACACATGTGGCGCGCCCTTGACACCCACGCCGGTTAGCGTTCGCCGGCGACGGCCGGACAATGCGATCCAAACGAACCCGGCCCTTCCCTTCCAACGCAGTATTCGCGGGACCACGCCATGCCGATCAAGCTGCAGAAAGATGCGCAGACCTACCTGGCAGGTTCGATCAAGCGTTTCTTCGCCGAGAACCTGGATGAAGACATCGGTGACCTCAAGGCGGCGATGGTGCTTGAATTCTTCGTCCGCGAAATCGGCCCGAGCATCTACAATCAGGCCATTGCCGACGCGCAGGACTACATGCAGGACAGGGTTGCCGATCTCGGCGGCGCGCGTTACGAGGTGGAATTCGATTACTGGAAGAAATAGATGCGGCGCAGCCGTCGCGGGGAATCGCCATGACCAACACCGTGCTCGTAACTGGCGGCTCCGGCTACATCGCCGGTTATCTGATCCGCCAGCTTGCGGACGAGGGCTGGAAGGTCCGCACGACCATTCGCAACCTGTCGAAGGAAACCGGCGTCAGGAAACTGCTGGCCGTCGACAATGCGCAGCTCGAATTCTTTCAAACCGATCTGACCGAGGACGAAGGCTGGGCGAGCGCCATGGCCGGCTGCACGCATGTCGCGCATCTCGCCTCGCCGTTTCCCGCGCGTGCGGCGAAAACACCGGACGACCTGATCGTTCCAGCACGCGACGGCGCGCTGCGCGCGTTGCGCGCGGCCAAGGCGGCGGGGGTGCGGCGATTCGTGATGACCTCGTCGATCGCGGCGATCGGCTACGGCCGGCCCAGAGGCCACTACGCGCTTACCGAGGCCGACTGGTCCATCGTCGACAGTCCTCACATCAGCCCCTACGCCATGTCCAAGACCATCGCCGAGCGCGCCGCGCGCGACTGGATCGCGGCCGAAGGCGGCAACGTCGAGTTCTGCACGATCAATCCGTCGTTGGTGCTGGGTCCCGTGTGGAGCGGCGATTTCTCCACGTCGGTCGAGGCGGTGAAGAAGCTGCTCGACGGCGCGCTGCCCGGCTGTCCGGACCTGCATTTCGGCCTCGTCGACGTTCGCGACCTGGCCGACCTGCACGTGCGTGCGCTGAACGCCCCCGATATGGCTGGAGAACGTTTCATCGCCTCGGGCCGCACCTTCAGCATGGTCGAGATCGCGCAGACGCTGAAGGAGCGCCTCGGCGACGAGGCGCACCGGGTCCCGACCCGGCGGCTGCCGGATTTTCTGGTCAAGATCGCGGCGCTGTTCGATCCGGCGGTGAAATCGATGGTTCCTGAGCTCGGCAGTGTGCGTAACTGGGACGCGAGTCACGCAAGAAAAATTCTCGGCTGGACGACGCGCCCGCCAGAGGAGAGCATCGTCGACACTGCGCGCAGCCTGATCGACCTCGGTCTGGTGAAACCATGATGCCTGACTGGGATTCGCTTTCGGCGTGGCTCTCCACGCCACTGTTCGAGATTGCCGAACGCTCAGTGACCATGGCGGGGCTTGTCCGGCTGCTGCTGATCATCGTCGCGACCTGGTGGCTGTCCCGCCTGGCGCAGGCGGCGACCGAGCGCCTGGCGGTACGGCGACCAAGCTTCAGCCGGGCCTCTCTCTACGCGCTGAACCGGCTGATGCACTATGTGCTGCTGACGCTGGGCTTCGCGGTCGGCCTGTCGTCGATCGGCATTGACCTGTCCAAGTTTGCGCTGTTCGCCAGCGCGCTGGGTGTGGGCATCGGTTTCGGCCTGCAGAACGTGATTGGCAACTTTGTCGCCGGGCTCGTGCTGCTGTTCGAGAAGTCGCTCAAGGTCGGCGACTTCATCGAACTGGAGTCGGGCATCACCGGCGAAGTGCGCGAGATCAACTTCCGCGCCACCGTCGTCACCACCAACGACAACATCGACATCGTGGTGCCGAATTCGGCGTTCGTGAACGGCCCGGTCACCAACTGGACCATGCGCGAGGCGCATCGGCGCATCCACGTCCCCTTCGGCGTGGCCTACGGCTCGGACAAGGAAGTCGTGCGCAAGGCCGCGCTGGAGGCCGCCGCCGCCGTGCCGCACACGCTGGACGACGCCGAGGCGCGCACGCCGCAGGTCTGGCTGGTCGCCTTCGGTGACAGCAGCCTGAACTTCGAGCTCATCGTCTGGCTCACCTCCAATGGGGTCAAGCGCCCCGGACGGGTGATGGCGGATTATCTGTGGGCGATCGAGACGGCGCTCAACAAGTACGGCATCGAAATTCCCTTCCCGCAGCGCGACCTGCACGTGCGCAGCTGGTCTCCGGATGCGCGACTGCCCGCGCCGGGCCGCTAGCGGACGCGGCAAGGCGTTCGGTGTCCGGTCGCACTTGCGGCCACCGGCGTTGTCGCCTACCGTGTGCCGCATGGAGGGACGATGCGGCTGAAAAAAATCATCGAGGCTGCTGACGCCGTCGCCGTGATCCACTCGGGCGACACGGTGGCCTCTGCCGGCTATGGCGGCAACGGCACGCCGGACCAGTTGTTCGTTTCCATCGAGCGGCTATTCCTCGAAACCGGCACTCCGCGCGACCTGACGCTGGTGTTCTCTACCGGCCAGGGCGACATGAAGGAAAAGGGGCTCAACCGGCTGGCGCACGAAGGGCTGGTGCGGCGGGTGATCGGCGGCTATTTCGGGCTTTCGCCGAAGATCGAGACGATGATCGTCGACAACCTGATCGAGGCCTACAACCTGCCCGAGGGCGTGCTGACGCAGCTCTATCGCGACATCGGCGCGCGCAAGCCGGGCACGCTGTCGCGCGTGGGGCTGGGCACCTACATCGACCCGCGCCACGGTGGTGGCCGGATGAACGCGCGCACCACCGAGGAACTCGTTCGGGTGATGCAGGTCGACGGCGAGGACTACCTGTTCTACAAGTCGTTTCCGATCAACGTGGCGCTGATCCGCGGCACCACCGCCGACCCGGACGGCAACATCACCACCGAGCGCGAGTCGCTGGCGCTGGAAAACCTGGCGCTGGCGGTCGCGGCGCGCAATTCCGGCGGCATCGTCATCGCGCAGGTCGAGCGCGTCGCCGCCGAAGGTTCGCTCGATGCGCGCAACGTCAGGATCCCCGGCATTCTCGTGGACTGCGTCGTACTCACCGAGCCCGAGCACCACATGCAGACCTACGGAACCCAGTTCAATCCGGCCTTCTCCGGCGAACTGCGCCTGCCTCCGGTGCGCGCCAAGGCGGTCGAGCTTTCCGACCGCAAGGTCATCGCCCGGCGCGCCGTGCTGGAGCTCGCACCCAACAGCGTCATCAACATCGGCGTCGGCTCGATCCCCGACCAGGTTCCGCTGGTCGCGCGCGAGGAACGCGTGCACGACCTGCTGTCGCTGGCCGTCGACTCGGGCGTGATCGGCGGCGTGCCGATGAGCGGGCTCGATTTCGGCGCGGCGGTCAACTACCAGGCGGTCATCGACCACGCCTGCGCCTTCGACTTCATCGACGGCGGCGGCCTGGATGCGGCTTTTCTCGGCTTCGGCGAATGCGATGCGCAGGGCAACGTCAACGCCAGCAAGTTCGGCAAGCGCATTCCCGGCTGCGGCGGCTTCATCGACATCAGCCAGAACGCCAGGAAAGTGGTGTTCATGGGCACCTTCACGTCGGGCGGACTCGAGGTGGCGGTCGAGGACGGGCAGGTTCGCATCGTCACCGAAGGCCGGTTCCCGAAATTCGTCGAGCGCATCGGGCAGACCACCTTCAGCGCCGACTACGCGCGGCAGACCCGTCAGGACGTGCTGTTCGTGACCGAGCGCTGCGTGTTCCGGCTGGGGGAGTCGGGGCTCGCGCTGATCGAGGTCGCGCCCGGCATCGACGTCGAGCGGGACATTCTGCAGCGACTGCCGTTCTCCCCGGCGATCGATGGCCCGCGGCCAATGGACCCGACGATCTTCCGCAGCGCACCGATGCGCCTGCGCGAGCGCATGCTCGACACCCACATGGAAGACCGTCTGAGCTTCGACGAGGCGACCAACACTGTCTACATGGACTATTCCGGACTCCGCGTCCGGGACGAAGCCGACCTCAAGGCGATCGGCGACGCGGTCGACGCGCTGCTCGGCCCGCTGGGCAGGCGCGTGCATTCCATCGTCAATTACGAACGCTTCACCTGCGACGACGACGTCTTCGACGAGTACATCGAACTCGTCAAGCGAGTCGAGGAGACGTATTACCTGAGCGTCAAGCGCTACACCAGTGGCGCGTTCCTGCGCCACAAGCTGGGAACGGAATTGGCCAAGCGGCAGATCAGCTCCGAAATCCTCGACCCCTTCGGAAACAAGTCATCCTAGCCGTCCAGGCGTCCGCCGAGTGCTGAATAATCCCAACCTCGACGGGCGCACGGCGCGCATGCTGTTCCGCGCATGGAGCGTGGCCTGCGTGCTGGTGCTGCTGTTCGCATTCCTCCGGCGCGACCTCGAAAGCACCGACGTGATCTTCTCCTACCTGATGCTGGCGCTGACCTTCCCGCTCGGATTTCTGTTCAACGCGGGTTTCGGTGCTGGTCTGCTGCTGCTGCACGAGGCAATGAACTTCTCCCTTCCGCTGGGATTCTTCCTGAATCTGCTGACCTGGGTGCTGTTCGTCGCCGCGGGTTACCTGCAGTGGTTCGTCATGCTGCCCAACGCCTGGCGAAAATTTCATGCCGACTGAGTATTGCGCGTCCCTCCGGTGCCGGTCCCGGACCACGATCGCCGGTTTCCCGGGCCCTGCTGGCGCCGGGTTACGATGTCAAGGCGGGACAGCCGATACTGGCGGCGATGAGACGGTTCAGCATCGCCCGCCCTCGTCGCCATCGGCGGCTGTTCGAGGGGCGCGACATCGAGAGGGTCAGACATGACGACCAGAGGATTTGCAGTTTCCCATGCCCGCGACGCCGCCTTCGAGCGCGGATTGCGCTCGTTCTTCGAGTACCGGGACCTGGGCATCGCGCGGGCGACCGAGGGACGCGTCGTCGCGCATGTCATCCGCGCAGCCGCGGGCAAGGAATTTTCGGGCCAGCCACACCTGCATCAGACCAGCTTCCAACTCGTCTATGTGCTCAGGGGCTGGATCGAGTTCGAGTACGAGGGTCAGGGTATCGTGCGGCTCGAAGCCGGTTCCTGCGTGCACCAGCCGCCGCAGATCCGCCATCGCGAGATCGGCCACAGCGACGACATCGAAATGCTGGAAATCGTGATGCCGGCGGATTTTCGAACAGAAGAGGTTACGACAGTAGATCAACGGGAGGACCGGTGAACGAGGAACGCATCAAGCTGCGCGCAACGGAAAGCGGGCAAGTCATGGAGGTGGTGGTCTTCAGCAAGCGCGCCGACCGGATCGAGGTCGTGTTCGGGGAGGGGGTTCACAGCGTCCGATGCGCGCTGACGCCCACGCGCAACTGCCTGGCCTACGCCGGCAGCGTAATGGGGCGCGAGGTGGTGTACGAACGGGCCAAGGCGCAGGTCCAGGCGGACATCGACGCCCGCAATCCGGTCCTGCCATCGACCGCCCGGCGCTAGCCGCAGGCAGCACACCACCGTTCCACAACTACAGCCGCCCCCACGCCCGCTGCTGCGGCCACCGTCGCGGCAAGGCCCCCTTTTGCGGGCAATTCGCGCCCGGCCGGAGCGCCCCTGCGCGAAATGGCTTACCCTAGACGTCCTGACAGACCATTACCGGAGAGGTGAACAATTGGCAAAACCCAACTATTCATTCGCCAAGCGCCAGCGGGACCTTGCCAAGAAGGAACGCAAGGAAGAGAAGCGCAAGAAGAAGCTTGCGGCCAATGCGCCGGAGACCCCGGAGGGCGTCGAGCCCCCCGAAGGCGTCGAGGCAGAGGATGGCATCAAAGCGCCAGAAGGCGTCGCGCCCGCCGCTGACCCGACCAAGGCTCCCGACTGAGGTCTTCGCCGCGAACACTCCGGCCCCTATGCCGGCGCCGCGAAAACCGATCGCGGACCCGGTGCCGGATCGCGTAGCAACACCGGACCGGGTACTGACATGCGCACCATCGAGACCGGCATGCTTACGCTGGAGCCGCAAACCTCGGCACATGCGGAGGCGATGTTCGATGTCCTGAGCGACCCGGCCATCTACATCCACGAAAACGAGCCGCCGAAATCTCTTGACTGGCTGCGCACCCGTTTCACCAAGCTCGAAACACGATGCTCGGGCGATGGAACCGAGCAGTGGCTGAACTGGGTGATTCGCCTGCCGGAGGGCAACCTCATCGGCTATGTCCAGGCGTCCGTCCTGCCCGATGGCTGCGCCGACATCGCCTACGTGCTGTGCAGCGCGCACTGGGGCCGCGGCCATGCGCGCCGGGCGGTCGAGGCCATGCTGGTCGAACTGTCGCTGCATCACCAGGCGCGCAGCTTCGCGGCGGTGCTCAAGCGCAGCAACCTTCGCTCGATGCACCTGCTCGAGCGCCTTGGCTTCGGGCCCGGTTCGCCGGAGCAGCATGCGGCGAACCAGGCGCTGCCGGACGAAGTGCTGATGCTGCGCGCGTTGCACAGCCCCTGACCTGTACAGGTGCCGGCAGACGGCCGGCGCCTGCCCGCATTTGCAATAATGTCCATGCCGGAGCGACGTGCGCCCGGCCGAAACCACCAGTGAGGAATGCCATGTCGAGTGTCGGATATCACGAGCCCATCGAAGAGTTGAGTGACGAAACCCGGGACATGCACCGGGCCATCGTCTCGTTGATGGAAGAACTGGAAGCGGTGGACTGGTACAACCAGCGCGCCGACGCCTGCAAGGATCCGGTGCTCAAGGCCATCCTCGAGCACAATCGCGACGAGGAAAAGGAACACGCGTCCATGGTGCTCGAATGGATCCGCCGCAAGGATCCGGCCTTCTCGAAGGAATTGAAGGACTATTTGTTCACCACGAAGCCGCTCACGCATGACTGACCCCCGGGCGCTGCCGGCAAGTCGTTGCATACGGCACGCCGGCGTCCGGTTTTTCTCCGTCCACCGCCCGGCATCGCGGCGGCGCCACTCCGGTGTCGCGCCTCGCCAAGAAGGAGAGTTCGCATGGTTTCCGTTTCCGCCACCGTACTGACCGGATTCATCGCCTGGACGATTTTCCTTCTGCTGCTCATCGGGGTGGTGCGCGTGAGCCTGGTGATGACCGGAGCCGTCCCCCCCAACGGATTCAAGCCCGACAATGCCGGCCGCTCGCCGTTCGGGCAGCGCCTGGCGCGTGCGCACGCCAACTGTCTGGAAGGCCTGCCCATTTTCGGCGGGCTGCTGCTGGTGGCGCTGGTGACCAATCGAACGGGCATCACCGACGCGCTGGCGCCGGTGTTCCTCGCCGCACGCATCGTGCAGTCGAGCATTCATCTCGCGTCGACAAGCAACATGGCGGTGAACCTGCGCTTCGCGGCCTTCCTGGTGCAGGTGGGCATCGGCATTTACTGGACCTGGGCATTGCTCGCGGGCTAGCGCGGACGGCACGCCCGGCCTTGCGGTCGAGGGCGCAATGGCGTTACCGTTGGACGCTCACTGTGCAGCCATCGGCGTTGGCGGCAGCCTTCGGAGCACGTTCGCATGCCCATCGTCAGCGAGAGGGAAAGCCGCGACGGCATCCAATGTCTGCGCCTCAACGGCAAGGCGACACTGGAGGAGGCGATGGATTTCGTCGCCAGGGCCATCGAGGAATGCCGGGACAGCGGCCTCGACAGGTTGCTGGTCAACGCCTGCGGCCTCGTCGGCCTGCCACAGCCGACGCTGGTTGATCGATTCCGGGTGGCCGAGGAGTGGGCGCGGGAGGCGCAGGGTATCGTGGCCGTCGCGCTGGTCATGCCGGTCGAGTACGTTCATCCTGCGAAATTCGGCGTGGCGGTGGCCACCAAGCACGGCATGCAGGCGGAGGTCTGCTCGACCGAGGCGGAGGCCTTTGCCTGGCTGGACGAAATCGCCCTGCCGCCGGGTTGAATCCAGCATCCGCATGCGACCCCAACCGAATCGGATCTGTCCCGCCTGCGGCATGCCGAACGACTGCGCGCCGGCCCGCACCGGCGACTTCGCCACGCCGTGCTGGTGTGCGGGCGTCGTCGCCGACCCAGCGGCGATTGCGGCATTGCCTGCCGCATTGCGCGGCACAGCCTGCCTGTGCCGGCGCTGCCTTGAGGCGCGCGGCGCGGATGACGAACAGAGTCCGGTGGCGCCATGAACGCAGACGCCTTGCACTTTTCCACGGGTGCACGCTGACGCCATGCCGGGCCACCTTCGCCATGCCGGCGTTGCGCTGCTGGTCCTGGCCGGGGCCGGCGCAGTCTGGATCGCCTACGATGCGTGGGTCCGGCCGGGCACGGATTCAACGCGGACGACCGTACTTTCTGCGGACCTGCCCGTCGCCTTCGACACCACCGGCATGCGCAAGTACACGCAAAGCGGATGGGCGCGTTTCAACAAGGACGAGAATCTCGCGACGTTGGAGCGGTCGATGACGCCGGAACCGGAGGCGCGCGCCAGATCCGAGCGCTATCTCCAGCTCTCCACCGGCGCCGCGCGCCAGACCATCGTCGAATTGGTGACGCAGTGGCTGTTGCACGAACAGCACTGGAAGCGTGACCCGGAGTACACGGTCAAGGTTCACTTTCCGGGCGAACCATGAGCCGACGCGGACGGCGGGCTTGCCGCGCCCGACGGGCCGACCGGAAAATCGGCACTGGAGGCGGATGATGACCATCGACGAAGGACTGGCCGAACGAATCCGCGACGCGATTCGCGACCGCCACGGGATTGTCGAGCGCAGGATGTTCGGCGGTCTGGCGTTCATGTCGCATGGACACATGTTCGTCGGCGTATTGGGCGACACACTGATGGCGCGCGTGGGCCCGGGCCACTACGCCGAGGCGCTGCACCGGCCCGGTGCGCGCGAAATGGATTTCACCGGCAAGCCGATGAAGGGCTTCGTCTACGTCGCAGCGGAAGGCATCGATTCGGATGCAGCGCTGGCGCGCTGGATTGCGGACTGCCTGGCGTTCACCGGTTCACTGCCGCCCAAATAGAATCGCGGCGGGTGAATGCGGGTACCGTGGGGCCAGAATTCGGGGCAACGGCACGACGTTACAATTGACGCTAGTGGATTTGACGGAAGCGCGCCTCACTGGGCCCGCATTCCTGGTTGTCAGATCGCTGCATTCCGTCGCGAGCAATCGCAACACATCAGGAGAATCGAATGAAACAATACGGCGCTGAGTTCCTGGGAACCTTCTGGCTGGTGCTCGGCGGCTGCGGCAGCGCGGTGATCGCCGCCGCCTTTCCGAATGTCGGCATCGGCCTGCTCGGCGTGTCGCTGGCCTTCGGCCTGACGCTGCTGACCATGGCCTTCGCCATCGGCCACATCTCCGGCTGCCATATCAACCCGGCGGTCTCGATCGGTCTCTGGGCCGGCGGGCGCTTTCCGGCGAACAAGCTGCTGCCCTACATCATCGCGCAGGTGGCCGGCGGTGTCGTCGCGGGCGGCGTGCTCTACGTGATCGCCAGCGGCGCCGCCGGCTTCGACGTCGCCAAGGGCTTTGCGTCGAACGGCTACGGCGCGCATTCGCCGGGCGGGTATTCGCTGCTGGCGGCGCTGGTCACCGAGGTGGTGATGACCATGTTCTTCCTGCTGATCATCCTGGGCGCGACCGACAAGCGCGCGCCCGCCGGCTTCGCGCCCATCGCTATCGGTCTCGGGCTCACGCTCATCCACCTGATCAGCATTCCGGTGACCAACACCTCGGTCAATCCGGCGCGCAGTACCGGCGTCGCGCTCTACGTCGGCGGCTGGGCGGTCGAGCAGCTCTGGCTGTTCTGGGTCGCGCCGATCATCGGCGCGCTGCTCGGCGCGGCCGCGTACCGGCTCATCGGCAGCGACGATCGCTGAGCGTAATTCGTGCTGCAGATCGACCGCCTCGACCACCTGGTGCTCACGGTCGCGAACGTCGACGCCACCTGCGCGTTCTACGAGCGCGCACTGGGCATGGTCAGGGTCGAGTTCGCGGGCGGGCGCAGGGCACTTGCATTCGGCGCGCAGAAGATCAACCTGCATCCGGCGGGCGCCGAATTCGAACCCAAGGCGCGGCACCCCACGCCCGGCTCGGCCGACCTGTGCTTCATCACGACCACACCGTTGCCCGAGGTGCAGCGGCACCTCGCCGCGGCCGGCGTCGCGGTCATCGAGGGTCCGGTGCGCCGCACCGGCGCAACCGGGCCGATCCTGTCGGTCTATTTCCGCGATCCGGACTTCAATTTGATCGAGGTCTCCACCTACACCGACGCCTGAGGGCCATGGGAGAAGGCCGGCGTGCGGGGCGTGGAACGAGGCACGGCGGTCACGTCTGCCGCTGCGTCGTACCCGATCCCCGGATTTTCACTGATCGTCGGCGGCCGCAATTGCTGCCGGACGTCAACTCATCTACCCTTCCAATACGCGGGACAGAGGCCATGGCGACCGCCGTCGGCCGCTCATTCGAATCGGAGTCTTCGATGCTCGCCTATATCGGTTCATGGGCCGAAACCTCGCCACTGCTGCAGGTCTACGCGGGAATCGTCGCGATGCTGATGCTGTGCTCCGAGATCGGGCTCAACCTCGGTCGCTTCAACAATCGGCACATCCCGATTGCCGACCGCAAATCGCTCGGCGGCGGCGCGACCGGCGCCGTGGCCGGTCTGCTGGCGTTCATGCTCGCGTTCACCTTCAGCAGCGCGGCGTCGCGCTTCCAGGACCGCAGGCATCTGGTGGTCGAAGAGGCCAACGCCATCGGCACTGCGTATCTGCGTACGCAGTTCGTGGCCGACCCGCAAGGTGCCTGCTCTGCGCGAATCTCCTGCGCGGTTACGTCGAGGATCGCGTCAATGCCAATCTGTGGGACACCGACGAAAAGATAAGGCAGGGAATCGCCCGGTCAGAGGACATCCAGGCAAGGATGTGGGTACAGGTGACGGAACTGGCCAGGAGCCAACCAGATTCGGTGATGGTCGGACTGCTCGCCAGCGCCTTCAACGATGTGATCGACATGCACAGCAACCGGGTTGCGATTGGCGTGCGCGCGCGCATTCCATCGAGCATCTGGCTGACGGTGATGTTCATGGCAATCGTGTCGACACTGCTGATGGGATACGACATGGGTCTTTCCGGCAGCCGCAGTTCGCTGGCCACACTGGCCATGGTGATGACCTTTTCGGCCGTGCTGCTGCTGATCATCGATCTGGACCGACCGCATCAGGTGATGTTCAGCGTCGGTCAGGACGCGATGAAGGATGTGTTGAGAGGCTTCGGGCCGCGAAGACCCTGAGGCCGGGGACGACTTGCCGGCGCGTCGAAACGATCGCCCACCACTGGTGACCGGCGCCTGCCGCCGGTCACGTAATGAGTCCGTCGCATTTCCCTTCGACAGCGCTCACGTACACAAAAGGAACCTCATGCGATACAGTCATTCGATCTCCGTCACCGGCATCCTCGCCATCGCCTGTCTGTGCAGCCATACCGGCGTTCGCCGCCGGCGGCGGCGTCGCGCAAAGCGACCCCGGCGCAATGGAAGGCAAGCATTTCCATCCCAAGGGCAAGCTGCCCTCGAAGTTCACCATCGAACTGCGCAACGGCCAGCGCGCCACGCTGCCCTTCGACGACAGGCGCGACTTCGAGGAGGCGCAGCGCGGCTTCGTCGCCGCACCGCCGTATCGCAAGATCATGGCCGAGGCGGGCAACGTGGCCTGGGACATGGCCAGCTACGATTTCCTGTTGCAGGATAAGGACTTCGACAGCATCCATCCGTCGCTGCAGCGCCAGGCCACGCTCAACATGGCCTACGGACTCTTCGAAGTGGTGCCCGGCAGGATCTGGCAGGTGCGCGGCTTCGATCTCGCCAACATCAGCTTCATCAAGGGCGACACCGGCTGGATCGTGTTCGATGTGCTGACTGCCAAGGAGACCGCCAGGGCGGCGTTGGATTTCGTCAACGAGAAACTGGGCAAGCGGCCAGTGGTGGCGGTGGTCTACTCGCATTCGCACGCCGATCATTTCGGCGGCGTGCGTGGCGTGGTCGACGAGGCCGACGTCAAGAGCGGCAAGGTGAAGATCATCGCGCCGACCGGCTTCATGCAGCACGCCATCGCCGAGAACGTCTACGCCGGCAACGCCATGAGCCGGCGCCTGTTCTACCAGTACGGCGTGCTGCTGCCACGCAGCCCCTTCGGCCACGTCGACCAGTCGATCGGCAAGAACGTCGCCTCCGGCAACCTCGGCCTGATCCCGCCCAACGTCACGATCGAGAAGGACTTTGAGGAGATGACGGTCGACGGCGTGCAGATGGTGTTCCAGAACACGCCCGGCACCGAGGCACCGGCGGAAATGAACACCTGGTTTCCGCAGTTCAAGGCCTTCTGGGCGGCGGAGAACATCACCGGCACCATCCACAATATCTACACGCTGCGCGGCGCGCTGGTGCGCGACGCGCTGGAGTGGTCAAAGCAGATCAACCAGGCGCTCTACCGGTTCGGCCAGGATGCCGAAGTGATGTTCGCCGCGCACAGCTGGCCGCGCTGGGGCAATGCCCGCATCCAGGAAGTCATGCGCGTGCAGCGCGACACCTACGCGCACCTCAACAACAATGTCCTCTTCCACGCCAACCAGGGCGTGACGGTCAACGAAATTCACAACGTCTATGCGTTGCCCGAAAGCCTGCGCAAGCAGTGGCCGGCGCACAGCTACCACGGCTCGGAGGCACACAACAGCCGCGCGGTCATCAATCGCTATCTGGGCTACTGGGACGCCAATCCGGCGACGCTGATCCCGCTCTCGCCGCGCGACTCCGCGCCACTGTACGTCGAGATGATGGGTGGTTCGGCGAAAATTCTCGCCAAGGGCCGCGAGCTTTACCGCCAAGGCAAGTACCGGCTGGCGCAGGAAATTCTCAACAAGCTGGTCTTCGCCCAGCCGCAGAACCAGACGGCCAAGGACCTGCTCGCCGACGTCTGGGAACAGATCGCCTACCAGCAGGAGTCCCCCAGCGTGCGCAGCAGCTTCCTCGCCGGCGCGCTGGAACTGCGCTCGGGCATCCCCGGCGGCATCCCGCCCAGGACCGGCGGCCCGGACCTGATCCGCGCCATGTCGACCGACCTGTTCCTCGACTTCCTCGGCGTACGCATGGACCCGAAGAAGGCCGAAGGCGTGAAGTTCGTCGTCAACCTGGTGACGCCGGACAACGGTGAGAAGTTCGTCCTCGAACTGTCCAATGGCGCGCTGACCAACATCAAGGGCCAGCAGGCGAAGAATGCCGACCTGACCATCACCATCAACCGCTCCGATTTGGAAACGGTGATGATCGGCCGGGCCACCTTTGCCGATCAGCTCGCGGCGGGCAAGGCGAAATTCGAAGGCGACCGCAAGCCCTTCGACCAGTTGTGGGGCATGCTGGTGCAGTTCGATCCGACCTTCGAGATCCTGCCGGGAACCAAGGCGGCGCAGCCGGCATCGGCACCGGCGACAAAGCAGCCGTTCAAGCAGTCGGTGCCGGCAGCGAGGGACGGAAGCTGATCTGGCGCGCGATGTGTCCGACCTGGTTCGGCTGATCGCGCCAACGGGGCCCGGGCTCACTCTGTCCGCCCCCCGACGTCCGGGGCGTACCGCGAAGGCATTTGCTTCATTCGCCATTGCGGTGTTCAATGCATCATGGCAGTCGACGCCGGATTCAGTTGGGCTTTTGTTGCCGCGGGTACGACGATGCAGGGCATTGCATTTCTGCTCGCGCGCCAGCCGCTGCGGCTGTTGCGTGCGGGTGGACGAGCACACGGCGTGGTCACCGGCAACGAAGAGGCCATCGTCAGCAGCGGTCGCGGTTCGCCGCGTCACTATTTTCTTCCGATCGTCAGTTTCACCACCAATCAAGGTGAACACATCGTCATCACATCCGCATCGGGCGGCCGGCAGCCGTTGGCCAAGGGCGCCCGGGTGGACGTGCTCTACGACCTGGCCGAGCCGCACAAGGCGATACTGGCAACGTTCAGGAGTCTCTGGCTGTTCCCGCTGATCACCGCGATTTTCGGCTTGCCCTTTCTGCTGTTCGGCATTTCTGGATTGCTCTGAATGCGCTCCCTCTCGCGTCTTGTTCTCTTCGTAGGCTTCGCAGTCGGCGTTTCCGGTGCCACGGCCCAATCGGTGAAGGGCGCCATGCAAAAATATCCCGACGTGGTCGCGGCCAAGGCGCAGGCGCGCGGCGCCGATGTCTTCGATTTCGACGTCACCGTGTCCTCGCCCTACGACACGCCGCAGCGCTACGCGGACGCGTTTCGCGTGCAGGACAGGGACGGCAGGGTCTACGGCGAGCGCATCCTGCTGCACGATCATGCCGGCGAGCAGCCATTCACGCGCGACCTCTACGGCGTGCGGATTCCTCCGGGTGTGCGCGTGGTCACCGTGCAGGCCCGCGACATGAAAAACGGCTACGGCGGCAAGACCGTCGAAGTCGCGCTGCCCGGACGCTGAGGCGAATTCAGTTTTCGGGGTCGTCCGCCGCGCCCCACGTAGTGGACCTGCCATTGCATCGCGTCGTGCAGCGCCTCGACGTCATTGCCGTCGCGGCCGACCAGGAAGGGCGCGAGATCGTGCTCGATCTTCGCCAGCACCTCGCGCCCGCCGCGTCCTCCGGTGCAGGTATAGCCGGTGCCTTCGCTGCCGTCGGCAAGGCGTACGGTGGCAGTGATCAATTCGAAGTGCGTGTGGTCGCCGTGTTTGGCGTCGGCGAGCAATTCCGGGAGGGGCACGCGAAAGCGGCGCGCGATGACGGCTTCGATGCGGGACAAGGTCGCTACTCCGGGTGCTGTACGCGGCGCACGCCACGCGGCGCGCTGTTCGTGGCGATGACAGCAATCGGGCCGATCATCCAGCCTCCGTGCCATCCCCCCTGCGCCCGCCACCACCGCCGCCTGTCACCACCGCCCGCCGCTACCGTCCGCCGCCGTCCGCTGGCAAAATAGCAGTATGGACTTCAACCAATTCATCGAGACTGCCTGGAACGAGCATGCCGACCAGCCGCAGGCGGTGGCCGACCGCCTTGTCGAATCGACGGCGGTCATCGCTCGCGCGGACGATGTCGCACCGTTCGCCCGCCTGGTGACGCACGTCTACGGCGAGCATCTGGGTCTATGGACGCAGGGCGTCGCGCTGCTCGAGGCGCTGCGCGCGCATCCGCACTGCAACGACACCGCGACCGCGGCACTGAACCGCGGTATCGCCACGCTGCGCTACGCCGGCGGCGACAGCGCGGCGCTGGCCCCGCTGGAGCGGGAGGATCGCATCGCCGTGCTCGCAGCCACCTCCGCTGCGTTGGTCGGGCGCGGCGACACGACAGGGGCGCTGGCCGCCTACGCCGAAGCGCTGCAACTCGCCGAAGACGGACTCCCGGCTGGTTCTCCCGCGCTGCGCGCGCTGGCGGTTGGCGGCAACAACCTGGCGGCGACACTGGAGGAAAAACCGGACCGCGACGCCGAGGCAACCCAGGGCATGGTTGCCGCCGCGCATGGCGCCCTCAAGTACTGGAGACTCGCCGGCACCTGGCTCGAGGAGGAACGCGCGCTGTATCGCCTGGCGCGCAGCCTGCTGCAGGCCGGCGACCCCTACGCCGCCGCGGAAAACGCGCGGCATTGCGTCGATGTCTGCCAGCGCAACGATGCGCCGGCCTTCGAGCAATTCTTCGCCTTCGTGGTGTTGGCATTGTCCGAACGCAGCGCCGGCAATGCCCAGGCAAGCGACGCCGCACGTTCCGAGGCGCTGCGCTGGTACGGCCAGGTGCACGCCGACGAGCAGCCATGGTGCAAGGCGGAGCTCGAAGCGCTGGGCGCGCATTCGCCCTGACCCGGCGAACGCAACCCAAGGGAACCCCGATGACCTCCGCACACACAGCCTTCCCCATCGCCGGCGGCTGCACCTGCCGCCGTCTGCGCTACCGGATGCTCGCCGCGCCGCTGATCGTGCATTGCTGCCACTGCCGCTGGTGCCAGCGCGAGACCGGCACCGCCTTCGCGCTGAACGCCGTGATCGAGTCCGACCGGGTGGAACTCACCGAGGGCGCGGTGGACATCGTGGACACGCCATCGAACAGTGGCAAGGGCCAGCGCATCGCGCGCTGCCCGCGCTGCCGGATCGCCGTCTGGAGCAACTATGCCGGCGCCGGCGACGCGCTGCGCTTCGTTCGTGTCGGCACCCTCGATGACCCCGACCTGCTGCCGCCTGGCGTGCATATTTTCACCGCGTCGAAGCAGCCCTGGGTGGTCTTGCCAGCCGGCGTGCCGGCCTTCCCCGAGTACTACAGGGCCTCCGAGGTCTGGCCGGCAGAAAGCCTGGCCAGGCGCGCGGCGCTCACGGCGGCACGGCACTGATCCGCTACCGGCGGTGCGCGGTGCGAAGTACGCCGGTCGTTGCCCCGGCCAGTCGCCGCGGCTACACTGCAAATTGTCCGCCGGCAACAGTGCGGCGGCCTCGCCGGACCATCCGGTTCGGTACGTTAGCGTGATTCCCACGGGAGACGAACTTGGGCAACCGAGACAAGCAGCGCAAGGAACCGAAAAAACCGAAGCAACCCAAGAAGCCTACGCCCTGACGCGCGCCGCGCAGGCAAGCGCGCCGATCCCGGCGCCGCCGCGCGTTCGTGCGCCGCGAAGTTCGCGTGCGGGTGGCGCGAAACGATAAACCGGCGGCGCGGTTGCCCGCCGCCTAGCAAGGAGGCGTCCGCATGAAGCGCAGATTCTTTATCGCATGGGTTCTGATGTTCTTCCTCTGGATGGTCGGAAGCTTTGTCGTGCATGGACTGCTGCTCGGTACCGACTACGCCCAGCTCACCACGCTGTTTCGCAATGAGGCCGATTCGCAGCAGCATTTCCAGTTCATGCTGGCCGCGCACGTGATCATGGCCGGCGCCTTTGTGTGGATCTACGCGCGCGGCGCCCAGGAAAAGCCGTGGCTGCCACAGGGCATGCGCTTCGGCGTCGCAGTCGCGCTGATGACCGTGGTCCCGACCTACCTGATCTATTACGCCGTGCAGCCGATGCCCGGTGCGCTGGTCGGCAAGCAGATCGTCTTCGACGGACTGCTCATCATCCTGCTCGGCATGGCCGTCGCGTTCATGTACCGCAAGCCTGCGGTCGCCTGAAGCCGGCGCGCGGCGATGGCCGACCGCGCCGCCGTCAGGACAGCCGGTGGAACCAGGTCAGCGACAGCACCGCGGCCAGCACCGCCAACAGCGCCGCCAGCGCGGTGATCAGCGCCGAGACCTCGGTCTCCTTGCGCTCAAGCGCGAAGCGGGTGTTGAGTTTCTCGTACACGGCCTTGAGGTCGCTGGCCGAACTCGCATGAAAATACTCGGCGTGGGTGACGCCGGCGATGGCCTTAAGCGTTTCCTCGTCGAAGCGCATGAAAATGGACATGCCGTCGATGTCCACCGGCGCGCCTCCGGCGGAGCCAAAGCCCACGGTGAACACGCGAACGCCCCGATCCGCGGCCATTCTTGCCGCATCCAGCGGTGCGGGTCCGGTCGTCCGGCGCCCATCGGTGAGCAGCACGATCGCCGCCGACGTATATGAACCCGGCGGCACCGGCTTGAACTCGTCCTTGGTCTTGGTCTTGGACTTGTCCTGATCCGGCCGGGTCGACCGGTCGAGGCCGCTGCGCTTGGCGCTGTCGCGGCCGAAACCGCTGCCGAAAATCGCTGACTCGAGGTCGATGCCATCGTCGGGGAAGAGGGTTGCCAGCGACATGATGATGCCACTGCCGATCGCGGTGTGCCGCTGCAGCTGGAAGCGGTCGATTGCGGCGACGAGGTCGTCACGATTCAGCGTGGGCGGCTGCACGACCGCGGCAGTACCGGCGAACGTGACGATGGCGGCACGAACGTCTGAGGGCAGCTGCAGCACGAATTCCTTGGCGGCGACCTGCGCCGCCACCAGTCGCGACGGCTGCACATCAGAGGCGCGCATCGATAGCGACACGTCGATCGCCAGGATGATGGTGCGACCCTCCGTGGGCAAGGTAATCACTGCCGAGGGCCGCGCGCTGGCGATGATCACCGCGATGATCGCGAACAGGAACAGTGCTGGGGGCAGGTGCCGGCGGAAGCGCTGGCCGGGTCCGATGGCCTGCTTGACCAGGTCGAGGCGCGCGAAGCGAACGGCGGTCTTGCGCCGCGAAAGCAGCCAGACGTAGACGCCTACCAGCGCCGGAACGGCGAGCAGCAGCCAGAGAAACTCGGGCCACAGGAACTTCATCGGGCGCCTTCCGCAAACATCGTCCGCATCGGAGCCGCCGCGGACATGACCGCCGCAGGGGAGGTCACCGACGGCTGGCGCCTACTGTAGCACCGCCACCAGCGCAACGGGAGTCGTTGCCGCCGGACGGATCGTGGACAATGACGGTCTGGCTTATCGGTCCGTCGATTGGTCAACAGACCCGGAGGAACCCTCATGGATTGTCTTCGCCGCCATTGCCTGGCCCTGCTGGTCGTCTTTCTGATCCCCATCGGTGTGCAGGCCCAGGAACGCCCGGACCCGCAGGCGCTGCAATCCGCCCAGCGCGCGGCGATGGCGACATTCGCCTTCATGGACGGCGTCTGGCGCGGCAAGGCGACCATCACGCTGCCGGGCGGCGAGAAACGCGAGATCGACCAGACCGAGCGCATCGGCCCATTTCTGGACGGTACGCTCAAGGTGCTCGAAGGTCGCGGTTTCGAGCCCGACGGCAAGATGCATTTCAACGCCTTCGGGATCATTTCCTACAACCCGGGCACCAAGGCCTACACCATGCGCTCGTACGCGCAGGGGCTGGTGGGCGATTTCGCCGTGGTCCGCACCGCCGATGGCTTTTCCTGGGAAATCCCCGCCGGACCGATGACCATCCGCTATGTCACCGTGGTGAAGGACGGCACCTGGACCGAGGTCGGCGAACGCCTGGCGCCCGGCCGCCCGGCGGTAAAATTCTTCGAGATGACGCTGACGCGCACCGGCGACACCGACTGGCCGGCGGCGGGCGCGCTGGGTCCGCGCTAGACGGACGCGGTTTCGCGCGCAAGTCCGACCCACCGCCTGCCCAACCGGCAACGGCCGCTGCATGTCCGGGGACGATCCGAAACTGCCGGTTCTGCGCGCATTGCGCCGGGACGCCTCGCTGTCGGCGATCGTTGCGGGCTTCGTGACAGTGCTGGTGGGTTTCACGAGTTCAGCGGTGATCGTTTTCCAGGCGGCCCAGGCGCTGCACGCCTCGCCGGCCGAAGTTGCCTCGTGGATGTGGGCGCTGGGCCTGGGCATGGGCGCGACCTGCATCGTGCTGTCGCTGCGCTACCGCGTGCCCGTGGTCACCGCCTGGTCGACGCCGGGCGCAGCCATGCTGATCACCAGCGCGGCGGGCGTGCCGATGGCCGAGGCGATCGGCGCGTTCGTCGTCACCGGAATCCTGCTGGCACTGGCTGGATTCACCGGCTGGTTCGAGCGTGTCATCGGCCGGATTCCACTCTCTCTCGCCTCCGGCATGCTCGCCGGCGTGCTGTTGCGCTTCGGGCTGGACGTATTCGTCGCGATGAAAGCCCAGTTCACGCTGGTGTTCGCCATGTTCTGCGTCTATCTGGCGGCGCGGCGCCTGGCTCCGCGCTATGCCGTGGTCATCGCACTTGCACTCGGCGTGGCCATCGCCGCGGCGCAGGGCATGTTGCGCTTCGACGGCGTTCATTGGGCGCTGGCCGAACCGGTGTTCACCATGCCTCGATTCACGGTGCCCGCGCTGATCGGCATCGCGCTGCCGCTGTTTGTCGTCACCATGGCGTCACAGAATGTGCCTGGCGTTGCAGTCATCCGGGCCGCCGGCTATCAGGTGCCGATTTCTCCGCTGGTCGGCTGGACCGGCGCGGCGACCACGCTGCTCGCGCCTTTCGGCGCGTATGCGCTGAATCTTGCCGCCATCACCGCAGCCATCGCCATGGGCCGCGAAGCGCATGAGGATCCGGGCCGACGCTATGTCGCCGCGGTCGCCGCCGGTGTGTTCTATATGCTGATCGGCCTGTTCGGCGCGACGGTCGGCGCGCTGTTCGCGGCATTTCCAGCCGAGCTGGTGCTCGCCATCGCCGGACTCGCGCTGTTCGGCACCATCGGCAGCGGTCTTGCCGCAGCGTTGGCGCAGGGGCGTGAGCGCGAACCGGCGCTGGTCACCTTCCTGGTCACCGCGTCCGGGGTCACGCTGTTCGGCATCGGCTCGGCGTTCTGGGGCCTCGCCGCGGGCGTGCTGGCGCTGGCGGTGGCTGGCTTTCGCCGGCGATAGCGCTCAAGATGGCGGATTCGCACACGCGCATTGCAAAGGAAACTCCATGACCCTGTGCCCCGTAGCCATCGCGGTAGGCTGCAAGAAGTGCCCGATCTTCAAGGTCTGCCCGGCCAAGGGCATCATCGGCGATTACAAGGCGCCGGATGCCAATGCCGGCAAACCCGCCGCCCGGTCCGCGTCAAAAGGCGCCAAGCGGAAGAAGTAATGCCCCATGCTGGACCGGGTGTTCGCCGATGGCATCGTCGTCCTGCATCTGGCGTTCATCGTGTTCGCCGTGGCGGGCGGCCTCCTGGTCGCGCGCCGCGCGGCATTGGCCTGGTTGCATCTTCCGGCCGTCGCCTGGGTGGCCTGGCTGGAGTTCACCGGCGCCATCTGCCCGCTGACGCCTCTGGAAAACCTGCTGCGTACGCGGGCAGGCCAGAGCGGCTACGCGGGCGGCTTCATCGAGCACTACCTGATCCCGGTCATCTATCCGACGGGCCTCACCACCGGCATTCAGGCGGTGCTGGGCGCGCTGGTCGTGGCGCTGAATGCGGCGGTGTATCTGTGGATGTGGCGACGGCACCAGCGCGATCGCTACCGCGCGTCGGTGCCCCGCGGCGGCAACTCCGCGCGGGGCGACCGCGCGCCGTGGGACGGGAACTGACGGACAACGCCGCGATGCCCTAGAATTGGGTCATGGCGGCGCCACTACCGCGGGGCCATCTGCATCCAGGGAGAATAATGAAGAACGCCGCCATCACCGGCTGGGGCAAGTCCATGCCACCGTCGATCCTGACCAACGCCGACATTGCGACGTTCATGGACACCAGCGACGAGTGGATCGCCCAGCGGACAGGAATCCACGAGCGGCGCATCGCGCACGTTCCGGGAGTGGAACTGTCGTACGTCGCATCGGCGCAGGCGCTGGCCTGCGCCGGCCTCGCCGCGTCGGACATCGAGCTCATCGTATACGGCAGCTGCTCCAACGACGAGGGCGTGCCCAATACCGCCTCCGGACTGTCGGTGCGCCTGGGTTGCGGGCACGCCGCGGCGATGGATGTCAACACCGCCTGCACCAGCTTTCTCTATGGACTGTCCACCGCCACCGCACTGATCCGGACCGGTGTAGTGAAGAACGCGCTGGTCGTCGGCGTCGAGGTCATTTCCCCGTACATGGACTGGAAAAACCGCAACGTTGCCGTGCTGTTCGGCGATGGCGCCGCGGCGGTGGTGCTGCAGGCCACCGACGCACCGGAAGGCGTGCTGGCGGAAAAGCTGGGCTGCTATTCGGAGGCGCGACATATCCTGCGGGTACGTGGTCTGGGCCTCGACTACGCAATCGACGGCAACGTCATGCTGGGCGACACCATCTGGGATTTCGACGGCCAGGAGATCTTCAAGCGCGCCGTGCACGGCATGGGCGAGGCATCGATGGAAGCACTCGCCCGCGCCGGCAAGACCGCGGCGGACATCGACCTCGTCGTGCCACACCAGGCGAATCTGCGCATCATCGAATTCGTCGCCAAGCGTGCCGGCATACCGATGGACCGCGTTTTCCTCACCATCCAAAAGTACGGCAATATGTCGGCGGCGACGGTGCCGGTGGCGCTGGTGGAGGCGCTCGAATCCGGACGCGTGCCGCCGCAGGGACTGTTGATGACGCCGGCGTTCGGCGGCGGCCTGACCTTCTGTTCGCACGTCATCCGCATGGGCGATCGGGTCACGCCGCTCGGTGTGAGCAAAGTCGCGCTGCCGCCCTGCGAGTCGACGGCGCTGGACATGGTGAAGACCTACATGTCACGCCGCGATGGGCAAGGTCGCTCGTCCGCGGGACTCGCCAGCCCGGTGTTTGCAGAGACGATGTCCGGACCCTAGCGTTATCGCCCGCCGGCTGGAGCGGTTCGTGCGCTAGGTTTTCACCAGCTTGCGGTGCGCCTGCACGCTCATCAGCACGCCCAGGCCGATGAATAGCGACACCAGCGCGGTTCCGCCGTAGGACAGCATCGGCAGCGGCACGCCAACCACCGGCAGGATGCCGCTGACCATACCCATGTTGACGAACGCATAGGTGAAGAGCATCAGCGTCACCGAGCCGGCCAGCAGGCGCGCGAACACCGTCGACGCATTGGCGGTGATCACCATCGCGCGGCCGATGAGCATGATATAGAGAATCAGCAACAGGGCATTTCCGATCAGGCCGAATTCCTCGCCGAATACGGCAAAGATGAAGTCGGTATGCCGCTCGGGCAGGAAATCAAGGTGGGTCTGCGTACCGTTCAGCCACCCCTTGCCGATCACCCCTCCCGAGCCGATGGCGATCGACGCCTGGGTGGAGTGATAGCCGGCGCCCAGAGGATCGCGTCCGGGATCGATAAAGGTCAATATTCGCGCCTGCTGGTAGACCTTGAGATGCGCCCAGAGGAATGGGGCCGCCGCGGCGGCGCCTGCAGCGAGGCCGACGATGACCTTCCACGACAGTCCCGCCAGAAACAGAACATAGAATCCGGACGCCGCGATCAACAACGATGTGCCGAGGTCAGGCTGGCGCTTGATCAGCCAGAACGGGATGGCGATCAGCAGTGCCGCGAAAACGAAGTCCTTCCAGCCGATGCGCCCTTCGAATTTCTGGAAATACCACGCCAACATCAGTGGCAGGGCGATCTTCATGAGTTCAGAGGGCTGGATGCGCGCGAAGCCCAGATTGAGCCAGCGCCGCGACCCGTTGACCATGACGCCGAACAGCGCCACGCCGATCAGCAGAACGACACCAAGGACATAGAGCGGCACCGCGGCGCGGGCGAGCGTCTGCGGCGGGATGTTGGCGACGACCCACATCAGCGCCAGCGCAAATCCGAACGACATTGCCTGCGAGGTTACCCGCGCGACGCTCTGGTCGGCGGCGGAGAACAGCGTGACCAGGCCAACACCGACCAGCGCCAGCGCGCAGCCGAACAGAAAGCGGTCGATGCGCCGCGTCAGCGATTGCCAGAACCGCGCGAGGAATTCGGCTGCTTGCATCAGTCGCTTTGATCCTCGCCGTCGCCGACCGGGGCGACGGCCGCGGGTCCTGGCACCGTTTGCCCGAGCAGCGCGTAGTCGAAGACCTTCCTGGCGATCGGCGCCGCAGCCTGCGCGCCGAAGCCGCCGTTTTCGACCAGCACCGCCACGGCGATCTGTGGCTTGTCGGCCGGTGCATAAGCAATGAACCAGGCGTGGTCGCGCAGACGCTCGTCGATCTTGTGGGCCGAGTATTTCTCCCCCTTGAGCGAATACACCTGCGCGGTGCCGGTCTTGCCGCCGGTCGTGTACGGCGCCTTGGCGAACGCGGTAGCGCCGGTGCCCTCCTTGTTGACGCCGACAAACGCGTTCTTGATCAGCGCGAGGTGTTCGGGTTTGACGGCAAGGGTGTGCGAGGGCTGCGGCGCGACCTGGCGCTCCTCGCCGGTCTTGAGATTGACGATGTTCTTGACCAGGTGCGGTCGAAAGGCAACGCCGTCGTTGGCGATGGTGGCGATCGCCAGCGCCTGCTGCATCGGCGTGAAGGCGGTGTAACCCTGGCCGATTCCCGCGGAGATCGAATCGCCGGTGTACCACTTGCGATGTTCCTCGCGATACTTGTCGCCGGCGAAACGCTTGCGCTTCCACTCGCGCGACGGCACCACACCCGTCAGCTCGCCCTCGATGTCCACGTCGGTCTTGTGGCCGAAACCGAGTTGGTAGAGAAAGCGCGCCGAGACGTCGATGTCGGTCTCGCTGGCCAGCACGTAATAGTAGGTGTCGCAGGACACCACGATCGACTTGTACATGTCGACGCTGCCGTGACCACCGGGTTTGTCGTCGCGGAAACGATATGACGAGCCCGGCAGCTGGAAGAAGCCCGGGTCGCTGATCGACTGCTGTGGCGTGCGCTTGCCCGAGGTCAGCGCGCTGAGCGCCAGGTAGGGCTTGATCGTCGAGCCCGGCGGGTAGGCACCGCGCAGCGGCCGGTTGAGCAGCGGCTTGTCGGGCGACTCGTTGAGCAGCTCCCAGTTGGCGGTATCGATGCCCTCGACGAACAGGTTGGGATCGAAGCCGGGCTTGGACACGAAGGCGAGGATGTCGCCGGTCGCCGGCTCGATCGCCACCAGCGCGCCGCGGCGGTCACCGAATGCCGCCTCCGCCACCTGCTGCAGCTTGATGTCCAGCGACAGGCGCAGATTGTTGCCCGACACCGGCGGTACGCGCGACAGCGTGCGCACCGCGCGCCCCGCCGCATCGACCTCGACCTCCTCGACGCCGGTGGTGCCGTGCAGTTCCTTCTCGTAGGACAGCTCGACGCCGACCTTGCCGATGTAGTCCGATCCCTTGTAGTTGGTGGCTTCGTCCCAGCCGGCGATGCGCTCCAGGTCGCGTTGGTTGATGCGGCCGATGTATCCGACCACATGCGACGCCACCTCGCCGAACGGATACTGGCGGAACAACCGTGCCTTGATGTCGACGCCGGGAAAGCGGTAGCGGTTGACCGCAAAGCGCGCGACCTCCTCGTCGGTCAGCCGCGTGCGCAGCGGCATGCTCTCGAAATTCTTCGACTCGTCCAGCAGCTTGCGAAAACGCTTGCGGTCGCGCGGCTGGATGTCGACGATGGTCGCCAGCTCGTCGATGGTCGCTTCCAGGTTGGCGATCTTCGCCGGAGTCAATTCCAGCGTGTACGCCGAATAACTCTGCGCCAGCACCACGCCATTGCGGTCGGTGATGACCCCGCGGTTGGGCGCGATGGGCACGATGGCGATGCGGTTGGATTCGGCCAGCGTGCGGTAGTGGCTGTGCTGGACGACCTGCAGGTAGACGAAACGCGCGAACAGCCCCGCGAAGGCGACCAGCGCCAGCGCACCGGCGAAGAACAGCCGCCGACGGAACAGGAATAGTTCGCGTTCGGCATTGCGCATTTCCGGCTCGCCGAAACCGCGCCCAGTGTGATGCCTGCGGTGGACCGAGGAGAAGAGGCGACGGCGAAACATGGCAACCGCCGGGATGTCAGCGATCGGCCGGCGACCGTGCCGGGCGCTGCGGCCACTGCAGCAGCACCGACAACGGCGGCCAGAGCAGCGCGCCGACCAGTGACGCCAGGAAATAGGTCCAGCGCGGCAGCGCAGCGCCGCCGACAAAACGCACCAGCAGCACCAGCGCCGCGCAGACGAGCAGCAGGATGGCCACCTGCGCCGCCTGCTGCCACAGCGGGAAGCGCAGCACGCGACGGCGGAAATACTCGGCGCCGTAGGCCAGCACCGCGTAGGCCAGCGCGTGCTGCCCGAACACCGTCGCGTCGGCGACGTCCATCACCAGGCCCAGGACCCAGGCCACCCCCACGCCGACGTAGCGCGGCTCCTGGATGCACCAGTACAGGATCACCAGCGCGAGGAAATCGGGACGCAGCATCAGCACGGTGCCGGGGACCGGCGCAACATTGGCGAGCAGCGCCAAAGAAAACGTGAACAGGACGAACCAGGGGTTCACCGGCCGCAGAATTTCCTCCGGACGGGCCGCGGCGAAAACGGTCGCTCGTGCGGTCATGGGCGAGCCCGTCGATGACGGCAATCGCGATCTGCAGACAGTTCGCAGGTCATTTGGCAGGCGCCTTGCCCTTGACGCGGCCGCTTTTTTTCGCTGCGTCGGCTTCCACCGGTTCCTCCGCGCGCGGCGGCTGCGCGGCACCCTTCCCCAGCACCAGCAGGTGCGTGCTGCGGTCGGCTCCAGCCAGAGGGCGCACCAGGATGCGCGCGAATACCTTGCCTGTTTCGCGTTCCACGTTCTCGACCTGCGCAACCGCGAGTCCCGCCGGGTAGGTCCCGTCGATGCCCGATGTATGCAGACGATCGCCGGCGCGTATGTCCGCCGACGGCGCCATGAAACGCAGTTCCGGCGGCTGTCCCGCGCCGGCGCCGAAGAACACGCTGCGCACGCCGCTGCGCTCGACGCGCACCGGAACGGCGTGGTCCTTGTCGGTGACCAGCGTCACTTCGGACATCATGGGAAACACCCGCGTCACCTGGCCGACTACACCCAATTCGTCGATCACTGCTTCGCCGGGCGCGATGCCGGCATCGGCACCACGATTGACGAATACCTTCTGTGTGAAAGGGTCGCGTCCGGTATAGAGCACCTCGACCGCGGTAGCGGCACCCGGATAGCGCGTCTGCATCTCGAGCAGCGCCTTGAGCCTTGCGTTTTCCTCGCGCAACGCGCTGAACCCCTGCACCAATGGCGCCTGTGCAATCAGTTCCGACCTCAGCGTCTCGTTCTCGTTCACCAACGCCTGCTTGGATCCGAAATAACCACTGACCCAGTCGAGCGCTTCGCCGGGAATCTGCACGGCACGCTGCAACGGTGCCAGCGTCACCGCGACCACCTGGCGCACGCCTTCCAGATAGCGGAAGCGCGTGTCCGTGAACATCAGTGCCAGCGACAGAACGCCGAAAAATGCAAGCCGGGCAAGGGGTGAAGGACCGCGATGGAAAAACGGCGGCGGGTCGACGGAAAGGTACGCCATCGTGGCCCTGCCTTCATCCGGCAGTCGACATTCCGCCGCGGCACGTGACCGTGGCGACGCCGGCAGACTTCAGGGACGGGGTCCGACGGAAGTTGGCTCGCACGGCCCGGGGTTGCATCGGCCGCGCGATCAGTCCGAAGTGAAGATCGTGGCAAGCCTCTCCATGTTCTCGAGCGCCTTGCCGCAGCCGCGCACCACGCAGGTCAGCGGGTCCTCGGCGACGATCACCGGTAATCCGGTTTCTTCCATCAGCAGCCGGTCGACGTCGCGCAGCAATGCGCCGCCGCCGGTGAGCACCATGCCGCGCTCGGCGATGTCGGCGCCGAGTTCCGGCGGCGTGCGTTCCAGCGCGCTTTTCACGGCCGACACGATGCTGTTCAGCGGATCGGTCAGCGCCTCGAGGATTTCGTTGCTCGACACCGTGAAGCTGCGCGGGATGCCTTCGGCGAGATTGCGTCCCTTGACCTCCATCTCCTTGACTTCGGAGCCTGGAAACGCCGAACCGACGGTCTTCTTGATCATTTCGGCGGTGGTCTCGCCGATCAGCATGCCGTAGTTGCGGCGGA
Source organism: uncultured beta proteobacterium (assembly GCA_963712105.1). Taxonomy (GTDB): domain Bacteria; phylum Pseudomonadota; class Gammaproteobacteria; order Burkholderiales; family Casimicrobiaceae; genus VBCG01. Next base: position 140,026 of record CAVQGR010000018.1, read on the forward strand.
TGTAGTTGACGATGGCCTCGTCGAACTTGTCGCCACCGACGCGCACGCTACCCGAGTACACCATGCCGCCGAGGGAAATCACACCGACTTCGGTGGTGCCGCCGCCAATGTCGACGACCATCGAGCCCGTCGCGTCGGAAATCGGCAGGTCGGCGCCGATCGCCGCAGCCATGGGCTCCTCGATCAGGTAGACCTTCGACGCGCCGGCGCCAAGTGCCGATTCGCGGATGGCGCGGCGCTCGACCTGCGTCGAGCCGCAGGGCACGCAGATGATGATGCGCGGCGACGGCGAGAACAGGCGCGAGTCGAGCACCTTCTTGATGAATTGCTTCAACATCTGCTCGGTCACCGTGAAGTCGGCGATGACGCCGTCCTTCATCGGGCGAATGGCGGTGATGTTGCCGGGCGTGCGGCCGAGCATCTGCTTGGCCGCGAGCCCGACTTCCTGGATCACCTTTTTCCCGTTCGGACCGCCTTCCTGGCGGATCGCGACCACCGATGGCTCGTTCAGCACGATGCCCTTGCCGCGCACGTAGATCAGCGTGTTGGCGGTGCCGAGATCGATTGCTAGATCGCTGCCGAAATAACCTTTGAAAAACTCGAACATGAATGCGCCAGCCTGACGTTAAAAGCTGCGCGCGGCGCGGCAGCGTGGATACGGTACGGCCCGCAGCGTGCAACGGGCCGCGCGTGCTCGAAAATCAGTCGATTATGATAGCATTTCACTCTTGTTCCCTGCGCGCGACTCGCGCGGTTTCCAGGCTATTTCAAGGCAAGGGCCGGTTCCGGCCCCGTCTTCGGCGGGCGTCCGCCGCGCCCGGATCTGCCGACCACGCGAACCCCGGGGACCTGTCCAGCCTCCATCGCCCTCGATCTCCATGGCTCTGACCCTCGCCGACGTCCACCGCATCGCCCACCTTGCCCGCATCGACATCGACGCCGAGCAGGCGGGAGAAGTTCACCGCAAGCTCGACGCGATTTTTGCGATGATCAACGAACTTCAGGCCGTCGATACCACGGGGATCGTGCCAATGGCGCACGCCCAGGACCTGATGCTTCCGCTGCGCGAGGATCGCGTAACCGAGGGCGACCGGCATGCCCTCTATCAAAGCATCGCGCCGGCGGTCGAGGATGGTCTCTACCTCGTCCCCAAGGTCATCGAGTAGGCCCGTGCTGACCGGAACCGTCGCCGAACTCGCCGCGGCACTGCGCGCGAAGCAGTTGTCCAGCGTCGAGTTGACCACGTCGCTGCTCACGCGCATCGAGCAGGCGCAGCCCTCGCTCAACGCCTTCGTGACCATCGACGCCGAGGGCGCGCTGGCGCAGGCGCGCGAGGCCGACGCGGCGCTGGCCCGCGGCAACGCGCCGCCGCTGACCGGCGTGCCCATCGCGCACAAGGACGTGCTGATGACCGCCGGCCTGCCGACGACCTGCGGTTCGCGCATGCTGTCCAAATTCACCGCGCCCTACGACGCCCACGTGGTGACCGGTCTGAAGGCCGCAGGCACGGTGTTGGTGGGCAAGACCAACATGGACGAGTTCGCCATGGGCTCGTCCAACGAAACTTCGTGGTACGGGCCGGTGAAAAACCCCTGGGACGCCGCCTATGTGCCCGGCGGCAGCTCCGGCGGCTCGGCCGCCTCGGTGGCAGCGCGGCTGGTGCCTGCCGCAACCGGCACCGATACGGGCGGTTCCATCCGCCAGCCGGCCTCGCTGACGGGGATCTGCGGACTCAAGCCGACCTATGGCGTCTGTTCTCGCTATGGCCTGATCGCTTTTGCGTCCAGCCTGGACACGCCGGGGATGTTCGCGCGCACTGCGCAGGATTGCGGCCTGATCCTCAATGGCATGGCCGGCCACGACGCGCGCGACTCGACTTCGCTGAACCGCCCGGCCGAGGACTACACCCGTGCGCTGGGCGAGCCGCTCAAGGGGCTGACCATCGGTCTGCCGGCCGAGTATTTCGGCGCCGGCATCGACCCGGACGTCGCCGCGGCGGTCGAGGCGGCGCTGGACGGCTTTCGCCATCTGGGCGCCACGACCGTGCCGGTGGCGCTGCCGAACGTGAAACTGTCGGTGCCGGTCTATTACGTGATCGCGCCGGCGGAAGCCTCGTCCAATCTGTCACGCTTCGACGGCGTGCGTTACGGACACCGTGCCGCGGACTACGCCGATCTGTCCGACATGTATCGCAAGAGCCGGGCCGAGGGTTTCGGCGCCGAGGTGAAGCGGCGCATCCTGATCGGTACCTACGTGCTGTCGCACGGCTACTACGATGCGTATTACCTGAAGGCACAGCAGGTACGCCGGCTGATCGCCGACGACTACGCCCGCGCCTACGAACAATGCGACGTGATCATGGGCCCGACCGCGCCGTCGCCTGCATTCAAGCTGGGCGACAAGACCGATGACCCGGTGCAGATGTACCTGAACGACATCTTCACCATCGCCGCCAACCTGACCGGTGCGCCAGCGATGTCGATTCCCTGCGGCTTCGATCGTCGCGGCCTGCCCATCGGCCTGCAGATCCAGGGACACTATTTCGAGGAGGCGAAGCTGCTCAACGTCGCGCACCAGTTCCAGCAGGTCACCGACTGGCATTCGCGAGTGCCTGCGGAGTGGTCGAAATGAGCGCCGCCGGGCCGTCCCAAGGCGCTCGCCCCCCTCTGGGGAGAGGTCGCGAAGCGACATCGGGGGGAGCAACATGACTTGGGAAGTCGTCATCGGCCTGGAGACGCACGCGCAGCTCTCCACCGCCGCCAAGATTTTCTCCGGCGCCTCCACCACCTTTGGCGCGGCGCCGAACACCCAAGCCTCGGCCGTGGACATCGCGCTGCCCGGCGTCCTGCCCGTGTTGAACCGCGGTGCCGTCGAGCGCGCGATCCGCTTCGGGTTGGCAGTGAACGCGACCATCAGCCCGCGCAGCATATTCGCGCGCAAGAATTACTTCTATCCCGACCTGCCGAAGGGCTACCAGATCTCGCAGTACGAGATCCCGGTGGTCGTCGGTGGCGAGGTGCCCTTCGTGTCACCGACACGCGGCGAGACCAGCCTGCGCCTCACTCGCGCCCATCTGGAAGAGGACGCCGGCAAATCGCTGCATGAGGACTTCCACGGCATGACCGGCATCGATTTGAACCGTGCCGGCACGCCGCTGCTGGAGATCGTCACCGAGCCGGAGCTCACCGGGTCCGCCGAGGCGGTCGCCTATGCCAAGGCATTGCACGCGTTGGTGCGCTGGATCGGCATCTGCGACGGCAACATGCAGGAGGGCAGCTTCCGCTGTGATGCCAACGTGTCGGTGCGCCGCGCCGGCGCGCCGCTGGGCACGCGCTGCGAGATCAAGAACCTCAACAGCTTCCGCTTCATGCAGGAGGCGATCGACTTCGAGGTGCGCCGGCAGATCGAACTCATCGAGGACGGCGGCACGGTGGTACAGGAAACGCGCCTCTACGACCCTGACCGGCACGAGACGCGCTCGATGCGCGGCAAGGAAGACGCGCAGGACTACCGCTATTTTCCCGATCCCGACCTGCCGCCGCTGGTCATCAGCGAGGACTGGATCGCGCGAGTGAAGACCGAGCTGCCGGAACTGCCGGCGGCGATGAAGGCGCGCCTGCAGACGCAGTACGGGTTGCCCGTGGCAGACGCGACGCTGCTGACGCACGATCGCGCAACCGGCGCCTATTTCGAGGACGCTGCGCGCCTGTTCGCCGGCGAGGCGAAGATGGTCGCCAACTGGGTACTGGGCGAAGTCTCCGCCGCGCTCAACAAGGCCGAGCTCGACATTGCCCGCTGCCCGGTGCCCGCAGCGCAACTTGCAGGCCTGCTCAAGCGCGTTTCCGACGGCACGATCTCCGGCAAGATCGCCAAGGACGTGTTCGAGGCAATGTGGGCCGGTGACGTGCCGGGCGACGACGCCGCCGATGCAATCATCCTCGCCAAGGGGCTGCGGCAAATCTCCGACGAGGGCGCGATCGAGAAGATCCTCGACGACGCCATTGCCGCCAATCCGGCCATCGTCGCCGAATACCGCGCCGGCAAGGAGAAGGCGTTCAACTCGCTGGTTGGGAAGGTCATGGCTGCCTCGAAGGGCAAGGCCAACCCGGCGCAGGTGAACGCGATCCTGAAGCGGAAACTCGCGTCCTGAGCCGATTGCTGCGCGCCGCCTAGAACACCAGCGCCACCAGGAATACGCCAATCATCGCGAACACGATCGCGACCTTGGCCGCGGTCCCGATCAGCATGCCCAGCCACGTCGCGAGTCCGACCTTGCCCGCGCGCAAGAGGTCGCGCAGCGCGATGAACTCGCCTATCGCCGCGCCGACCAGCGGCATGAACAACAGACCCCACAGGCCGGTGAATACGCCGACCACGGTGCCGATGAACGCGCCAATCAGCGCGTGACGGCTCGCGCCCACCCGCTTGGCGCCCGCCGCCGCCGCGACGTAGTCGATCAGCCAGGCCAGCAACGTCATCACGCCCAGCACCGCCAGAACCCAGACGGGGATGCGCGCGAAGTCGTCGATCCACGCCGCCAGCAGAATGCCGGCGAAGACCAGCACGCCGCCGGGCAATGCGGGCAGCACCGTGCCGATGACACCGACGACGATCAGCACGACGGCGAGAATCCACAGGGCGATGGTCATCAGGCACTCGATGCGGCAAAGGGCGATCGACGCAGGATAGCAAACATGCGGCGTTCAGCTTCGCCCCGAGTGGTGTACCCGCAGTTCAGCTGGATGGACGAGCGCCGGGCGCTTCGGACAGGGTCACGCTGGCGGACTTGCCCACTATTAACGCGTCGCGTTATTATCGCCGTGATCCGCTCGTTCAGATGCAGGGATACCGAAAGATTGTTCGCCGAGGGCGGTGTACGTCGCTTTCGTGCGTTCGAGAAAATCGTGGTCCGGAAACTCGACTACCTGGACTCGGCAACGAAACTGCCGGACTTGCGCCTGCCGCCGGGAAATCGACTTAAGGCGCTCCATGGGGTCCGCCGAGGACAGTACAGCATGCGGATCAACGCACAATTCAGACTTTGCTTCGTATGGCGGCAGTATGGCGCACACGACGTGGAGATCGTTGACTACCACCATTAGGAGATCAGCTTGGCGACGCGCATTCCAACACACCCCGGCGAGATCCTCTCCGAGGAATTCCTCAAGCCGCTGCGCATGAGCCAGTATCGGCTGGCGCAGGCCATCCGCGTACCGCCGCGGCGGATCAACGAGATCGTCAAGGGCGAGCGCGGCATCAGCGCAGACACCGCGCTGCGCCTCGCGCGCTTCTACGGCACTTCGCCCGAGCTGTGGATGAACCTGCAGGCCCGCTACGACCTCGTCACCGCGCAGGCGAAGCTCGGTCGCGAACTCGCCAAGGTAGAAGTGCTGCGCGCCGCCTGAGTTCCGCGTAGCGCGGCGGGATCGTGCCTGGTCAGGCGTGCGCGGCATCGAATCATCGCCGCCTTTTCCGCCTGTTCCGGAGCGAAGCGGCCGTCAGGCTCGCGACCCCATCTGACTTATCTACAACCTACATCAAGGCCTTATACCGAATCCGGTGCGGCTTGGCCGCCTCCTCGCCCAGGCGCTTCTTCTTGTCTTCCTCGTAGTCATGGTAGTTGCCGGCGTAGAACGCCCACTGCGAGTCGCCTTCGGCGGCGAGGATGTGCGTGGCGATGCGGTCGAGGAACCAACGGTCGTGCGAGATGACCAGCGCGCTGCCGGCGAATTCGAGCAACGCCTCTTCCAGCGCGCGCAGCGTTTCGACATCGAGGTCGTTGGACGGCTCGTCGAGCAGCAGCACATTGCCGCCCTTGAGCAGCGTCGCCGCCAGGTGCAGCCGGCCGCGCTCGCCGCCGGAGAGCTGGCCGACCAGCTTTTGCTGGTCGCCGCCCTTGAAGTTGAAGCGGCCGAGATAGGCGCGCGAGGGCATTTCGAACCTGCCGACGGTCAAGATGTCCTGGCCGTTGGAGATCGCCTCCCACACGTTCTTGTCGTTGGGCAGCGATTCGCGCGTCTGGTCGACCACCGCCATCTGTACGGTGTGGCCGATGGTGATCTTGCCCGAATCGGGCTGCTCGGCGCCGGCGATCAGCCGGAACAGCGTTGTCTTGCCCGCGCCGTTGGGCCCGATGATGCCGACAATGGCGCCCGCGGGAATCTGGAACGACAGGTTGTCGATCAGCAGCTTGTCGCCGTAGGCCTTGCGCACGTTCTCGAATTCGATCACCGCGTCGCCCAGGCGCTCGGCGACCGGGATGAAGATCTCGTTGGTCTCGTTGCGCTTCTGGTGCTCGTGCGAAGCCAGGTCATTGAAGCGCGAAATGCGCGCCTTGCTCTTGGCCTGCCGTCCCTTGGGGTTCTGCCGCACCCACTCCAGCTCCTGTTTCATCGCTTTCATCCGCGCGGCGTCCTGCTTGGACTCGGTGCGCAGCCGCTGTTCCTTTTGTTCCAGCCACGAGCTGTAATTGCCCTTCCACGGAATGCCGTAGCCGCGATCGAGTTCGAGAATCCACTCGGCGGCGTTGTCGAGAAAGTAGCGGTCGTGGGTGACGGCGATCACGGTTCCCGGGAACTTCTGCAGGAACACCTCCAGCCAGTCCACGCTCTCGGCGTCGAGGTGGTTGGTCGGTTCGTCGAGCAGCAGCATGTCTGGCTTGGACAGCAGCAGCCGGCACAGCGCGACACGGCGCTTTTCGCCACCGGAGAGATTGGCGATCTTCGCGTCCCAGGGCGGCAGGCGCAGCGCGTCGGCGGCGATCTCCATCTGCACATCGGAGTCGGCGCCGGAGGCGGCGATGATTGCCTCGAAACGCGCCTGCTCGGAAGCCAGTGCGTCGAAGTCGGCGTCGGGCTCGGCGTAGGCCGCGTAGACACGATCGAGGCCCTCTTTGGCGGCGAGCACCTCGCCCATGCCTTCCTCGACCGCCTGGCGCACGGTCTGCTCCGGCTCGAGCTGCGGTTCCTGCGGCAGGAAGCCCACGCGCAGGTCGGGCATGGGCACCGCCTCGCCTTCGAATTCCCTGTCTTCGCCGGCCATGATGCGCAGCAGCGTCGACTTGCCGGAACCGTTCAGCCCCAGCACGCCGATCTTGGCGCCGGGAAAGAACGATAGCGAGATGTCCTTGAGGATGGCCCGCTTGGGGGGAACGGTCTTCCCCACGCGGTTCATCGTGTACACGTATTGGGCCATGGATTGCTTTGCGGTCTTCGGTGAGAAACGGGGATTATCGCAGGGGCGCGGATCGCGCCCTGCGGTGGGTGATGTTTTGCCGTTGGAAGCGTCCGCAAAGGCTGCACACTGCGGTGCAGATTCGCACCCGCATGCGTCCGACGCGAAGCGCGGGTGGCGCTACTTCTTTGCCGAGGTCGGGATGGGGGCCGGCAACTCGCCCGCAGCCTTCGCGGCCAATGTGCGCAGTTCGCGCCAGCGCTGCTTGTCGGCATCGTAGCGTGCGTTGACGGCCGCACTTTCCTTTTTCTTGGCCTCGATCAGGGCGTTCTGCTTCGCCAGCTCGGATACGATATTGGTGTATTCAACCTCCAATGCCGTAGGCATCGGTTTGTCGCCCAGCGCATTCTTGCGCAGTTCGATCTCGGCTTTTCGCTTGCTGAGCAGCGTCGAATACGCGGTCGACGACTGCACCTGCGCGTCAATGGTATTCAGTGAACGGTTGCGCGCAAGGTCGATCTCGTTTTCGGTCGTGTAGGTCGACAGCAGCGCGCGGTCGCGACGATCGATGATCTCCTGTTCCCGGGCAAGCTGCTGCCTGCGCTCCGCTTCGAGTTCATGCGCGCGTCGCTGCTCCGGGGTCAGCGCCGGTTCGGTCTTGCGGATGGTGACGCCCTGTTTGTTCAGCTCGACATTGCCCTTGTTCACCACATCGGACGGGATCTTGTCGGTGTAATGGACGACGCCCTTCTCGTCGACCCATTTGTACAGCGCGGCCTGCGATTGCATGGACCCGGCGGCGGCGACAAGCGTCACCGCGGCAACTGCCACCCATGACGGCGCCCCCGGCCCTTTCCGGATCGCTGGGCCTTCCTGTCGACTGGCCAGATCTCTTTCCAATTCCACTCCCACGCTATTGCTCGGCGTAGTGCGCACCGTAACGCTCACGATACGCCGAGACGGCGGCCGCGTGTGCTTCCAACTCCGCCCGTCCGGCGATGAACGCCATGAGATCAACCAGCGTGGCAATGGCCACCACCGGAATACCGAAGGTCTGTTCGACCTCCTGTGCTGCAGACTTGCGGCCTTGCCCCTGCTCCATCCTGTCCAACGCTATCAGCACCCCGACGGGGTCAGCGCCGTGGCGGCGAATCAGTTCGACCGATTCCCGAACCGAAGTTCCTGCGGTAATGACGTCGTCGACGATGAGCACCCTGCCGACCAACGGCGCGCCTACCACCACTCCACCCTCTCCATGATCCTTGGCTTCCTTTCGGTTGAAGCTGAACGGCAGGTTGTGCCCCATTTCGGCCATGGCAATGCCGGTCGCGGCGGCTAGAGTGATGCCCTTGTACGCCGGACCGAACAATTGATCGCAGGCCACACCCGACGCCAGCAGCGCCTGGGCGTAGAAATGCCCTATGCGCCGCAGGCTTTCGCCGTCGTTGAACAGCCCTGCATTGAAAAAATAGGGCGTCTCGCGTCCCGCCTTGGTAATGAACTGCCCGAATCGAAGCACGTCACGTGCCAGCGAGAACGCCAGAAACTCCTGCCTGAAATCACTCATATGCCTGATTTCGCTCCTGTTTCGCGCAAAGTATACGCGGTCTGTCGCATTGCCCGGAGGTCGACATCGCGGCTCCGGCGACCGCTCGCCCGATATTCGCAGGGTGGCGCGCGCCGGGACCTCGCGGGTCATCGTGTACACTCGCGGCCTTTTCGCCGACCCATGCGCGTCATCACCCTCAACGTCAACGGCATCCGCTCCGCCGAGCGCCGCGGACTCTCCGACTGGCTGTCCCGCACCACGGCCTGGGACGTCCTTTGCGTGCAGGAACTGAAAGCCGACGAGGCCGATGTGCCAGCCTCGCTGCGAGCGCCGCGTCGCGCCCACGGCAGCTTTTATCCGGCACGAAAGAAGGGTTATGCCGGCGTCGGCCTGTATGCACGGCTGCCGGCCGGCAGCGTCACGCATGGATTTGGTCATCCGGAATTCGACGCGGAAGGCCGCTACCTGCGCGCTGACTTCGGCAACCTCTCGGTGATCAGTCTCTACCTGCCGTCCGGATCGAGCGGACCGCATCGCCAGGCGTCGAAGTTCCGCTTTCTCGCCGCGTTTCTGCCGCATCTCGAGTCGCTTCGGCGCGAAGGCCGCGAACTCATTCTCTGCGGCGACTGGAACATCGCGCACCAGCCAATCGATTTGAAAAATTGGCGCAGCAACCAGAAGAATTCCGGTTTTCTGCCCGAGGAGCGCGCCTGGTTGACCACGGTGTTCGGCGAGTTGGGCTTCGTCGACGTGTTCCGCTGCGTCGACCCGCGTCCGGAACAATACACGTGGTGGTCGAATCGCGGTCAGTCGTGGGCGAAGAACGTTGGCTGGCGCATCGACTACCAGATCGCCACGCCGGGCATTGCCGCGACCGCGCGCAGCGCCTCCATCTACAAGACCCGGCGCTTTTCCGATCACGCGCCGCTGATCATCGACTACGACTACGTGCTGAACCGGTAGCGCAGCGCCGCCATGGCGGCGCTTCCCCGGACCGAACATGTTGCGCATCCAGAACCTGATCCTCGCCCGCGGCACCAAGCGCCTGCTCGACGGCGCTTCACTGACCGTACATGCGGGGCACAAGCTCGGCCTGGTCGGCGCCAACGGCTGCGGCAAGTCGAGTCTGTTCGCGGCGATTCGCCATGAGTTGATTCCCGACGCCGGCTCGATCGACCTGCCGCCGGCGTGGATCATCGCCCATGTCGCGCAGGAAACTCCGCCGGTGACGACCTCCGCGCTCGACTATGTGCTCGACGGCGACCGCGAGCTGCGCGACATCGAGGCGGGGCTGGCGGCGGCCGAGGCCGACCCCGCGCACAGCGGCGAAGCGATTGCCGAATGGCATCATCGCTTCGAGGTCGTCGGTGGCTACAGCGCGCGTGCGCGCGCGGCGACGTTGCTGAGCGGTCTCGGCTTTGCCGAAGAACGCCAGTCCGATCCGGTGGCGAGTTTTTCCGGCGGCTGGCGCATGCGGCTCAACCTGGCGCAGGCGCTGATGTGCCGTTCCGACCTGTTGCTGCTCGACGAGCCGACCAACCATCTCGACCTCGACGCCGTGCTGTGGCTGGAGGATTGGCTGTCGCGCTACCCGGGAACGTTGCTGCTGATCACCCACGATCGTGATTTCCTCGACGGAGTCGTCGGCGGCATCGTCCACGTCAATGCCGGCAAGCTCGTTGGCTACACCGGCAACTATGCGCAGTTCGAAGTGGCGCGCGCGCAGCAGTTCACGCTGCAGGCGGCGACCTATGCCAAGCAGCAGCGGCAGGTTGCGCACCTGCATGCGTTCATCGACCGTTTTCGCGCCAAGGCGACCAAGGCCAAGCAGGCGCAGTCGCGCATCAAGGCGCTGGAGCGTATGGAACTCATCGCCGCAGCGCATGTGGACAGTCCGTTCGAGTTCGCTTTCGCGCCGGTGGCGGCGACGGCGCGGCAGCTGGTGCTGCTGGAACATGTCAGCCTTGGCTATGACGCCCGGCCGCCGGTGCTGCCCAGCGTCGACTGGGGCATTCTGGCGGGTGATCGCATCGGCCTGCTCGGCCCCAACGGCGCCGGCAAGTCGACGCTGCTGAAAGCCGTCGCCGGCACGCTGGCGCCGCGGGCCGGACAACGCCACGCCGCGCATGGCCTGCGCCTTGGCTATTTCGCGCAGCACCAGGTCGAGCAGCTGCGCGACGAGCATTCGCCGCTGTGGCACCTGCGCCAGTTCGAGCCCAACACTCGCGAACAGGAGTTGCGGGATTTCCTCGGCGGTTTCGATTTCCGCGGCGAGATGTCGACGGCGGCGGTGGGCAATTTTTCCGGAGGCGAGAAGGCGCGTCTGACGCTGGCGCTGATCGTCCGGCAAAAACCCAACCTGCTGATCCTGGACGAGCCGACCAATCACCTCGACATCGAGATGCGCGAGGCGCTGACCGAGGCGCTGCAGGACTACGGCGGCGCGCTGGTCGTCGTCGCGCACGACCGGCATTTGCTGCGGGCGACCACCGACACGCTGTGGCTGGTCGCCGACGGCCGCGTGGCTCCCTTCGATGGCGACCTGGACGACTATCGGGAATGGGTGCTTACGGCCAAGAAACGCGAACGCGACAGCGACGCATCAATGCCAGCGTCGGATGGCTCTACAGGCGAATCACCGTCGCTGAATGCGACGACGCCCGGTGAGCGCACCGTCGACCGCAAGGCGCAGAAGCGTGCGGAGGCGCGGGAGCGTCAGCGTCTGGCCGAGTTGCGCAAGCCTTATCTCGCCAAACAGGCAGCGTTGGAACGCGAGATCGCCACGTTGAGCAAGGAAAAGGATGCACTCGACCTGTGGCTGGCCGGTGGTGCCGCCTACGCCGAGGAAGCCAGGGAGGAACTGAAGGAAAAGCTCGCGCGGCAGGGCGAGCTTGCCTGGCAGCTGGCGCGGCGGGAAACCGAATGGCTCGAAGCCGCCGCGGCGCTGGAAAAATCCTGACGCGGCGCCTCGCGCTGCCTTCGGCCGAGAGCCGTGCTGCAGGCGCCACAGCGATACGCCGGCGGGCCCCTCGGCCCACCCCAGGGAGTGCCCGACCCTAGGGCTTGCGCAGCGTCTCTCGGTCGAGATCGACGTCGGCCTGCGGAATCACGATGACGCCGGGGTGCGCGGCACGCAGCGCATCGATGAACTGCGGCACGTCGCCCGCGACGACGATGGCGAAATTTCCGGTGCGCCAGTGCGCCTTGGCGAATTCCTGCACTTCGGCGACCGTTACCGCGCCGAGCCGGCCGATGGTGCGCGTCATCTCGGCCGGGTCGACGCCATTGGCCTCGAGCGCGGCGATGGTCGCGGCGAGACTCTCCGTTGTCTCGAAGCGCCGGCTGACCGCGCCGATAACGGTGAGCTTGCGCGCTTCGAGCTCATCGACCGGCGCTGGTTCGTCGCCAACGCGCGCGATCTGGCCCAGCATCAGCGCCACGACCTCGGCCGCCGAGGAATTCTTGGTCTGCGCGGCCGCGGAGAAGATACCGCCGCCGCGGCGCGCGTCGAGCTGGCTGAACACCGCGTAGCTCAGGCCGCGCCTGATCCGGATCTCCTGGTTGAGCCGCGACGAATAGCCGGCGCCGAGCAACGTGTTGGCGACCACGCCGGGGTAGTAGTCGGGCGCGGCGCGCGGAATCGACGGCGCAGCCAGCGCAATGCCGGCCTGTCCGTCGCCCGCCATCGGGATCGCCACCGGCGCGCGCAGGACCGGTTGCGCGGCCGCGACCGGCGATGCAGCCATCGGCGCAGCGGGACGAGCCCAGCCGCCGAACGCCTTGCGCGCCAACGCCAGCGCGTCGGCCGCGTCGATGTCGCCGGTGAAGATCAGCGTGGTGTTGTCCGGGCGATACCGCTGCGCGTGCAGGGCGACCACGTCGGCGCGCCTGACGCGGGCGAGCGCGGCGGGGGTGCCGCCTGCCGGATGGCCGTAGGTGGCCGCGCCAAAGGCAGCGCGCGCGGCTGCGAGCCGCGACAGCGTTCCGGGTTGCGCCAGCGCGACGCTCAGCGCATCGATCGCCTGCCGGCGTGCACGCTCCAGCTCGTCGGCGGCGAAACGCGGGTTGCGCACGACGTCGGCGATCAGCGCCAGTGCCTCGCCAAGACGCGGCCGGGTCACCGTCATGGCGACGAAGGCGTGATCCCAACCGGCGCCGCTATCGAGCTGGCCGCCCAGCGCTTCCGCGCCTTGCGCGATCCGCGGCGCGCTGCGCGTGGCTGTGCCCTTGGTCAGCAGCGATGCAGTCAGGTCGGCAAGTCCGGGCAGCGCCACCGGGTCGGCTTCGGCGCCCGAACGCACCAGCAGTTCCGCCGTCACCAGCGGCAGTCCGCGGCGCTGCGCGACCACCACCCGCAGCCCGTTGTCCAGCGTCTGCACGACGGGCGGGGCGATGGCGACCGGCCGCGGCGCGCCCGGCGGCGGCGGCGTGTCGAAGGGCTGCGCGGCCAGAGGTGCTGCCATCAGCGCGAGCCACCAGCCGAAGCGGCGCGCGCTCATGGCGCCGCCTGCTGCGTGTATTCGATGGTCACCGCCGGCGCGTCGAGCAGGTACTGGCGGACTACACGCCGCACATCGGCGGCGGTGACCGCCTGCAGCTCGGCCAATTCCCGGTTGACGCGGGCGGTGTCGCCCTGCAGGACGACGGCATCGCCAAGCGCCATGCCCTTGCCCAGCGGCGTCTGCCGCCCGACCAGCGCCGCCGTCAGGATCTGGGTCCTGACCTTGTCGAGCTCGACTGCCGTTACCGGCACCTTGGCCAGCAGCGCGACCTCCCGCTCGAGCGCGGTAACCAGCTTGGCCGGCGGCGTGTCCTTCGCGGCGATCGCATAGGCGATCAGCAGGCCGGTGTCGACGCGCAGGTCCGCGCCGAACGAGGCCTTCTGCGCGATCTGCCCGCGATAGACAAGTGCCTGGTTGATCCGCGACGATTCGCCATTGCCGAGCAGCGCGGCGGCAACCTTCAGCGCCGCCGCGTCCGGACTGCGTGCCGACGGCGCCAGCCAAGTCAGCGCCACCGCGGGCAATGGCACGTTCGGTCCTGTGACCTTGAAATTCGTTGCGCGCGTGCGCGGCGGCTCGACGACGGTCACGCGCGGGATGGGCGTCGTCGGTCGCGCGATCGCGCCGAAGTACTTGTCGATCCAACTGTCGAGCTCGCGCTGCTCGAAGTCTCCGGTGACGATCAGGATCGCGTTGTCGGGCCGGTAGTAGATGCGGTGGAACGCGCGCACGTCGTCCAGCGAGGCCGCCTGCAGTTCCTCGACGTTGCCGATCACGCCGCGCCGGTAAGGATGCGTCGAGTAGGAGCGCGGCGCGAACGACTCGTAGAAACGGCCGTAGGGACTGGCGAGCACGCGCTCCCGATATTCCTCCTCGACCACCGCGCGCTCGGACCGGAAATTCGCGTCGTCGACGTTGAGGTTCGACAGCCGTTCGGCTTCGGCCCACAGCAGGCGTTCCAGATGGTTCGACGGCACCACGCTGAAATAGTTGGTGACGTCGTCGCCGGTACTCGCGTTGTTGTTGCCGCCGACGTCTTCGGTCATCCGGTCGAACTGCTCGGCCTTGAGGTTCTTCGTGCTCTTGAACATCAGGTGCTCGAAGAGATGCGCGAAGCCCGAGCGCCCGTCGGGGTCGTCCCTGCCGCCGACCTCGTACCACATCTGCACGCTAACCGTCGGGCTGGCATGGTCCTCCAGCGTGATCACCCTCAGGCCGTTGGCGAGCACGCGCTCGCGGTACTCCAGCGGCGCCACGTCCAGTGGCGCAGCAGACGCGGTAAGGGCCGCCAGCAGCAGCAGGACCGGCGTCCAGGAGGGCAGGAGAAGACGCATGGGGGAGTATAAACAGCGGGCGATCAGGTTACGACCAACAATGCGTCCGGGCAATTGGTCCTGCGCTTCGCCGGACGCTCAGCTGCGCACCGTTGCCTTCCGCTCCATTTAGCGCGCTGCGCCGAACGCTCGCCTGACCAGCTCGGATTGCGTCAGCGGATCGCGCCTGACCCGCTTTTCGTAATCGGCGATGCGTGCGTACATGGTTCGCAATGCCGCGTCGGCAACGACGGTTTCTAGCTGCACGGCCTTCAGTTCCGGAACCCGGGTACCGGTGGCCAAAGCCGCCAGCGCGAAGGTCCGCCAGGCGTCGGCGAGGCGGGTACGCGCCGCAGCGTCGCGCACCGCCGGCAGGATGGCGCGCGCCAGCGCATCCTCGGTCCGGCCGCGGAAATACTGGGTGAGCGCATCGTCGCCGGCGCCGATCAGCGCCCAGGGGTCGCGCGGGGCGAGCTTCGCGGCCTGCGGTGCGGCGGCGGCGCAGGCCGCGGGCACCGCAGCGGCGACGGTCTGGGCAAAGGCGGCGGCGAAACGGGTGGCGGCTTCACCTCGCCCCTCCGCGGCGAGTGTCGCGGCAACCACGCGCAAGGCGGTGGGCAGCGGCGTCGGCGCGGCGCCGGCGGCCGCGCTTGCGGATTCGATGCCCGCCACCAGCACGTCGCGAACTGCGGTGCGCGCGTCGACACCGGGCACGTCGGCCAGCCCCAGCCGCGGTTCCGCCGCCAGCACGACCTCCGGCGTGATTGCCGGGAGGATGACCAGCGACAGCGCCAACGAGTAGATGATTGTCGAGGAACCGCTCGGCCGGGTTCGCCGTGTCAATGGCCGCAATGTGGACATCAGCCGATGCGCGCGCCCGGCCGGTAGAACAGATACACGGCGAAGCCCAGCGTGTCGCGGCCCCAGCGCATGTAGGCGTCGCGCCACCTGCGGATGCGCTCCAGCATCGCCGGTACGTCCGGGTCGTCCGGTTGTTCGCGCGCGTAGCGCTCGATCGACCGGCAGTACTTCCACTCGTACTCGTCCCATTCGTCGGTGGACGACGTGGTTGCGTGCATGGGAATCAGCCCGGCATCGATGCCGGCCTGGACATTGCCACGATGGTCGAGCAGTTCGCTGTGCTCCGACCCCAGCACCGCCAGGTAGTCGGGGTGCGCGCGCGCGCGCCAATAGCCTTCACCGATAAGGATGTAGCCGCCGCCCGCGGTCCAGGCCTTGAGCTGGTTGCAGATGCCGACCATGCCGCCCGCGATACCGCCGCCGCCCAGCATCACCGACAGATGGAAGGTTTCCGGGTCGGCACGGAAATCGCGGATGTCGCCATTGTCCAGGTGCAGCTTGCCCAGCGCGCCGGTCCACTCCGCGCGTTCGCGTGCCTGGTCGAGCATCATCGACGAGCGGTCGATGGCCAGCACCGTGGAGCCGAAGCGCTCGATGATCCGCAGCGCCAGTTCCGCGCGACCGCAGCCCAGGTCGAGCACGCGCGAATTCTCGTCCAGCGGCAGCAGGTCGAGCAGGCGCTCGATCTTGGCCGAGGCGATCGGATTGCAATAGTCGTGATCGCGATGGGCAATTGCGCTGAATTTGTAGGGATTCATTGACGCTCCTCCTCTCCGTTGCGTTCGTGCCACGGAGCCACACGCAAGAGTAATACCATTCCGGGTACCGCGAGCGCCGCGCAGATCAGGAAGAAGTTGAACCACCCCGTCTGACCGACGATCCAGCCGGTAGAGGCATTGACGACGGTGCGCGGTACTGCCGAAAGGCTGGTGAACAGGGCAAGCTGCGTGGCGGTATAGCGCGGGTCGGTGGTTCGGGCAATGTAGGCCACATAGGCCACAGTACCCAGGCCGACCCCCAAGGCCTCGAAGGCGATCACCACGCCCAGCACCCAGATATCGGGCCGGCCCAGCGACGCCAGCCAGGCGAAGCCGAAGATCGACACCAACTGGACGACACCGAAGAGCCACAAACCCTTGTTGATGCCGATGCGTACCATCCACAGCCCGCCCAGCATGCCGCCGAACACGCTTGCCCACAGCCCGGCGTTCTTGGCCACGATGCCGATCTCGGTCTTGGTGAAGCCCATGTCGAGGTAGAACGGGGTGGCCAGCGCCGTAGCCATGCTGTCGCCCAGCTTGTAGAGAAAGATGAAGGCGAGGACCAGCAGCGCCTGCCGCCAGCCAGAACGGTCGATGAACTCGCGAAACGGCAGCACCACCGCATCGCGCAGCGATCTGGGCAGAGTGGCGGCGCGCTCCGGCTCGCGCACCAGAAGCGTCATCGCCACGCCGGGCAGCATGAACAACGCGGTGATGGTGAACACCGTCGGCCAAGGCAGGCGGTCGGCGAGGATCAGCGACAGCGACCCGGGAATGAGGCTCGCGACCCGGTAGGCGTTGACGTGGATGGAACTGCCCAGCCCCAGCTCACGGTCGGGCAGCAATTCGCGGCGGAACGCATCGATGGCAATATCCAGGCTGGCCGAGAAAAATGCGACGACCGCCGCAAGGTAGGCGATGTTCCAGATGTCGGTCTGCGGCTGCAACTGTCCCAGCCCGATGATCGAGGCGATCAGCGCGACGTGCATCGCCAGCATCCAGCCGCGCCTGCGGCCGAGCGGCAGCGCATAGCGATCGAGCAGTGGCGCCCAAAGGAATTTCCAGGTGTAGGGCAGGCCGATCAGCGCGAACAGGCCGATGGACTTGAGATCCACGCCCTCGGTGCGCAGCCAGGCCGGCACCAGGTTGATCAGCAGCCACAACGGCAGCCCTGAACTGAATCCGGTGAAGACACAGATGAGCATCCGCCGGTTGAACAGCGCCTCGCGCCAGGTTTCCCGGGCCGGGGCGACGGCGGGCACGGGTTCACCCGCCGGGCGCGGCGCTGTTTCGGTCATCGGGCGATTGTAACGGCGGCGGCAGCGCGCATCGGCACGCCGGGGAAATAAGGCGGAGGCCGGGACCGAATCGCGCGACGGACAGGCGCCGTGTCAGGGCTTCAGTTCGTACGGGAAGATGACCTTCCAGTCCCGTTTCATGTCGATCAGCGTCCAGCCGAACTTCGGCGCAAGGTCGAGTCCCTTATCGAGGCGTCCCACCGACGACTTGCGGTCGTAAGCGTACTCGCGCACCGCGTCGGTGTGCCAGACAAAGGCGGACAGCCGCGGATACTGCCCGCTGTGCGGACTCTGCGTGGTCGTTTCCAGCATGGCGAGATCGCCGTCGGAATTGCCGAAGGCGGCGATGGGCAGCCGGCCGATATTGCGCTGGATGCCCACCGCCTTGCCGGGGCCGTCGTCGACCAGCGCGACGCTTGGCTGGGTGACGAGCCTGGCGGCGCCGTTCTCGAAGGTGTATTTGGCGTCGAGCATCGTCCCCACCACCTGTTCCGGCGGAATGCCGTAGGTGTGTTCGGCGAAGGCGCGAATGAATTCGATGGTGCCGCCGGAGACGATGAAGGTCTTGTAGCCGTTGGCGCGGAAATATGCGAGCACCTCGAGCATCGGCTGGTAGACGAGTTCGGTGTAGGGCCGCTTGAAGCGCGGATGGCGCGCGGTCACCAGCCAGTCGGCGACCAGCTTGCGAAACGCCTCGGGGCGCAGGCCGGCGTGCGTCACGGCGATCAGCTTGAAGAAATCATGCTCGCTCAACTTGGCCATCGCGGCGTGGTCGTTGTCGATCACCGCCTTGAATGGCATGGTGGTGTTCCACTCGGAATGATGCGGCGCGATGGCGCGCACGCGATCGAGGGTGAACATCACCTCGGTGTACAGCGGCTGCTCGATCCACAGCGTGCCGTCATTGTCGAAGGTGGCAACGCGCTCGGCCTGCGGCACGAAGGTCGCCGCACCTTCGCGCGTGGTCTCGGCAACCAGCTTGACGATGGCCGACTTGGCGGCGCCCTCGTTCCACGACGGCAGCGGATCGTTGCCGGGCAGGCTGGCGCAACCGGCCAGCAACATTGCCGCGACGATACCCGTCGCCCACCGGCCGAAAGTCCGCCGATTCATCTGCCACAGCCCGTCGCCCGTCACTCGCATCGCTTTTCCCCCGCGTATCCGCACCGGCCATCGCGGCGCCATTCGACAGTCTAGCAATCGCCCTCGTCCCGACACGGCGCCATAAAAAACGGGGCAGCCTGCGCTGCCCCGTCGAAAGCATCCTTCCGGGCGGCCCGGACGGCGGCGCTCAGTCGGCCTTTGCCTTTTCCTTCATCGCCGTTTCCAGCTTGGCGATGTCGGCGGGCGACAGTTGCGGCCGGTCGATCTTCACCGTCAGCTTGTTCAGCTTGGCGGTCAGCGGGAACGGCGGCCTGTAGTCGGCATCGTTGACGCCGGTCAGCGTGTCCGAGCCGATGTCGAAGCTCTCATCCCACTGCAGGATCATCGGCAGCGTCTTTTCCATGCGCCTGGTCGCGACCACCTTGCCGTCGACCTTGAGCACGCCGGTGCCGGGACGGCCGAGGCCGCTGAAACTGTTGAACGCCAGCGTGCCGGCGCCGAGACCCTCGTACTTGAAGTCGAACTCGACCGTGTGCTTGCCGGGCGTAAGCGCGTCCGCGCCTTCCCACTTCAGGCGCTCCAGGTCGACCATGTTCCACAGGAACACCGGCTTGCCCTTCTGCAGGTAGAAGCCATAGCCGCCGAAGCGCCCGCCGGAGGTCAGGATCATGCCCTCGGCACCACCTGCCGGCACGTCGATGTCGGCGGTGATGGTGTAGGACGCGTTCAGGATGAACGGCGAATCGCCCTGCGGCAGGCCCACCATCGGCCGGGTGTAGACGAACTCGCTGCGCCCGGCGGTGATGTTCGGCCGCGGTGCGACGATGCGCGCGCCCACCGACGCGTCCAGCGGCAGGACCTGGTACTTCTTCGCCTCGGCCAGGAACTTGCCGCGCATGTCCTTGACCTTCTGCGGATGCCTGGCGGCGATGTCGTCGGACTGGGTGAAGTCGCGGTTGAGGTCGTAGAGCTGGAACACCTGGTTGTTCAGCGGATCGGTATTGGCTGCGCCGAACGCTTCCCAAGGCGCGCGGTTGACCTTGGTGGAGAGCAGCCAGCCGTCCTCGTACAACGCCCACTGGCCCATCATCTCGAAGTACTGCTTCGTGTGCCGCGACTTGGCCTTGGCGTTGTTGGCGTCGAAGGTGTAGAGGAAACTGGTGCCCTCGATCGGCGCCTGCCTGATGCCGTCGACCATCTCCGGCGCCTTGAGTCCCGCCGCCTCGAGAATGGTCGGCACGACGTCGATGACGTGCACGAACTGCTCGCGCAGTGCGCCCTTGTCCTTGATCCGCGCCGGCCACGACACCACCATGTTCTGGTTGATGCCGCCCAGCCGCGACGCGTTCTGCTTGAACCAGTCGAAGGGCGTGTCGAAGGCCCACGACCAGCCGGCCGACATGTGCGGATAGGTCTGCTCGGTGCCCCAGACGTCGTAGAACTTCATCTGCACGTCGACCGGCAGCTCATTCAGGCCATTGAAGAAGGCCACTTCGTTGGGCGTACCCATCGGGCCGCCCTCGGCGCTGGTGCCGTTGTCGCCGTTGATGAAGATGATCAGTGTGTTGTCGCTCTTGCCAATGTCCTCGAAGGCCTGGATCACGCGGCCGATCTCGTGGTCGCTGTAGGCGCTGTAGGCGGCGAAGACCTCGACCTGGCGGATGAAGAGCTTCTTCTCTTCGGCGCTGAGCTTGTCCCAGGGCTTCAGGACGGCATCGGGCCAGGGTGTCAGCTGCGCGTCCTTGGGGATGACGCCGAGCTTCTTCTGGTTCTCGAAGATGCGTTCGCGCAGCTTGTTGTAGCCGTCGTCGAACAGATGCATCGCGCTGATCTTGTCCACCCACTCCTTGGTCGGATGGTGCGGCGCGTGCGTGGCACCGGGGGCGTACTTGACGAAGATCGGCTTGGACGGATCGGTCTGGTGAATCCGCGTGATGTAGTCGATGGCGTCGTCGGCCATGCCGGTGACGAGATTCCAGCCCGGCTTGCCGGCGAACGGATAGATCTGCGTGGTGTTGCGGAACAGGTTCGGTTCCCACTGGTTGGCGTCGCCGCCGACGAAACCGTAGAAGTACTCGAAGCCCATGCCGGTCGGCCACTGGTCGAAGGGGCCGACCTGGCTGGCGGCGAAGGCCGGCGTGTTGTGGTTCTTGCCGAACCACGACGTGGCATAACCGTTGTCGAGCAGCATGCGACCGATGGTCGCCTTGTCCTTGCCGATGATGCTGTTGTAGCCGGGGAAGCCGGTCGACTGCTCGGAAATGACGCCGAAGCCGGCCGAATGGTGGTTGCGCCCGGTGATCAGCGCGGCGCGCGTCGGCGAACACAGCGCGGTGGAGAACATGCGGTTGTAGCGCAGGCCGTTGTTGGCGATGCGGTCCATCGCCGGCGTCGGGATCACGCCGCCGAAGGTGCTGGGCACGCCGAAGCCCGAGTCGTCGGTGATGATCAGGAGCACGTTGGGCGCGCCCTTGGGCGGCACGATGCGCGGCGCCCACCAGGCCTTGGACTGCAGCGCGTCGTTCTTGATGACGCCGCCGAATTTCGGATCGGGCGCGGGCAGCTGCTTCGGGCTGACGGTCGTCGTGGCGCTGGGCGAGCCCAGCGTGCCGGTGACCTGCTGCGCCAGCGCGCCTGCCGAAAACATTGCCAGCGGCGCGGCGCCAAGCAGCACAATTGCGCAGCGCGCAACAAGCCTGCGTACCAAGCCTATGTCGAATCTCATCAGGATCTCCTCAACGCTTTGTTCGCGGCTGGCCGAGTGCCGACCGGGTGATTGAAAACGCGAATCATAGCAATTGCCGGCGCTGCGCTGCCCTGGACAGTAATCAAGCCGCCGGACGATCGGTCGCGCGCGCGACGATGTGCCATGCGCGCCGACGCAATGCGTCAGGCGCGCCGAAAGCGATAGATCGCCAATTCACCGCGCAGATTCGGCAGCGCGGTTACCTCCTGTCCGCCGGTGAGCACGGCGCGGTTCTCGACATACCAGTCACGCTCGAGCAGGAAGGCGTCGAAGTCGGCCACCGTGCACAGGTGGATGTTGGGTGTGTCGTACCACTGGTAGGGCAGGTTCTCCGACACCGGCATGCGCCCGTTGAGGATCTGCCAGCGCAGCGGCCAGTAGCCGAAGTTGGGAAAAGTGACGATCACCTCGCGGCCGACGCGCAGCATTTCCGTGACGATCGCCTCGGTGTGATGCATCGCCTGCAGCGTCTGCGACAGGATCACGCAGTCGAACGACGCATCGTCGAAGCCGGCGAGTCCGCTTTCGAGGTCGCTCTGCAGCACGTTGATGCCGTTGTCGATGCTTGCCAGCACGCCGGCGTCGGCGATCTCGATGCCGTAGCCACGCACGTCGCGCTCGCGCTGCAGGTAGGCGAGCAGGCTGCCGTCATTGCAGCCGAGGTCGAGCACCTGCGCGCCCGGCGCCACCCAGCCGGCGATGGTGGCGAAGTCGGCGCGCTGCGCCTGCCGCTCGCGCGCCTCGACACGACGCTTGACCTCGGCGCCGAAGCGGAAGGTCGAGTAGTTGGCGTCGGAGGCGACGTGGTCGAAGTAGGCGCGCACCGCGTCGTGGTAGCGCGGGTCGTCAAGCAGGAAGGCGTCGTGGCCGTGCGGCGCGTCGATCTCGGCGTAGGATACGTCGCGGCGATGCTCGATCAGCGCCTCGACGATCTCGCGCGAGCGCGCCGGCGAGAAGCGCCAGTCGGTCGTGAAGGAGACGACCAGGAACTTGCAGATCGCCGGCGCCAGCGCGCGGGCGAGGTCGCCGCCGGTGGCCGACGCCGGGTCGAAGTAGTCGAGCGCCTTGGTGATGCGCAGGTAGGTGTTGGCGTCGAAGTACTCGGCGAACTTCTCGCCCTGGTGGCGCAGGTAGGACTCGATCTGGAACTCCGGAGCGAACGAGTACTTGATGCCGTCGCGCAGGCTGCGCCCGAATTTCTCCTCCATCTGCAGGTCGGAAAGATAGGTAATGTGGCCGATCATCCGCGCCACGCGCAGCCCGCGCCGCGGCAGCGTGTCGCGCGACGCGAAATGGCCGTCGTGGAAATCCGGATCGGTGAGGATCGCCTGGCGCGCCACCTCGTTGAAGGCGATGTTCTGTGCCGACAGGTTGGGCGCACCGGCGATCACCAGCGCATGGCGGATGCGCTGCGGATAGCGGATCGCCCAGGCCAGCGCCTGCATGCCGCCTAGGCTGCCGCCCATGACCGCCGCGAACTGCGCGATGCCCAGTTGATCGGCCAGTCGCGCCTGCGAGTCGACCCAGTCCTCGACGGTGACCAGCGGGAAGTTGCCACCCCAGGGCGCGCCGGTTTCCGGATTCAGCGACAGCGGCCCGGTCGAGCCGAAGCAGCTGCCCAGGTTGTTGACGCCGATGACGAAAAAACGATTGGTGTCCAGCGGCCGGCCCGGCCCGATCATGTTGTCCCACCAGCCGACGTTGTCGGGGTCGCCCGCGTAGTGGCCGGCGACGTGGTGCGAGGCGTTCAGCGCGTGGCAGACCAGCACCGCGTTGGACTTGTCGGCGTTGAGCGTGCCGTAGGTCTCGTAGGCGAGTTCGAAGCTGCGCAGCCAGGCACCGCAGGAGAGCTGCAGCGGATCGGTAAAGCGCGAGAGCTGCGCCTCGACCACGCCGACGGAGCGGCCGCGAAGATTGCTGGCGCCGGCGTCGGCGCCACCGGTGGTGGCAGAGAAGGTGGGCATGGCGGGTTGGTGGCGAGGGCGATTCTGCGGGTCGTCAGGCGGGCGCTGCGGCCCGCGGCATCGGTCGGGTCGGGGTGAATCTTTATCACAGGCCCGCCCGCGCGCCAATTCTCGCGCGATTTCCACCCCGGCCGGCGATTCGCTACAGGGGCGGGGCGGCGGGGGCGAAACGCGTTGCGGAAAGGCCGACAGTCTGGCAGGCCGTCTCCCGCCGGGTGGTTGTCCACCTGCGCCGGGGGCGGGAACCGGGAAGGAAAGGGATGGAAATTCCAGATTTCGGTGAAAAATCCGAAGGAACGCCGTACTAGCCCCGCCTGAGGACGTTGGCATGTCGCGTCGGCGCTAGGTGCCCCCTCTGCTGCGGCGACCATAGGAACGGTGGCCCCAGCCGCCGTCCATCAGAAAAAACATGACAATGTTCTATGACGATGGAATAATGCCCGTCCAGATCATCCGCGAGGCGGGGTGCCGGTGCAAGAGCGCCGGTGCGTCCGCGCCGCCAGTCGCACGACGGAGTGTCAGACATGAATCGCCCGACCGCATTGGTTCTCGCATTGTTGACCCCGCTGGCGCTCGCGTGGTCGGTGGCGGTGGAGGCGCAGAGTTGCACCAACGGCCGTGCGATCTACACCAAGACGAGCCCAAATGTCCCGGCTTCCTGCTCCAATTCGTCCTGTCACGGCAATTCGCCCAACTCCGATGCCTTGAAGGGCGCCGGCAATTCGGTGGTCATCGAGAATGCCGTTGACACCAGCGACACCGGCAAGGCCATGTATCCGCTGAGTCTGCGCGACAACCTGCCCCTTTCCTCCTCCGATTTTCTCGATCTTGCCGAATACTTTTTCTGGGCCGCAACAACCGGTGCCTGCCCCGCCAACGCCCCCGCCGTCTCCGCCTCGCCGACTTCGCTCGCCTTCGGCAGCGTCAACACCGGCTCAAGCAGTGCGCCCCAAGTGATCACCGTCTCCAACACCGGTTCGGCAGACGCCACCGGCATGTCCTATCCGGCGGCGCCTTCCGGCTATTCGCGCACGACCAGCTGCACGGCGACGCTGAACATGGGCGCGTCATGCACGGTCAGCTTCACCTTTTCGCCAACGGCTGCAGGCGCCAACAATTCCGGCTGGACCGTCACCGGCGGCAACGGCATCAATATTCCGATCAGCCTGTCGGGAACCGGCGCGGCGCCTCCGGCGCTCACGCCCAACCTGCAGGCATCGCCGAGCGGTGCGGCGTTCGGCTCGGTGGCGGTGGGCCAGACGTCGGCGGCGACCAACATCGTCCTCACCAACACCGGCACCGGCAGCGCGCCGACGCCGACCTTCGGCAACCCCAACGCCACCGAATTCGTGATCAGCGGCAACACCTGCACCGGCGCCATCGCCGCCGGCGCGTCGTGCAGCTTCAATCTCGCCTACCAGCCCGCCAACACCGGCGCCGACAACGCGACGCTGACCATCAGCTACACCGGCGGGCCGGCCGTCAATATCGCCATGTCCGGGACCGGCACCGCGGCACCGGTCGCCGTCCTGCAGGTCACGCCCGGCTTCGCGTCCTTCGGCAGCGTCAACGTCGGCCTGCCCGGTACGACCCAGCCCTTCACCGTGTCGAACATAGGCAACGCGGCCGCCGCCGGCATCGCCTTCGCCAACAGCAATGCCGCGGAGTTCGTGGTGAGCAGCAACACCTGCGGCGTGAACCTGGGCGCAGGCGCCTCCTGCGCGTTCAACATCACCTACACGCCCACGGCGATGGGTGCCGACAACGCGACGCTGACGGTCAGCTACGCCGGCGGCGCCAACATCGTACTGCCGCTGTCCGGCATCGGAGTCGCACCCTCTGTTCCCAACCTGCAACTGTCCCCGGCCACCGCCGCCTTCGGCAACGTCACCGTCGGTCTGTCCAGCGCGGTCAAGTCGTACACGCTGTCCAACACCGGTAATGCCGCCGCCTCCGGCATTGCCTTCGCCAATGGCAATGCCGCCGAGTTCGTGGTCAGCGCCAGCAGCTGCGGCGCAAGCCTGGGGGCAGGCGCCTCCTGTGCATTCAGCGTCACCTACACGCCCACAGCGGTCGGCGCCGACAATGCGACGCTGACCATCAGCTACAACGGCGGCACCAGCATCATTCTGCCGCTGTCCGGCGCCGGTACCGCGGTACCGGTCGCCAGCCTGCAGCTCTCGCCAGCCACCGCGGTATTCGGCAACGTCACCGTCGGCGGGCCCAGCGCGGCCAAGTCCTACACGCTGTCCAACAACGGTACCGCCGCTGCCGCAGGCGTCGCCTTCGCCAACAGCAATGCCGCCGAGTTCGTGGTCAGCGCCAACACCTGCGGCGCAAGCCTGTCCGCCGGGGCCTCCTGCACGTTCAACATCACCTATGCACCAGCGGACACCGGTGCCGACAACGCGTCGCTGACCATCAGCTACACCGGCGGCGCCAACTTCGTGCTGCCGATGTCGGGTACCGGCACCGCGGTCCCGGTGGCCAATCTGCTGCTTTCTCCGGCCACCGCGGTCTTCGGCAACGTCGTCGTCGGCGCTTCCAGCGCAGTGAAATCCTACTTGCTGTCCAACACCGGCAATGCCGCTGCGGCGGGCGTCAGCTTCACCAACAGCAATGCCGCCGAGTTCGTGGTCAGCGCCAACACCTGCGGCGCAAACCTGTCCGCCGGCGCCTCCTGCGCGTTCAACATCACCTATGCACCGGCGGACACCGGTGCCGACACCGGGACGCTGACCATCGGCTATGCCGGCGGCGCAGACCTGGCGCTGCCGCTGACCGGTTCCGGCGTGACCGTCGCGCCGCCACCGGTCGGGCAACTGTCGATGCCGGTGGCTGTGACCCTGCCCAACCAGACCGTGGGCTCGGTCGGTGCACCGTTCGCCGTGCAGGTCGGCAACATCGGCAATGCGGCAGTGGCGGTATCTGCGATCACGCTCACCAACCCGGCCGAGTTCGCGCTGGCGAGTTCCACCTGCGCCAGTGTGGCCGCGGGAGCCACCTGCACGCTGTCGTTCACCTTCACTCCGGCGGGCGCCGGCAGCCGCAGCACGTCGGTGAACATCGTCGGCAACGGTGTCGGCAGCCCGCAGGTCCTGGTGCTGCTGGGCACTGGCGTCGCAGGCGGCACTCCGCCGCCGCCCCCGAGCGACGGCGCCGCGACGGCGATCGAATATTTCCACGCCGAATTCGGGCATTACTTCATAACCGCCATTGCCGACGAAATCGTCAAGATCGACAACGGCA
Organism: uncultured beta proteobacterium; assembly: GCA_963712105.1. Lineage (GTDB taxonomy): Bacteria > Pseudomonadota > Gammaproteobacteria > Burkholderiales > Casimicrobiaceae > VBCG01. The sequence goes on from CAVQGR010000018.1 coordinate 166,546, forward strand.
CGTTCAAGGGCTGGGCGCGCACCGGGCGTTCGTTCAACGTCTACCCGAACGCTGCCGCGGGACTCAACCCGGTATGCCGTTTCTTCAGCACCGCATTCGGCGTCAAGAGCTCGCATTTCTATACGCCGTTCCCGACCGAGTGCTCGGTGGTCAAGGGCAATCCGAACTGGATGTTCGAGGCCGAGGTGTTCCACGTCGCCGTGCCGACTGTCACCGGCGTCTGCCCGGCGAACACGGTCCCGGTCTACCGCATGTACAACAACGGCCAGTCCGGCGCACCCAACCACCGCTACACGACCGACCTTGCCGTGCGAGCGCAGATGCTCGCGCAGGGCTGGATCGCCGAGGGCGAGGGCACCATCGGGGTGATCATGTGCGCGCCGCCGTGACGCACAGCGAATAGAATCGCAAGCCGCAGCACGCAACAGCACCACGGGGCCCGCACCAACGGGCCCCGTGGTGTTTTTCAGCTTCCCGCAGCGGGAGGGTGGACGCTGGCCGGGCCGGTGAGCGTGCCATCGCCGCGCACACCGAGCCAAAGCACGTCCTGCGCGAGGAGGAATGCGGGAGCGGCGTCACCCAGCAGCATGGCAATGGTCGAGCAGCTTCCGGCCAGCACGCACAGCGGCGCCAGCACCGACACCGACTGCCAGTGCGTCACCGGCATGCCATCGCCAGGATCGACGATGTGGCAGTAGCGGCGTCCGTCGATCTCGAAATAGCGTTCGTAGTCACCGCTGGTGGCGAGCGCGCCGCCAGCCATATCGATACCGGCAATGGTTGCGCCGGCGCGCCGCGGGTGACGGATGCCCACCCGCCATGGGCTGCCGTCGTCCTTCGGACCGATGGCGCGCAGATCGCCGCCCAGGTTGACCAGTCCATGGCCAATGCCGTGTTCGACGAGGATGGTCGCCGCGCGGTCGGCCGCGTATTCCTTGCCCACGCCGCCGAAATCGATTTCCATGCCGGCGCGTGGCAGACGCACCGATCTCTCGCCCCATTCGACCGCCGGCCAGTCGATGCAGGCAATGGCGGTCTTCAGCGCGGCCGGGTCGGGCAGCGACGGCGGCTCGCGGCGAAAATCCCAGGCGCGGCGCAGCACGCCCGAGGTGATGTCGAAACGGCCGCCGGACAGCGCATGGCAGCGGTCGGCGTAGCGCAGCAGCGCGACGGTCTCGGCGTCGATCTCCACCGCCGCGATGCCGGCAGCACGGTTGATGCGCGTGGTGACGCTGTCGTCGCGATATCGCGAGTACTTCGCCTCGATGCGGTGCACATCGGCGATTGCCGCGTCGGCGGCGCGACGCGCGCGCGCCGGGTCGGCATCGTAGAGCTGGATCGAGTGTTCCGCCGCCATGGCGCGGAACCGGGTCTGGAAGAGTTTCATCGCGCGGCGCTGGTCCAACGCGGCGATTCTGGCATACCGCGCGACGGATCGCGCGCGCGAGGCAAGACGCCGCTCAGAACGTCGTCGACAGGTCGAGCTGGAACCAGCGCGCGGAAAACGTCTTGATGCCGGGACTGCCGCTGCCGAACAGCCGCCAGTCCGGATCCTGACGGTAGTAATCGGCACGAAATGCCAACCGCCAGTTGTCCCAGACATTGCGCGCGATGATCGCGCCGGCGGTGATTCCGCCCCAGGCGGCAAGCCGCGTGTCGGCGCTGTAGAGCTGGCCTTCCCCGCCATAGCCCCTGGGCCAGGGCGGGTTGTAGTAAAAGCTCGCCGCACTCTGGTCGACGTAGCGCAGGCCCGGCGTCACCGTGAAACCCCAGGGCAACGCCTGCACCCATGCGGCCTCGAACATGTTGGTCCGGCTGCCGAAGGAATCGTAGATGAAGCGGTAGCCCAGCTTCATCGTGGCGTCGGGGCCGGGAAGGTACTGGTTGTAGCGGGTGAGCCACGCCGTCACCTGCCGCGTCGCCGGCCGCGTGTCGAGCGACTTGTACGGGTCGGAGTAATAGCCATGGCCCGTGTAGTAGGTGAGGTTGGACTGGATAATGGCGTTGGCCGACAGCGCCTGCGTGACGCCGACCATGAAGTCGAGTGAGTTGCGCTTCTGGTTGACGGCAACGCCGTTGGAGGAGTTGATGCGGTCGTTCGTGCCGGCGAAACCGAAGGTCCAGGTCCGGTTGCGGTCGGCGCTGAAGAACTGCGCGTTGATCGAGCCTCCGCGCGACAGGAAGTCCTGTTCACTGGAGACCACGGCGCCGGCGCTCAGCGCATAGTCACCGAAGTAGCGGGTGACCTTGATGTCACCGGCGGTACGGTAGTCGCCGATGGACGCGCCGGACAGCGTGTTGAAAAATAATGGCGACGCGCCGGACACGTCGTCGTACACCATTCCACCTTCGACGACCCACTTGTCGTTGATCGGCAGCAGCGCATAGAACGCCGGCGCGCTAACGCTCATCCGGTCGCGTCCCGGTTGCCAGTCGCGGTAGTTCAGGTATTGCAGCTCGAAAATGCCCTTGTCCGGCGCCGCCTGCGCCTGGGCGGTCGCGGGCATCACGCCGGGTAGCGCCAGTGCTGCGGCCAGAAGCGCACCGGCAGGACCCCTCGCAGCGGCAGGGTCGGACTTCCCGCCGGTCGCGCCGGCGCGGCGCGTGCGGCGGCGCGCGTTAGTTGCAACCACAGCCACCTCCGCCCACGCCATAGCCACCGCTCGCTGCCTCCTTGCTGGTATAGATGTGCAGCTGCGAGCGCGCGTCCATGCGGTCGTAGTCGAACTGCATCTCCGGCTTGGCCAGCTGGCCCTTCTCCCACGGCTGCGGTGGCTTGAAACTCGCGCACGCGGACAGCGCCAGCGCGAGGCCTAAAGTGAACATGATGCGCATCGATGGTTCCTCAGTTCTTCGCGGCGAGCAACGCGACGATGCGCGCCTCGAGGCCGGCCTTGCTCTCATCCTGGAAGCCCCGTTCGACGTAGGTGACATGACCGCGCGCGTCGATCAGATACGAACTGGGCATGCCTTTGACCGCGTACGCCGCGGGTGTCGCACCGGCCTCATCGAACACGACCGGAAAATTCGCGGGGACCTGCGCCAGGAAGCGATCGGCGTCGGCGCGTTTCTTGTCGACGTTGATGGCAACGACGGTGAATCCTTTCGCCGCGTACTTCTGCTGCATTTCATTCATCCAAGGAAACGAGCGGCGGCAGGGACCACACCACGATGCCCAGAAATCCACATAGACCACCTTGCCGCGCAGTGCGGTCAGTGCAAGCGTTTCACCCTTCACCGAGGGCAGCGAGAACACGGGTGCGACGCTGCCTGCTTCCGCTGCAGCAAGCGGACCGGTGCACAGACACAGCAGCGCGGCGACGGCCAGACGGCGGCCCGAGAGGCTGGTGATTTTCATGACATTGGCATTATGCCCGATCTGCCGATGCATCCGCCAGACATCGCGTGGCACTCGCACTCGTGGCCGGACGGGTTCGACCCGAACGGTCATCACGCCGTCGACGACCCGCCCCGACAAATGCCTCGGCCCGGGGTCAGGCCAGCCTGCCCGCAAAGCTCACTGCGCATTGAGCTTGTCCAGCAATTGCCGGATCTTGTCCTGACTGTCGGCTTTGCGAATGCGATCGACGACCGCCTTGGCCGAGATCACACGAGAAGTAAGCACTCGCTGCTTGACCGCGGGCACGTGCGCCGGATGCATCGAGAAATGGCGCAATCCCAGCCCAAGCAGCAGCCGCGTCAGTTTGACGTCCCCGGCCATTTCCCCGCACACGGCAATGGGCTTGCCCGCCTTGTTCGCGCCGGTGATGGCCATCGCCAACAGGCGCAGCACGGCTGGATGCAGCTGGTTGTAGAGGTGCGCCACCGCCTCGTCTGCGCGGTCGACGGCGAGCGTGTACTGGATCAGGTCGTTGGTGCCGACCGACAGGAAATCCAGGCGCGCCAGGAACGAATCGATGACCATGACCGCCGCCGGGATCTCGATCATGCCGCCGACCTGGATCTGCGAGTCGAAGGCCACGCCCTGCTCGCGCAGCCCTTCCTTGGCGCGCTCGATCATGGCCAGCGTCTGGTCGATTTCCGACACCGACGCCAGCATCGGCACCAGGATGCGCACGTTGCCGTAGCGCGACGCGCGCAGGATCGCCCGCAGCTGGGTCAGGAACAACCTCGGCTCGGCCAGGCAGAAACGCACGGCGCGCAGTCCCAGCGCCGGGTTTGGGGCGACCCGCGCCAACCCGCCCAGTCCTTCCTTGTGCTTGTCGGCACCCAGGTCGAAGGTCCGGATGATCACCGGCAACCCGTGCATGCCTTCCGCCACCGCGCGGTAGGCCTCGAACTGCTCGTCTTCGGACGGCAACCCTTCGCGATTCAGGAACAGGAACTCGGAACGGAACAGCCCGACGCCGCTGGCGCCGCATTCAAGAGTCTGCACGAGGTCGTCGGGCAACTCGATGTTTGCATGCAGCTCGACATGTTGGCCGTCGATGGTTTCCGCCGGCTTGGTGCGCAGGCGCGAAAGCTTGCGCCGCTCGATCTCCAGCTCGGTCTGCTTCAGCCGGTATTCGGCAAGCACCGCGCGGTCGGGATTGACGATCACCACGCCCTGATCACCGTCGACTATCAACATCTCGGAGTCGCGGATCAGCTGCCGCGCGTTGTGCGTGGCCACCACTGCGGGCACGTTCAGGCTGCGCGCGACGATCGCTGTGTGCGAGGTCGCGCCGCCCACGTCGGTGAGGAAGGCGCCGTAGTGATGATGCTTGAATTGGATGACATCTGCCGGCGACAGGTCGTGCGCGACCAGGACCGTTTGCTCCTCGGCTGCGGGCAATGGCAGAACGCCCGGCATGCCCATCAATCGCTTCAGCACGCGTTCGCCGACCTGGACCACGTCCGCCTTGCGTTCGCGCAGGTACGCATCCTCGATCTGGTCGAACTGTTCGACCAGGACGTTGAGCTGCTTGGCCAGCGCCCACTCGGCGTTGCAGTGGGTTTCGACAATGATCTTCTTCGGCGCCTCGGAGAGCGTCGGGTCGGTCAGGATCATCCAGTGCACGTCGAGGAAGGCGCCGAACTCACCGGGCACCTCGCCGCTGGTCATCGCCGTGTGCAGCCCGGACAGCTCCTGCTGAACCTCTTTCAGCGCTGCGGCAAAGCGCGCGACCTCGGCGTCGATCCGGTTCGGCGCCACCGAGTAGTGCGCCACTTCCAGCAAGGCATGCGAGACAAGCTGCGCGCGGCCGATGGCGATACCGCCGGACACACCGACGCCGTGCAGGGCAAAACTGACCATCACGGGCGCCTCCCGACGCCCGGGACGGGGAGCGCTACGAGCGCTCTCCGAGGCCGTCGTGGAACAGCGCGGCGATGGCGCGCATCGCTTGTACCTCGTCCGGTCCTTCGACCTCCAGCCGCACCGTCGTGCCTACTGACGCGGTGATGAGCATCACCGCGGCGATGTTGCGCGCGCTGGCCCGCTTGCCGCGCACCACCAGCGACACGTTGGAACGAAAGCGGTTGGCGATCTGCACGATCTTGGCGCAGGCGCGCGAGTGCAGTCCGGTTCGATTGCTGATGGCGATGGTATGAGTCTGCATGTGCGGCGCTCCGGATTTCGATTGACGTGGACTCCGCCGCCGCAGACGGGCGGTGGTCAGCGTTGGTCGCCATCTTCGCGTATTGGTTCCGCAAATCCTGTCCAACTGTACTCGCGTTCGCGGGCTTTGCGGTAATCGTGCGCTTTCGCCCGCCATGCCAAGACAATGCTGCATTGCAATGTCGGCGCGCTTCGCCACGCTGTGAGCAAGCGCCAACTCGCCTGCGACATGCCCCGCTGTCTATTTTCCTTCGCCGAAGTGGCTGCCGATCAGCGTGACGATCGCGTCCATCGCGTCACGCTCGTCCGGACCATCGATTTCGATGGTGACCTTCGACCCCTTGCCTGCCGCCAGCATCATCACGCCCATGATGCTCTTGGCGTTGACCTTGCGCCCGTTGCGCGACATCTGCACGTCGCTCTGGTACTTGCCCGCGAGTTGCGTCAGCTTGGCCGAGGCCCGCGCGTGCAAGCCCAGCGCGTTGACGATTTCAACGTCGCGCTGCTGCATAGACCGGATCGATTTCGATGTGCAGCACGCCGTCGCAGCCGCCGGAGATCGCCTTGGTGATGAGCGTGTCCATGCCCTTGGCGCGATAGGTGAATGCGCGGATCAGCATCGGCAGGTTGACGCCAGCCACCGCCTCGACCCGACCGGGCACCAGCAGCTTGCCCACCAGGTTGCAGGGCGTGGCGCCGTAGATGTCGGAAAAAATGAGTACACCTTCGCCGGTGTCGAGCGCCCGCACCTTTTCCCGCGCGGCGGGCAACAGGTCGAGCGGGTCATCCTCACAGGTCACCGAAACGGTGTCGAATTGCGGCGGCACGACGCCAAGCACGTGCGAGACCGCGCGGGCCAGGCTCTCCGGCAGCGTGTCGTGGGCGACGATCAGAATCCCGATCATGGGGTAATGGTAGCGGAAAGTGCGGGAGGGAGACGATTTTCCCGCGAGACGGCGGTCGCGGGCGGACGGCCCTCAGGCCAGGTGCGCCGCCGCCAGCAGCGTCTGCGTGTATTCGTGCCGCGGTGCGGCGAACAGCGCCTCGGCCTCGCCCTGCTCGACGATGTCGCCGTCCTTCATCACCAGCACCCGGTGCGCCATGGCGCGGACCACCGCGAGGTCGTGGCTGATGAATACATAGCTCATGCCGTATTTGACCTGAAGGTCGGCAAGAAGTTTGAGCACCTGCTGCTGCACCGACACGTCGAGCGCAGAAGTCGGTTCGTCCAGCACCAGCACCTCGGGGCGCAGCACTACGGCACGGGCGATGGCGATGCGCTGACGCTGGCCGCCGGAGAACTCGTGGGGATAGCGGGTCAGCACGTCGGTGAGTCCCTGTGCCTCGGTCAGGCCGACCTCGGCCAGCATGTCGAGGATGCGTTGCCGGCGCTCGGTCTTCGACAATTCCGGCATGTGCAGCGCGACGCCTTCGCCGACGATCTGCTCGACGGTCATGCGCGGCGACAAGGAGCCGAACGGGTCCTGGAACACCACCTGCATGCGCCGGCGCATCGCCCGCAGTGTGGTCCGGTCGGCATTGTCGATGCGCGTGCCTTCGAGTGTCACGCTGCCCGCAGCCACCGGCTGCAGCGCCAGCAGCGCCATACCCAGCGTGGTCTTTCCCGAGCCGGATTCGCCGACGATGCCCAGTGTTTCGCCGCGTTTCAATTCCAGCGTCGCGTTACGCACCGCGCGGAAGACGTCCTTGCCGAACCAGCCGCGGGCCGACACGAAATCCACATTGATGTCGTTGGCAGCGGCCAGCACCGGCGCGTCGGCGGGCACCGGCTGCACGGCGCGCTGCGGCCGGCTGTTGATCAGCTTGATCGTGTACGGGTCCTGCGGCTGCGCGAAAACCCTGGCGGTCTCGCCCTGCTCGACCAGGCGGCCGCGCTCCATGACGCCGACGCGGTGGCAGAACCGGCGCACCAGGTTGAGGTCATGGGTGATGAACAGGATGCCCATGCCGTATTCGCGCTGCAGGTCCTCGAGCAGCACCAGGATTTGCGCCTGGATGGTGACGTCGAGCGCGGTGGTCGGCTCGTCGGCGATCAGCAACTTCGGCCGGCAGGCCAGCGCCATGGCGATCATCGCCCGCTGCCGCTGCCCGCCGGAGAGCTGGTGCGGGAAGGCATCGACGCGCCGCTCGGGTTCGGGGATGCCGGTGCGGGCGAGCAGCTCGATGGCGCGGGCGCGCGCCGCCTTGGCGTCGAGACCCTCGTGCAACTCGAGCACCTCGGCGATCTGGTTGCCGACGCGGTACAGCGGATTGAGCGCGGTCATCGGCTCCTGAAAGATCATGGCGATGTCACTGCCGCGCAGCTTCTGCATCTGCGACTCGGTCTTGGCCAGCACGTCCTCGCCTTGGAAGCGGATCGCGCCCTCGTAGCGCGCAGTCTCGATCAGCTTCAACACCGACAGCGCAGTCACCGATTTGCCCGAGCCCGACTCGCCGACCAGCGCGAATTTCTCGCCGGCGTCGAGCTCGAAGGAAATGCGGTCGACGACGCGCGACGGGCCGAAGTTGACGCAGAGTCCCTCGACGGAAAGTAGCGGCGCAGCCATCTCAAGACTTCCGGGTATCGAAGGCGTCGCGCAGCGCGTCGCCGACGAAGGTCAGCAGCAGCAGCGTGAACGACAGCACGATGAAGGTGGGGATGGCGATCCACCAGGCGTCGAGATTTTCCTTGCCCTCGCGCAAGAGGTCGCCCAGCGACGGGATGTTCGGCACGCCCAGTCCCAGGAAGTCCAGCGCGGTCAGGAACAGGATGGCCGCGCTCATCCGGAAGGGCAGGAAGGTGATTACCGGCGTCATCGAATTGGGCAGCACATGTCGCCACATGATCTGTAGGTTGGACAGGCCCATCGCCCGCGCCGCCTTGACGAACTCGAGGTTGCGATTGCGCAGGAACTCCGCGCGCACGTAGTCGGACAGGCCGATCCAGCCGAACAGCGCGAACACGCCGACCAACAGCAGAAGTGTGGGCGCAAAGATCGACGCGATGATGATCAGCAGGTAGAGCTCGGGCACCGCGTTCCAGATTTCGATGACCCGCTGCGCGGTCAGGTCGACGCGGCCGCCGAAATAGCCCTGCAGCGCGCCGACGATGATGCCCAGCACCGTACCGACAAATGTCAGCGTCAGCGCGAAAAAAATGCTCACGCGAAAGCCGTAGAGCAGGCGCGCGACGATGTCGCGTCCCGAGGAGTCGGTGCCCAGCCAGTGCCCGCCGGTCGGCGCCAGCGGGTCGGCCGCGCGTGCGTAGTAGTCAAGCGTGCGGGCGCCGAACTGGTTGAACGTAAACAGCGCGAAATTGCCCGGCTTGGCGAACTGCTCGATGATGAACGGGTCGTGCCAGTCGGTGTCGGTGGCGAAATCGCCGCCGAAGCGCTTTTCCGGCTGGTTGTTGACGATGGGAAAGAACCATTCGCCGTCGTAACGCGCGACCAGCGGCCGGTCGTTGGAAAAGACCTCGGCAAAGGTGCCCACGACCAGCATTACCAGGAAGATCAGCAGCGACACATAGCCCAGGCGGTTGCGCTTGAAGCGCGCCCAGGCGCGCTGGTTGGGCGACAGCGACGTGGCGCGGCGCGGCGCCACGGTCTCGGCCAGCATCGCCTCGGGCGTGCCCTCGCCCAGCGGCGGCTGCGTGACCAGGCTCACTTGCCCACCGCCGCGAACTGCACGCGCGGATCGACCACGACGTACATCAGGTCGCCGATCAGCTTGACCACCAGCCCGATCAGCGTGAAGAAGTACAGCGTTCCCAGCACCACCGGATAGTCTCGCCGGATCAGCGACTCGTAGGACAGCAGGCCGAGGCCGTCCAGCGAGAAGATGGTCTCGATCAGCAGCGACCCCGCGAAGAAGGCACCGATGAACGCGGCCGGAAAGCCGGTGATGATGGGGATCAGCGCATTGCGGAACACATGCTTGTAGAGCACCTTGCGCTCGGACAGGCCCTTGGCGCGCGCGACCAGCACGTACTGCTTGCGGATTTCCTCGACGAAGGTGTTCTTGGTCAGCATGGTGACCACGGCGAAGCTGCCGATGGCGTAGCAGGTCAGCGGCAGCACCAGGTGCCAAAGGTAGTCGACGATGCGCGCCGGCCAGGACAGTGTGTCCCAGTTGTCGGAGGTGAGGCCGCGCAGCGGGAACCAGTCGAGGAAGGAGCCGCCGGCGAACAGCACGATCAGCAGCACGCCGAGCACGAAGCCGGGAATGGCGTAGCCGACCAGCACGAACAGCGTGGTGACGGTATCGAAACGCGTGCCTTCGCGCACCGCCTTGGCCACGCCCAGCGGGATCGAGATCAGGTAGGAGACGAGGAAGGTCCACAGGCCGAGGCTGACCGACACCGGCAGCTTTTCCTTGATCAGCGACCAGACGTCCTTGTTGCGCATGAAGCTCTTGCCCAGGTCGAACTGGGCGAAGTTCTTCATCATCGACAGGTAGCGCTCCAGCGGCGGCTTATCGAAGCCGTAGAGCTTCTTCAGGTCCTCGACCTGCTTCTTGTCGAGGTCGCGCTTGCCGGAGAAGCCGCCGGTTTCGCCGCCCACGCCGGCGCGCGCCTCGGCGAGGATCTGCTCGACCGGGCCGCCGGGGACGAACTGGATGACCAGGAAAGTGAGCGTCAGTACGCCGATCAGCGTCGGGATCATGAGCAGCAGGCGCTTGCCGATGTAGACGAGCATGTTCTGGTCTCTTCCCTTGTCCCGCCTTGCCTAGGGCTTCGCCGCGGCCTTCGCCGCCTGCTTGCCCGCCGTCGCGCCCGCCTTTCCGGCGTCCTTGTCCCACCACGCGGTGATCGCCCACTGCATGTAGTCGCTGGGGGTGGCGATGGTGTAGTACTTGGGCACGACCTTGGGGATGCCGAACTTGTCCCAGCGGGACACGCGGTTGCTGCCGCCGTAGAGATCGGGCACCACGTAGAACTCGTACATGAACACGCGGTCGAGCGCGCGTGTGGCGGTGCGCAGTTCCTCCATGGTCGTCGCCTGGTCCATGCGCTCCACCAGGAAGTCGATGGCCTTGTTCTTGATGCCGCCGTAGTTGGCCGAGGCCTCCTCGTCCGCGGCGGCGCTGCCGAAGGCGGCCTTCAGGTCCGCGGCATTGGGCAGGGCCCAGTCCCCGGTCTTGATGTTGATCATGTCGAAGTCGAAGGTCTGGATGCGCTTGCGGTAGAGCGCGAAGTCGACCAGGCGCACGTTGAGCTTGATGCCCAGCATGGCCAGGTTGCGTTCATAGACCGCCTCGCGCCGGGCGATGGCATCCCCCGCCTCCAGCCATTCGAACTCGAAGCGTTCGCCCTTGGCATTGCGCAGCACGCCCTCGGCGTCGACCTTCCAGCCGGCCTCCTCGAGCAGGCGGCGCGCCTTCTTCAGGTTGTTGCGCAGGCCGTTGGGATCGAGATCGGTGCGCGGATCCTGCCAGCTCGGGCCGAACACCGCCACCGGAAGGTCGCCGCGGAAACGCTGCAGCAGCGCAAGCTCGCCTGCCGACGGCTCACCCGTGGCCGCGAACTCCGAGTTGGCGAACACACTGTTCACCCGCTTGTACTGCTTGTATATGTTGATCGCGGCGAAGTCGTAGGCGAGCACCAGCGCCTCGCGCACGCGGCGGTCCTGGAACAGCGGCCGGCGCAGGTTGAAGATGTACGACTGCAGCCCCATGCCGAAGCCGGTGGGGAATTCTTCCTTGACGATGCGCTTGTCGTCCCACTTGGGGCCGGCGTGCTGGCGCGCCCAGCGCTTGGCTGAGTACTCCATCAGGAAGTCGAACTCGCCGGCCTTGAACGCCTCCAGCGAAATCGCGTTGTCCTGGTAGTAGCGGTAGATGACGCGATCGAAGTTGTACTGGCCCTTCGACACGCCCAGGTCGCGCGCCCAGTAGTTGGGGTCGCGGACGAACTCGATGCGCCGAGGCATGTCGACCGCGCCCACCTTGTAGGGGCCGCTGGTGATCGGGTGCTCGTTGATCACCTCGCTGAATTTCTTCATCTTGCCGTCGGTCGCGAGCGACCACTTGGGCGAGAACACCGGCAGGCCACCCAGGTTGAAGATGGTGTCGGAGGTGCGTGCCTTGAGGTCGAAGCGCACGGTGCGCGGATCGAGCACGGCGATGCCCGCCACGCCGTCGAGCTGGGTACGCACTGAGGGCGCCACCTCGGCGCTGGTCAGCATCTCGAACACGTGCTTGATGTCCGCCGCGGTCACGGGGTCGCCGTTGATGAAGCGCGCCTTGGGATGGATCCTGAAGGCGACCCACGACTTGTCCGGCGCCACCTGGATATCCTCGGCGATCAGCCCGTACATGGTGTCCGGCTCGTCGCCGGAGCGCACGGCCAGCGTCTCGAACATCAACGTGGTCAGCCCCGCCGGTGACTGGCCGCGGATGGTGTAGGGATTGAACTTGTCGAAGCTCGAACGCCGGTCCGGGTTGTTGGCCTGCATGGTGCCGCCCTTGGGCGCATCCGGATTCACGTAGTCGAAGTGTGTGAAGCCGCGCGGGTACTTGGGCTGGCCGTAGGCCGCGTAGGCATGCGACCACTTGTCCGGGTCCGGCTTGACCGCTGCGCCCGCGGCCGGGAGCGGCGCGTCCTTCGTCGCCGGCGCGGCAGCCACCGCGAACGGCGCCACCAGCGCGACCACCAGCGCCAGCGCGACGGCCGGTAGCAGCGCGGTATGGCGTGGGGCGGTCTGCAGGCGTGTGGAAAGGATGAAATTCATCGGTGCATGACTGGCGGCAGGCGGGGATTTTCCCATGAGAACGCCCATTGGGTCGGAAAACCCCTGATATACCTTCCCGGACTTAAGTCTGTCTTAGCCCGCGAGGCTCGGACCGGCGGGCGCGATCATCGCCGTTCCCGGCTGGAAGCGCAAACCCTCGCTCGTCGGTCCTCGCCCGGGATCAGGCCTGCACCGCCTTCTGCAGCGCGTCGGCGAACAGCCCGGCCACATCGAAGCCACTCTGCTCGGCGATCTCGACAAAGCAGGTCGGCGATGTCACGTTGACCTCGGTCAGGCAGGGCCCGATCACGTCCAGGCCGACGATCAGCAGGCCTTCGGCCCACAGCGGCGCGGCCAGCGCCGTGGCGATCTCGCGTTCACGCGCGGTCAGCGGGCGGACCTCGCCGCGGCCGCCGACAGCGAGGTTGCCGCGCGTCTCGCCCGCCTTGGGGATGCGCGCCAGCGCAAAGGGCACGACCTCGCCGGCAATCAGCAGCACGCGCTTGTCGCCTTCGGCGATCTCGGGCAAGAATTTTTGCGCCATCACCGATTGGCGGCCATGCTGTGCCAGCGTCTCGATGATCACATTGCGGTTGGGGTCGGCACAGCCGACCCGGAACACCGAGCTGCCGCCCATGCCGTCGAGCGGCTTCAGGATCGTGTCGGCGTGTTCGTCGATGAACGCACCGAGCAGCGCTGGATCGCGGGTCACCAGTGTGGGCGCGATGAATTCGCCGAACCTGCTGATTGCCATTTTCTCGTTGTTGTCGCGGATCGCCCGCGGCCGGTTGAACACCCGCGCGCCCTCACGCTCGGCACACTCAAGCAGATAGGTCGAGTAGACGTACTCCATGTCGAACGGAGGATCCTTGCGCATGATCACCGCGGCGAAGTCGGCCAGCCGGCGAGTTTCCGCGGCGCCTTCGGTGTACCAGGCGTGGTCGTCGGAGGACAGCTCCAGCGACCGCGCGCGGCCGCGGGTCACGCCCGCCGTCCACGACAGGTCGCGCTGCTGCAGTGCGTAGATCCGGTGTCCGCGTTGCGCCAGCGCGCGCATCATCGCCACGCTGCTGTCCTTGTAGGCGCGCAGTTCGGGCAACGGATCGAGGATGAAGGCGAAGTCCATGGCGGAGAGGTTCGGTACCGGGACCGCATCCTACCGCGTCGGTCGCCGCGCCGCGACTGCGGCCTTATCCACGCATCCCGGGGCCGGCGTTTCCGCGCGGGCCTAATCGCCCTGGATTCCCGAGTCGCGCGCGAGGTCCTGCCAGGGCATCACGTGCAGCGCGTCGGACAGCAGCGAAACGCGGATCCTCTCCTCCGGGGCAAGCTGGTTGCGTCGCGCCACGTGCGTCGGCACGCGCAGCCACAGCGACCCGGGCACGCCGTCGATGCGCATCGACAACGTGGTGTCCTCACCCTGCTCCAGGCAGTCGACGACGACTCCCTCGACCGGATTCTCGCGCTCGCCACGCGAGGGCCGGTCGCGCCGGTGCAGCAGCACGCCGGAAAGCGGGATGGCGAAGCACACCCGCGCACCGGTTGCATGGCGGTCGGGCACCGCGCATTCGAGTTCCGTGGCGGTCCAGGCAAGACCGCGATTGCCATCGGCGCGTGCGACCACGCGCGCCTCGAATACGTTGCGCAGGTCGACCAGCCGTGCGACCAGCGCGTCGAGCGGCCGCGTCATCAGCTCCAGCGGCGTGCCGGTCTGCAGCGTGCGGCCGCGATGCAGGATGCTCATGCGGTCGGCGAGCAGCGCCGCCTCGTCGAGATCGTGCGTGACCAGCACAATGGGCAGCGCCAGCGTGCGCCGCAACTCCGCCAGTTCGCGGTAGAGCCGCTGGCGAGTCACCCGGTCCACGGCAGAGAACGGCTCGTCGAGCAGCAGCACCTGCGGGTCGCGCGCCAGCGCCCGCGCCACGGCGACGCGCTGCTGCTGCCCACCGGACAACTGCGCCGGCATGCGCGATTCCAGTCCTGCCAGGTGGACGCGGGCGAGCAGTTCGCGCGCTCGCGCCGCACGCCCGGCCGCCGGCCGGTGCGACATCGCCGCGACCACGTTGTTCAGCGCCGACAGGTGCGGGAACAGCGCGTAACTCTGGAACACGAAACCAGTGGAGCGCTGTTGCGGTGTGCGGTCGATGCCGGAGTCGGTGTCGAACCAGGTTTGCCCGGCGCATTCGATGCGCCCGGCGGCGGCGCGATGCAGGCCGGCGATGCATCGCAGCAGCGTCGACTTGCCGCTGCCTGACGGTCCGACCAGCGCCAGCGTTTCGCCGGGGGCGCAGGCAAGGGTCGCGTCCAGCGCGATCGGCCGCTGCTGCGACAGGCGCACGGCGAGGCCGTTGGGCGGGCGGCTAGACATGCGTATGGTCCCGCGACCGCGACGACGAATAGGCGATGGCGATGGCGACCAGCGAGCAGGCGAGCAATGCCGCCGCCATGGTCGATGCCGCGGAGGTGTCGAAGGCCTGCATCCGGTCGTAGATGGCGATGGAAATCGTCTTGGTCTCGCCGGGGATGCTGCCGCCGACCATCAGCACCACGCCGAACTCGCCCAGCGTATGCGCAAAGGTCAGCACCATCGCCGAGAGGACCCCGGGCCAGGCCAGCGGAAGTTCGATGCGCGTGAAGATGCGCCAGCGCGACATGCCGCAACACGCGGCCGCGGCACGTACGTCAGCGGGAATCGCCTCGAAGGCGCGTTGCATCGGTTGGATGGCAAAGGGCAGGTTGACGATCACCGACGCCACCAGCAGGCCCGCGAAGCTGAACGCCAGCGTGCCGCCGGTAAGCGCGGCGAAGACCCGGCCGAGCGGCGCCTCGGCGCCGAAGGAAACGAGCAGGTAGAAGCCGAGCACCGTCGGCGGCAACACCAGCGGCAGTGCCAGCGCGGCCTCGACCCAGCGACGGCCGGGGAAGGCCCGCCATGCCAGCACCCGGGCGACGGCGAGCCCGAGTGGAAACAGGATCAGCACCGTGGCCGCGGCGAGTTGCAGCGACAGCTTGAGCGCAATCCAGTCCACTCGCGTTCAGCCTTCCGGCAACGCAAAACCGTGCCGCAGGAGAATGGCCCGCGCCTGCCCGCCCTGCAGGTAGACATAGAATGCCTTCGCCGCCGGCCCCGCTCTGCGCAGCAGAACCATGCGCTGGTGCAACGGCGCGTGGCTGGACGCGGGCAGCGGCACGACCGTGCCCTTGCCGGTCACCATCGGTGATTGCGCCAGCGACAGCGCAAAGATGCCGCCCTGCGTCGCGCCGCTGGTCGCGAACTGCGCCGCCTGCGACACGTTCTCGCCCAACACCAGCGTCGGCGCGAGCGCTTCCCAGGCACCGGCCTTGATCAACGCCTCGCGCGCCGCGCGGCCGTAGGGCGCGTGTTCCGGGTTGGCGATGGCGAAATGCTTGAGCCGGCCTGCTGCCAATGCCGCCTTGAGATCGGCCAGCGTCGGATCGGCCTTGAGCGCTCCGCCTGTCGGCACGAACAGCACGATGCGGCCGATGGCGTAGCGCAGGCCACGATCGATCGTGCGGCCTTCTGCGGCAAGCGCCTCGACATAAGCCTCGTCGGCGGAAAGAAACAGTTCGAAGGGCGCGCCGGCGGCAATCTGCCGGCGGAAGTTGCCCGACGAACCGAAGGCCAGCTTCACCTGCTGTCCGGTATCGCGGGCGAACGCGGCGGCGATCTCCGTCAGCGCGAACTGCAGGTCGGAGGCGGCCGCGACATTCGGCGCCGGCGCGGTTGCGGTGGCCGTGGCCGCGATGCCCGGACTCACGCCGGCAACGACGGCCAGGGCCGCGACGGCGACCAGGCGCCCGAGGCGATGCAGGACGACGATCATGACCCCGGAATCTTACGCGACGGGCGACGCTTCCCGCAGCGGATGCGCAAGGGCCCACGAGGCATCGGGCGCGGACATCACTGCGCCTCCTCGAT
This sequence comes from uncultured beta proteobacterium, assembly GCA_963712105.1. Lineage (GTDB taxonomy): Bacteria > Pseudomonadota > Gammaproteobacteria > Burkholderiales > Casimicrobiaceae > VBCG01. Next base: position 182,777 of record CAVQGR010000018.1, read on the forward strand.
CCGGGCCTCGCTCCCAGCCTCGCTCCCAGCCTCGAACGCGTCCGGATAAAGTTCTTCCAGCACCGCCCGCGCGATTTGCGCCAGCAACGGCTGCAGCGCCTCGGCCACGCGCGCGCCGTCGCAACGCGGCCCGCGCCGGGCGAAGATCGCCGTCAGCGGCTCCCGCCGTGCCGCGACCGCGACCTCGACCAGTCCGCGCCAGAACGGCGGACACTCGGCGTCGTGGTAATCGCCGCGCCCACGCCCGTAGTGCGCGACCGCGAGATAGCGCAGCAATGTCTCCACCACCAGCCGCTCGAGAAAGGCGTCACCCCAGCGCACCTGGTGCTCGGTCTTGCCGCGCACGACGTTGTAGGCGCGTGCCGCGCCCGCGCCACCCAGCGCGCCGATCAGCGCACCGGTAAGCATGCCAGCACCGAAGGTCAGGCCGCCGGCGGCGAGGTCGGCCGCCAGGCCGGTGACCGCGCCGGAAACGATGCCGCCCATCGCCGCCGCCTTGCCTTCGCCCACCGGTCCCTCCTGCAACACGTCGCTGGCCACGCGCGCCTCGACTTCTCCGGCCGCGCTGCCTTCGAGATCGTGAATGGCGATCAGTTGCGCCATGGCCTTGCGCATGTCGGCCTCGACGGTTTCGAGCAGCAACATCGGGGCGCGGCCTGCTTCATCGGCGCGGGCGTCGGCGCCGACGCCCAGCGCCTGCCCGATCCGCTGCAACATCGCCTGCGGCGGCAGCGCGACGCGCGCGCATACCGCGTGGCCCACCACCCGCGCCAGGATCGACATTGCCGAATCGAACTGTGCCCAGCGCCGCGCCCGCCACGCCCGGTCCAGCCGCGCGAACGCTTGCCGGCGCGGTTCCGGCAGCAGCGGCTGGATCGCCGAAAACAGTGCGAACTCCTGGACCCAGCAGCGCGCAAAGGCGTCCAGCGCCAGCACGTCGCGCACGCAGACATGGCGCTGCAGCGCATCGCGCCAGCGCGCGACGTCGTCCGCTTCATCCGCGGCCGCGCGCGGCGGGCCCATCTGGTTGAGCAGCACCAGCACCGGCTTGTGAAGCCGCGCCAGCACTTCGAGCTCGGGCGCAAGGTAGCCGGCATCGGCCGGTTCTTCGGACGCGTTGACCAGGTACAGGATGAGGTCGGCGTTGTCGCGCACGTTGCGCACCGCCAGCTGGGTCAACCAGAACGAGCGGTCGCGAAAGCGATCCCAGACCTCGCTCAGGAACCAGCCGATGGGATTGCCTTCCTGCGCCAGCCGGCGGGCGAGACGCGCGCTGTCGCCGAAGCCCGGCGTGTCCCAGAGCACCAGCACGTCGCCGCGCTCGGATTCGATCAGCGCGAACGACTCCGCCTCGGTGGTGACGTGCGCCGCGTCGCGAACTTCGCCGACGTCGCGTCCCAGCAATGTGCGGGCCAGCGTGGTCTTGCCCGCATTGGTATGCGAGATCAGCGACAGCGCAATGGTGACGGCACCCGGATTCATTCGCGCCCGTCGCTGGTGGCCGCGCTCATGCGGAACGCTCCGCGAGCGCGACGTCGAGTTCGGCCTCGGCGGCGTCGGCCGTCTCGGGGCGGGCAAGGTCGGCGAACACCGGAACAAGGCCGCAATCGGTGCAGAGCTCATGCCACAACTCCCTGCGCGCATCGCGCCGAGCGGCATCGCCGCGCCAGCGCGCATTGAAGGTCGACTCGTCGATCACTGCCACCAGCGGCCGGCCATGCCCGCGCAGTCCCGAGAGAAACCTGCCATGCACCTCGGGTTCCGGTGTCGCCGTGGCGTTGAACAGCGCAATCAGCGGGGTGTCCACCTCGGCGGCAAGCGTTCCGGGGCGCGCGTCCTCGTCGCCATAGGCCACGGGCACGGCAACGTTCAGCGCGACATCGCTGCCCAGCGCGCGCCCGAGCAGCAGGCGCAGCGTATCCAGCGCCGCCGCGTCGACCTCGTAGCTGAACGGCAGCACCCGCGCCACGGCCGCGCCCGGGTGGAAGCCGCGCAGCAGGCGCGCGAAATACGGCCCGGAGAGATCGTCCATAACATGCGTCGCGCGATGGCGCTCCACCATCGCGGACCACAGCGCGAGTCCTACGCGCGGCAGGATCGCCACCACCAGCAGCGTCGCCGCCATCAGGTGCAACCAGGGCGCTGCATTTTCGCTGGCCGGCGCGCGGATGGCCGCGACGTGCGCGACATCGGGAACGCCGAACGGGACCAGCAGCGCACCCGGGGCGTAGGCGACCGCGACGATCGCCCGCACGCTTGCCGCGTCGAGGAAGGTGCTCTCCCACATGGCGCGATACTCGAAGGCAATGCCGCGGACGTACAGTCCGGCGATGACGCCACCGGCCAGCGCCGCGGCGGCGATGTGCAGGATGCGCGCGGCGCGGGCCGCGTACAGGGGTGCCGCACGCGTGCTCCAGTCGGCGGCGAAGTCCGCAGCCGCACGCGCCGCCGGGTCGGCGCCCGAGTCAAGCTTGTCGCGACCGCGGCGCAGCACGCCGGCCAGCCACGCCACTGTCCGGCGCAACGGTCCAGGCGTACCCGGCTCGCCGTAGCGCGTCACGAATCCCGCAGCCAGCATCGCGTAGACGACCAGATTCCAGACCACCAGCGGCAGCACGGGGGAATACAGAATGTTGATGCGCCGTTCGCCGCCAAGGCCGTCCGCGGCTGCGCCAATGAGGAATGCCATGGCAACGATCGCGGTCCCGACCCAGGGCCGCCACCGCGAGGTCTGTGTTAGTCGCGCCAGCGTACCGCCTCGCTCGCGCAGTCGGTCCAGTGCAAGTCGCGCCCTGCAGGCGATGAATTCGGCGGGCGACGCCGCCTCGCCCACCACTTCGGCGGCGGCCCGGCTCGCCCAGGCTCGATCGGCGTCGGTCCAGAGGGTGCGGGCGCGGTCGGCGGTTTCCACCGCGCGAACCGCGGTTACCGCCAGTGCTGTGGGTTCGTCCATGGCGGCCTCTAGGGCGCCTTCATGATGCCCGAATCGGTGTCAGGCGGCGAACCGTCGCCGCAAACGCCGACCCGGCGAATGCCGCGGCGGCGGTGCGCGGCCACCTAGCGCCGCGGCGGCAGCGGCCCGCGCGCCAGACTCGCCCGCGACCCGAACTCGGGGATGCCCGGCGGCGAGCGCTCGATGCGCTCCAACGCGACAGCCAGCGCGCGCTCGAGCTGGCGATCATGCCCGGTCCGGGCGTCCTGCGGCGCATTGTCGATCTCGATCTGCGGATCGGTGCCGTAATTCTCGATGCCAAAGCCCACGTCATAGAACCAGCACGAGAATTCCGGCTGGGAGGTCATGGAGCCGTCGACCAGCGCATGCCGCGGCCAGATGCCGACCACACCGCCCCAGGTGCGCGTGCCGACCAGCGGACCCAGCTCCATCAGCTTGAAATTGTGCGAAAAGATGTCGCCATCGGAACCGGCGTGCTCGTTGGTCAGCGCCACCACCGGGCCGAGCAGCGACTCGTCCGGATACGGCGACGGGCGCATCCAGCGCGCCACGCCATAGCCGAGCCGCCGCCGCGCGATTTTTTCCAGCAGCAGCTGCGACACATGACCGCCGCGGTTGTAGCGGACGTCGACGACCAGACCTTCACGATCGCACTCGGCGGAAAAATAACGGTGAAATTCGGCGAAGCCTGCCGACTGCATGTCGGGCAGATGAAAGTAGCCGACGCGCCCACCCGATTTCTCATGCACCCAGGCACGGTTGTTCTCCACCCATTCGCGGTAGCGCGCCGGCACCTCGTCGGCTAGCGTCTTCACCAGCACCTTGCGCGTGGTCCCGTCAAGCGCCAGCGTCAACTCGACCTTGCTGCCCGCCTGATGCACCAGCAGCGCCTGCGGCGGAACCTCGCGCGACACCGGCTGGCCATTGACCGCGACGACGCGCTCGCCGACCCTGGCCTCGACGCCGACGGCGTTCAATGGCGAATCCGCATCCGCGTCCCAGGCATCGCCGCTGACGATGCGGGCGATTTCATAGCCGTCGCCGGCGGCGCTCTGACGAAACTCGGCCGCCAGCTGGCCGAGGGTCACAGGCGGCGGCTTGCGATGATCGCCGCCCGACTCGTAGGCGTGCGACGTGCCAAGCTCGCCCTGCATTTCCCAGATAAGGTCGGACAATTCGCTGCGCGTGGCCACGCGCGCCAACAGCGGCTCGTAGCGAGCGTAGACGCCATCCCAGTCGACCCCCGACATGTCCGCGGTCCAGAAGTGATCGCGCTGCAACCGCCACACTTCACCCAGCATCTGCCGCCACTCGCCTCGCGGATCCACCGACACCCGGATGCGCTCGAGATCGAGCCAGCCGCTCTTGCGCGACGGCGCCGGATCCTCGGCCTTGGCCGACTCGGACTTGCGCCGCGCCGGAATCGCTCGCAGGCGCTTGCCCTCGCGCAGCAGCAGCGTGGTTGCGTCCGCAGCGAGCACGAAGCGCTCGGCCTTGTCGGTCAGCGCCTCAGCGCGGCCGGTGGCGAAATCGAACAACTCCAGGCGTCCCGGGCCTTCCTTGTGGCCGCCACGGCCGTGCGCGCCGGGAATCGGAAAGGTGGACCAGACGACGTTGCCGCCGACCTCGCCGGCGATCTGTCCGTAGCGTCCCTCGGCGACCGGAAACGCAGCGACACGCTGCGCGAGTCCCGCCAGGTCGATGCGCACCGGAGCTGGCGTGGCCGTCTGGTCGCCGTTCCTGCCGGCCTTGTCCGCCCGGGTCGCGTCGTCGGCACCGGGCTCGGGTTTCAATCCGCGCAGTTCGGGATCGAATGGTGGCCGCCCGCCCGCCTGCAGCGCGACCAGATACGGCCGGCTGGCGCGCGGAAAAGACAATTCGAACTGCACGCTGTCGTACACCGGGTCGAAGGTACGCAGCGACAGGAAATACAAATAGCGGCCCTTGGGGTCGAAGGCGGGCGCGTAGTCGCGGAACTCCGGTTGCGAAGCCAGGACCGACACATTCCCCGAGACGTCGTGCAGCTTTATCGCGCAATGGCGTGCGCTGCTCCAGTACGAGTAGGCGAGCCAGGCGCCATCCGGCGACCAGGCCAGGTCTTCGCTGCGGCCATGGTCGCTGTGGTCGACCGTGGTCAGCGTGCCGCTGCCGACGTCGCCGATCAGCACTTCGTTGCGGTGATTGGTGATGGCAACCCGCGTGCCGCAGGGCGCCGTACGCATGGCCACGACCCGCCCCACATCCCATGGTTGCGTCTGCGCCGCGTCGTCGCGACAGACCACGACGCGCTCCTCGCCGCTGCCGTCGCCCACCGCGACCAGCGTCGTTCCGTCGGCGAGCCACTGCGGATGGCGATACCGCGCGCCGTCGACCGCGCCCCACTGCCGTACCGCACCTTCCCACAGGCCGAAGGTGAAGACCTTGCCGCGGACGTCGACCGCGACGCTGTGTCCGGCCGGATGCAACGCGAACTCGCCCAGGTTCTCGGCGGCGGGCACGAACCGGCGTGCGGCCTGCGTGCGATGCGCGGGCACGCGCACGTCGATCTTCGCCGCCTGGTCGGTTGCGGGGTCGAACAGCCACAGGTCCGCGCCGCACTGGTAGACGATGCGCTTGCCGTCGGACTGCGCGAAACGCGCGTAATAGTCGTCGTGATCGGTGTGGCGGCGGCGCTGCGTCCCCTCGGGTCCGCAGGAATAGAGGTTGCCCACGCCCTCCGCATCGGACAGGTACCAGATGCGCCCGCCGATCCACATCGGCGACGTCAGGTTGCCGGGCAGTTCGCTCATGCGGCGAAACTCGCCGCTGCCATCGGCGTCGATCCAGAAGTGCCCGGCGGTGCCGCCGCGGTAGCGCTTCCAGCGCGCCGGGTCGGCGGTATTGCGCCCGATCAGCCTGGCCTCGCCCGGGCCGAACGCGAGATGGTTGACCTGGCCCAGCGGCAGCATCCGCGGCAGACCGCCGGCCGGGTCCAGCGTGAAGGCGCGGTAGTTGCGAAAGAACGGCTGTCCGTGCGTCGTGACGAACAGGATGTGGCCGTCGCGCGTCCAGCCGCGCACCATGACGTCGGGTCCCAGCCAGGTCATCCGCCGCGCCGGACCGCCTTCGGCCGGCATCAGGTAGACCTCCGGATGCTGCTCGTCGCGGCCGACGAAGGCGAGCCATCTGCCATCGGGTGAGAGCGCCGGCGTCGACGGCTCGCCCAGGCCCGCAGTCAGCCGACGCGCGGTGCCGCCGCTTGCGGGCACGCTCCACAGGTCGTCGTCGCAGACGAAGACGACGGTGTCGCCTTGGATGGTCGGTTGGCGCAGATAGCCTTGGTCGGTCATGAGCTGGATTCCGGGAGCGATGAGAAACGGGCTGGCCGACGGCACCCGCCGGCAGCGAATGAGTCACGGCAGATTTGCTGGATGGTAACGGAGCGGCCGCGGTTCACGCTATCGGCGTGCCGTGGATGCCGGCCAGCGGCGCGCGGCGCAGGAAGGCGGAATTCTGGCCCAGGATGAAGCGCAGCAGGTCTTCGAGCACCGGCTCGTCGATCATCTGGCTGTGGAATTCCAACGCCAGCCGGTCGAAACGGTCGACGTTGACCATGGGCACGGTGACCAGCCCGGTCTGATAGTCGACGTGAAACGACACCGCCGAAGGTATCGCCGGCGGCACCGAGATCACGCACTTGCGCACGACACCCGAATGATCCTCGATCCGGCGGCAGGTGTATTGCAGGCCCGCGTCGTCGAGCGCCTTTTCCGCCAGCGCGACGCCACCGGGCGCGACCTCGATGGTCAGCGGATTCGCCGCGGCGATCTCGTACCAGATGTTGATTTCGTCGATCACCGAAAAGCCGACGATGTGGCGGGTGTGCTGGCCGACATAGCCACGGCCGAACTTCGGCGCGTCGAACACCAGCCCGTGGCCGACGTCGAAGCGATGCTCGATCGGCGGCTTCAAGCCGTCGAGATAGGCCAGCGCCTTCTCCAGCCAGCCATAGGTCTTGTGCATTCGCGCGTTGATTTCCTGGTAGCCCTCGACGTCGCTCACCTCATGGGTAACGGTGCGCGAGGCCTCGTACTGCGTGCGCAGCTGGTCGAGCAGTGACGGTGTGGTGGCCATGGCTGTGTCTCCCGGGTTGTCCTGCCATTTCACATCTGGGTCGTGCCGCCGCCGGTCCCGGGCTCGCCCGGACCGTTGCGCAAGAAAGTCCTGCCGTGCAGCACGAACAGGCGCAGCTTCGCAGCCGCCGTTTCGTTCGCGCGCAGGCCAGCGTACCAGCGATATACCAGCGCCAGCACTGCGGCGGCGGCCGCGACCAGGAAGGCGACCGGTACCCGCAGCATCAGCACCAGCCCGACGACCGCGGCGCCGGCGGCAAGCCGTTGCGGTGCGAAGAATATGGCATTGATGCCGGCTACCTGCTCCGCCTCGGCCAGCGCGCGTTGCGCGCCGAAGCCCAGCGACGACAGTTTTTCCAGGACGCGCCGCAGCACCTCGGCGTCGGCTCCCGAACCGGTCAGCCGCAGCACCGACTGGCAGGTTTGCTGGAACTGGTCGAGCGTTTCGAGCAGCGGTGTCAGGTGGTCGCGATCCACCGGCTCGTCGCCCACCGGTGCGTAGGCAAGCACCGCGGCCAGGTGCGCGCGCAACTCGTCACCGATACTGTCGCGCGCCTGCGCGCGCGCCTGCGCTGCGGCCTTCTCCCGCCGCGCCTCCATTTGCGCGTCGTCCTGCGCATGCGGGAGCATCTGCCGCGCTACGACCACGCCGACGATTTCGTGCTGCGCCTTGTCCCAGAGCGCTTCGAACCATCCGCAGCGTCCGGCGAGCCGCGGCAACCCAGCCATCAATTCGCCGCGCAACGTCTCCACGTAGGCGCTCTCCTCGCGGGCAACCATCAACATGCCGTTGACCGTTCGCTGAGGCGGCAGATTGAGGCGACCGGTCGGGCCGAAGGCAAGATCGTCGAAGCTCACCGCCTCCTGCCCCGGTCCGCCGCCGACATCGCGCGGACGGCTGCGCCATTTTTCCTCGGCGCGGCGCGCGGCATCCCACCATTGCTCGAAGGTGCGCCAGTCTTCGCGCCAGCGCGTGTCGATGGTGGCGAACTGCGGATGGCCCGCCTCGGCGTACGCGGCCAGCGCACCATCGCGGAACAAGGTGTCGAGCCATTCCTGCGCATCGTCGTCGCCGTCGGCCGCGGCGCGCGCCTGCGACCGCAGCGACGCCTCCCCGAGCGGCGCGCCACGCCACACCGGCGGCAGGTCGGGTGCGGCAGCCAGCAGGAAGCGCAACAGCCGTGCATCCTCGGAAAGATCGCGCCGCTCCTGCAGGTCGGAGAGCTTGCGCACCAGGTTGTAGTCATGCAGTTCGCGCTCCAGCCAGCGCCCGACCTGGCCGCGTGCAACGTCGCGGCGCGCCGCGTCCCAATGCCTGGCCAGCGCCAGCGCCAACTCCTGCGCGGTAGTGGCCTCGGTCTGGTCGAAGCGATAGGGCCGCACTCCCGTCGCCACGCCATCGGCGTCCTCGGCCGCCGTAAGCGTGACGTCGCCCGCCAGCCAGCGCTCGACCTCCGCGGCGCCCCAGCGGCGCTTGGGGTCGCGCAGCAGCAGGCCACGGCACAGCGTACGCAAGGCGTCGTCGTAGACGCCGCGCACGTCGATCGGTCGCGTGGCCAGATGATGGTTCATCACCTGCTCGGACAGGCCGTCGAACGGATGGCTGCCGCTGGCCGCCTCGAGCACGATCATGCCCAGCGACCACCAGTCGGACTTGTCGTCCAGCACACCGGTGAGCACCTCGGGCGACGCGTACTTGGTCGTGCGCGCCACATTGGTGAAATGCTGCGTCGCCGCCGAAAACGAGGCGATGCCGAAGTCGGTCAGCGCGAGTTCGAGCGGCGACGTCGCGCGGACCAGAACATTCTCGGGTTTCAGGTCGCGATGCAGGATCCGGTGCGCATGAATGCCGACCAGCGCGTCGGCGATCTCGCGCACCATGCGGGCAATGTCATCCTTGGGCAAAGGGCCCGAACGCAGCAGGTCCTCGAGCGTGCCACCGGGGATGTATTCGAGCAGCTCGTAGGCTGTGCCGTCCGAGGTGCCGTGGGCAAGCACGCGCACGACTGTGTCGCCAACGTCCTGCGCAAGGATTTCCAGCAGGCGAAAATCCGGCGCGATGCCGCGGCGATATAGCTTGGCGACGCAGCGCTCGCCACTGCCCACGTCGGCGACGAGCAGGATGTCGGCCTCGCTGCCGGTGGCCGGGAAGACGTCGACGACGCGATACTGCTCGCGCAAGGCGGCGGGCAGCGGCCGCGCGCCGGCCAGCACATTGGCGACAGACGCGGCGCCGGGCAGCGCCCGCAGCGGCCGGTTGCAATAGATGCAGCGCTCGCGTCCCGGCGGATTGTTCTGCCCACAGTCGGCGTGCGGACAGCGCAGCGGAGCGGCGGTCGCGCCGGCGGCGGGCGCTGCAGTCTCAGCGGCGCTGCCGCCGTCCGGACTTTGCAGCAAAGGCGCCGGCGTTTCCTCCGCATTGGCACCGGCGGCGGATTGTGTACCGGCATCGTCTGCGGGAACTCCTGCCGCGGCGCGCGCCGGCTCGGCCGCCTCCGGGGCCGGCTTGAGCGAGAAGTCGACGCCCGCGAGCAGCGCGCCGCAGGCGCAGCGTGCCTGCTCGGGCGGATTTTCCTGCCCGCAGACCGGGCAAATGCGAACATGCTGGTGAGTCACGACTCTGACTCTACCTGCGCCAGGAGACTTTCGTAAGCGCAAGCCCGCGACTCGCGCACAACGCCTCGACCGCCGCCATGTCGCCGCGGCCCGGAATGCCGATCATCCACACCCTGCCGCCGTCGATCGCGGCCTGCATGCGCTTGCGCTCGCCGTCGGCGGCCGCATCGACGTATGCGCAATAGCGTGCGCGGCCGCGCTCGGTCAGCGGCACCAGCGGCTGGTTCGACGAGCCGCGCCACACGCGGCCCTGCGGCAGCGCGTCGGCATAGGGTTCGGGAATGATCGCGTCGAGCAGCGCCAGCAGCTTCTGATGTTCGCGTTGCAGCGTCTTCAACGGATAGCCGCTGTAGCACAGCAGGTCGAAGTCGAGCTTCGCTTCGCGTCGCCATGCGGCGAGCGCCATCAGCAGCGCGCGCAGCGCCGCCGGTTGCTCGAAAGGTTCGCCGCCGCTGATGGTGACGCCGTCGAGCGCGTTGCCGGCAACCCGGCGGCACCAGGCCACAAGTTCGCGTACGCCGATCGCCCTTGTCGCGTCCCTGGGCCAGGTGTCCTGCGACACGCAGCCCTTGCAGTGGATGGTGCAGCCCTGCACCCACAGGCCGATGCGCCGGCCCGGCCCCAGCACGGTGACCGGCCAATGCGCCTTGTTCAGTTCGAGCGTGGGCGCCGCGCTCATCGCATCGCGGCCCGGCTCGGGACGTGTAAGTCCGCCGGCCGCCGAGCACTCACTCCAGCGTCACCGTCATGATCCGGTTGTCGTCTTCAGCCAGGCCGACCACATCGACCGTTGTGCGGCCCTGCAGCGGAAAGCGGAACATCGCTCGCGCCAGCGGATTGACGAACAGCGACTCCAGTTGGTTGCCTATGCCGCGGCCGCCGTTGGACAGGTCGCGGATGCACAGTTCGCGCAGGCGCTCGAGCACGACAGGATCGAGGCGCAGTTCGACCTTGTGCTCGTCGCGGACGCGGTTGACCACGTTGCGCAGCATGCCGTCGAAGATCTGCGCACCGACTTCCGGCGTGATGAAACCGAACACGACGATGTTGTCGCCGATGCGGTTGAGGATCTCCGGGCGCGACAGCTGAAACTTGAAATAGTCCTGGATCGCTCCGCGCACGCGCGCCTCGACCACCTCGTGCGGATCGCCGGTCTGCACGTTCTGCACCCGCTGCCCGTTTTCGTCCTGGACGAAGATGCCCAGGTTGGAGGTGAACACCAGGATCGCCTCGGAGAAATAGGCGGTCTCGCCGCGACCATCGGTCAGACGACCGTCGTCGAGGATCTGCAGAAACTTGTCGAGGATGCGCGGGTGCGCCTTCTCGATCTCGTCGAACAGCACCACCGAGAACGGCTTTTCGCGCACCGCGTTGGTCAGCTCGCCGCCGGCGTCGTAGCCGATGTAGCCCGGCGGCGCGCCGAGCAGCCGGGCGCCGGTGTGTTCCTCGGCGAACTCGCTCATGTCGAAACGGATGTAGGCGCGGTCGTCGCCGAAGATCAGCTGCGTCAGCGTCTTGGCGAGTTCGGTCTTGCCCACGCCGGTCGGGCCGGCGAAGAACAGCACGCCGCGCGGGCGGTTGCCGGTACTGCGCGCCTGCGCGCCGGTCAGGCCCATTACCGAGCGCATCAGGATGTCGATGGTCTTGGTTACTGCCGGGCGCTGGCCGCGCACGCGCTCCTCGATGAACGGCAGCGCATTGCCGATGCGATCGCGCAGATAGTCTTTCTTCCAGGGATTCTCGCTGGCGCCGACCTTGTAGCACTGCACGGCATCGTCGACGTCGCGATAGCCGATGCCCTGCCGGTCGGCGATCTGCGCCACGTCGGCGAGCGCAACCAACGGCAGGCCGTCGGTCATCTGCGCGAAGGCCTTGGCGAATTTGCCGCGGGCCTCGTCGTCGGCCTGATCGAAGCCCGGAAAGATTCCGCCCAGATGCCGCGCCGCCTCCTCGCGCGTCTCGTAGTCGGGCAGGCCGATCGACAGCGTTGCCACGCGGGTCGAGTCCAGCGACAGCCACGATGGCAGGTCCTGCACACGGTTGACCAGCCACAACACCGGGTTGAAGCGGGCCTTGCCGGTGGCCGTCGCGATGTCCGCGCCCTTGGGCACGATCGGATGCGCGATCAGCGACAGCCGTTCCGCGGCGACGAAAAAGCGGTGCTCGGCCGCATCCAGGTGGTCGGGCTGCCGGGTGATCCGCGACGCAAAATCCACCACCAGCGCGCAGCGCGCCTCGCGCTGCCCGGCCACCTTGCGCATGACACCGATCAGGTTTTCGAGACTCATCGCCATCACGCCGTCGGTGAGCTTCAGATCGAAGAGCTTGGTCGCCTGCTCGACAATCGCCGGCTCGTTCGGATAGGGACGCAGGCCCTCGACCGGGTCGTAGACCAGCAAAAAGCGGGTGTCGAGCGGCGCCAGGTGCGCCCACAGGCAGCGCAGCAGCGGCGCCAGCGTGGTGCCCTCCGCATAGGGTGTCAGGAAGCTGTCGCGGATGTTGCCGGCGACCACGTACTGCGACCGGATCGGCAGCAGGCGCTTGAGGTCGTCGATCCAGCGCGGCGTGTTGTCCACGGCGAACTCCGTCGGAGCCTAGGGTTGTTGTCGCTCGCGCGGTGCGCGCCGCGGCCGACCCGGCTCGTCTTCCGCCGCGATCTTCGGCAGTCCGTCGCCGTCGACCACCTGGACCGGTACTTCGCCCGCCTCCAGCCGACGGCGGACGTCCAGTGTCAGGCCGCGCGCCTCGAGCGTCTGCAGCAAGCGCGGAAATTCCGCGCACCAGCGGTCCTCGGCCAGCGCATCCAGTCGCCTTCGCTCGGCGGATTCCTCGTCGCCGCGCGCGCGCACGACGTTGAAGTTGGCGGTGCGCTCACGCGGATCCAGGCGCAGGCGCACAAAGTAGTTGTCCCAACCGGTACGGCGAAAATGCACGGTGCCGCCGTCGGCAAACAACGTCGCGCCGATGTCCTCGACTTCGTAGCCCAGGTCGCGCAGCGATTCCTGCAGCACCAGCGCCGCCGCGTCCTGCTCCTGTTCCTCGCGGTCGGCTGCAGCCAGGTCCAGCGCCTGCTGCGCCGCGTCGCGCAGCGCCGCGTCCAGGCGCTCGACGCCGGCGGCGACGCGCTCCAGCGCGCGCAGCAGCGGCTCCGGCGCGTCGTCGGGCAAGGCTTCGAGCAAACGCAGTGCCTCGGTAGCCTCCCGCGCCTGCGCCTCGCCTGCCTCGCGCTGGTTTTGCACGGCGAGACGCAACTCCATCGCCAACGCCTCCGCGCGCTCCAGCGTCGGCGCCAAAACGATCGACCGGGCCAGGGCCTCCAGTTCAGCCGGCAGCGCCGCGCCTTCCGCGCGCTCGAGGCGCGACAGCGCCCTCGCGGCGGTTTCGCGCAGGCGTTCGGCCTGCGCATCGTCGAGTCCCGGGTGCAGCCGCCGTTGCAACACATAGGCGCCGAGGACGTCGTCGATCGAGGGCGCCGCAGCGGTGGCGGCCAGACTTGCACGCACCTGCTCGGCGTAGGCGCCGCCACTGCGTGCGAGGACCTCCTCGAGTTCGCGCACCATGGTCTCGATCGCCAACAGATGCGCGTCCCAGGCCGCATTGTCGTCGCTGTCGGGCACCGCCGGCGCGGCGGACGCGGCGCGTTGCGCCAGGTCCGGCATGTGCGTCGCCAATTCGCCGGCCAGCGAACGCAATCGCTCGAAACGCGCGGACAGCCGTGCCGCCTCGCCACGCACCGCCACCATGCGTTCCAGCCGCGCCGCCCGCTGCCCCTGTCGCGCCTGCACCAGCGAACGCTCGCGTTCACGCAACTGGGCGAGCACGTCGCCGTATTCGCGCTTCATCGCCTGCGCTTCGCGGATAGCGCGCGCGGACAGCATCAACACGCCGTGCGCGATCAGGTATCCGCAGGTGATCGGGCCGCTCATCGTGCAGCCATTATTCCATTGTTGGCCGGCAGGCGTCGTACCGATCCGCCGCACGTCCCTTCTCACACCTGTTCCCGTGCCTCTGACCGCATCCCTGACCGCGCCTCTGACCGCGCCCCTGACCGCGCCGCGCCAGGCTTCCACAGCAAGACCCGGCGCTCCGTCGCGCTCCGGGCGCACTCCCGGGTGGCGTCAAGCCGTTCGCGTGGCCGCAAAACCGCTGATGTGCGAAGATTTCACCCCGTCCGGACCTGCCGGCGGCCATCCGACCCAGCAACGAGTCCCCACATGACCAGCACGGCCGCACCTTTGCCGGAGAAGCCCTCGAAAAAAGCGGCGCCCGGCGCCTTGCCGCAGCGGCCGATGCTGCCCTTCGTGCTCAAACTGGTGCGTCCCTACCACCGCTGGCTGCTGATCGTGTTCGCGGCGATGATGGTCGAGATCGCAATGAGCCTCGCGGCGCCCTGGCCGCTCAAGATCGTGCTCGACGACGCGCTGGGCAACCACCACCTGCCGGAATGGGCAGCATGGGCGCACGACCTGGGACTCGACCGCAACACGCTGGGCGTCGCGATGTTCGCGGGGCTGGCCACGCTGATCATCGCCGCCGTCAGCGCCATCGCCACCTACATCGACAACTACTACACGACCAGCATCGGCCAGTGGGTGGCCAACGACCTGCGCATCCGCATCTACTCGCACCTGCACCACCTGTCGCTCGGCTACTACGACGGTGCCAAGACCGGCACGCTGATGTCGACGATCACCAACGATGTGTCGACCGTGCAAAGCTTCGCGTCATCGTCGACGCTGGACATCATTGTCGACCTGGTGACCATCGTGTTCATGCTCGGGCTCATGTTCTGGCTGGACTGGGACTTCACGCTGATAGCGGTCGGCGTCGCGCCGTTCCTGCTGATGTTCGTGTTGCGCTTCAAGAAGGCCGTCAAGGTGGTGACGCGCGAGGTCCGCGTCCGCCAGAGCGAGATCGTCGCGGTCGTGCAGGAAGGCCTGGGCTCGATCCGCGCGGTGCAGGCCTTCGGCCGCCAGGACCTCGAGGTCCGGCACATGGAGGACGCGAGCCGCGCCACGGTGACCGCGGCGTTGAAGGCGCGCCAGGTCAAGTCCCTGCTGTCGCCGGCGGTGGGCCTGGTGGTCGCGGCCTGCACGGCGATCGTATTGTGGAAGGGCACCGCGCTGATCATCGCCGGCACCATGACCGCCGGCGCGCTGACCGTCTACCTCGCTTACCTGACCAAGTTTTTCAAGCCGGTGAAGGACCTGGCCGCGATGACCAGCACCATCGCGCAGACCACCGTCGCACTGGAACGCATCCAGACCATCCTCAGCGCCGACGACATCATTCCCGAACGCCGGGGCGCCCGCGTGCTTCCCACCGTACGCGGCGAAATCACCTTCGAGCATGTCGCCTTCGGCTATCGGGGCCAGCCGCCGGTGCTCACCGACGTGAATTTCACCATCCAGCCCGGTCAGGTCGTTGGCATCGTCGGTCCCACCGGCAGCGGCAAGTCCACCGTGGTCAGTCTGGTGCCGCGCTTCTACGACCCCACTGGCGGCCGCGTGCTGATCGACGGCGTCGACATCGCCAGCTGCACGGTCGGTTCACTGCGCGAACAGGTTGGCTTCGTGCTGCAGGAAACCGTCCTTTTCCGAGGCTCGATCCGCGAGAACATTGCCTACGGCCGCCCCGACGCGACCGACGACGAAGTGGTCGCTGCAGCCAGACTCGCCAACGCGCACGAGTTCATCGAACGCATGCCGCACGGCTACGAATCGATGGTCGGCGAACGCGGCGACACGCTGTCCGGCGGCCAGCGGCAGCGTATCGGCATCGCCCGCGCGGTGATCCGCAACAGCCCGATCATGATCCTCGACGAACCGACCGCCGCGCTCGACACCGAGTCCGAACAGCTGGTCGTCGAGGGCCTGCAGCGGCTGATGAAAGGCCGCACGGTGATCATGATCGCGCATCGCCTGTCCACGATTCGAAACGCCGACAAGATCATCGTTCTCAAGGACGGCGTGGTCGCCGAGGAAGGCACCAACGACGAGCTGATCGCCAAGGGTGGCGTCTACGCCGAACTGCACCGCATCCAGTTCGAGACTCCTGCCGCCTGAACCGCCGAATCCATCCTTCCGTCAACGCGCCTGCCCACCCATCCACATCCACACCCATCCGCACGGATCCCGCCATGTCGCACCAGTTGCTGGTTTTCCCTGATGACACCGCAGCGCCGCTGGTCACCGCCATCGACGGCGCGCGGCGCACGCTCAACATCCGCATGTTCCTGTTCACCGACACCGCGCTGCTCGAAGCGGTGATCACCGCGCACCGCCGCGGCGTCAAGGTGCAGGTGATGCTGAATCCCGCGCGGCGCAGCGGCGAGTCGGAGAACGAGGCGTCGCGCAAGCAGCTCACCGACGCCGGCGTGAACGTGCAGGACAGCAATCCCGCCTTCGACCTGACGCACCAGAAGTCGATGGTGGTCGACGACGAAACCGGCTTCGTCGAGTCGCTCAACTGGGAACCAAAGGACCTGACGCTCACCCGCGACTACGCGGTCGTGACCACCCGCAGCAACGAAATCAACGAAATGGTCGACTGCTTCAACGCCGACTGGGCGCGCAAGGAGTTCAAGCCACCGGCCGACTCGACACTGCTCTGGTGCCCCAACAACGGCCGCCGACGCATGGCCGAATTCATCGATTCAGCCACGCGCTCGCTGTGGCTGCAGAACGAGCGCTACCAGGACACGGTGATCCTCGAACGCCTGGTTCGCGCGGCACGGCGCGGCGTCAAGGTGCACATCCTGGCCAAGCCGCCGCATTCGCTGAAGCCCGACAAGCTGATCGAGGGCGTCGGCGGCCTGCGCATTCTTCAGGACGTCGGCGTCGAGGTGCACACGCTGCGTCACCTGAAACTGCACGCCAAGATCCTGCTGGCCGACGGTGAGCGCGCCATTGTCGGCTCGATCAACATCGCTCCCGGCAGCTTCGACTCGCGCCGCGAGCTGGCCATCGAGACCGACGACAAGGAAACCGTCAAGAGGTTGAAGAAGACCGTCAAGCACGACTGGGAGAAGTCGCGCCTGCTCGATCTCTCCGACGCCGCGCTGCTGGCCGACCTGAAGAAGCGCGCCGCGCTTTCGCCCGACAAGCTGGTGCTCTACGAGGACAGCGAAACCTGGGGTTATCACCGCCAAAGACACGACAACGGTAATGGGCATGGGCACAAGGGCCATGACAAAAAGCAGGGGAAGTCGGCCCACGACCCGCGTCCGGAAAAGAGCCGGAAGAAGTTGCCGGGGAAGCACGAATAGTCGAAGTCCCGCCCGGCGGCGGTACCGGGGTGCATCGACGCCATGCCGGGCGATCCGAAGCAGCGTTTGCAACGCACCGTGCGGCCGGTGGTCGACCCCGGGAAAACCACATGGGCGTCGCGTTCCCCGGCGTCATCGACGAAGTCGAGCTCATCGAAGCCTTGCTGAATTAGCCGTTCCCACCGGTCGCTGCCGAAGCCGGCTATTCGTCGGGTACGCCTGAGGAAGTGCGGGCAGGCTGCCCGGCATCGATCCGTGCGGCACGGCACAGCATCACCCGGGTCATCCTGCGAAAGATGAACAGGTGCGCCGGCGCAAGCGCGTACCAGTAGAGCAGGCCCCAGACCCCTTGCGGATGCCAAAAGGCGGTGATCGTCAGCCGGGTGTGCTCGCCGAGGGCTGGCGCAGCCACGCCGGCGACCTCGGGTTCGACCTCGAACTCCAGCACGCCCGAGCCTGGCGCGCGCATGCCGAAGTGCAGCGTCAAACGGTGCCCGGGTTCGAGTGCGAGCACGGTCCAGTAATCGATGCGGTCGCCGATGCGCAGCTCTGTCGGATGGCGCCGGCCGCGCGTCAGGCCCGGACCGCCCACCAGCCAGTCCATGACGCTGCGGATCCACCACAGCCAGTTCATGCAGTAATAGCCGTTGTCGCCGCCGATCGTCGCGACGACCTGCCACACCGCCGCAGGCGACGCCGGCCCGATGGCGCTGCCGCTGGCGCGCTTGGCGTAGAACGCGTTGTCAAGCCGAAAGCCGCGGAACATCAGCAGGCCCTCGCTCCAGCGCGCGGCCACGCTGTGCGCCTGTTCCGCCTTCAGCGCGGCAGCCACTGACTCGCGAAAACCCAGCAGCTTCTGCGGGACCAGGCGGCGCAGTTCGGCATCGTTCGCCGGGAGGTCGTGCTTCAGGCCGCCGATCAGGGCGCTGGCGATGTTCGCCGGCACCGCCGTCACCAGGCCCAGCCAGTACGCCGACAGCGTTGGCGTCAGCACCGGCACCGGAATGATGCGCGGCTTCTTGCCGACGGCCTCGCCGTACTGGCGCATCACTTCCTCGTAGCTGAGATAGTCGGGTCCGGCAGCGTCGAACACCTTGCCCGCCGCCTCGTCAATCCAGGCCACGCGCACCAGGTATTCGAGCAGGTTGTCGAGCGCGATGGGCGAGGACTTCGACCGCACCCACCTGGGCGTCAGCATCAGCGGCAGGTGGTTGACGAGGTCGCGGACCACTTCGTAGGCCGCGGACCCGGGACCGACGATGATGCCGGCGCGGATCTCGGTCACCGGCACCCGGCCTGCGCAAAGCCGCCTGCCGGTATCGCGCCGCGACAACAGGTGCTCGGAATCGGCGCCTTCGGGAATCAGCCCGCCCAGGTAGACGATGCGCCGCACGCCGGCGCGTTCCGCCGCCGCGGCAAAATTCTCGGCCGCTTGCAGGTCCAGGCGGCCGAAGTCCTGCCCGGCCGCCATCGAGTGCACCAGGTAATACGCGGTGTCCACGCCCGCCAGCGCGGCCGGCAGCGAATCGGGCTTCAGCGCGTCGGCCTCGACCAGTTCGACGCCCGCCCAATCGCGTGCCTCGAGCACCCTGCGATCGCGCCCGCAGGCGCGCACCGTGCAACCCTCACGCAGCAACCGGGGCACCAGATGCGAACCGATGTAGCCGGTGGCGCCGAATACCAGTACCGGCGCACCCCGGGCGGGTACGGGGTGTTCAGCGGCCGGGGCGGGGAGCGCGGGCGGAACCGGCGTCATGGCAGGCGTAGGTTCCATGCTAGCCGCGGGTCGTCGTGGATGCCGTTTGGCCGCTGCGCCGGGCGACCTCCGCGGCCACCGCTTCGAGCTGGGCCGCAAGGTTCTGCCGGACCGCCAGGCTGCCGATCAAAGGTGGCGGAGGCACGAGCAGTCCGATCACCGCGGTGTAGCGCAACTGCGTGCGCGGCGCGCCACGGCGACCGCCCGGCGGCATCAGCTCGTAGCGGCCCTCGAATACATCGATCGCCCGGTGCTTCAGCAATCCCAGGTCGAAGCTCACGGCCCTTGCCTCCGCCACGCGAAGTTTCTGGTGCTCGACGTTCAGCCGTACCGTCATCGCCTGCGAGAACAGCAGAAACCGGAATTCGCCATGCTGCTCGACCACCAGATGCTCGGTCGCCTTGGCCGGCGTCCGGCGTTCGATCACCCGGCAGGCGTGGATGCCGGGCATGAAGTCCGGCAGGGCGTCGTAATCGGTGATCGTCTCCCATACCGTGCGCGCGTCGGCGGCGAGGTCGAGCACCGCCACGGCGTCGAACCGGCGTCCGCTGCGGCGCACTTCTACCTTCACATCGTCGGTCATCGGCAATTACCGGGATTGCGCGGGCGCGCAGCGCCAGCGCGTTGTTGGTGAGTGATGGACACCCACGCCATGGTAGCGGCGCTCGGCAGTCAGCGGATCAGACGCTGCGAACTACGGCGCCGCAGTCAGCTCCACCAGCGCGTCCCACAGCCGCTGCCGTTCCTCCGGCGACGGATCGGTACCGGGAAGCACATGGGTGACATGCGGCTCGCGGTCGAGCCAGAAGAGGCCGCTCGCCCCCGCCGCCTCCGGCGCGGCCGCCAGCCAGCTGATCGTATCCGCACCCTGCTCAGCCGTGCGCAGCAGGCGGCGGGTGATGGCGTGAAATGCGGGTAGCGACGTCGCCACGCCAGCGGTGTCCGCCCATCCGGGATGCATCGAATGAACGACCACGCCGCTGTCGGCAAGTCGCTGCGCCCACAACTCGGTCAGGACCACCAGTGCGCGCTTGGTACGCGCGTAGGCGCGGGCGCCTTCGTACGGCGCGCGCTCGTACTGCAGGTCGTCGAGCGCGAGTCCCGACGTGTACATGCCGCCCGACGAGACGTTGACGATCCGGGAGGGTGCGGACTGCACGAGGCGCGGCAGCAACAGCTGCGTCAGCAGGAACGGCGCGAGCAGGTTGGTCGCCAGCACCGTTTCGTTGCCCTCGGCGGTCGTCGTCCGCTCCCTGAGCAGAACACCGGCATTGTTGACGAGGACGTGGATGCGCGGTTCCGTGCGCAGCAGCCTGCGCGCGAGCTTCCTGACGTCCGCCAGCACGGCCAGGTCGGCGAGCGCGCTCACCACCTCTTCGTTGCCGGTGGCGCCGACAATGTCCCGGCGCGTGTCCTCGATCTTGTCCGGATTGCGGCCAACCAGGATCACCCGCGCACCGAGCTCGGCCAGCTGCATGGCGGCGGCGCGGCCCAGGCCCGAGGTCGCGCCCGTGACGACCACCGTGCGTCCGCGCATCGATACGGCCAGCGGCTTCCAGTTGCGGGCGTGGCAGCGGTAGCCCTGCCTGGTGAAACCAACCAGACCGGGCAGGATCAAGCGATCGCCCAGGTCGGTCAGCACTCGGCGCGCGGGGGTCGGCGGCGTCTCGCCAAGCGCGGCCGCCAGGCCCCGCACCGCGGTCTTGCCGACGCGGTCGAACACGCCGCCGAGCCACGGCTCGGCGGCACTGAACGCGCCCTTGAGCGAGATTTCCGCGGTGTAGGTGATGCGCGTGCCTCCAGGGACGGACGCGAACTCGATGGTGTCCACCGCATGGACGGCGTCGCCATGGCCTTCCAGCACGATGCGGTGCGGCGGCGCATGCTCGCGGACGACGTAGTCCATCGGAATGCGCCGCGGCCCGAATCGGACCAGCAGCGCGAATTCGGTGCCGACCCCGACCGGACCCGCACTGGTCTTGCGCGACTCCGCCACCCCCGGATCCCACTGCGCGGCGTTGCCGAACTGGCTGATGTAGGCGAAGGCCTCGTCGACCGGCCGCGGCACGTCGATGGTTTCCTGGAGCCGGATCATGAGGGGATTGTCTCCTGTCGCCGCGAAAACCGGAACACGTCGGCAATCGGCGCGATGCCCGTCACGCCGCTGCCGCGGTCGGCGCGACATCTGCATCCGCGAGCGCGAACGTCGCTGCTGCCGGCGCGAAAAGCTGCGCGATGCGCTTCGCGCGATACCCGAAGATCTCCGCCACCAGCGCGGCGACCTTCGCGCCCGCGAACGAAGATCCCAGCCAGCCGAGCGGCAGCCGGTAGCGGACGACGTCGCGCAACAGCGTGCCCTCGCCCATCGGGATGAAATCGTGCGCGTGCTGCCAGTGCGCGTAGGGTCCCCGAACCTGCGTATCCACGAAGCGCCGGGCGGGCGTCCAGTTCTCGATCCTGCTTCGCCAGCGCATCGGCATCCCGTTCAGCCGAAGGCGATAGTCGATCAGCGTACCGTCGCCGACCGACGGCGTCGACTTGCCCAGCACCTGGAAGCGCAGGAATCCTGGCGTCAGCGACTCCAGGTTGTTCTCGTCGCAGAAGTACGGCCAGATTGCTCCGGGCGGGTTCGGCAGCCATTGCTCCGACACGAATTCGTAGGTCGCGTCCCGCAACGGCGTGAGCAGGTCCGCGCATGCCTCGTCGATCGACGCGAACCGGAAGCGAAAGCCGGTGCCCAGCGTCCGGCGCGGCTCGACCCGCGCGCTTTCCAGCACGATGCCACCCATCCGTCCGTAGAGCGCCTTGATCGCCAGCGCCGGCACGGGCAGGTTCTCGCGCACCTGCAACGCCCCGCACAGTGCCGTCGTGAATTCGCGATTGGTCGCCGGCTGCGGCGCCACGCCTTCCAGGACGCCGGAAGCCTTTACATCAAGGGCGTGCAGCAGCAGCGCGACGATGTCGTCGACGTGGATCCAGCTCATCCACTGCCTGCCGTTGCCAAGCCGCCCTGCGGCGGAGGCGCGAAACAAGGGCAGCATTTTCGCGAGCGCGCCGCCCTGCCGCGCAAGGACGATCCCCGTCCGTACAACCGCGACGGGCAGATCCGGTCGTGCTTCGACGAGCCGATGCGCCTCGGCCTCCCACGCGGCGACGACATCCGCCAGGAAGCCTGCGCCTCTCCCGCTGTCGCCGTGGAGCAGGGCGTCACCGCGGTCGCCGTAGATGCCGATCGCGGACGCCTGCACGAACGACTTCAGCTGTGCGCCGTGTTCGAGCACCGCCCGCACCAGCTGGCGGGTCCCCTGTACGCGCGTGTCCCGGATCAGCGCCATCTGCGCGTCCGACCAGCGCTTGTCCGCGACCGGCTCGCCGGCGAGATGAACGATCGCATCGACGCCGGTCAGGGCCTCCGCCGGCACGGCGCGCAAGTGGTTCCATTCGATGCATCGGGCGGGAAACGGCAGCCGCTGTCGCGCGCGCGCGACATCTCGCTCTCGCACCAGACAGACGAGCGTGTCACCGCGCGCCGCCAGGCGCTTGCCCAGTTCCCTGCCGATGAGCCCGGTGGCTCCGGTCATCAGGACGCGCATGTCCGACTCCGTCTGGTCTTTAGTCGTTTCGATGGATGATCGCCGGCGCGGCAGCTGCGCGCCGCCGGTGTCGCCGACCCGTTCGGGTCGCGGCGCGAGACCCCGGCGATCCGGGGTCTCGCGCCAGCCCGTTGCCGACGACGTCAGTTCGGCAGCACCACGGTGTCGATGACGTGGATGACGCCATTCGAGGCCATGATGTCCGTCTTGATCACCTTGGCGTCGTTCACCTTCACGCCCGCCGGCGACGCGGTCACGGTCAGGTACTGGCCTTCCACGGTCTTCACCTGGCCCGGCTTCACGTCGGCGGCGACGATCTCGCCGGACACGACGTGATAGGTCAGCACCTTGATGAGCGCCGCCTTGTCGGCGAGCAGCGCGTTCAGCTTGTCGGCCGGGATCTTGGCGAAGGCCGCGTCGGTCGGCGCGAAGACCGTGAACGGCCCGGTCCCCTTGAGCGTGTCGACGAGGCCGGCGGCCGTCAACGCCTTGGCGAGCGTGTCGAACTGCC
>CAVQGR010000019.1:0-63793 GCA_963712105.1 uncultured beta proteobacterium
AGCTTGTTGGCGCCGGTAGTTTGCGGCCCGGCAAGCACCCGTCGCCGACGATCGCGCCGTACCAGTAGCACGGCAGCAATCCCGCTGAAGAAGTGCAGCCAGTCCTGTGCAACGCCGAGCAGCTAGGGCTCGAAGGGAGAAATAGACCAAGTTCTTGGTCTATTCAGATACCAAGCGGAGCAGGTACTAACCTGCAAGCGCCTAAGTTGTTTGGCTCCCCGACCTGGGCTCGAACCAGGGACCTGCGGATTAACAGGCCGGGGCGCAATTGGGATCACATTTCAAATCAGGCTCTTGCAACACACGCCAAGTTTCAAGAGCAGCGGCACACAGCCTTGGATTAGCGACACGAAGGCGAAAAGAGTTACGAAATAGCTACGCTGCTGATTGTCGAGTGCCGTTTCGGCGAATGCGTGCTCTCGATATCCAATGATCTCGAGCATGGTTGCGGTGCCCGGAAGCGACGCCGGGGGCGCGCTGAAGTCGCGACCTACTCATTGACATGCTCTCGCAGCCCGAGGTGATGTCCGGTCGGCACGAGCGTATTCGCGGCCGCGTTAGCGCCTCGCGCGCATGGCCCATCCGTTTCAACCGGCGAACGGGCGCGAACAACCGCACGCCATTGGCCACGGTCCTCCGAACCGGTCATAGAAATCGACATAAGCCCCTGCCGAAGTTGGGTCAACGAGGCGCCTCAATCGTCCCGGATTGGCTGCACACAACAGCGTGCAGGCGTCCCGTCCGCCTGCTGGCCGGCACTCCGGGGTACCGAACGACGTTGAGCACGATCCATCCTCAGGTCCGGCATCACTACCCTGCCTTCGCGCTCAATCAGCGGCTCACCTCGTTGCCACGACCGTCGGTACTCGTCCCTGCACGGTGCCGCGCGCAAGCAAGACGACCGGCGTGCGGGGCCCAACCGCCGCAATCCGTCACGGCAAGTTCTCGCGCAGCACGATGCTGATGCGCACCGGCTCCACGCCCGACGTGGCGCTGCGTCCTTCCCGCAGATTGGTGAAAATCCGCACGCAATTCAGCAGCATCGTGTGCGGATGCTGATTGATCACCGCGTCGAGCGTGCCGTCAATGAGCAGCGCGCGGGTGTCCGGGGTCAGCCCGTGCGCGACGAAGACCATGCGGATATCGCGCCGTCCTTCCCGGATCGCACGCGCGACGCCGTCGGCACCGCCGCCGATGTTGTAGAGCCCGACGAGATCCGGATGCTGCTCGAGCAGCCCGCGCGCCAGCCGGTAGTTGGTGTCTGCATCGTCGCGCCCTTCGCGCGCCCCCACCACCGTCAGCGCGGGAAAGCTTTCGTGCATCAGGTGCAGGAAACCCATCTCGCGATCCTCGTGGCCGCGGTAGCTCAGCGATCCCGCGATCATGGCCACCGGTCCCACCCGCCCGCCAAGGAAGCGTCCGAGCAGCATGCCCGCCGTGCGCCCCGCAGCGCGATTGTCCATGCCCACGTACGCCACGCGACGCGAGTGCGACAGGTCGGAGATCAGCGTGATCACGTGCACGCCACGCTCGACGAGCGCGTCCACGGCTTCACGTACGACCGGATGCTCGAGTGCCATGAACGCCACGCCCTGCGAACGCCGGCCATGGCGCAGGAGGGCAGCCGCGACACGCGCAGGATCAAAGCTGTCGATGAAGCGGGCGCGACAGCGTACGTTGAACGGCGCGAGCCAGTCGCTCGCGTGCGCGATGCTGTCCCCCAGCATGCGCAGGTAGCGATTGGTGCCGGCCGGCAGTAGGAACACGAGTTCCATCGGCGGCGGCTGCAGCGATCGCCACAGGTCCTTCTCGGGCAGGTACTGGAGACCGGCCGCTGCCTTGAGTACGCGCTGCGCGGTCGCCGGGCGCACGTTGGGGCGGCCGTTGAGGACGCGGTCGACCGTGGCGGTCGAAACCCCGGCGGCGGAGGCAACGTCAGCTATGCGGTTGCGGCCAATCATTATTTCCATCAAAACACATCAGAAAGGTGCCTTGCGGCTATTGCCATTAGAACTTACGCTGGCAAGAGCCTGCAATACCTAACATCAAAATACATCAACAAAACGGCCAAGTCGTCGCCGGTACGCCCTGACGCGACGACAACTGCGGGCACCAGCGAGGTCGTTTCGGGGCGCAAAAAGGAGACATGATGTCAAACCGCCTTTCCACCCTGCTTCGCTGCAGCGTCGCCGCCCTCGGTGCCGCGCTGTTCCTGGGAGCAAGCCTCCCCGCATACGCTCAGAAGGCTGTCGAATTCCGCTACGGGCACATGAACCCGCCGACCAGCGCTGCCGGTCTTCAGGCCACCTGGTTCGCCGAGGCGCTCGCCAAGTACAGCAATGGCCAGATCAAGACGACGGTCTATCCGTCGTCGCAGCTCGGCAAGTTGCAGGAACTCGCCGAAGCCGTCTCCACCGGCACGATCGCCCTGTCGCACAACACCGCCGGCGGCATCGGCTCGCTCTACGAGCCCTTCGCCGCGCTCGACACCGCTTATCTCTATCGCGACGTGGATCACCTGATGAAGGTCGTCGACGTGAATTCGCCGGTGATGAAGAAGCTGAACGATGGCCTGATCAAGGCGGCCGGCGTGCGCGTGCTCTACGGCTACTATTTCGGGACGCGCCAGCTCACGGCAAAGAAGGCCGCCATGCAGCCGTCCGACCTCACGGGCGTGAAGATCCGCGCGATTCCGTTCCCGATCTACATGACGGCCGTGGAAGGCCTGGGCGCGGTGCCGGTGCCGGTGGACTGGTCCGAAGTGCCGACGGCACTCGCCACCGGTGTGGTCAGCGGCCAGGAGAACCCGGTCAATGTGGTGCTCTCGTCCAAGCTGTACGAGGCCCAATCGCACATGATGCTGACGGGCCACATCATGAACGCCCAGTTCATCATCATCAACGAGAAGACCTGGCAGGGCCTATCGGCGGAACAGAAGGCTGCCGTAACCAAGGCAGCGGATGAAGTGCGCAAGCGCGCCACGGAATCGGTCCGCCAGTCCGAGGCTGACGAACTCGCCAAACTCAAGGAACTCAAGATGACGGTGATCGGGCCGGCCGAAGGACTCAAGCTCGACGCGTTCAGGGGATCGGTCAACAAGCTCGTTGATGCGAAATTCAGCGCCAAGTACGGCGACCTGTACAAGGAAATCGCCGCGGTCAAGTAAGGCCTGGTGCGCGGCGTCGGCGGCCCGGTCGGGGCCGCCCGCTGCGCGGTGAGAACCATGCCATGACGACCGACGCTCACCTCGAGGCGGGCTGGCTGGCCCGGACCGTTCGCATTTTCGAGCGTATCGCCATGTTGCTGCTGGTGGCGATGACGGCGCTGATCGTGATCCAGGTCGTCGGCCGCAACGTGTTCAATGCCGGCCTGCCCTGGGCCGAGGAACTGGCCCGCTACTGCGGGCTGGGCGTGGTGTATCTCACGGTGCCCCTGCTCCTGCTGCACGACAAGCTCATCAAGGTCGAGTTGTTGCCTGCGCGGCTCGGCGGCGGTTCGAAACGGGCGCTGGAACTCGTCAACGAATTACTGGTGCTCGCCTTCTGCCTGGTGTTTCTCACCGGAGGCTGGATGTTTCTCAAGCGTGCGGCGCAGTTCTCGACCGCGGCCATGGGCATTCCAAACTGGCTGTACTACCTGCCTGCGGCGATCGGCATGGTGTTGCTGACGCTGGTCGCGGCATCGCGCGTAGTGCGCCTGGCAAAAGGTGGCGCCGCGTCATGATGAGCCTGGTGGTACTCGTGCTGTTCCTCCTAACCATGCTGATGGGCGTGCCCATAGCCGTCTCGATGGGCCTCTCCGCGGCGGTGGTGATCTGGTTCAACGACCTGCCGTTGGCCGTGGTGGCGCAGCGCACGATCAATGCCCTCGATTCGGTGCCACTGCTCGCGGTGCCCATGTTCATCCTGGCCGCCGCGCTGTTCGGCGCCTCGGGCATCACCAAGTACCTGTTCGACCTGATCCGGCTGGTCGTAGGCCGCGTGCGCGGCGGCTTGGGACACGTGACTGTGCTGGCGAACCTCGTGTTCTCCGGGATCTCCGGCGCGGCGCTGGCCGACATCGGCGCGCTGGGCGGCACGCAGATCAAGTTGATGCGCGAGCAAGGCTACAAGGACGAGTTCGCCGCCGGCATCACGATGGCTGCCGCCACCATCGGGCCGATCTTTCCGCCGAGCATCCCCCTCATCATCTTCGCTGCGGCGGCCGAGGTCAGTGCGGTCAAGGTGCTGCTCGCCGGTGCGCTGCCCGCCCTTGTGATCGCGTTGATCCTGATGCTGCAGATCGCGGTAATGGCGCGGCGGCAGAACCTGCCGGCGGACATGATCCTCGAGGGACGCCCGTCCCTGGGACGCGCGTTCGTCAAGGCGCTCCCGGCGCTGCTCGCTCCCGTAATCCTGATCGGCGGCCTGGTGAGCGGCCTCTTCGGACCTACCGAGGTGGCCGCCGTCACGGTCGTCTACGCGTTGATCCTCGGGCTGTTCGTGTACCGCGAACTCACGTGGAAAGGCGCGGTTGCGGCGGCGCGCGAAACCGTGCATTCGACGGCGAGCGTGCTCTTCATCGTCGGCTCGGCCGCGCTTTTCGCCTGGGTGCTCACGATCGACCAGTTGCCGACGCACGTCAGCGAGTTCCTGCTCTCGCTGTCGAAGAACCCATGGGTGCTGCTGATCGTCGTCAACGTGATCCTGCTCATGGTCGGCATGATCATGGAGTCGATCGCCGCGATCCTGATCCTTGCACCGATCTTCACGCCGGCACTCATGGCGGCCGGTGTGGATCCCGTGCACCTCGCGGTCGTCGTGGTCCTCAATCTGATGATCGGCCTGCTGACGCCGCCGGTGGGCATGAGTCTGTACATGGTCGCGCAGGTCGCACGCATGCCGCTGCAGCGCGTCGTCGCCGGCGCGATTCCGTTTCTTTGGCCACTGTTCGCGGCGCTCGCGGTGATCACGTTCTTCCCCGCGCTGTCGACCTGGCTGCCCAACCTGATCGTAAAGTGAGGACACCCCTATGAGTCGTTTCTTCGGAGAGATCCGGCAGGTCGCCTACCTCGTACCCGACATCGAGGCGGCGATGGAATACTGGGCGAGCGGTCTCGGCGTCGGACCCTGGTATTACAACCCCAGAGTGCCCATCGAGAATTACACCTACCGCGGCCAGCGCTACGAGCCGCACAACTCGGTGGCGCTGGCCAATGCCGGCGGCCTGCAGATCGAGCTCCTGCAGCCGCGCGACGACGTGCCTTCGATGTACCGCGATTTCCTCCGCGCTGGCCACACGGG
Organism: uncultured beta proteobacterium; assembly: GCA_963712105.1. Lineage (GTDB taxonomy): Bacteria > Pseudomonadota > Gammaproteobacteria > Burkholderiales > Casimicrobiaceae > VBCG01. Next base: position 5,283 of record CAVQGR010000019.1, read on the forward strand.
CGTGCAGCACGTCGCCTACTGGACCGAACAGTTCGACGTGGACTTGAAGAGTGCGCAAGGGCGCGGGTTCAAAGTCTGCATGAGCGGCGAGGTCGGCGCCAACGGGCGCTTCGTCTACTTCGAGGAGCCGGCGACCAGAGCCGGACCGTATCCGGGCACCGTGATCGAACTGTCGGAAGTCGCAGGCCCCAAAGGCCGCCTGTTCAAATTGATCCGCGAAGCCGCGGCAGGCTGGGAAGGCAACAATCCGGTGCGCGCGTTTCCCGACCTCCGTACGCTGTGAGTTCCCGCTTTCGCGCGACCTACCTGATCGAGACGCCGCTCGAACCCGCGCGCGTCGCCGACGTGCTGGCCGGCGAACAGAGCAGCGGCACGTTCGTGCGCGTGGCCGGCGAGAGCGACGCGCTGCGTGCCAGAAGCCGCGCCGTCGTCGAAGCCGTCACCGAGCTCGAGGCCGTGCCGGCACCCAGCCTGCCCAGTGCGTTCCTCGCACGACGGCATTCGACGGGGCCGTGGCGACGCGCGCGCGCCGTCGTGTCGTTTCCCACCGCCAACGTCGGGAGCAACCTGCCGACCTTGGCCGCGACCGTGGCCGGCAATCTCTACGATCTGGGCGAAAGTACCGGTCTCCGCCTCGAGCACCTGCACATGGGTCCCGCTTTTCGCGCGCGCTTCGAACGGCCGCGGCACGGCGTCGCGGGGACACGCAAGCTCGCGGGCGTCGATGCCGGTCCGCTGATCGGAACAATCATCAAACCCAACGTCGGCCTCTCGGCAGCGGAGACCGGCGCCCTGGTCGGCGAGCTGTGCGCCGCCGGCGTCGACTTTATCAAGGACGACGAGTGTTGCGGCAATCCCGAGCACGCGCCAACGGACACTCGCATCCGCACGGTCATGGAGGCGGTGCGCCGCGCGCAGGACCGCATCGGCAAGCAGGTGATGGTGGCCTTCAACATCACCGACGAGCACGAGCAGATGCTCCGTCATGCCGAGCTGGTGGCGAATGAAGGCGGCTCCTGCGTGATGGTGAGCATGAACTGGGTCGGCCTCTCGTCGGTCCAGGCGCTGCGGCGGCGCACGGATCTCGCCGTGCACGGCCACCGCAACGGCTTCGGCATGCTCTCGCGTCACCCCGCGCTTGGCATGGACTTCCAGCCCTATCAGACGTTGTGGCGGCTGGCCGGCGTGGACCACATGCACGTGCACGGTCTCGCGGGAAAATTCTCGCAGGACGATGCCGAAGTCGTTCGATCCGCCCACGACTGCTTGACACCGTTGGCCGATCCGGATGACGTGACGGACGTGGTGATGCCGGCATTCTCGTCGGGCCAATGGGCAGGCACGATGCCGGCGACGATTGCGGCCGTGCCAAGTGGCGACCTCATGTTCATGTGCGGTGGCGGCATCCTCGCGCATCCCGGCGGGACGGCCGCGGGCGTGGCCAGCCTGCGCCAGGCGTGGCGCGCCATCGGCGCCGGACAGTCGCTCGCAGCCGCGGCGCACGAGGCGCCGGAACTGCGCGATGCGCTCGCGTTCTTCGGCCCAAGACAATAGGCGGCAATAGTGGCCGGACTCCGTCACGTCTGGTACGGCGACGATTTCACCGGCGCGTCCGACACCCTGGCGACGTTCGCCGGCGCCGGCCTACGGACCATGCTGTTTCTCGGCATCCCATCGCCGCGCCATCTCGAGGCGGCAGGTGCGCTCGACACATTGGGCATCGCCGGCGCTGCTCGGGCGATGAACCCGGCGGCCATGGAGGCGGAGCTCGCGCCGGTGAGCCGCTTCCTTGCATCGCTGCGTGCGCCGGTATTGCACTACAAGTGCTGCTCCACCTTCGACAGCTCGCCCATCATGGGCAGCCTCGGTACGGCCTTGCGCATCCTCAAGCGCGAAGTGCGGAACGAATTCGTGTCCGTAATCGGCGGACAGCCGAGCCTTGGGCGCTACTGCGCGTTCGGGAACCTGTTCGCCAGCATGGGTGGCAGCGGCGAGGCGTATCGAATCGACCGCCATCCCACGATGTGCCGGCATCCCGTAACGCCGATGCAGGAGGCCGACCTTCGCCGCCACCTCGCGATGCAGGGCCTCGAAAGCGTAGCGCTTGTCGACATCGTCGCTCTCGCCGGGACCGACGACGAGGCACTCGAAGCGGCGATCGACGCGGCGCTGGCGGGCAAGCCCGATACGGTGCTGTTCGACGTTGTCGATTCCGCGCACCTTGCCCGCATCGGCGGCGTGTTGTGGCGGCGTGCGCAACGCGATCCGCTGCTGGTGCTCGGAGCGAGCAGTGTGGCGCAGGCGCTGATCGCACACTGGCGTAACAGCGGCGAGCTGCGCGAACCCGACACGATTGCAATGGTGTCACCGGCCAAGGGGCCCGTGTTCGTGCTCGCGGGAAGCCAGTCCCCCGTCACGGCGCGTCAGATTGAAGCTGCCCGTGTCGCGCGCGATGGAGCGTTACCGCTGTTCGAGTGCGTTGCGATCGATGCCGACGCGATCGTCAGCCGGCCGGCGGCGCTGGAGGTCGCGGTACAGACCTGCGCTGATATTCTCGATCGCGGCCGCGGGGTGCTCGCGCATACTAAGCCCGTGCGGAACGGCGGCCCGGCGGCGCTGGAGGTCGCGGCCGCCTGCGGCCGGCTGCTCGCGAACGTGCTCACGCTGGTACCTCGCGTGCGCCGCGCGGGCGTGGCCGGAGGGGATTCATCGAGCCTTGCGGTGCAGGCGCTCGGAGGGTGGGCGTTGAGCCATGCGGGCATACTCGCACCGGGAGTTTCGCTGACTCGACTGCATGCGGACACGCCCCGCCTCGACGGCCTCGAATTGATGCTCAAGGGCGGCCAGATGGGTCCGTTGGATGTGTTCGGGCGGCTCGTGCGCGGCGGATGCTAGTGGTTGCGGCGGCCCGGACCTGCGTGGGCAGAGGGGTGCGCCCACCCATCGATTAGCATTGATCGCCGTTGCGAACGATTGGAGCGCGTGTTCATGATCAAGTTTGACCCCGGCACTCTTGGCCCCTTGGCCGGGGTGCGTGTGCTCGACCTGTCCCGCCTGGTGGCAGGCAACATGCTAAGCCTCTACCTTGCCGATTTCGGCGCCGACGTGATCAAGATTGAGCGCAAGGAAGGCGACGACCTGCGCCGCTGGCGCGAGGGCGGCCATGAGATCTACTGGAAGGTCTATGGGCGCAACAAGCGCTCGCTAGTGCTGGACCTGAAGTCCGCGGAAGGCCTGGAACAACTGAAGAAGCTGGTACGCCATTCCCAGATCGTGGTGGAGAATTTCGTTCCCGGCGGACTGGAAAAGTTGGGCTTGGCGCCCGAGGTGTTGCTGGCCGAGAATCCGGCGCTGGTTATCGCGCGCATCTCCGGCTGGGGACAGACCGGACCCTACCGCCACAAGCCGGGCTTCGGCACGCTGATCGAGGCGATGTCCGGCTTCGCGCACCTCAACGGCTATCCGGATCGTCCGCCGGTGCTGCCGCCGCTGGCGCTGGCCGACATGATCGCCGGGGTCTACGGCGCCGCCGGGGTGCTCACCGCGCTGCGCGTGGCCGAGCGCGAGGGCAAGGGACAGGTGATCGACCTGTCGTTGTTCGAGCCGATCTTTTCCTTCATAGCCTCGGAAGCCGCGAAGACGCGCCTCACCGGCGTGGCCACCCTGCGCTCGGGCAACCAATCGACCCACACCGCGCCACGCAACGTGTACGCGACCAGTGACGGCGGCTACGTCGCGCTTTCAGGCTCGATGCAGTCGATGGCGATGCGCATCCTCGACACCATCGGCCGGCCGGAGTTGAAGGATGACCCGCGCTTCGCCACCAACGAGGGCCGGGTCGCCCATCGCGACCTGCTCGACGCGATCATCGGCGGCTTCATCGCCGCCCGGGGCACCGATGAAAACCTCGCGCTGTTCGAAGCCGCCGGCGTTACCGTCGGCCCGGTTTGCTCGATGGCCGACCTGCTCGATCATCCGTACACCAAGGGGCGCGAGGTCATCGTCGAGGTCGAAGACAGCGCCATGGGCAGCATGCCCATGCACAACATCGTACCGCGACTCACAGGCAGCCCCGGCGGCTTCCGCCGCCCGGCACCCAGGCTGGGCGAGCATACCGATGCAATCCTCGCCGAACTGCGGCAATTGCCCTAAAAGGACACGCCATGCGCAGCTCCACCCATTTGCAGGTCCTGCCGCTTTGGCGCTCCATCCTGTTCGTGCCGGCAGTCTCCGACCGCTTTGTCGAAAGCGCGTTCAAACAACCCGCCGACCTGTTGCAGGTCGACTTGGAGGACAGCGTCGGTCCGCTGCACAAGGGGGAAGCGCGCGCGCGCGTTGGCGCTATCGCCGACCGCTTTGCCGCCGCAGGTCGCGATGTCAGCGTGCGCGTCAACCGGCCCTGGCGCATGCTGGTGCGCGACCTCGAGGCGACGGTCAGGAAATCGGTTCTCGCCATCGCGCTGCCGAAGATTCCCGACGCCTCGTTCGTGGTTTCGGTCGGCGAAGTGCTGGCCGAACTGGAGCGCGAGCAGGGCCTGCAGCAAGGACACACGCGCATCATCGGTATGGTCGAGGATGCCGAGGGCCTGTCGAACATGAATGAGATCGCCAGCGCGCACTCGCGCATGGTTGGTCTGATCGTCGGCGCCGAAGACCTCGCGGTATCGATGCGCATGGCGGTCGATGACGATGGACTCTACGTCCCCAACGTGATGGGCGTGGCGGCGGCGCGGCGCGCTGGCATCATCCCGATCGGCTTCATCGGCTCGGTGGCCGACTTCAAGGACCCGGAGGCCTTCCGCGCGCGCATCCGCCGCGCGCGGAAGCTTGGCTTTGATGCCGCCTTCTGTGTGCACCCGTCCCAGGTGGCGATCATCAACGAGGAATTCGCGCCGACGGCCGACGAAGTTGAACACGCTGTCGGGCTGATCGCCGAATTCGAACGCGAGGTGAACAGCGGACTTGCCGCATTCACCTACAAGGGCCGGATGGTCGACCTTCCCATCGTCGACCAGGCGCGCATTGTGCTCGCGCGCCACCAGGCTATCGAAGCTCAGGCACGCAATCGCTGAGCCGGCCATCAGGGAGGCACTACGATCATGAGCGAAGCCTTGCCTAAGTACGAGGTCTACGCACTGCGCTACGCCACCCTGGCGCGCAGGCGCCAGGAAGCCTTCATGTCCTTCGACCCACACGACGGACCAATGCCGATCGACTATTTCGTCTGGGTCGTCAGGAATGCCGAACGCACCATCCTGGTCGACACCGGCTTCTCGGCCGAGGCCGCGGCCCGCCGCAAGCGCGACTACTTGTGCAGTCCGATCGTCGCCATCGGCAGGCTTGGCATCACGACCGCCGATGTACGGGACGTAATCATTACGCATCTGCACTACGACCATGCCGGCAACGTGCACTTGCTTCCTGACGCGCGCCTGCACCTGCAGGAGAAGGAATTGCAGTATGCAACGGGGCACTACATGCAGTTCGACGTGATGCGCCATGCCTATGATGTGGACGACGTTGTCAACATCGTGCGGGGCGTATACCAGACGCGGGTCCATTTCTACGACGGTGATACGCAGTTCGCGCCTGGTATCCAGTTGGTTTATATCGGCGGCCACACCGCCGGCCTGCAGGCGGTGCGCGTGCATACCGAGCGTGGCTGGGTAGTGCTCGCTTCCGATGCTTCGCATTACTACGCAAACCTGCACAAGGAGTCGCCGTTCCCGATCATCTTTCATGTCGGCGACATGCTCGAGGGCTTTCGCAAGCTGATGCAGTTGGCCGACACCCCCGATCACATGGTGCCTGGTCACGACCCACTGGTTCGCGCTCGCTACCCCGCGTGGCAGGACGGCGACAGCGAGATCGTCATGCTGCACAAGGCGCCGCTGACGCCGCTCGACATCCCCACGCTGTGATAGTGCCGGGTGCTTGTTGCCGGACATACAGACGGCAGCATATCCGACGCCGATGGCTATTACGGGCCCTCAACGGAAAACGTCCGATCAGGAAAACGTTTTTGGCTTTACAACGGCTGTCGTCCCGGGCGACAGTGCGCACCATGCCGTCCATGACGGGCGGCGCCCATTTTGGTTTGTTGCAGTACGCTGGCCACGTCCGGCCGGAATGACGCTCCTTACGCGTCGCCCTTTGCCGAGTCATCGGCGCCCAATGCCGTCCTGCCTCTGAAAGCCGGCGGGCCCTTGCGGGCCTGAGGTTACAGTCGAAAGATCCGCTGCGGTCGGTTGTGCGTCACCGCAGCATCGTAAGCCCCGGCGCAATCGCAACCGGCTTTACGCCGTACACGGTCGCAAGTCGCGGTGCTGGGACTCCGGGTGGCGTTCGTCTTCGAGCGCGCCCTCGGTGTCCATCGTGCTAGGCGCGACCGGCCGCCGATCGTGTGCCGCAGCCTCGTGCTGCACGCACCCTTTGGCCGGCTCGCTGCGCCAACTCACCTGGCCCAGCGCGCGTCGTTACTAGCGGGCCACCGCTAGTGACGTACGCGCACCCTGGCGCCGCTGCCTGCGTTTACGCGGCGTTTCTTCGCGTGACGCAGCGCTCAAAACCACGTGACGGCCTCTCCGGCCAGCTATCACGCCTCCCTCCGACCGGTGCAATGCCGGTCGCCATCGGATCCGCCCCACGGATCGTCCCACGCGCCTGCTTCGGCGCCCCGTGAGTCCTGGGTCAAGGACTTTCGCGCTGGCAGTTCCCACCGGAACGCAGCGCGACGCCAAGAGAAGCGCCGTGCGGCGCTGGCGAGCAGCAAAGCAACCGCACACAACGGGATGTGGTGTCCCGTGCTCGCAGCTATCCACTGGAGCCGCTACGGCGCTCCAGGCGAGCAGCAACACTTACCTGACTGGAGTTCACCACGGCAGCAAAGGACGGCGCTCCGGCGCCTCGTACAACGCTCTGACGATAGGAAATGACGCATGCGCGACCTGAACCACGACTTCAAGGAGCTCTGCCGGCACAACCGCGACGGCAGCTACGCGACCCAGGCCGACCGGGCACACATCCTCGATCTCGTCGCCAACCAGCTGCACGAGATGGGCGTGCGCGGCTTGCGCGCCCAGGGCTTCAAGCCCCGGCACGTGCAGCTGCTCGTCGCGCGCTGGCTCGCCGAGCAGCTCGCCCCGGGGACGATCAAGAACCGGATGAGCCAGCTGCGCTGGCTGGCGCAGAAGATCGGCAAGGACAACATCGTCGAGCGCACCAACGCCGCCTACGGCATCCCGGATCGGGTGTACGTCACCAACATCTCCAAGGCAAAGGCGCTTGGCAGGGAACAACTCGAGAGCATCCGCACCCCCTGTGCCCGGATGTCGCTGCGCTTGCAGGCTGCCTTCGGCCTGCGCCGGGAAGCCTCGATCAAGATCGTCCCGGCGTGGGCCGATCGGGGCGACACGCTGGTGCTCAAGGCTTCCTGGAACAAGGGCGGGCGGGAGATCCGGATTCCCATCCGCACCCCGGAGCAGCGGCAGCTCCTCGACGAGGCCAAGGCGCTCGCCAAGGGCAAGAGCCTGGTCGCACCGGGCTACGCCACCTACCGCGATTACCTGCAGCACTTCCGCTACGAGTGCGGGCGGGTCGGCATTCACGCCTTCCACGGGCATCGGCATTTGTACGCCCAGGCCCGCTACCAGGAAATGACCGGCTGGGCGTGTCCGGCCCGCGGTGGTCCGACGTCCAGGCAGCTCACGCCGGCAGCAGAAGGCGATCGATCGCGAAGCGCGCGAGACCATCAGCCACGAGATGGGCCACGGCCGCGAGCAGATCACCGCGGTCTACTTGGGTCGATAGGGTTTCGATCGCAACACACGCCGCATGGAGTCGTGCATGAACACGCTCGATCTGCAAGCCGCCGCCGCCTTCCTGCACATCCATCCGGTGACCCTGCAGGAGAAGGCTCGCGCCGGGGAGATTCCCGGCGCGAAGATCGGCAAGTGCTGGGTATTCGTCGACGTTGACCTCGTCGAACACATCCGCTCACAATATCCGCGGCGTGTGTTGCAGAGTGAACGTAAGGAGTTCGAATCATGTCACTCTACAAACGCAATGACTCACCGCATTGGTGGGTCAAGATCAGCCACGGCGGACGAACAATACAGCGCAGCACTGGGACTGAAAACAAAGCTCAAGCCCAGGAGTACCACGACAAGCTGAAAGTATCGCTGTGGGAGCAACAGCGGCTCGGCGTCAAGCCGCGTCGCGCATGGAAGGAAGCGGTTGTTCGCTGGCTTGCAGAAACCTCGGAGAAGGGACCCACACCAGGAAGACATCGAGGAAGCTTCGCTGGCTGGATCCGTTCTTGGGAAACCTGATGCTCGACGAGATTACGCTCGATGTTATCGACGCGATTAAGGCCGAGAAGCTGAAGACGTCCGGCAAGGCGACGGTCAACCGCTACCTGGCACTGGTCAGGGCCATCCTCCTTCGTTCACGAGACGATTGGGAATGGATCGACAAGACGCCGAAGGTAAAGCTGTTCAAGGAAGGCTCAGGACGGGAACGGTCGATCACCGTGGAACAGGCAGAAACGCTTCTCGGCGAGTTGCCCGAACATCAGCGGGAGGTCGTCATCTTCGCGTTGGCAACGGGTCTGCGGCAGTCGAATGTACTCGGGCTGGAGTGGTCACGCGTGGACTTGGAGGCGGGACATGCCTGGGTTGACGCGGCGCAATCGAAGAATGGCAAGCCGATTGCCGTGCCGCTCAACGCGACCGCGCTGGAAGTCTTGCGACGGCAGCTCGGCAAGCACCGCGAGCGGGTGTTTACCTACGCCGGGAAACCGCTTGCAACTGCCAATACGCGGGCTTGGAGAAAGGCCTTGAAGCGTGCCGGGATCGAGAATTTCCGCTGGCACGACACTAGGCACACCTGGGCCACGTGGCATCGGCAATCGGGAACGCCGACGCATGAGTTGCAGCGGCTTGGCGGCTGGCGCTCTTCGGTGATGGTCGAACGCTACGCCCATCTTGGCGCCGGACCATCTCGCGAAAGCCGCGAACAGACTCGATTCGTTGTTCGGCGGTTACGATTGGGCTACGCCAGAAACGCGAAAGGGATCAGTAGAAAGCGCTAACCCCCTGTAATCATTGGCTCCCCGACCAGGGCTCGAACCTGGGACCTGCGGATTAACAGTCCGTCGCTCTACCAACTGAGCTATCGAGGAATCGCGACCCCGCGAACGCGGGACCGACAACAGCCCAATATTATAGCTTTTTCGGGGATTCCCGGTCAAATCGACGGCCGGAACCGGCGGCCCGGAGGGGTTAAGATGGACGCAGGCCCACACTCCCCTGCAGGAGGGCACATGCCGAACAAGGATCGCAACGTGCTGGGCGGCGCGCTCGAGGTCTGCTCGATGTCGCCGCGCACCGGCTTCTTCCGCGACGGTTGCTGCAATACCGGCCACGAGGATCTCGGGCTGCACATCGTCTGCACGATGGTCACGCGCGAGTTTCTCGCCTTCGCCCGGTCGCAGGGCAACGACCTCGTCACGCCGGTGCCCGAATACGGATTCCCTGGCCTCAAGCCCGGTGACCGCTGGTGCGTCTGCGCGGCGACCTGGCGCCAGGCTTACGAGGCGGGCGTCGCGTCACCGGTCGTGCTGGCGGCCACGCACGAAGAGGCGCTCGCCGTGGTCCCGCTCGAGGTGCTCAAGGAACTCGCGGTCGGCGCGCAGGAAGGACCCTGATTCCGGTGGCCGGGCCCGCGCCGTTGCGACGAGCGCGGATGACCGGTCAGCGTCCCACGCCCGCGAGCACTTCCGCCTTGAGGAAGCGCTCGACCACCAGCATGAAGGCGATCGACGGCACCAGCAGCAGGAGCGCGGTGATCGACGCGATCTGGTAATTGCCGCCCATGCTGGCATTGAACATCAGCAGCGGCAGCGTGGTCACGTCGGGCACGCCGACGAAATAGGTGCCGGTGAATTCGTCGAGCGACTCGAGGAACACGAAGATCGCGCTGGCGATCAGCCCGGGGGCCGCCAGCGGCAGCGTCACCGTGCGAAAGCAGGTCCACGCCGATGCGCCCATGTTGCGCGCGGCCTCCTCCAGCGACACATCGACCGAGGCGAACGCCGCGGAGGCGATCCACACCGCCAGCACCAGGCCATGCGCCGCATGGACCAGCACCACGCCGAGGATGGTGCCGTTCAGCCCCAGTTCGTAGAAGATGCGCGCGATGTTGACGTAGATGGGGATGTTGGGAATCGCCTGCGGCAACAGGAAGGCCAGCAGGATCAGGCTTCGGTAGCGCAGCTTCAGTCGCGCCAGCGCAAAGCCAGCGGGCATCGCCACCGCCAGGCTCACAGCCACCGTCAGCAGCGCGATCCAGACGCTGGTGCCCAGCGACGCCAGCGCATTGCCGCGCGGGCTGAACACCTTTTCCCAGAAGGCCAAGCCGAACTCCTGCGGCAGCTTGTTGGGAAAATACCAGCGCTCGGCGAACGCCCACAGGAACAAATTGGCCAGCGGGCCGAAGATGACGAAGGCGAGCAGGCCGAGCAGCACGGCCATGCCGAGCAGCCCCGGCCAGTGCGACGGCGCTCTTGCGCTCACCGGCCCGACCTCCTCGACAACTGCACAACCCCGCTCATGTCGCATTCCTCGCCGCATGCCGCAGATAGAACCATGCGCCGCCGGCGGCGATCAGCAGCGACAGCAGGCACAGCGCATTGGCGACCGCGTAGTCGCTGTGGGTGTTGATCCGGTAGGCGATGTCGACGGTGATCATGGTCGGCGAATTCGGGTTGATCATCAGCGGCACCGACAGCACCGACAGCATGGTCACGAAGGACAGCACCAATCCGACCAGCAGCGTCCCGCTTACCTGCGGCAGGATCACATCGGCGAGCACGCGCAGCCGCCGCGCGCCCAGGTTGCGCGCGGCCTCGATCTGCTGCGGCTCCAGCGACGCCATCGCGCCGGCCAGCAGCAGCGTCACGAACGGCGCCTGCTTCCAGACGAAGGCGATGACGATGCCGCGCCAGTCGAGCAGGCTCTGCGCCGCCAGCGGCTCGATCATCCCCGAGCCGATCAGCACGTGGTTGAGCATGCCGTTCTTGGCCAGGAAGGTGCGCATCACCTGCCCGGTGACGATGAAGGGAATGAACAGCGGCCAGCGGTAGAGCCAGCGCAGGATCGCCACCGCGCGCGGATTCTCGCCCAGCGTCAGGTAGCCGGCGATGGCGATGGCGACCAGCCCGATCAGCACGGTGGACAGCAGCGTGATCCAGACCGTGAACAGGAGGTCGGTCTGGTAGAGATCCCAGGCCTTGGCGAAATGCTCGAAGGTGAAGCCGCCGCCCTTGGCGCGAAACGCCAGGACGGCGGACATCAGCAGCGGCAGCACGAAGAACGTGCCGATCACCGCCAGCGCGGGAGCGACCAGCGCGTAACCGCGCCAGCCGCCGCGCTGTTCGACAGCAGCTTCGCTCACCGGCCTACTTCAGCACCACGCGCTCGTAACCTTCGACGATATCGGTGAAGTATTGCGACAGCGGGAACGGCTTGCCGTACTTGGCGAGATCGGCGGGCGGTATGTCGACAAAGAGCTTGTTCCACTCGGCCGGCGTCAGCTTCGCCTGCACGTGTTGCGGATCGATGCCCGGGTACCAGTTGAACTGCTTGACGATGCCCTGCGCCTGCACCTCGGGACTGGCCGCGAAATCGACGAATTTCTTCGCCAGCGCCGCGTTGGCCGCCTTGGCCGGGATCACGTAGTACATCGGCTGGCCGGGCAGCCCCGGTGAAGGCAGCAGGAGTTTTACCTTGGGATTGAGCTTGCCGTCCGCCTGCCAGGTGTAGAACATGTCGACCCAGACCGGGCCGATCGAGATCTCGCCGCGGTTGAGCATGTCCAGCGTGCCGGCGTTGCCGGGCGTCATCACCACGTTCTGGTTGAAGTCCTTGAGCCCCATCAGCGCCTTGTCGATCGCGGCCTTCTGCGCCGGGTCGTAGGGACCCGTCTCCAGCTTGGCGCCGATGCCGCTGTTGGCGCCGACCCAACCCATGACAAAGCCCACGCCGGACATGCCGCCCTTGACGCCGTTGTAGCCGAACTGCTTCGGGTTCTTTTTCACCCATTCGGCCAGTTCGGAGAAACTCTTCGGCGGCGCCTTGACCACGTCCGGGTTGTAGGCGAAGGCGATCTGGCTGTGGAACATCGGCAATACATAGCCGTCGACGTTCGCACCCAGCGCATTCTTCGCGGTGTCGCGCGTCACCAGCTTGCCCGCGGCGATGTCATTGCGGTAGGCCAGCAGCAGCTTGTCCCCGACCATGTTCGCCGCGCCGCGCTGATGCACGACCGCAACGTCGGTGTCCCAGGCCGCGGCGCCCGCTTTCTGCTGCGCCGAGAGTTTTTCCATGATCTTCTGCGACCCCGCGTCGCCCGGCCCGGTGCCGACCGCGCGCACCTTGACGCCAGGATTCATCGCCTCGAACTTCGGCGCCAGGAAATTGTTCACGTAGTCGACCATGTTCTGGTCGCCGGCCGTCACGACGTTGAGCGTCGTCTGGGCGGTTGCCACGGCCGTGATGCCAAGAGCCGCCAGGATTCCGGCGGCGACCACCAGCTTGCGCATGTTCATTGCAACTCTCCTCGTGTGGATGGACCTGCGTTTTCGCCGGGAAACAACAACAGCGCCTCGCGCGGCACGACGACCGTGGTCGCCGCGCCCTCGGGAACGCGCTCCGGAGCCTGTACCCAGATTTCCGCGCCGTCGGTGCGCACGCGGTAGCGGTAGCCGTGGCCGACATAGACCGACTGCGCGATCGTGCCCGCCAACACCAGCGCGCCGGCCGGCGGCGACGCCGCATCGCCACCCAGCTGTGCGGCATCGCTGCGGAAATGCGCGCGCAGGCGCTCCGCCGCCGGCGTGCCGGTGAGCGCGATCGACAGCGCGCCGTCGCGCGAGCGCGTCAGGTCGAGCGCGTTGTCCGCACCCATGAAGCCGGCGACGAAAGCGCTCTCGGGCCGATGGAAGATTTCCTCCGGCGCGCCGATCTGCACAATGCGGCCGGCGTCGATCACCGCGATGCGGTCGGCCAGTGTCAGCGCCTCCTCGCGGTCGTGGGTGACGTAGACCGCGGTGATACCGATGCGCCGCTGCAACGCGCGCAACTCGTGGCGCAGTTCGAGGCGCACCTTGTAGTCGAGGTTGGACATCGGCTCGTCCAACAGCAGCAGGTGCGGGTCGACGGCGAGCGCGCGGCCCAGCGCGACACGCTGCCGCTGCCCGCCGGAGAGCTGCGTCACCTTGCGCTGCGCGAAGCCTTCCAGCTGCAGCAGCGCGAGCATTTCGTCGACGCGGGCGGCGATTGCCGCGGCCTTCCAGCCGCGCATGCGCAGTCCGTAGCCGATATTGCCGGTGACAGTCATGTGCGGCCACAGCGCGTAGGACTGGAACATCATCGCCGTCTCGCGTTTTTCCGGCGGCAGATGGGTGATGTCGGCGCCGTCGACCCGGATCGCGCCGGAGTCGGGTCGCACGAAGCCGGCGATCGCACGCAGCAGCGTGGTCTTGCCGCAGCCGGAGCTGCCGAGCAGCGCGATCATCTCGCCGCGGGCGACGTCGAGGCTGACGCGGTCGAGCACACGCGTGCTGCCGTAGGACACGGACAGCGCTTCGATCGACAGATAGGGCGTCATCGGCGCGGAGGCTGGGAACCGACAGATCACCGGCACGACCGATGATCCATGGAGGCCGGAGTGTGAACCTAACCCGTGCAGCGGTCATGCTGCACTGCGCCATCCGTGCCCGATCAGGGGCCGGTCAGGGTTCCTGCCGCGCTCCAGGCGTGCTGCGGTTGCGCGATTCGGGACCCTGATCGGGCTCCAGATGTGGTGCCGCCAGCCGCAGGTAGTGGAACATCGACCACAGCGTAAGTACCGCCGCCACCCACAACGCCACCGTACCGAGCAACGGCGTCGCCACACCGGGGATCACCGGTTCCCACAGCAGCAGCGCGATGATCGCCGTCATCTGCGCCGCGGTCTTGATCTTGCCGATCATGGCGACCGCGACGTTCTTGGTCTTGCCGAGCTGCGCCATCCATTCGCGCAGCGCCGAGATGGCGATCTCCCGGCCGATGATGATGATGGCGAGGTAAGCTTCGGCCCGTCCCAACTGCACCAGCAGTATCAGCGCTGCGGCTACCATCAGCTTGTCGGCCACCGGATCCAGGAACGCACCGAAGGCGCTGGTCTCGCCCCAGCGGCGCGCCAGGTAGCCGTCCAGCCAGTCGGTGATCGCGGCGCCGGTGAAGATCAGCATCGCCGTCCAGTTCTTGGCCACCGGCGACAGCCAGGCGTCGGGCAGGTAATAGACCGCGACAAAGACCGGGATCGCAAGGATCCGCAGCCAGGTGAGCGCAATGGGAATGTTGAAGGGCATCTGGGCGATCCGGCGGGCGCCGGTCCCAACGATTCTACGCCGCACAGGCGGTGCGGGGATGCCAGCGCCGCAGTCCACCCCATGGGCGTCAATGCAGTTGCGCGAAAATCCGTTCGGCCAGCGCACGCGAAATGCCCGGTACCCGGGCAAGGTCCTCGACGCTCGCGCCGTGCACCCCACGCACGCCACCGAAGTGCGCCAGCAGCGCGCGGCGCTTGGCCGCACCCACACCGGCGATGTCGTCGAGCACGGACGTGGTACGCGCCTTGGCGCGGCGCGCCCGGTGCCCCTGGATGGCAAATCGATGCGCCTCGTCGCGGATCTGCTGCAGCAGGTGCAGGCCCGGATGGTCGGAAGGCAGGCGGAGCACGTCGTCGCGTTCGGGGAAGACGATTTCCTCTTCGCCGGCCTTGCGCTCGGGCCCCTTGGCGATGCCGATCAGCGGCACGCCGTGCATCCCCTGCTCCTCCAGCACGTTGGCGGCCACGCCGACCTGCCCCCGGCCGCCGTCGATGACCAGCAGATCGGGCGCCGGATATTCGCCGGCGACGATGCGTGCACAGCGACGGGTCAGCGCCTCGCGCATCGCCGCGTAGTCGTCGCCACCCTGTTCCGGCGTGACGTTGAAGCGCCGGTACTCCGCCGACTGCATCGCCAGCCGGTCGAAGATCACGCAGGAAGCGACCGCGGCCTCGCCCATGGTGTGCGAAATGTCGAAGCACTCGATGCGCTGCGTCGACGACGGCAGGTCGAGTGCTTCCTGCAGCGCCGCCAGGCGGTCTTCCTGCGTCGCCTTCTGCGCCAGCTTCTGGCGAATCGCCAGCGTCGCGTTCTCCAGCGCCATCGCCAGCCATACGCGTCGTTCGCCGCCGGGATTGCTGACGATGTCGACGTTCTGCCCGGACTGCGCCGACAGAACCTCGGCCAGCGCCGCATGGTCGGCCGCATCGGGCACCACGATGGTCGGCGGTACCGGACGCTCTACATAATGCTGCTCGAGGAACGCCGGGACGATCACCGACAGGTCGGAGGGATCGACCGCATCCGCGTGGCGCGGAAAGAACGTGCGGTCGCCGACATGCCGGCCGCCACGAACCATCACCACATTGACGGCGATCAGGCCGCGCTCCGCGGTTGTCGCGACTACGTCGACGTCACCGGCCGTAGCGCTTTCGACGAACTGGCGCGCCTGCAGCTGCTGCAACCGGCCGATCTTGTCGCGGATGCGCGCGGCCTGCTCGAAGGCCAGTGCGGCAGCCGCGGCTTCCATCTGCGTCTGCAACCGGGTGAGCACCTCGCCGGCCTTGCCGCGCAGGAACAGTGCCGCGCTCTCGACGTCGTCACGATATTCCTGCGTGGAGATGAGGCCGACGCAGGGCGCGGTGCAGCGCTGGATCTGATACAGCATGCAGGGTCGGGAGCGATTGGCGAACACCGAGTTTTCGCAGGTACGCAGCTGGAACACCTTCTGCAGCAGCGCAATGCCCTCGCGGACGGCGCCGGCGCCCGGAAAGGGCCCGAAGTAGCGATGGCGGCGATCCAGCGCGCCGCGATGGAATCGCAACTGTGGAAACGGATCGCCGGACACGCAGACGTACGGATAGCTCTTGTCGTCGCGAAACAGGATGTTGTAGCGCGGCTCGTGCGACTTGATGAGGTTGTTCTCGAGCAGCAGCGCCTCGCCCTCGGAGCGCGTGACGGTCGTCTCCACCCGCGCGACCTGAGCCACCATCACAGCGATGCGCGCCTCGTGCCCGGTCTTCTGGAAATAGCTGGCGACGCGCTTTTTCAGGTCGCGCGCCTTGCCGACGTAGAGCGTCTCGCCGGCGGCGTTGAACATCCGGTAGACGCCCGGGCGATGCGGCAGCGATGTCAGCAACTCACTGGCATCAAACGGTTGCGGCGCGGGGATTGCGGAGGTCATCGCTCGCGAAGTCACGCCGAACGCGGCGATCCCGTTCCGGCGGCGAGGTGCGCAACGATCGTATCGAAGACGGCGCGAAACATCGCCGGCGTCAGTCGGCGGGTATTGGTGTTGTAACGGCTGCAGTGGTAACTGTCGATCAACAACCTTCCGCCCGCAAGCAGGTGACCGGCGCCGTGCGCGAACCGATGCGCGGACGCCGCCAGGCCCAGCGCGCGCAGCGTGGCGTCGTGCGCAATGCGGCCCAGCGCAAGGATCGCGCCGCCGTCGGGCACCAGGGCAAGGTCGGCGGCAAGGAAGCCGTTGCATTCGCGGATTTCCGCTGGCGTGGGCTTGTTTTCCGGCGGCAGGCACTTCACCGCATTGGTGATGCGGCAGTCGAGCAGGCGAAGGCCGTCGTCGCGGCTGCGTCCCTCCGGCTGCGACGCGAAGCCGTAGTCGAACAGCGTCTGGTACAGCAGGATGCCGGCATGATCGCCGGTGAACGGCCGGCCGCTGGCGTTGGCGCCGTGCATGCCCGGTGCCAACCCGACGATGACCAGGCGTGACGCGCGCTCCCCGAACGGCCGCACCGGCTTGCACCAGTAGTCGCCGTGCCGAACCTTGACGTCGGCGAGGAATCCCGCCAGCCGCGCGCAGCGACGGCAGGCCTCGTCGTAGGTCGCCTCGGGACCCGGCCGTCCTCCTTCTGGCACAATCGGCCTCTTTCTTCGGGTTTGCATGGCGCGCGCATCGTAGCAGGTCGCGCCAGCGTCGCCACCGTCGACCCGCCAATATCTACGCCCATGCTTCCCGCCGAATTCCGTCTCGACGTGCGCAGTCGCCTGCCCGCGCGCGCCACCCGCAAACCGCCGTTGCTGTTCGTGCACGGCGGCTACTGCGACGCCTGGTGCTGGGAGCCGTACTTCCTGCCCTGGTTCGCCGCCCGCGGCTGGCCTGCCCATGCGCTGTCCTTGCGTGGACACGGCAATAGCGGTGGACAGGAGACATTGTTCGTCACCGGCATCGACGACTACGTTGCCGATGTCGAGCACGTGGCCGGGCAGTTGGGTGCGCCGCCGGTGCTGATCGGTCATTCGATGGGCGCGGCGATCTGCGAGCGGATGGTGGCGACGCGTCCGGTCCGCGGTGCCGCGTTGCTGGCGCCGGTGCCGCCGGCCGGACTGCTCGCCGTTGCGGCGCGACTGGCAACCTCGCATCCAACCTATATTCCACAGATGGCGACGCTGGATCCGACGCGGTTATCAACCAGCCTTCTGGCGACCCTGCGCCCATTCTATTTCTCCGATCGCGTCGACCCGACACTGCTCCCCGAGGCGCTCTCTCACCTGAACAGCGAATCGCCGCGGGCGCTGTTCGATCTCGCGATGCGCCTGCACTGGGCGCTGCCGGCGAAAGCGCCGTCGCCGGTATTCGTTCTCGGCGCCGGCGCCGACCGGATCTGCACGCCGGAGGACGCGCGAGCCACTGCCGCCCACCATCGCGTCAGCGCCACCATTCTGCCCGGCATGGCGCACATGCTGATGCTCGAGCCCGAGTGGGAAACGGCAGCACAGGCGCTGGCCGAGTGGTTGTCCGAGTTGCCCTAGGACAGCACCGGCGCGGGATGGTGCACCGGCGCGATCCGGTCGGGACGGCGCAAGTTCGCAGCGAGAACGGTCAAAGCCGCTTCTTGCGCGCGAACTCCTGGAACGCGTCGGCCGGCAAAGGCTCGCAGTAGAGAAATCCCTGGAAGCAGTCGCAACCCCGCGCATCGAGGAATTCGAGCTGGGCGCGCGTGCCGACGCCCTCTGCGACCACCCTGAGGTTCAAGCCGCGCGCGAGTCCGATGATCGCTTCGGTGATCGCCGCGTCCTGCGGATCGGTTTCCAGGTCGGCGATGAACGAGATGTCGATCTTGAGGGTGTCGATCGGCAGGTGTTTGAGGTGGGTCAGTGACGAATAGCCGGTTCCGAAATCGTCGATCGCCACCGTGAATCCCTCGTCGCGCAGCTGATGCAGGACCTTGCGAATGGCGTCCGTGTCGTGCATCAGGCTGGTTTCGGTGACTTCGAGTTCAATCCACGACGGATCGCATTCCTCCCCGCGCACGCATTCCGAGATGCGCTGTGCCAGGTCCTCGCGGTAGAACTGTCGCGCCGACAGGTTGACCGAAACCGTCAGCGCCAGTCCCGCCCGGCGCCACGTCACGCATTGCCTTGCCGCAGACCGCAGCACCCATTCGCCCAGCGTGTGGATCAGCCCGGACTCCTCGGCCAGCGGAATGAACACCTGCGGGGGGACGCTGCCGTGCTCCGGGTCATCCCAGCGCAGCAGCGCCTCGGCGCCGATGATCGAACGGTCATCCACGCGCATCACCGGCTGGTAGTGCAGATTCAGCAGGCCGTCGGCAAGCGCCGCGCGCAACGCGGTTTCCAGCGTGTGCTGACGCAGACGATGCACGGCCAGGTTAGCGTCGAAGTACTGAAACGTGTTGCGCCCAAGGTCCTTCGACCGGTACATGGCGACGTCGGCGTACTTGAGCAGTTCCTCGGGTTCCTCCGAGTCGTCCGGGTAGACGGCGATACCGACCGACGAGGTGACAAAGATCGAGTGACCCTCGATATCGAACGACTGTGCAACCGCGTCGAGCAGCTTCTGGCCAACCCGCCCGAGGACGGCGGAGTCGTCGAAGTCCTCGACGATCACCATGAATTCATCGCCGCCCAGCCGTGCAAGCAGATCGGTCTCGCGCAACGCGCCCGACAGTGCCTCTGTCACGCGCTTGAGCAATTCATCGCCGATGCGATGGCCGAGCGTGTCGTTGACGTTCTTGAAGCGGTCGAGGTCGATGAACAGCACGCCGACGCGGCTGCCGACCCGCTTGGCCTTGGCGATGGCCTGCAGCAGACGCTCCTGCAACAGCAACCGATTGGGCAACCCGGTCAGCGCGTCGCGCGTGGCCAGATACTGAAGGCGCTCCTCGGCCTCGATGCGCGAGGAAACGTTCTGCACGAACGACAGGATCGAAACGATGTCGCCATGGTCGTCGAGCAGCGCCGAGTGATACCACTCGCACCAGATGGTGCCGCCATCGCGAGTGTGATTGCGCGACAGTCCAGTGGCACGCGGCTCCTCGCCGCCAATCAGCTTGCCCACCAGCCCGGCAAAGGCTTCGCGGTCCGCCTCGTGTACCAGAGGACTGTCGGCAAGCGGCACACCGAGCACCTCTTCGGCGGTCCAGCCGAAAATGTTCTGCGCCTGCGGCGACCAGCGCACCAACCGGAATTCCCGATCCCACTCGAGCACCGCCAGCGGCGTATTGCTGATATGCGACGACAACATCCAGTTCGCGCGCTTCAGCGCTTCCTCGTTGCGCTTCTGGTCGTGGATGTCGGTATTGACCTCGTAGATGCCCTTGACGTTGCCCTCGCCATCCCGGTTCGGCGCGTAGTGGATCGACTCCCAGCGCTGCCGGCCATCGGGCTGGGTGAGTTTCAGGTCCATGGACACCGTTTCGCCGGTCAGCACCCGGTCGAGCAGTGGTCCCAGCTGCGCAGCCCGGTCCTTGCCGATGACTTCGGCAACCTGCCGGCCGAGCAGTTCCTTGCGACTCTCGCCCAACCAATCCTCGTAGTGCCGATTGAGAATGCTGTAGCGGTAGTCGCGGTCGATGTAGGACACGCGCGCCGGAACGTTGTCCATGATCAGACGCAGATCCGCCTCCGACGACTTCAATGCCTCCTGTGCCTGCTTCAGGCCATGGATGTCGTTCATCAGCACGAATGCGCCGTGCACCTCGCCCGAGGGCGATGCGTCCGGCACCACGCGAATGGTCATCCATCGACGAACCTCATTGGCGCCGGGGACCAACCGGTCGAAGGCGGTGGACTCGCCCTGCATTGCCCGCGTCAGCATCGCCTGGGCGCTCTGATAGATGCCATGCCCGACGACGTCGCGCAGGCGCATCGAGCTCGCCTGCTCCTCGGTCAGTCCGAAAAACTGCCGGAACGTGCGGTTGACGAATTGACAACGCTCGTCGCGATCGATGTAGGTCACCGGCGCGGGCACGCCGTCCATGATCGCGCGCAATGTCAGTTCGCGCGCCGCCAGCGCATCCTGCGCCTGTTTGAGGTCGGTGATGTCGTGGCCAACGACATATTCGCCCTTGATCGTGCCATCGAAGTGGATGTCGGGCACGCAGCGAGCGCGCAACCAGCGCTCGCGGCCGCTGGCGTCTACGATTGCGCGTTCGTAGGTGATCGCTTCGCTGCCGAACCCGTCGTCGCGGCCCGGCAGTTCCGCACTGATCAGATCGGGTCCCGCCACCTCTTCCGGCGTGCGCCCCAGCACCTGTTCGCGCGGGAGGCCGATCAACTGTAGAAAGGCCTCATTGACGAACTCGTAGCGCCGCTCCGCCGACAGATAGACGATCGGTTCGGGAATGTTGTCGTTGAACAGGCGCAACTGCTCTTCGCGGGCGGCCAGCGCCTGCTCGGTAAGCTTCAGGTCATGGATGTCATGCTCGGTGCAATACAGCCCGCGCACCGCGCCGGCGGCATCGAGATCCGGCGCGATGCGTCCGTGGAGCCAGCGTCGCTGGCCCTGCATGTTGGCGCCGATACGCTCGTATTCGACATGCTCGCCGGCCTGTGCGCGTTTCACGATCGGCCGCAGGAACGACGCCACGTCCGAGGACATCACCTCGAACGGAGTCTTGCCGTAGATCTCGTCCTGCGGCTTGCAGACCGAATTGGCGAAAGCCTGGTTGACGAACGTGTACTTGATGTTGCGGTCGAGGTAGGCGATCGGTCCAGGAATGTTGTCGGCAAACAGGCGCATTCGCGCTTCCTGCGCCTTGAGCGCTTCACGCGCCTGGACATCATCCTCGATGTCGTGCATCACGATGAATGCCCCGCCGACCCGCCCGCCCAGCTCGCGGTCCGGAAAGAGCGTGATGCGCGTCCACCGCGACTCGCCCGAGCGTTGGCGCTCGCTGCGCTCGTAGGTGACCGTGGCGCCGGCGAACGCGCGCTCGATGTAGCTTTGCATCTCCGCAAACGTATCCGCGGGCAGCACGTCGTTCAGCAGGTGACCGGGGATGTCGTCGGCAGGCACGCCCAGCCAGGTGCCGACCGGCTTGTTGGCGAAACGGATCTTCATGTGGCGGTCGAGATGCAGGATAGGCACCCCGACACTGTCGGTGACCAGGCGCAGACGATGTTCGCGTTGTCCCGCCTCGAGTTCCAGCCGCTTCAGATGGTCGACATCACTGTAGGTGACCAGGTAGCCGCGGACGTGGCCCTGCGCGGTGCGGTCCGGGTAGTAGTCGACGCGCACCCAGAGGGGCGGTCGACCGGTCGTGATCAGCTGGCGCTCGTAGGTGGTGCGCTCACCGGCCAGCGCGGCCTCGACGTAGGCACGGTAGAGCTGGTAGACCTCGCGGCCCAGGACTTCGATCGCCTCCCGCCCGAGCACGTCGGATTCGCGCTTGCCCAGCCAGTCGCAGAACGCCCTGTTGACGAAGCGATAACGCTGGTTGCGATCGACATAGGCCAACGGCAGGCCGAGTGCGTTCAGCTTGCGCTGCGACAGCGCCAACAGGGAATCGCGCTCCGCCGGCCCGCCCCCGGTGTAGACGGGAAACTCCAGGCGGTTCAGCGACCGGGTAATGGCCATGGTGCAAAGCGCTCCGCGCGGGTCTGGACGTGCGAAAAACCGGCGGCGGTCGAAATTTGCGGCAGCCGACGAGTCATTGGTGCTTCCTGAAATACCAAGTCGTCCAGTACAAGCAAGGATCGCGCCTGCGGATTGGCAATGGCCGGCGTCATGTTGCAGCGCGGCAATTTCCGCCTCCCGTGCCGTGAGGCCCCGCCTGCAAGGGCGGACATTGCGCATGCAACGGGGACCGCGACCGACGCGGTCGTGCAGCCGCGAATTGGCCTGCCGGTTACAATCTTTGTCACCCTGCGGGGCCCCCCCGCCGCCGAAGGCCGGTTTGACGACGGCCGTCGGCGACTGGCGATCCCCGTCAAGGCTATTTCAGGCATCCCGGAATGAAGCCCATGCAAATTCGCCATTGTCCCAACGCTGCCCGCCCGTTGCGCCGCAAATTTGCCCTTGGCGCCGGCATCGGCCTGCTTGGATTCGCGTCGCTCGCCCACGCCAGCGGCGCGCACGAAGCAACCGCGCTGACTTTTCTGTGGATTGGCCTTCTGTTGATTTTCGCCAAGATGGCCGGGCTGGTGGAGCGCATCGGTCAGCCCGCCGTGCTGGGCGAACTGCTGATCGGCGTGGCCATCGGCAACCTCTACCTGCTCGGCATACCGGGAGTCGAATCGATCATCTCCAAGACCATCGTCAACAACGAGATCATCGCCTTCCTGGCGGAACTTGGCGTGGTCATCCTGCTGTTCCAGATCGGGCTGGAATCCGACATGGCGACAATGCGCAAGGTCGGCGTCGCGGCGTTGGCGGTCGCCACCGTCGGCGTGGTCGTACCCTTCGTGCTTGGCACCTACGTGGTCGGGCCGTGGCTGCTGCCCGACATGTCGCACAACGGTCATCTGTTCATCGGCGCGACGCTGACCGCCACTTCCGTGGGCATCACCGGCCGCGTGTTCCAGGATCTCGGCGTGATTCGTTCCAAGGAAGCGCAGATCGTGCTCGGCGCCGCGGTGATCGACGACGTCATGGGGCTGGTGATCCTGGCCGTCGTGTCCGCCATTGTCACCGCGGGCAGCGTCGACACCATGGGCGTGGTCTGGATCACCAGCAAGGCGTTCCTGTTCCTCGCCGGCGCGCTGGTTGTCGGCCAGTACGCGGCGCCGCGCTTTTCCCGCCTGTTCTCGGCCATCCACACAAGTGCCGGCATGCAGGTCGCCGTGCTGCTGTCGACCTGCCTGACCTTCGCCTGGGCGGCAGGAATGATCGGCCTCGCGCCAATCGTCGGCGCTTTTGCCGCCGGTCTGGTGCTCGACGCGGTGCACTTCAAGGGTTTCGCCGAACCCGCATTGGTGAAGGACCTGCGCAAGGCGGCGCGCCGCGCCGGCCCCGAGACCCAGAAGGAACTGGAAAAAACGCTCGACCATCACCACCAGCACAACCTGCAGGAACTGATCGCGCCGGTCGGACACCTGCTGGTGCCGCTGTTCTTCGTCTACACCGGCATGCAGGTGAAGCTGGCCACGCTGGCCGACATGCATATCTTCATTGTCGGTCTGGTGATCACCTGCATCGCGTTTTTCGGAAAGCTGGTCTCGGGACTGGCGGCGGGCAAGGTGCGCAAATGGCTGGTCGGCTGGGGCATGGCCCCGCGCGGCGAGGTCGGCCTGATCTTCGCTGTGACCGGCAAGGCGCTCGGCGTCGTGCCCGACGACGTGTTCTCGATGATCATCGTCGTGGTGATACTGACCACGCTGCTCACGCCACCGATCCTGGTCACGCTGATCAAGCGCAAGGGCGTGACGAGCTGAGCGCCTCGGTGGAGAAACGCATGCCTATGACGTCGGCGCCGATGCGATCCGTTCGGAACCTCATCACCAGGTGCCCGATCGCGTCCGCGTTCGCCCGGACGCGTGTCCTGGTCGTCGCGTCGATCTGGCTGGCGCTGGCCAGTGGAATTGCCGGCGCTGGCGAGATCACGCTCTACGAGGATGACAATTTCGGTGGCCAGCGTTTCACCGCGCGCGGTCCGATTTCCGATCTCGGGGGCTCGGGTTTCAACGACCGGGCATCTTCGGTGGATGTACGCGGCGGCCCGTGGCAGCTGTGCACGGATTCCAGTTACCGCGGCGACTGCGTCACGCTCGCTCCGGGGACCTATCGATCGCTCGGCGCGATGGGACTCAACGACCGGGTATCGTCGGTTCGCGAGGTCGCCGGTGCAGCGGCGGGCAATCCCGGGCAGCCTGGTGGTTCCATCGTGCTGTACGAGTACCCGGGACTCACTGGTCGCGCGGTCACCGTCGATCGGCCGGTGGCCGATTTCAGCAGCATAGGATTCAACGACCGCGCGCAATCGGCCTACGTCAACAGCGGCAACTGGCAACTGTGCAGCGACGCCGATTTCTCCAGCACCTGCGAGGTGTTCCGGCCCGGGCGCTGGGAGAATCTCGGCGGTGTTACCGGCCAGGTCAGTTCGGCGCGGACCATCGACGTTGGCGGCAGCGGCAGCGGCAGCGGCAGCGGCCGCGACCGACCGGGCGGCGCCGGTGGCCATGGCGGCAAGGCCCGCGTCGTCCTGTTCGAGGGGTCGAATCTATCGGGCCGGTCCTTTGCGTTGAGCAACGACGTCCTGGTGAATTTCGGCGGCACCGGATTCAACGATCGCGCCTCGTCGCTGCGGGTGGAGCGCGGCTACTGGATGTTCTGCTCGGAGGCCAATTTCCTCGGCGAGTGCCGCACCTTTGGCCCCGGTGAGTATGCGAACCTGCCGCCGGCGCTCAACAACCGGATTTCGTCGGGCCGGCGCATTTCCAACGACTATCCGTACAACGCGCAGCCACGCTGGTAGGAACGGCACCCCGGACCACGTCCTGGCGACCCTGCATGCCCATCATCGACGACATCAGTGGACTGCGGCGCATCCTGACCGGCGTGCGCACGATCGCCCTGGTCGGCCTGTCGGCGAACTGGTACCGGCCGAGCTACTTCGCCGCAAAATATCTGCAGGAGCACGGCTATGCGGTGATCCCGGTGAATCCAGCCTACCCGATGATTCTCGGACAAACCTGCCACCCGGACCTGGCGTCGATCGGCGCGCCGGTCGATGTCGTCGACTGTTTCCGCAAGCCCGCAGAGATCGTGCCGATCGCGCGCGATGCGGTCACCATCGGTGCGCGTGTGCTCTGGCTGCAACTGGGCATCCGCAACGACGAGGCCGTGCGGATCGCGCTGGAAGGCGGCCTCGATGTCGTCGTTGACCGCTGCATGAAGATCGAGCACGCCCGCATCCTGGGCGGACTCAACTGGGCCGGTGTCAACACCGGCGTGATCTCGGCACGACGCCCCGCCTGAACTCCATGCCCGGCCACCATGCCTGACCATCGCTTCGGCTTCGACACCCTCTGTCTGCATGCGGGACAGATTCCGGATGCCGCCACCGGCGCCCGCGCGCTGCCCATCTACCAGACCACGTCGTTCGTCTTCGACAGCGCCGACCATGCGGCCAGCCTGTTCAATCTGCAGACGTTCGGCAACGTCTATTCGCGGATCTCGAATCCGACCGTCGCGGCGCTCGAGGAGCGCATCGCCGCGCTGGAGGGCGGCCGGGCCGCGCTGGCCACTGCCACCGGCATGGCGGCACAAACGGTCGCGCTGCTTACGCTGTGCCGCGCCGGCGACCATATTGTCGCCTCACGCACGCTATACGGCGGCAGCTACTCGCAGCTTGCCGTCACCTTCGCGCAATTCGGCATCGACGCCACGTTCGTGGACAGCGACGAACCCGAGAATTTTCGCGCGGCGCTGCGTCCGGCGACCAAGGCCGTCTACGTCGAGACCATCGGCAATCCGCAGCTGAATGTCGTCGACCTGGCGGAGGTCGCGAAGATCGCCCACGAAGCCGGCGTTCCGCTGGTCGTCGACAACACGCTCGCTTCTCCCTGTCTGTGCCGGCCCTTCGAGCACGGGGCCGATATCGTCATTCATTCGGTAACCAAGTACCTGGGTGGCCACGGCACCACCATGGGCGGCATCCTGGTCGAGTCGGGCCGCTTCCCCTGGGACAACGGCAATTTTCCACAAATGACCGAACCCTCGCGCGGATACCATGGCGTGCGCTTCTTCGAGACCTTCGGTGATTTCGGATTCACGATGAAGGCCAGGATGGAGACCATGCGCACGCTGGGTCCGACGCTGGCGCCGCATTCGGCCTTTCTGCTGCTGCAGGGCATCGAGACGCTGCACCTGCGCATGCCGCGCCACTGCGGGTCGGCACTGCGTGTGGCCCACCACCTGGAAGCGCACCCCAGCGTGGCCTGGGTCAACTATCCGAACCTGCCCGGCAATCGCTACGCCGATCTCGCGCAGCGCTATCTTCCCGAAGGTGCCGGCGGTATCCTGACCTTCGGCATCGTCGGTGGCGCGGCGGCCGGGGTTCGCTTTATCGAGTCGGTCGAATTCCTGTCGCATCTGGCCAACGTCGGCGACGCCAAGAGCCTGGTCATCCATCCCGCATCGACCACGCATCGCCAGCTCTCCGACGACGAGCAGCGCGCCGCCGGCGTGACGCCGGAGATGATAAGGCTGTCGATCGGACTCGAGACGCCGGAGGATATTCTCTGGGACATCGACCAGGCACTCGCCAAGGCTAGCCAATGACGCGGTTCACTTCCATTCCCTGGCCCTGGGCCGGACTGATCCTGGCGCTTGCGCTGCTGGGCCAGGAAATCCTGTTCCGGTGGTTCGGCAACACGCCTTCCATGTCCGAATCGCTGTTCCGCGTCATGGTCATGGCCATCGGTGTGACCTCACTGGCGATGCTGCTGCTGCCGCCGCGGCGCCTGGGTTACCTGCTTGGCTTTGCCGTGTGCGCCGGACTCATGTCCTGGGCGCTCTGGCTGCAATACGGCTTGGGCCTCGAGCCCTGCCCGCTGTGCGCGCTTCAGCGCCTGGCGGTCACCGCCATCGGCATCGTCTTCCTGATCGCCTTCATCCACGACCCGGCGCGCTTCGGCGCCGCCGCCTATGCTGGACTGGTGCTGCTGATCGCCATGACCGGGGGAGGCGTTGCCGTGCGCCACGTGTGGCTGCAGGCGCTGCCCGCAGACCAGGTTCCAGCGTGCGGGATGGGGCTGTCCTACATGCTCGATACGCTGCCGCTGCTCGACGTGCTGGGCAAGGTGTTCGCCGGCAGCGGCGAATGCGCGGAGAAGGGCTGGATCTTTCTCGGTCTGGCGATTCCCGGCTGGACACTGGTCTTCTTCATCGCCATCGCGATCTACGCGCTGGCGCTGATCCGGCGCGATTGATCGCCGGTCCGGACCGGGACATTCAGAGCGTCACTTCGGCGCGAGTCGGATTGCGCCGTCCAGGCGAATCACCTCGCCGTTGAGCATCGGGTTGCGGATGATCTCCGCGACCAGCGAGGCGAATTCCTCGGGGCGTCCCAGCCTGGGCGGAAACGGGACCATCTTGCCCAGCGCCTCCTGCACGCTTTCCGGAACCTCGTGCATCATCGGCGTGCGAAAGATGCCGGGTGCGATGGTCATGACGCGAATCCCCGAGCGCGCCAGATCGCGCGCAATCGGTAGCGTCATGGCGACGATGCCGCCTTTGGAGGCGGCATAGGCGGCCTGCCCGATCTGGCCGTCGTAGGCGGCGACCGATGCGGTGTTGACGATCACGCCGCGCTCGCCGTCGGCGTTGGCTTGCCCCCTGCTCATTGCGTCCGCCGCCAAGCGAATCATGTTGAACATGCCAATCAGGTTGATCGATATCGTCCGCGCGAAACTGGCCAGCGCGTGCGGACCCTCCTTGCCGACGACCTTCTCACCGTGGACGACGCCGGCGCAGCCGACCAGTCCGGCCAGTCCACCGTAGTTCGACAGCGCCGCGGCGACCGCCGCCTGCGCGCTGGTCTCGTCGGTCACATCGACGCGCGCGAACCGCACCGACGGGCCGAGTTCCGCCGCCAGAATCGCGCCCTGCTCCTCGCGAAGGTCGGCGATGACTACGTTGGCGCCTGCGCCAGCCAGCATGCGCACCGTGCCTGCGCCCAGACCCGAGGCCCCGCCAGTCACGATGAAAGTGTTGTCCTTGATTTCCATGAATCGATCCGCCTTCCGTTGATATCGGGGCATCTGCGCAGCGCATCGCCCGGCTGGTGCCGCGCGCTCGCCACCGATGCGTCGGCGATACGCCATCCGCTGTGCCGTGAGCATAGAACACTTTCGAATCGGCCCGCACGCTGGCCAACGTGGCGGGTCTGCGTCCACCGGTCACGCAAATAGCGAAGCGGGTTCGATTCACGGTATAATGGAGGATTATTTATCCCTTGCGAATCAAGCCTTTCGCCGCCCTCCCCGGCGGTGTCCGGCGCCCGGAAAACTTGCCATGCCGATCTACGAATACCTTTGCTCCGCCTGCGGCCGCAAACACGAAACCCTGCGCAAGTTTTCGGATCCGCCGCTTACCGAATGCCCGCATTGCGGCAAGGACGCGCTCGCCAAGCAGGTTTCGGCTGCCGGATTCCAGTTGAAGGGTACCGGCTGGTATCAGACCGACTTCCGCAGCAGCGGGGGCAAGCCCAAGCCGGCATCGGACGACAAGACTTCGACTGCAGACGCTGGCGCCAGCGCCAAGACCGAACCGGCGGCCAAGTCCGAGCCCGCCACGAAGGCGGAACCGTCCGCCGCCAAGCCTGCCGCGCCCGCCGCGCCGTCCGGCGGCACGCCAGCGTCGACCTGACGCAGCGAAACCGGTTCCGCGCCGACAGCCATGAAGCGCTACCTGATCGCCGGGCTCCTCGTCTGGGTTCCGCTCGGCATCACCATCTGGGTCCTGCACTTCCTGGTGACCACGCTCGACCAGACGCTGCTGCTGTTTCCGGAACGCGCGCGGCCGGACGCGCTGATCGGCGTACACATTCCGGGTTTCGGCGTCCTGCTTTCCTTCGCCATCCTGTTGGTCACCGGCATCGTCACCGCCAATTTCTTCGGCGCGCGGCTGGTTCGCGTGTGGGAAGCGCTGCTTGGCCGCATTCCCGTGGTGAAATCGATCTACTCGTCGGTCAAGCAGGTCAGCGACACGCTGCTGTCTGATTCCGGCAATGCGTTTCGCAAGGCACTGCTGGTCGAATTTCCGCATGCCGGTGCGTGGTCGATCGCCTTTCTGACCGGAACCCCCGACGCGGCGGTGAGCACGCACCTGACCGAGGAGCATCTGTCGGTCTATGTGCCGACGACCCCAAATCCGACCTCGGGCTATTTCATCATCGTGCCCAAGTCGCGGGTGCGCGAACTCGACATGACCGTGGACGAAGCGCTGAAGTACGTGATCTCCATGGGCGTGGTGGCGCCTCGCGCAAGCGCCAAACGGAAGACGATTCATCCGCCGGAGGCAGGCGCCTCCAGTGACGACGCCGTCTCCGCCGCCGAATCCCGAAATTGACCGGGCAGCGATGCGAGGCCTCGGTGAATCCGGCCGAGCGCCGGATCGGCTGCCCGCCCCCGCTGCGAATTTCCGATCGACCAACGAACATCCACACGGAGAATTGCCGTGAAACGCACTGACTACTGCGGTCTCATTGACCGCCGCTTTCTCGACCAGACGGTCGAACTGACCGGCTGGGTCCACCGCCGCCGCGACCATGGTGGCGTCATTTTCATCGACCTGCGCGACCGCGAAGGCCTGGTGCAGATCGTCTGCGACCCGGACCGTGCCGCCACCTTCGGCGTTGCCGAGACACTGCGCAATGAGTTCTGCATCGCCGTACGCGGACTGGTCCGGGCACGCCCGGAAGGAACCGTCAACGCGAACCTGACCTCGGGCGCGATCGAGGTCCTGGCGCACGACATCGAGGTGCTCAATGCATCGCTGACCCCGCCTTTCCAGCTCGACGACGAGAACCTGTCGGAGACCGTTCGCCTAGAGCATCGCGTGCTCGATCTGCGCCGGCCGCAGATGCAGAAGAACCTGATGCTGCGCTATCGCACTGCGATGTCGGCACGCCGCTACCTCGACGCGCACGGCTTCATCGATATCGAAACGCCGACGCTGTACAAGTCGACGCCGGAAGGCGCGCGTGAATTCCTGGTGCCGTCGCGCATCCACCACGGCCAGTTCTACGCGCTGCCGCAATCGCCGCAGCTGTTCAAGCAGATGCTGATGATGGCCGGGTTCGATCGCTACTACCAGATCTGCAAGTGCTTCCGGGACGAAGATCTGCGTGCCGACCGACAGCCGGAATTCACGCAGATCGACATCGAAACCTCGTTCATGAACGAGACCGACATCCGGCAGATGATGGAAGGCCTGGTGCGCGCGATGTTCAAGGATGCGCTGGATGTGGATCTACCCGATCCCTTCCCGGTGATGCCGTTTGCCGAAGCGATGGGCACATACGGCTCCGACAAGCCGGATCTGCGCGTTCCGCTCGTCCTCACCGAGTTGACCGATCTGATGAAGACGGTCGATTTCAAGGTGTTCCGTGCCGCTGCGGACCTGGCCAACGGTCGCGTCGCGGCGCTGCGCGTGCCGGGTGGCGCCACACTGACCCGCAAGGAGATCGACGACTACACGACCTTCGTGAAGATCTATGGCGCCGGCGGCCTCGCCTACATCAAGGTCAACGACGCGTCCCGTGCCAATGAGGAAGGCCTGCAATCGCCGGTCGTCAAGTTCCTGCCGGAGACCATCCTGCGCGAGATCCTGGTCCGCACCGGCGCCACCGACGGCGACCTGATCTTCTTCGGCGCCGACCGCGAGTCGGTCGTCAACGACGCGCTGGGCGCGCTGCGGGTGAAGGTCGGGCACGCGCGCGGCCTCGCCACGCCGGGCTGGAAGCCGCTGTGGGTCGTCGACTTCCCGATGTTCGAGTTCGACGAGGAGCGCAAGACCTGGGCGGCGCGGCATCACCCGTTCACCGCGCCCAAGGACGGACACGAGGAACTGCTTGGCAAGGATCCGGGACAGGCCATCGCCAAAGCTTACGACGTCGTGCTGAACGGCTGGGAAATGGGTGGCGGTTCGGTGCGTATCCATCGCCCCGAGGTCCAGCAGAAGGTGTTTGCGGCGCTCGGCATCTCGCCGGAGGATCAACAGAAGAAATTCGGCTTCCTGCTCAATGCGCTGCAGTACGGCGCTCCGCCCCACGGCGGCATCGCCTTTGGCCTCGACCGCATCGTGACCATGATGTGCGGCGCGGAGTCGATTCGCGACGTCATCGCGTTTCCAAAGACGCAACGCGGCCAGGACCTGCTGATCGAGGCGCCGACGCCGGTGACCGAGCAACAGCTGCGCGATCTGCATATCAGGGTCCGGCCGTCGGATTCGGCGCCGCCCGTCTGACGGAGGCGATGCAGTACACTGGCGCGCATGCGCTTCGTGCCAGTCATGGCCAGCCGTGCCGCCGCAAGCATCGTGCTTGCGGTGGCATTATTTCTTGCGCCGCCCGCATGCGCGCGTGCCACACCCGGGGCGCTGCCGGAGATCACCATCGCCGCACTGCCGAAGGAAGGCCGCGAAGTGCTGGCACTGATCCGCGCCGGCGGGCCGTTTCGCTTCGATCGCGACGGCGTGACCTTCGGCAACCGCGAGAGGCTGCTGCCGGCGCGGGCGCGTGGCCATTACCTTGAGTACACGGTGCCCACGCCCGGAGCTCGCAATCGCGGTGCGCGGCGCATCGTCTGCGGCGGTCCGGCAAGGACGCCGGACGCCTGCTATTACACGGCCGACCACTACCAGTCATTTGCTAGGATCCGCGAATGAAAGCTCCAGACCTTGCTGTCGTCGACGACGCAACCGTGCTGCCGTGGAGCGGCACGCTGGAGCCGCTCAAGACCGCGGCTACGCATGCGCACCTCAAGTTCACCCAGGCCAATCTCGCGCCGGCCAGGGATCGCACGATGCTCTTTGCCGAACTCGACCGGGCGCTGCGCCTGCCCGAGCATTTCGGCCGCAACTGGGATGCGCTGGCGGACGTGCTCGAGGATCGCGACTGGCTGGGCAAGTCCGGCCGCGTCATCGTCTTCGCCGGATCCGCCGTCTATCGCCGCGACCATCCCAACGACTGGACCACCCTCGAGGACATCTTTGCCGAGGCCAGCGAATTCTGGAAGGAGAGGCACGTCCCGTTCTGGGTCTTCACTGCCTGAATTCACCGGCCTGTCGACCCCGTTCCGCTTCCCGCATCGTTTCACCCGGTGTCTGCGGAAGACATTCCTGCCATGTCGTACAAGATCCCCGTATCCACGCTGGTGCTGGTCCACACACCCGATTTTCTGGTGCTGCTGATCGAACGCGCAGATTTCCCCGACCACTGGCAATCGGTGACGGGCAGCCAGGAAACCGGAGAGAGTCTGGCGCAGACCGCCCGGCGCGAACTCGCCGAGGAAACCGGGATCGATGCCGATGCCTTCGGCGGCCTGGTCGACTGGAATTTGTCCAACCGATACGAGATTTTCCCGCAATGGCAGCATCGTTATCCGCCGGGCACGACGTACAACACCGAGCACGTCTTCGCACTGACGGTTCCGGCCCGTATACCGGTGTGTCTGGATCCCCGCGAGCATCTTCGCCACCTGTGGCTGCCCTGGCAGGAGGCCGCGACCCGATGTTTCTCATGGTCGAACCGGGACGCCATCCTGGCCCTGCCGCAGCACGTTCACCCGACCGTACGAAGGAGTTCAGAATGAATACGATGTTGCCGGCATTGGCAATGGCGTTCCCGCTGGTCATCAACGTCCCTGCCTTTGCCGCCGATGGCGATCCAACGCCGGTGCCGGTGGTAACGCTCTCGGCCGCAGCCACCACCAGCGTCGTCAACGACCGCATGCATGCATGGCTGCGGGCGGAGGCCGACCATGTCGACCCGGCCCGCGCGGCGGCGGAGGTCAATGCAAAGGCGGCCAAGGCACTGGCGCGGGCCAAGGCCGTGCCTGGCATCGAAGTAACCACCTCCGGCTACTCGTCGTATCAGGTTGCCGAAAAGGGCCAACCGTCGCGCTGGCGTGTCACCCAGACCCTCAGTCTCGAGGGCCAGGACTTCGCCGCGCTGGCCACGCTGCTGACCAGGATGCAGTCCGACGATCTGCTGGTGCTCTCCGGGATGAACTTCGCCGTGAGTGCCGACGCCCGCCGCAAGGCCGAGGATGCGCTGACACAGCAGGCGATCCGCGCGTGGCAGGCACGTGCGCAGAACGCGGCGCAGGGCTTCGGCATTCCGGGCTGGCGCACCGGCAAGGTCATGATCCAGACCGGTGACAGCGGGCGACCACAGCCGATGATGCGCATGGCAGCCGGCGTGGCGGCCGCCGCGCCGCCGGTGAGCGTCGAAGGCGGCAACACCGATATCACCGTCACCGTGATCGGCGAGGCGGTCCTCGATCCGGTACGATCGATCGCCCGCTGAACCGCAAGCTGTGGCGTGCAGCGACGTTCACGCCGCCAGCGTCAACCGCGTCCAGGTATGGGCGAGCAATGCAAATTCCGTCGCCGGCAGCGGTCTGCTCATGAATTGGGCCTTGGCATTCGTCGCAACCGAGTTCACGCAGGAATGAAAAAAGGCGCCCAACGGGCGCCCTTTTCCTTGAAACTTCCGCGTTACTCGGCGATGCCGATCGGCGGAACGTCGGTCGAGGCTGCGGCGGGTTCGCGGCCCGCGGCGTCTTCCTCGGCCGCAGCCTTCATCGACAGGCGGACACGACCCTTTTCGTCGGCTTCGATTACCTTGACGCGCACGATCTGGCCTTCCTTCACATAGTCCGAAACCTGGTTCACGCGCTCCTTGGCGATCTGCGAAATATGCAGCAGGCCATCCTTGCCCGGCATCAGCTGGACGATGGCGCCGAAGTCGAGCAGGCGCAGCACCGGACCTTCGTAGATGCGACCCACTTCCACTTCCGCCGTGATGTCCTCGATGCGCCGGCGCGCGACATTGCACGCTTCGGCATTCACCGACGCGATGGTCACGTTGCCGTCGTCCTTGATGTCGATCGTGCAGCCGGTTTCCTCGGTCAGCGCGCGGATGACCGCGCCGCCCTTGCCGATCACATCGCGGATTTTTTCCGGGTTGATCTTGAAGGTCATCATCCGCGGTGCGTGCTGCGAGATCTCGGTGCGCGCATGCGGCAACGCTTGCTGCATCAGGCCGAGGATATGCATGCGGCCTTCGCGCGCCTGCGACAGCGCCACCGCCATGATTTCCTTGGTGATGCCCTGGATCTTGATGTCCATCTGCAGCGCGGTGATGCCACGGTCGGTACCGGCAACCTTGAAGTCCATGTCGCCCAGGTGATCCTCGTCGCCGAGAATGTCGGTCAGGACGGCGAAACGGTTGCCTTCCTTGATCAGACCCATGGCGATGCCGGCGACGTGCGCCTTGGTCGGCACGCCGGCGTCCATCATCGCGAGGCTCGCGCCGCACACCGAGGCCATCGACGAGCTGCCGTTGCTCTCGGTGATCTCCGAGACGATGCGCATCGAGTAGGAGAATTCCTCGGCCGTCGGCAACACTGCCACCAGCGCGCGCTTGGCAAGGCGGCCGTGGCCGATCTCGCGACGCTTGGGCGAACCGACGCGGCCGGTCTCGCCCGTCGCGTACGGCGGGAAGTTGTAGTGGAACATGAAGCGGTCGCGGTATTCGCCCATCAACGCATCGATGATCTGCTCGTCACGCACCGTGCCGAGCGTCGCGACCACGATCGCCTGCGTCTCGCCACGGGTGAATAACACCGAACCGTGAGTACGCGGCAGTACGCCGGGGCGGATCGAGATCGGGCGAACGGTGCGGGTGTCGCGGCCGTCGATCCGCGCTTCGCCGGCAAGAATCTGCTGGCGCACCAGCTTCGCCTCCAGGTCGAACAGGAGATTGTCGACGGCGCGGGCGACATCGGGCGAGGCGTCGGCGGGAACGCACTTGGCGATCACGTTCTTGGAAATCTCCTTGAGCCGTTGCTGACGGGCCTGCTTTTCGCGCAACTGGTAGGCCGCGCGCAGGTCTTCTTCGGCCGCCGCGGTCACTGCGGCGATCATCGCCTCGTCCTTGGCCGGGGGCTGCCAGTCCCACAACGGCTTGCCGCCTTCCTCGACCAGCGCGTGGATCAATTCAATCGCCGCCTGCTGCATCTGGTGACCGAAAACAACCGATCCCAGCATCACCTCCTCGGGCAATTCGTGGGCCTCGGACTCGACCATCAGCACCGCGGCTTCGGTACCCGAGACCACGAGGTTGAGTTTCGAATTGGTCAGCTCCGTCGCGGTCGGATTGAGCACATACTGCCCGTCGACGTAACCGACGCGGGCCGCACCGATCGGGCCGCTGAACGGAATGCCGGCCAGTGACACCGCCGCCGATGCGCCGATCATGGCCGGGATGTCCGGGTCGATCTCCGGGTCCACCGACAACACGGTGGCGATGATCTGGACCTCGTTGTAGAAGCCGTCCGGGAAAAGCGGACGCAGCGGGCGGTCGATCAGCCGGCAGGTCAGGATCTCCTTTTCCGACGGGCGCCCCTCGCGCTTGAAGAAGCCGCCCGGAATCTTGCCCGCGGCGAAGGTCTTCTCCTGATAGTCGACGGTCATCGGGAAGAA
Organism: uncultured beta proteobacterium; assembly: GCA_963712105.1. GTDB lineage: Bacteria > Pseudomonadota > Gammaproteobacteria > Burkholderiales > Casimicrobiaceae > VBCG01. The sequence continues at coordinate 40,853 of CAVQGR010000019.1, forward strand.
ATTCTGTCCCGGCTTGGCCGATTTCGAGGCGACGCAGGTGACCAGCACCACCGTATCGCCGAGACTGACGAGAACCGCGCCTCCTGCCTGCCGGGCGATTTCACCGGTTTCGAGCGTCAGGGTATGCGCGCCGTACTGAATCGACTTCTTGATGTGCTTGAACATGATTTCGGGTTCCATGAACGACAATGGCCGCGCTGCATCGAGCGCGGCCATTGCGGGATTAGACGGGTGCCACGACCTGGCGGTGTCGGAGTGTCAATCCGAGCGTCCTACTTGCGCAGGCCCAGTTTTTCGATCAGTGACCTGTAGCTGTCGGCATTGCGCGACTTCAGGTAGTCGAGCAGCTTGCGCCGCCGCGACACCATCCGCAGCAGCCCACGGCGCGAGTGGTGATCCTTGACGTTGGTCTTGAAATGGTCGGTGAGACCATTGATTCGGGCGGTGAGCAGCGAAACCTGGACCTCCGGCGAACCGGTGTCCCCCTTGCCACGCTGATTTTCGGCGATCACCCTCGCCTTGTCCTGAACCGTGACGGCCATTGCTGAATCCTTCTCTCTCTAAAGTCGCTGTCGTTGCGCGTTCGCAAAGTCTGCGATTATAGCGCGAAAATGCCAGGAATTTCAAGGCGCGGCGACATCCGGGACGGCGGCCAGCCGTACGGCGCGAAGGCACTGTCCGTCCGCCTCTGCCGTGCCCAGGAAGCGCCCATCCGGCCCATAGGCGCGGTAACACCCGGGCGGCAGCGTCGACGCCGGGCGTTGGCCGCAGGCCAGCGCGGCCGCCGCCGCCGCCGGCAACTCGGCGCGGTTCATCGCCGCCAGGAGGGCGTCCACCGGCAGCAGCAAGCCGAGCCGCGCCGGTCCGTCCATGCACTCCAGCTGCGCGAGCGTTACCGCCTGGCCAAGATCGAAGGCGCCGGTTGCGGTGCGCCGCAGCGCCGCCAGATGCGCTGCGCAGTCGAGGCGGCGACCCAGATCCTCGGCCAGGACCCGCACGTAGGTGCCCTTGCTGCACTCGACATCGACGATGGCGTCCGGCGCGGACCAATCCAGCAGCGTAAGCGCACGGATCTCGACCTCCCGGGGCATGCGCTCGATGGTAATCCCGGCGCGCGCGTACTCGTAGTAGGCCTTGCCGTCCCGCTTGAGTGCCGAGTAGGCGTGCGGGATCTGCTGGCAGGGGCCGACCATTGCCGCCAGCGCGGTCTGCAGGTCTTCCCGGGTGAAATTCACCGGCCGCTCGGCAACGGTTTCGCCTTCCGCGTCCCCGGTCGTAGTGGCGCGACCGAAGCGCACGGTCGCCGTGTACCGCTTCGGTGCATCCAGCAGCGACTGGGCGAATTTGGTCGCCTCACCGAAACACAACGGCAGCAGGCCGGTCGCCAGCGGATCGAGCGTGCCGGTGTGCCCGGCCTTGCGGGCTTCGAACAGGCGTTTTGCCCGCTGCAGGGCGGCATTCGACGACAGACCCAGTGGCTTGTCGAGCAGAAGTACGCCGTCGACGACACGACGTGGCGGACGAACCACGTTCACCGGCCCGGCAGGCTGGTTTCGCCCAGGACGGCCGCGACCGGTTGCGGCAATGCCGCATCACCTGTCGCAGGCAACCCGGCGCCGACCGGCCTAGCTCCCGAGCTTCTTGTCGGCCGCCACCGCATCGTCGATCAACTGCGACAGCCGCATTCCCGCCTCGATGGAGTCGTCGTAGACGAAATGCAGTTGCGGCACCGAGTACAGATCAAGTCGATGCGCCAGCGAACTGCGCAGGAATCCCGCAGCGCGCCCGAGCGCGGCAACGGTGTCCTCCGCATGCTCGTGCCCGGCGAGGTGGGTGAATTGCACGTTGGCGTGCGACAGATCCTGGGTCACCTCGACGCGCGTGACGGTCACCTGTCCCACGCGCGGGTCCTTGACCTCATTGCGCAGCAGGTCGGCCAATTCCTTCTGGATCTGGTCACCGACCCGGTGCGCGCGCTGTCCGCCCTTCTTCATCGTCGCCCGTCTCCCGGCCTGACTACAGGGTCCGCGAGACCTCGACGATCTCGTAGGCCTCGATCTGGTCGCCCACCTGAAGGTCGTTGTAGTTCTTGAGCGAAAGGCCGCACTCGAATCCACCCTTCACTTCGCGCACGTCGTCCTTGAACCGCTTCAACGAGTCGAGTTCGCCGTCGTGAACGACCACGTTATCGCGCAGCAGACGCACCTTGGTGCCGCGGCGGATGATGCCTTCGAGTACGTAGCAGCCCGCGACCGTGCCGACGCGGGAGATCCGATAGACCTCGCGCACCTCGATCAGGCCGAGCTGGTTTTCCTTCTGCTCCGGAGTCAGCATCCCCGACAACGCCGCCTTCACCTCGTCGACCGCGTCGTAGATGATATTGTAGTAGCGAATCTGCACGCCGCTGTTCTCCGCCAGCTTGCGCGCCTGCGCATCGGCGCGCGCGTTGAAGCCGATGACCACCGCCTTGGATGCCAGCGCCAGGTTGATGTCCGACTCGGTGATGCCGCCCACGGCCGCGTGCACGATGTTGACCTTCACCTCGTCGGTCGACAACTGCGTAAGCGCCTGCGACAGGCCCTCGTAGGATCCCTGCACGTCGGCCTTGATGATCAGCGTCAGCGTCTTGACCTCGTTCTCGCCAACCTCGCCGAACATATTCTCGAGCTTGGCCGCGTGCTGCTTGGCCAGCTTCACGTCGCGGAACTTGCCTTGTCGGAACAACGCGATTTCGCGCGCCTTGCGCTCGTCGCCCAGCACCATCACGTCCTCGCCCGCCAGCGGTACATCGGACAGTCCCTGGATCTCGACGGGAATTGCCGGGCCGGCGGAGTTGATCGGCTTGCCGTTCTCGTCGGCCATCGCTCGCACGCGGCCGAAAACCGCGCCCGCGAGCACGATGTCGCCGCGCTTGAGCGTGCCGGACTGAACCAGCACGGTGGCGACGGGCCCGCGACCCTTGTCCAGCCTCGCCTCGATGACGATGCCCCGGGCCGGCGCATCCTTGGCCGCCTTCAGTTCAAGCACTTCGGCCTGGAGCAGCAGGCCGTCGAGCAGACGGTCGATACCGTCACCGGTCTTGGCCGACACCGGAATGAACTGCACGTCGCCGCCATATTCCTCGGGCAGCACGTTCTCGGCCACCAGCGCCTGCTTGACGCGCTCGATGTTGGCCTCCGGCTTGTCCATCTTGTTGATCGCGACGACCAGCGGCACGTTGCCTGCCTTGGCATGCGCGATTGCCTCCCTGGTCTGCGGCATCACCCCGTCGTCCGCGGCGATCACCAGCACCACGATGTCGGTGACCTTGGCGCCGCGCGCACGCATGGCGGTAAACGCCTCGTGGCCCGGCGTATCGAGGAAGGTGATGACGCCCTTGGCCGTTTCGACGTGGTAGGCGCCGATATGCTGCGTGATGCCGCCCGCCTCGCCGCTGGCCACGCGGGTCCTGCGGATGGTGTCGAGAAGTGACGTCTTGCCATGGTCGACGTGACCCATGACCGTGACGACCGGAGGACGAGGCAGCAATTCTGCCGCCGCATCGCCGTGCTCCTCGGAGAGCAGCGCGTAGGGATCATCGAGCTTGGCCGCCTTGGCCTTGTGCCCCATTTCCTCCACGACGATCATCGCCGTTTCCTGATCGAGCATCTGGTTGATGGTGACCATCGTGCCGAGCTTCATCATCACCTTGATGACCTCGGCAGCCTTGACCGACATCTTGTGCGCAAGCTCGGCAAGCGTGATCGTCTCGGGCACGACCACTTCGCGCACCACCGCGCCAGCCGCGGCTGCGCCGGCATCTGCACCGTCGTCGTCGCGATGCCGACCACCTACCTTGGGGCCGCGCCAACCAGGAGTAGCCGCCGACGGCCCAACGTCTCCACGCAACTTGAGCGCGCGACGGCGCGCGGCCTCTTCCTGGAATACCTGACCGGGCACTTTCTTGGTCGAGCGTTCCCGCCTCTCGCCCGGCTTCGCGGCCGGCCGATGCAGCGTACCCTCGGTCGCGACCTTGGCGCCCGCACCCGGCTTCGCCGCGACTTTTGCCGCGGCATCGGCAGCAACCTTGGCTGCGGCCTCCTCGGCATCGCGCTCCTTCTTGGACTTGCGCGCCGCTTCGCGTTCCTGCTTCTCGCGCAGGTCGTCCTGCTGGCGCTGCGACAGCGCCTGCGCCTTGCGCGCTTCCTCCTCGCGCGAGGCGATCTCTTCGGCCGAAAGGTGCGAAGCCGGACCGGCGGTGACCGGTGGCGCTGCCGGAGCCTTGGTCTTCTTCGTCTTCTTGACGACCTCAGCCGGGGCAGCCTCCACGGGTTCCGGCGCAGCGGTAGCTGCAGGTGCGGTCGGCTCCACCGGCTCCGGTGTCGGCGTCGGCGCTACCTCGAGCACCGGCGCTTCCTCGAGCACCGGCTCGGGTACAGGTGCCGCCACAACCTCTTCCTCGCGCCGGACGAGAACGCGCTTCTTGCGAACTTCGACCTGGATCGTGCGCGACTTGCCGGAGGAATCCGCGGCCTTGATTTCCGACGTCTGCTTGCGCGTGAGCGTGATGCGCTTCTTGGGCTCGGCCGCTGCGCCATGCTGCTTGCGCAGGTAATCGAGAAGGCGAGTCTTGTCCTGCTCGGTGAGCTTGTCGCCTTCCTTCTTTCCGTCGACACCGGCCGCAGCAAGCTGCTCCAGCAGTGCCCCGGCCGGCATCTTCAGGTCTGTTGCGAATTGTTCGATCGTGGTCTGCGCCATGCCAGTCTCCCGCGCGTCCGCGCGTCCTTACTTGTGTGCGCCGTCGACAGCTGCCGTCGCCGGTTCGGCTTCTTCCGCCTCGAACCAGTGCGCGCGGGCCTTCATGATGAGGTCCTGCGCCCTGCCGTCCGGCAAGCCGGTCAACTCGGTGAGTTCGTCGCCGGCCAGATCGGCCAGCGCGTCGCGTGTGGTGATTCCGTTGGCGGCAAGCTTTGCCGCAATCTCCGTATCCATGCCCTCGAGTCCCAGCAACGCCTCCTCGACGTTCTCCACCGATTCCTCGCGAACGATGGCCTCGGTCAACAAGGCGTTGCGTGCGCGGCTGCGCAACTCATTCACGGTGTCCTCGTCAAAGGACTCGATCTCCATCATCTCGGTGATCGGAACATAGGCGACCTCCTCGAGCGACGTGAAACCCTCGACGATCAGGATGTCGGCCATCTCCTCGTCGACATCGAGCCGCTCCATGAACAGCGTACGCAGCCGGCCGGTTTCACTCTCCTGCTTCTCGGTCGACTCCTCGACACTCATCAGGTTGAGCTGCCAGCCAGTGAGCTCGGAGGCAAGGCGGACGTTCTGTCCGCTGCGCCCGATCGCAATCGCCAGGTTTTCCTCGTCGACCACGACGTCCATCGCGTGTCGTTCCTCGTCGACGACGATGCTCTGCACCTCGGCAGGAGCCAGTGCATTGATGACGAATTTCGCCGGATCCTCCGAAAACAGGATGATGTCGACGCGCTCGCCGGCGAGTTCGTTGGTCACCGCGGTGACCCGCGAGCCACGCATGCCGATGCAGGTACCCTGCGGGTCGAGGCGCGGATCGTTCGACTTGACCGCGATCTTGGCGCGGATGCCGGGGTCGCGCGCGGCCGCCTTGATCTCGATGAGTCCTTCCTCGATTTCCGGAACCTCCAGTTCGAACAGGCGCATCAGGAAGTCCGGCGCGATTCGCGACAGGATCAGCTGCGGTCCCTTGGCGGTGCGGTCGATCTTCATGACATAGGCGCGCACGCGATCGCCGACCCGCAGCATTTCCTTCTGGATCAGTTGATCGCGCGGAATCACCCCTTCGATGCGGCCCGACTCCACGATTGCGTTGCCGCGCTCGATGCGCTTGACGGTCCCGGTGAGCAGGTTGTCATCGCGTTCGAGAAAGTCGTTCAGGATCTGCTCGCGCTCGGCATCGCGGATTTTCTGCAGAATGACCTGCTTCGCCGCCTGCGCGCCGATGCGGCCGAACTCGACCGGTTCCAGCGGCTCTTCGACGATATCGCCGAGCACCAGCGGGGGCACGCGCGCCTCGGCATCGGTGATCGCGATCTGGTGCGCCGGCTCCTCGTGCTCCTCGTCGGGGACGACCGTCCAGCGCCGGAAGGCCTCGTACTCGCCGCTTTCCCGGTCGATCGACACCCGGGCGTCGATTTCCTGGGACGGAAAGCGCTTCTTGGTCGCCGAGGCGAGCGCGGATTCGAGCGCGACGAAGACAATGTCCTTCGGGACATTCTTCTCACGGGAAAGCGCATCCACCAGCAGCAGCAGTTCGCGGTTCATTTGGACTTTCTCCACTCGATCTTGGGTATCAGGCGGCCACGGTCGATCGCGGTGAACGGGAACGACCTCGGGCCCGTCGCGGTGTCGACCAGGACGCTGTCTCCGTCGACACCCCTCAGCACGCATTTCCAGCGGCGCGCACCGTCCGTCATCTCATGCAGGTTGATCTGGGCTTCCTCGCCCGCGAAACGCGCATAGTCGGTCAGCTTGTTCAGCGGGCGGTCGAGGCCCGGGGACGACACCTCCAGCCGGTCGTAGTCGACATTCTCGACTGCGAACAGCCGGGTCAGCTGATCGGAGACCCGCGCGCAGTCGTCGACGTCCACGCCCTGCACCTTGTCGATGAAGACACGCAGCAGCCGACCCGGGCCGGACATCTCCCAGTCGACCAGTTCGTACCCCATCGGGGGCAGTGTTTTCTCCAGCAACTCACCCAAGCGCATGTCCGGATTCAAGCAATCCTTGGCAAAAAGGAAAAAAAAATGGGCTGTGTGCAGCCCATTTCAACAGCGGATCCGGCCCCGAAGGCCCGGTTCCTAAGCACGAAAGTATAGCAGATATCCCCCTGAATTTGAATGGATGGTCCCGCAGCACCCCCGGTGCCCGGCCAAGCCGGACCCGTTCTGCGATCCTGCCGACTCACCCGCCGTGCGACCGTCGTCGACCGAATCAGGCAGGCGAAGGCTAAACTTCGGGGTTCATCGACCCCACCGGACCCAACGCCATGCCCGAACCGATGCAAATTGCCAAGCACGCCGAGATCGAGAGCGTCCTGTTGCCGGGACTGGTCAATCGGCACGGGCTCATCACCGGCGCCACCGGCACCGGCAAGACCGTCACGCTGCAGGTCATCGCCGAGCGGCTGTCGACGCTGGGCGTGCCGGTGTTCATGGCCGACGTGAAGGGCGACTTGGCCGGGCTGGGCCAGCCGGGCAAGACCTCGGGCAAGTTCGAGGAGCGCCTGAAGCTGGTCGGCGTCGACGCCCCGGCCTTTTCTGGCTTTCCGACCGTGTTCTGGGACATGTACGGCGAACAGGGTCATCCGCTGCGGGCAACGGTTTCGGACATGGGTCCGCTGCTCCTCGGGCGTATCCTCAATCTCAACGACACCCAGGAAGGCGTGCTGACGCTGGCGTTCAAGATCGCCGACGACAACGGCCTTTTGCTGCTCGACCTGAAGGACCTGCGGGCGCTGCTCCAGCACGTCGGTGACAACGCGGCAACGTTCCAGACCGCCTACGGCAACGTTTCCGCAGCGTCGATCGGGGCGATCCAGCGGGGATTGCTCTCGCTCGAGCAGCAGGGTGCCGACCGTTTCCTGGGCGAGCCGATGCTCAATGTCGATGACCTGTTGCAGACGGTCGACGGCAGGGGCGCGATCAACATACTGGCGGCCGACCGATTGATGCAATCGCCCAGGGTGTATTCGACGCTGCTGCTATGGCTGCTTTCCGAAATCTATGAGCGCCTGCCCGAGGTCGGCGACCGCGACAAGCCCAAGCTGGTGTTCTTCTTCGATGAGGCGCATCTGCTGTTCACCGATGCGCCCAAGGCACTGCTCGAGAAAATCGAACAGGTCGTGCGCCTGATCCGCTCCAAATCGGTCGGCGTGTTCTTCGTCACGCAGAATCCGCTCGACGTGCCGGATACCGTTCTCGGACAACTCGGCAACCGTGTCCAGCATGCGCTGCGCGCCTTCACGCCGCGGGACCAGAAGGCGGTGAAATCGGCGGCCGAAACCATGCGCGCCAATCCAAAGTTCAAGACCGAGGATGCGATCACCGGACTCGGCGTGGGCGAAGCGCTGGTGTCCTTCCTCGACGAAAAGGGTCGACCGGCGGTGGTCGAACGCGTCTATATCCTGCCGCCCGCGAGCAGGATCGGGTCGATCACCCCCGAGGAGCGCAAGGCGGCGGTCGCGGCGTCGCCGCTTGCGGGCATCTACGACAAGACCGTCGATCGTGAATCGGCCTTTGAAATGTTGAAGGAGCGTGCTGCCGCCGCCGCGCCCGCAGCGAACGCCCCGGACGCGCAGACCCCTGCGGAGGCTGGCGCGGCTGGCGCAGATGGAGGCCTGATGGGTGGCCTCAAGGATCTGCTGTTCGGTTCGACCGGCCCGCGCGGCGGCCGGCGCGAGGGCATGATCGATGCGATGGCGAAAACCGCAGGCCGCACGGCGAGTTCGGCGATCACGCGCGAAATCGTGCGCGGCGTTCTTGGCTCGTTGCTTGGAGGCAAGCGGCGCTGAACCGCGCGGCTTCCGCCGAGTCCAAACTCGTTCCGGCCGGCTCGTTTGGACGGGTCTGCCGTGGCTCTGTCACGCGTTTACCACGCGTTTGGCACGCGTTTGGCGCAACTCTGCCCGAAATCACGAAGCGAGGTCCACATGTTGATCGCCACCCCGCCCGACCCCACCACCGGCAACCGCGACCGGCGTGCCTTCATGGTCCGAGCCGCGGTGCTCGCGCTGGCCGGCGCCACCTCCACGCGAGCCACCGCCAGCACTCCGCTGCGGGTCGCAACACCCCCCATCGCGCTTGGACCGTTCTATCCTCCCGAAAAGCCTGCGGACAGCGACGCCGACCTCACCCGCATCGGCAGCCGCGGCGACCGCGCCGCGGGAACGCCGCTGTACGTCAGCGGCCGCGTGACCGATTTTCGTGGCAAGCCCCTGCCGGGTGCGGAACTTGAGCTGTGGCAGGCCAATGCCTTTGGCCGATATCACCATCCGTCGGACAGCGACGCTTCCGGTGCCTTCGACCCGGCCTTTCAGGGCTATGGCCGCCTGGTCGTGGATTCGGAGGGCCGCTTCCGCATCAAGACGATCAAGCCACCGCCGTATTCCGGGCGCACGCCGCATATCCACTTCAATGTGGCCGACGGACCTACGCGCCTGACCACGCAGATGTTCTTCGAAGGCGAAGCGGGCAACGAGCGAGACGGCCTCTATCGCCACCTGAGCCGCCAAGATCGCCACGCCGCGACCGGCCGTTTCGTCGACCGCGGACCGGCGATGGAAGCCGACGCGATCGCCGTCGTCTGGGACATCGTTCTAAGGGCCTAGCCGGGCGCGGATGTTTCCGACCAAGTTGATCGGAAACTTCATGATCTTCCCGTGCCAATTGGTTCCAAAGCCGCAAAACGGGTGGATTTGCCAACAAATTCGCCAATCCGCGCCCCGTCCACGATCCAGACTTGACAGCATGGCGGCCCATGGCTGCATAATGACATCGTCATTGCAGGCGTTGTTGTATCGCTGTCTGTAAAGGGCAAACCCAGCGAAAGCTGGCGACGCAAAATCACCGGTCTAACGGGCTTCGGCCCTATGACAGCGGGATTGCCAGACTCATCAGGATTTCCATCGGCAATTGATGGAGATTCCCGGTTCAGCGGTCGAACGCGTGGTCCCGGTTACGGCGATTCGCCGATACACGGACCATCGTCGCACGCCGGACTGCCGGTTCGCTCCGGGGGCCTGACAAGCCGCCGAAATTTGGAGCGAATCGATGAAAGCGCAAGCGAAGCATGCACCCCACGGCGGGTCCTCGCCGGCCCATAGGTGTTCTGCCCGGCCAATCCTGGACGTCCATCCGGGTTGGCTCGGCGTGTTCCGTATCGCCTTCCTGTGCGGCCTCGGCAGTATGCTGGCCTTCGCCGCACCCGCCGCCAATGGCGCGAAGCCCGCGTTCGCGGCCGGCCATATTCTGGTGGCCAAGAATCCGGCCAGCCCCGACGGGGATTTCCTGGCGGCCGTTTCCGCCCAGCAGGGCAAATCCCTCGGCAAGTTGAAAGGCCTGGACGTCCATGTGGTCGATGTCCCGGCAGGCAATGAGCAAGCCATGATCGCAAAGCTCGAGCGAAACCCGCACGTCAGATTCGCCGAACTGGACACCCTGGTCGAACCGAGTACCACACCAGGCGATCCGGGTTACCCGTCCGAGTGGCACCTGCCCAGGATCAACGGACCTGCGGCGTGGGACATGTCGGTCGGCAGTGGCATCACCATCGCCATTCTGGATACCGGCGTGGATGGCGCGCACCCGGACCTGGCGGCCCGACTGGTGCCGGGCTGGAACTTCTACGACAACAACGGCAATACCAGCGACGTCTACGGCCACGGAACCTCGGTGGCGGGCGTGGCCGCCGCTGCGATGAACAACGGCATCGGCGTGGTGGGTGTGGCGGGCAATGCGAACATCATGCCGGTGCGCATATCCGACCCTTCCGGGTACGCATTGTGGAGCACGGTGGCGCAGGGACTGACCTGGGCGGCCGATCGAGGCGCACGCGTCGCCAACATCAGCTACGCGGTGGCAGGCAGCAATACGGTCATCAGCGCGGCCAACTATTTCCGCTCCAAGGGAGGGGTGGTCGCGGTATCCGCCGGGAACACTGGCGCCGCCGCCAGCACTTCGCCGACGAACTCGATGTTCGTCGTCGCCGCGACCGATGCCAACGACCTGAGGGCCGGCTTTTCCACCTACGGAGATGTCGTCAACATCGCCGCCCCCGGCGTGAGCATCTACACGACGGCAAACGGAGGCAGCTATCGATATGCCTCAGGCACGTCGTTCTCCAGTCCGATCGTCGCCGGTGCCGCCGCGCTGGTGCTTTCGCTGCGGCCGGACTACACGCCGGCACAGGTGGACGCCGCCCTGAAGGTCACCGCAGTCGACCTGGGCAGTCCCGGTGCCGACATCTACTTCGGCGCAGGGCGGGTGGATGCCGCGGCCGCCGTTCTGCATGCCGCGGCGCCGGTATCCGGCGATTCGTCGCCACCGTCCGTCGCGATCACCTCACCCACCGGCGGCAGCGCCGCCGGCACCGTCTCGGTTGCGGTGAGCGCAAGCGACGACGTCGGCGTGACGCGGGTCGAACTGCGTGTGAACGGATCGATCGTCGCATCCGGGAACAATTCGCCGTTCCAGTTCGCGTGGAATTCCGCCGCGCTTCCCGATGGAACGGCGACACTCACCGCGGCTGCCTACGACGCTGCGGGGAATTCTGCGCTGTCTCCCGCAGTGGCCGTCAACGTCGCAAACAAGGCAACGGACACGACGGCGCCGTCGCTGTCGATCCTGAGCCCCTCCAATGGCGCCACGCTAAAGGGCAGCGTCACAATTTCGACCAGCGTCAGCGACAACAGCGGGACTGCGGGGATTGTCCAGCGCCTCTACATCGACGGCGTCCTGAAGGCGACCGTCACCGGCAAGTCATCGATGAACTCCAAGTGGAACACGCGCACGGCGCCCCCCGGGACGCACACCGTCGCCGTGACCGCGACAGATGCCGCGGGGAACTCGACGACGAAGCAGATACAGGTGACCACCACCGGCAAATAGGCCGGGGTCGGGTGCGTTCGCTGAATAAAAAAGGGGCGACTCGGTCGCCCCTTTTCTTATGCCTGCGCGGCGAGTGCCGCGACTCGGAGTCGATCTACCCCTTGCGCTTGCGCCGAATCAACGCCAGTCCGAACAGGCCCAGACCCAGAAGAGCAAGGGTTTGCGGTTCGGGCACCTCGCTGGGCGGCCCGCCGCCTTCTTCTTGCAGCGTGATGTCAGCGGAAGTTTGGAGGCCCGTTAATTGGCCGACCCGGTCGTAATTCACCTGGACGTGAGCGCCAAGTGAACTCAACGCCCAATCAGAAGCATTGGCCACGACTGCATTGAAAACCCACTGATAATTTGCAGTATTCGTGGTCAACGCGGAAGTCCCGTTCGACGCACACATGAATCCGTTGATTGTCCCGGTACACCCGTTGGATTGGCCACCAAGCAGAAATATCCACGGGCCGGGAGCGGTCGTGCTGAGTAGCGATCCGGTGATGTCGGTACCGCCCGCAGGCTTGATTGCGACTGCCTGAATCCAGTCGGTGTCGGGGCCGGTGTAGTCAGCCGTGTTAATGGTCAGGGTGATGTGGAAATTGGTGGCGTCGATTGCCTCGTATTCCAGGGTGATCAGGCTGCCGAAGCAGTTGGCTGCCGTGCAGTTGATGTTGTTCGGCCCACCTATCGGGTCGGCATTCGCATGCGCCATCACCAGCGCGAAGGTTCCTACGAAAAGGCTCTTGAAAAGGTTTTTCATGATTTCGGCATCGATAAGTCAATAATCCGCAGACGCGCTCGCTGCTATTTGCAGCAGATCACAACACTTCTACGCCCAGTATTATGCTAAAAGCATGAATTGGACCATTTCTGTAGACGATTGAATTCAAGAACCATTGTTGTTGGCTACAGCATGCGACAACAACTTTTGTAAAATTTCTCGACGCTCGAATTTCTAGCGTGTGGCTGTATTGGATGGATCGCGACATTGCGATGTTCATCCCGAGAACCGCTGGATCGATCGCGCGCCGGAGCGCGAATAGCGACACAAGCCAATCAATCTTCGCCAGGCTGGCCGTAGGTCGCGAACTTCGACAATACGACGTCCATTTCCTCGCGTCCAAGCAATGCAGGTTCGCCGACCTGCAGCGCCTGCCAGTACATCTGCGCCAGCGTCTCCACCTCCACGGCCAGCGCCAGCGCGGCGTCGAGGGTGGCGCCTACGGCGATCATCCCGTGATGCGCCAGAAGACAGGCGCGACGATCCGCGAGTGCGGCAAGTGCGTAGTCCGACAGCGCCTGCGTGCCGAAGGTCGCGTAAGGTGCGCAGCGGATGTCCGCGCCGCCGGCAACGGCAACCATGTAGTGGAATGCCGGAATGCCGCGTTCGAGGCAGGCCAGCGTGGTGGCGAACGGCGCGTGCGTGTGGACGACCGCATGCACGTCGGGGCGCGACCGGTAGATGTCGCGGTGGAAGCGCCACTCCGATGAAGGCGTCCGTGGGCCGACGGTCGTTCCATCGAGGGTCATCGCGACGATGTCGGCAGGAGTGGTCGCAGCGTAGGCCAGGCCCGTCGGCGTGATCAGGAAGCCGTCGAAATCCGCCGAGCGCATTCGCGCACTCACGTTGCCGGACTTGCCCCGGTTGATGCCCAGCGCGTTCATCGCGCAGGCCGTCGAAACGACCGCCTCCCTGAGCCTGGATTCATCGCTCATGCGGAAACTCCGGAAACAGCATCCCCAGCGATTCCGCAGAGGCCTGAGCCAGGCCGCGCTCGGTCAGCAACCCGGTGACCAGGCGCGCGGGCGTCACGTCGAATGCATAGTTGGCTACCCTGGTTCCGGGCGGCGCGACAACGATGCTGGCGGCAGCTCCAGCAGCATCGCGACCGGCGATGCGCAACACCTCGTCGCCGTCGCGTTCCTCGATCGGGATGCCGTCGCCACTGGCGGTGGCCCAGTCGATCGTCGGCGACGGCAGCGCGACGTAGAAAGGAACATCATTGTCGTACGCCGCCAGCGCCTTGTCGTAGGTGCCAATCTTGTTGCAGACGTCGCCATTGCGCGCAACCCGGTCGGTCCCGACGATGACCAGGTCAACCTCTCCCTTTCGCATCAGCAGACTACTAGCGCTGTCGGCGACGAGCGTGTGCGGTATCGATCGCTGACCGAGCTCCCAGGCGGTGAGATTGGCGCCTTGCAGTCGCGGGCGCGTTTCGCTGACCCATACCTGCAGGTCGATGCCCTGTGCATGCGCGAGAAACATCGGCGCGGTCGCCGTGCCCCAGCCGCAGGTCGCCAGCGCGCCGGCGTTGCAGTGGGTCATGACACGAACGGGCCCAGGCCGCTGCCCGGCAATGGCGCGCAGCAATGCCAGTCCGTGTTCGCCAATTGCATGGTTGATCGCAACGTCCTCCGCCACGATTGCATCGGCTTCCTGCCAGGCAGCGTCGGCGCGACGCGGCGCGGGAAGCGGCGTCACGACCGCGCGCAGACGGTCGAGCGCCCAGCGCAGGTTGATCGCGGTGGGGCGCGCCGCGTCGAGCGCGGCATGCGCGGCGGCCAGACCGTGATCGGACGGATCCCGGTCCAGCGCCAGCGCCAGACCGTAGGCGCCGACGGCGCCGATCAGCGGGGCACCGCGGACCCACATCTGCCGTATCGCCACCGTTGCCGTTTCCGGATCGGCAATTTTCGCCCGCAATAGTTCGTATGGCAATGCGCGCTGGTCGATCACGTCGATATGACGGACGCCAGGCTGGCGCATAAGTGCACGATACGGCGCCGGATCGGCGTGGTCGTCGGCTGCGGCAGGGTTCATCGGTTGATTCTAGCGCGACCGACGACCACGACTACTTCATCACCTGCACCAGGTTGTTGAAATCGTCGGTCCACACCCGCCAGTCGCGCCGGGTCTGGATGGTCGAGGCTGCGTCGACCAGTTCCGGGTGATTCAGTCGGGCGCCGTCCCTGGCGAGCAACACCCACCACGATGAATTGGCAAGTGGGGCGGCGCCTTCGTCGTCGATCCACAAGGCATGCAGATCCAGTTCATGGGCAATACCCTCGACGACCGGCACCAGATTGAGATGGCGGTTGGTGACGTGAAAGGCGATGACGCCGTCGGGCTTCATGTGCTTCAGGTAGACCTCGACCGCCTCCTTGGTGATGAGATGGACCGGAATGGCATCGCTGGAAAACGCATCGATGGCGAGCACGTCGAACTGTTGTGGTGGCTCGCGTTCGAGTTTCAGTCGCGCGTCGCCCAGTGGCAGTTCGATGGTGGCATCGCTGTCCCTGAGGAAGGTGAAATAGCGCTGGGCGATGTCGATGACACCGGGGTCGATATCGTAGAAGCGATAGACATCCCCTTTGCTGCCATAGGTCGCGATGGTACCGGCGCCGAGACCGACGATGCCAACCCTGATCGGATCGCGGCGCGGATGCATCGACTCGATCAGCCGGCCGACCCCCGATTTTGCCGTGTAGTAGCTGGTCGACTGGGTCCTGAGGTCAGCCTGCAGGTATTGTTTGCCGTGCATGATATTGCCGTGGATCAGCTGGAATCGCTGCTCGGATGGATCGCCACCAACCTTCTGCACGCGCAATACGCCGTAGAAATTGCGGTTGACGTAGATGGTGCTGTCGTAGAACTCGATGATCGCCCAGCTGCCGCAGCCGATGGTGACCAGCAGTGCCACCAGTCCGAGCACGCCATAGACCGGCGGCTCGCGCCGGACCTGCCAGAGCAGCAGCAACGCGCAGAACACCAACGCACCGGCCAGCTCGAAGTCGGCGGGAAGGAGCATCGGCGTGACGATGCCGACCAGAACCGAGCCAATCGCGCCGCCGAGCGACACCATCAGGTAGAACCGGGTCAGGTAGCGTGGCGCTGGCTTGAGTTCGACGAGTTCGCCGTGGCAGAACATGCAGGCGAGGAACAGCCCGGCGCAGAACACCCCGATCTGGATCGCCAGTTCATGCGCGAGATCGGGATCGGCAAGCGTCCATGCCATCACACCCAGCACTGCGGAGAGCATCGCCAGAATGATGTCGCGCTTGTACCAGCCCTTGCCGTCGAAACACAGGATGAAGGTAAGCAGATACAGCGACAGCGGAACGATCCAGAGCAGCGGCACCGAGGCGACGTTGCGGGTGATGTGATTGGAGACCGCAAGCAGCAGCAACGAGCCGGCCGCTGCAAGCGTGCACCACAGCAGCTGACGGGCGAAGGTCGGCGGCGCATCGGCGTTCGCGGCCGTGTGGATGGTGCCGGTCTCGGTCGTGTCCGGCGCAGGCAGTTGCAGGTCGCGATCCGCAGACATCGCCAAGCCGCCTGCCCACGAACCTACAGTTGCCGCGCCTCTCGCGGACTTGAGACTCGCGAATGCGCATGCCGCGGCAAGCCCGACGAACAGCACATAGCCGATCGACCAGCCCCATGCCTGCATCCGGGTTGCCACCCAGGGCTCGAGCAGAAACGGGTAGCCGATAAGCGCCAGCATCGACGCGAGATTCGACAAGGCGAACAGCCGGTACGGATCATGTCCGGGGAAACGCCGCGCGAACCATGCCTGAATCAGCGGACTGGTGGTCGCCAGCAGGAAATAAGGCAGCCCGATGGTGGCGCCGAGCAGGCCCAGGATCAGCCAGGCAGGATCCTCCTCTCCACCCGGCTTCCAGAATGCGCCCGGAATGATCGGCAATACGGCGAGACTGACCAGCAGCACGATCACGTGCAGGCGCACCTGCATGCGCGGCGCGAGGCGACGCACGACGAAATCGGCATAGGCGTAGCCGAGCAGCAACGTCGTCTGGAAGAACACCAGGCAGGTCGTCCAGACGGCAGCCGAGCCGCCGAACCATGGCAGGATCTGCTTGGCAACGATCGGCTGGACGAGGAACAGCAGGAAGGCGCTGCCAAAGATCGTCAGGGCGAAAAGCGGCATGGAAATTTCGGCTGCGTGACGTGGGATCGGACCGCCCCGCATTGTACGGGGTTCCCTGCCCACGTTACGAGGCACCGATGCGAACGCGCGACGGACGCAAGAAACAGGTATGGCTATTCGCTGCCGCCGCGGACAGCACGCTGACGAAGTCGAACTCGGTGCGGCGGGAACGGAGCCCGCCGCACGCGAGCTACTCGGTTCAGTCCCTCATTTCGATGCCCGACCTGGTGATCACCTCGCCCAGGCGCTTGCGCTCTTCGGCCATGTACGCCTTGAATTCGGCCGGTTGGTCGCTGGCAGGGATGGCGCCCAGTTTCAGGACGCGCTCCTTGACGTCGGGCAGTTGCATGGCCTTGATGATTTCGTCAGCCAGCCGCTTGGCGATTTCCGGCGGCGTGCCCGCCGGCGCGACCAGGCCGAAGGTCTGGGTGATCTCGTAGCCCGGCACTGTTTCGGCGATGGTCGGCAGGTTGGGCAGTCCGGGATTGCGCACCTTGCCGGTGGTCGCGAGCGGCCGCACGCGGCCGCCGTTCATGTGCGCGCCGGCGGTGATCGGCGAGGTGATGATGTACTGCGGATTACCGGCGATCACGTCGAGCAGCGCCGGCGCTGCGCCCTTGTACGGGACGTGCGTGACCTTGATGCCGGCGAGCAGGTTCAGCATCTCCCCGGCAAGGTGCGCCGGCGTGCCGATACCCGCCGATCCGAAGTTCAGTTCGCCGGGCTTGGCCTTGGCGAGCTTGATCAATTCAGCGATATCCTTTGCAGGCAGGTCGTTGTTCACGACCAGCACGTTGGACGTGGTCGCGATGCGCGACAGCGGCACAAAGTCCTTGACCGGATCGTAGGGCAGATTCCTCCGGAGATTCGGGATGATCGCGTAGATCGCCGTCGTGGTCAGCAGGATCGTATAGCCGTCAGGGGCCGCCCTGGCGGCCGCCTCGGCGCCGATCACGTTGCCCGCGCCGGCGCGATTCTCGACGACCACCTGCTGGCCCATGCTGTCGGTGAGCTTTTGCGCGAGCATGCGTCCGAGCTGGTCGGGCGCGCCGCCGGGTGAGTCGGGAACGATCAGCTTGATGGGCTTGGTGGGGTAGCCTTGCGCGCTCGCGCCGGCGCTGACCGCGAACAGCGAGACTGCGAGAAAATGCTTCCAATGTCGTTTGATGATGTTCATGTTTCCTCCTGAGGGTGCGGCGGGTGCTTGCGGCGACTGCGAACTGGTTTCACACGTGCATCGTCCATGAGGTCGCGGATCAGCCGGGCGATCGCCCGTACCGCGGCGCTCGCATGGCGCCTGCCTCCGACCACGAGATAAAATGTCTGCCAGATCTCGGGTTGCGTGATCCGGGAACCGGCGAGTTCGCCTGCGGCGACCTCGGCGGCGATCGACGGCAGTGAGCCGATGGAATACAGGTCCCCACGCGCCACGAGCTTTTTCAGCAGGTGAATCGAATTCACCTCCAGCGCGATGTTCAGTTCCACACCGGCGCGTCGCGCTTCCTCTTCGAGCAGCACGCGACCGCCATTGGGCATGGTGGCGACCGCCAGCGGCAGGCGGGCGAGGCGGGAAAATTTGATCGTCCTGCGGCGCACCTCCGGGTCCATCGCGCGCGCCACCAGCATCAACGGCACTTCGAACAGCGTGTAGAAATCACCCAACTCCGGCGGCGGCGGGAGGGAGACGATGCCTAGATCGATCCGGCCATCGCCAAGCCATTCCTCGACCTGGCGCGTCGGGCCTTCAGCGATCTGCAGGCGGATGCCCGGATGGCGATGCCTGCAGGCTTCCGCCAGGTCGCCAACCAGCGGCCAGCCGACGGAAGGCTGCAACGCGAGTCGGACGACGCCGCGAAGCGCGCGTTCGCCATCGGCGATCAGATCGGCTAGTCCATCCACTTCGGAAGTCAGCGCTTCGGCACGCGGCTGAAGCAGGCGTCCGGCCTGGGTCAGGCGGGCGCCCCTCCCGGTCCGCTCGAACAGGCGTGCGGAGAGATCGCGCTCCAGCGCACCGATGCGCTTGCTTACGGCAGATTGGGTCGACGAGGCCAGTGCGGCCGCGCGCGAAAAGCTGCCAGTGGCGGCAACCTGAAGAAACAGTCTCAGAGCGTCGAGCTCCATGGGCATGCATGCTCGCCTTTGGCTATTCCCTGGAAGAATAGCTTATAGTGCAACATGCTCCTAGTGTAATTTCTATGGCACGGCAATCCCAGACCACCTCTGCTCAACCAATGAAACCATCCAACCTCCTCGTGCTGATGTCCGACGAGCACAACCCGAAGTTCCTCGGGGCTGCCGGCCATCCGTTCATCGAAACACCCAACCTCGACGCGCTGGCCGCGCGGGGCACGCGCTTCACCTCCGCCTACACGACCTGCCCGATCTGCGTGCCGGCCAGGGCGAGTTTTGCCGTGGGGCGCTACGTCCACGACATCGGCTACTGGGACAACGCCGACGGCTACGAGGGCGCGATCCCAAGCTGGCATCACGCGCTGCGCGATGCGGGGCACCGCGTAGTCTCCATCGGCAAGCTGCACTTTCGCGGGCGGAAAGACGACGACCATGGCTTTTCCGAAGAGATTGTTCCCATGCACATCATCGAAGGCATCGGCGACGTCAAGGGCCTGGTGCGCGAGGACGTGCCGACGCGCAAGGGCGGCGACAAGATGGCCTACAAGGCGGGGCCCGGCGAATCGTCGTATACGGTCTACGATCGCGATATCGCCGCGCGGGCGCAGGTCTGGCTGCACGAGGATGCGCCGAAGTGGTGCGACCGGCCGTGGGTGCTGTTCGTCTCCTTCGTCGCGCCGCATTTTCCGCTCACTGCGCCACCGCAGTGGTACTACCGCTACTTCCACCAGAACCTGCCGATGCCCAAGCTCTACGCGAAGGGCGAGCGCCCGCATCACCCGTTCACCGACGAGTACGCGCGCACCGTCGACTACGACACGCATTTTTCCACGCCGGAAGACGTGAAGCGGGCGATCGCCGGCTACAGCGGGTTGGTATCCTCGATGGACGAGAACGTCGGCTATGTGCTGCGCGCGTTGCGCGACGCTGGATTCGAGCGGGACACGCGCGTCATCTATACCAGCGACCACGGCGACAACCTGGGCGCGCGTGGTCTCTGGGGAAAGTCGACGCTCTACGAGGAAAGCGCGGGCGTGCCGCTGATCATCGCCGGACCCGGTGTTCCCGCAGGTCAGGTCGTGTCGACCCCGGTGTCGCATATCGATTGCGCGCCGACGATTCTGGAGGCGGTCGGCGAGTCACCCCGTGTTGGTGGCGAGCCGCTGCCCGGCGCATCGCTGTTTGCAGTCGCCGACGGTGTCAGTCCAATGCGGCCGATCATCTCCGAATACCACGCCATCGGTTCGACCGGCGGCGCGTTCATGCTGCGCTTCGGCCGCTGGAAGTACTGCCACTACGTCGCGTTTGCGCCGCAGTTGTTCGATCTCGAAGCCGATCCCGAGGAATTGACGGACCTCGCGAGCGACCCACGCCACGCGGACACGCTCGCCGAAGGCGAGCGCCTGCTGCGTTCGGTGCTGGATCCGGAAAAAGTGGATGCCCGTGCCAAGCGCCGGCAGGCGCAGCTGCTGGCGGAAATCGGCGGTCGCGAAGCGGCGCTGGCGCGCGGCGACCTGGGTTTCACGCCGGCGCCGGGGACGGCGCCGGAAATGAACTGAGATCCACGGCTCGCCTGACCCGTCCCGCTCCCGTCTGTGCCGGGTACTACAAACGCAAACGCCCCGCTCGGTTGAGCGGGGCGTTGTGCGTTATGGGTGCCTGACAATGACCTACTTTCGCACGGGAGCTCCGTACTATCATCGGCGTACCGCCGTTTCACGGTCCTGTTCGGGATGGGAAGGAGTGGTTCCGGCGGGCTATGGTCGTCAGGCGTTGAGCGGTGAGGCTGCAGTGCCGGTTGGGCACTGCGGAAGGTAAGGGGTTGGTGCGCAAGGCACCAGCAGGGGGGTTGGGTTGCTCTCGTTGGCGCGCCTGGGCAGTCATCGACTGGCCAGGATTCACGATTATGAGGTCAAGCCGCACGGGTTATTAGTATCGGTTAGCTTAACGCATTGCTGCGCTTCCACACCCGACCTATCAACGTGGTGGTCTGCCACGGCCCTTCAGGGGAGTCAAGCTCCCGGGAGATCTCATCTTCAGGCATGTTTCCCGCTTAGATGCTTTCAGCGGTTATCACTTCCGTACATAGCTACCCAGCGATGCCTCTGGCGAGACAACTGGTACACCAGCGGTACGTCCACTCCGGTCCTCTCGTACTAGGAGCAGCCCCCGTCAAATCTCCAACGCCCACGGCAGATAGGGACCAAACTGTCTCACGACGTTTTGAACCCAGCTCACGTACCACTTTAAATGGCGAACAGCCATACCCTTGGGACCGGCTACAGCCCCAGGATGTGATGAGCCGACATCGAGGTGCCAAACACCGCCGTCGATATGAACTCTTGGGCGGTATCAGCCTGTTATCCCCGGCGTACCTTTTGTCCGTTGAGCGATGGCCCTTCCATACAGAACCACCGGATCACTAGGTCCTACTTTCGTACCTGCTCGACTTGTCAGTCTCGCAGTCAAGCTCGCTTGTGCCCTTGCACGTCCAGCGCGATGTCCGACCGCGCTAAGCGAACCTTCGAGCTCCTCCGTTACTCTTTGGGAGGAGACCGCCCCAGTCAAACTGCCTACCATGCACGGTCCCCGATCCAGTTGATGGACCCAGGTTAGAACCGCAATGACGTCAGGCTGGTATTTCAACGTTGGCTCCATGAGAGCTAGCGCCCCCACTTCAAAGCCTCCCAGCTATCCTACACAAACTTCATCACAGTCCAATGCAAAGCTACAGTAAAGGTGCACGGGGTCTTTCCGTCTTGCCGCGGGGAGATTGCATCTTCACAAACACTTCAACTTCGCTGAGTCTCGGGTGGAGACAGTGTGGCCATCGTTACGCCATTCGTGCAGGTCGGAACTTACCCGACAAGGAATTTCGCTACCTTAGGACCGTTATAGTTACGGCCGCCGTTTACCGGGGCTTCAATCAAGAGCTTGCACCCCATCATTTAACCTTCCGGCACCGGGCAGGCGTCACACCCTATACGTCGACTTTCGTCTTAGCAGAGTGCTGTGTTTTTGTTAAACAGTCGCAGCCACCGATTTTTTGCAGCCCTTCTCGGCTCCCCCTGTACGGGTTCACCTAATAAGGGCACACCTTATCCCGAAGTTACGGTGTCAATTTGCCGAGTTCCTTCACCCGAGTTCTCTCAAGCGCCTGAGCATATTCAGCTCGCCCACCTGTGTCGGTTTGCGGTACGGTCAATCTGCAACTGAAGCTTAGAGGCTTTTCCTGGAAGCAGGGTATCTGCCACTTCAGACTGGCAAGCCAGTCCTCGTTATCACGCCTTGGCTAAGCTCACCGGATTTGCCTGGCGAGCACGCCTACACGCTTGAACCGGGACGTCCAACACCCGGCCGGCATAACCTTCTCCGTCCCCCCATCGCATTGCAGATCGGTACGGGAATATTGACCCGTTTCCCATCGACTACGGCTCTCGCCCTCATCTTAGGGGCCGACTCACCCTGCGCCGATGAACGTGGCGCAGGAAACCTTGGGCTTACGGCGAGGGGGCCTTTCACCCCCTTTATCGCTACTCATGTCAGCATTCGCACTTCCGATACCTCCAGCGAGGTTCACACCTCGCCTTCACAGGCCTACGGAACGCTCTCCTACCATCCACACCATCCGAAGACAGCATGAATCCGCGATTTCGGTGCCTAGCTTGAGCCCCGTTACATCTTCCGCGCAGGACGACTCGACCAGTGAGCTATTACGCTTTCTTTAAATGATGGCTGCTTCTAAGCCAACATCCTGGCTGTCTGAGCCTTCCCACCTCGTTTCCCACTTAGCTAGATCTTGGGGACCTTAATCGGCGGTCTGGGTTGTTTCCCTCTCGACACCGGACGTTAGCACCCGATGTCTGTCTCCCCTGCTCGTACTTGCCGGTATTCGGAGTTTGCTATGGCGTAGTAGATCGCTATGACCCCCACAACCATTACAGTGCTCTACCCCCGGCAGTAATACAGGAGGCACTACCTCAATAGTTTTCGGAGAGAACCAGCTATTTCCGGATTTGTTTAGCCTTTCACCCCTAGCCACAGCTCATCCCCTAACTTTTCAACGTTAGTGGGTTCGGACCTCCAGTAGGTGTTACCCCACCTTCATCCTGGCCATGGCTAGATCATCCGGTTTCGGGTCTACGCCCTGCAACTCAAGCGCCCTATTCGGACTCGCTTTCGCTGCGCCTCCCCTATGCGGTTAAGCTCGCTACAGAACGTAAGTCGCTGACCCATTATACAAAAGGTAC
>CAVQGR010000020.1:0-6494 GCA_963712105.1 uncultured beta proteobacterium
GACCGACGCGAGCCGCAGGACGGGGAGGGAGACTACCTTTTGGGAGCGACTGCGCCGCCGCAAGGTGGTGCAGTGGGGCATCGTCTATGCGGCCGGCGCCTGGGGCTTCCTGCAGGGCCTCGAATACGTCGTCGAGTCGTTCAATTGGCCGCAGCAATATCGCCAAGTCGCACTCCTCGGATTGCTGATCGGCTTACCTGTCGTTCTGGTCCTCGCCTGGTACCACGGTGACCGCGGCGAGCAACGCGTCAGCCGTGCCGAACTGGCCATCATCACGCTGCTGTTCCTCGTGGGTGGTGGAATCTTCTGGCGCTACGATCGGGCGAGCGACACACCGCCGCCCGCCGCGGCAGTGCTGGCGCCACCGGCTGTCACGCCGGGCACATCCGCCGTCGCGTCCGACCGGTCGATCGCGGTGCTACCGTTCGTCAACATGTCGGGCGACCCGGACAACGAGTACTTCTCGGACGGGATCTCCGAGGAAATCCTCAACGTGCTCGCCGGCACGCCGGAACTGCAGGTTGCGGCCCGGACGTCGTCGTTCTCGTTCAAGGGCAAGGCGATGGAGGTACCCGAGATCGCCGGCGCGCTCAAGGTGCGCATGGTGCTCGAGGGCAGCGTGCGCCGGCAGGGCGACAGGGTCCGCATCACCGCGCAGCTGATCGATGCGCAGGACGGCTTCCACGTCTGGTCGCAGACCTACGACCGCAAGCTCGAGGACATCTTCGCGATCCAGGACGAGATCGCCCGGGCGATCGGCGAGGAACTCAAGGTGAAGATTGCCGGGTCGGCCAGGGCGGGCCAGGGTGCGGGTGAAACGCCGAACCTGGCGTCCCACGACCTTTACCTGCGCGGCATGGCGTTGTGGCACACGCGCGGCGAGCAGGAACTCTGGGACGCCATCGCCGCGTTTGAAGAAGCGGCCGCCCTCGATCCGAAATCGGCGCAGGCTTTCGCAGGACTGGCATTGGCCTACTCGGTGGTCGGCGACTACAGCGCCAGGGTTCCGTTCGTAGAAATCCTCGCCCGCGCCAGGGACGCTGCGGAGATGGCACTCGCGCTGGATCCCGCGCTGGCCGAGGCTTACGCGGCGTTGGGCAATGTCGCAGGAACTGGTGGGGATCGACGATCGACATCGGTTGCGCTGCTCGAGCGCGCCGTCGCCCTGCGGCCCTCGTTCGCAACGGCCCACCAATGGCTCGGCACGCGGTTGATGACCAGCGGAGACCTCGCGGGCGGCCTCGCGTCGCTGGAGCGCGCAACGATGCTGGACCCGCGCTCCCCGATCATCGCCGACAACCATGCCTCGGTCCTGTTGAGCCTGGGTCGCAATGACGAGGCCAGGGCGCGGTGCCTGGAGGCGCTCGACTTCGCGCCGGCCTTTGCCGGTTGCCTGCGAATTGCCAGCATGGCCGGACTCTATGCGGGTGATTTCGAGGCAGCGCGACCGCTGCTCGAACGGTTCGTGTCCGTCGAGAATCCGAGCGCAGGTGCGCAGGCCACTGAACTCCTCGATGCCCTCACAGGCCGCGCCGACCGGCACGCATTCGCCCGGCGACTGGCGGATTTCCCGATCAACAGCAACCTGGATCGGGGCAGCGGCAACGCGCTTCCCGGCGACAGTGTGCTGCCCATCCTGGTATTGCTCGGCGAGCGCGAACTGGCGCTGGACTATCTCGAACGTCTCGTCGGGGTCACCAACGGCTATGCGGACTGGACGATCATGCTGCCGGTGCTGGACCCGATCCGCTGCGAGCCGCGCTTCGTGGCAGTGGTCGAGAGGCTGAAGACCACCGATCCGCACGCGGCGAAGGTGTGCGCGGACGGAACGAATTAGGATGCGCCGATATCCATGATCGCCGGGCTTCACCGACGCAATTGCTTTCGCGCGGTCCTACGCCGGCTCAGCCCGGGTTCCGGATAGCAGCCGCTCGCGACCGTCTCGTAAGGGTCGGAAGCGGACCTGTTTAGCTTGTTCATTCCGGTTTAAGGGCCTGGGGTCGGCTAACGGCCAGAATCAGACCTTCCCCGGATAAATAGACCCCGGCTTGGGCCGGGGTCGTGACTGCAATCATCTCGGGCAACGATTCGACTATTGGTTGCCGCACCCAATTGCCGTCTTGATGTCACCGGCATCGTCCAACAGGCTTGTTGCCAACTGCTCCGAGATCTTCTTGCCCTTCTGAGCACCGACTTCGTTGCCGAAGGCGCTCAGCATTGAGCAGGTCGCCTGCGTGTCCTGAGCCAAGTAGCTAGCCTGCGCATACACGACCTTGTCTGCCAGGCTCTTGCCCGGGCCGACACCCATCACGTCGGCAAGTAGTTGCTGAAAGAACGTGGCGACCATTGCCCGATGCAACGCCCCAGCCAGTAGGGCGTGGCTCGTTGATGACGGATGGAACGTATCCCAGTAGAAGTAAGAGGCCGGATTGCTGCAGATCGACGAGGCGGTGAGACATGCGTCGGTCGTATTGGCGAACGCCGCCAGCAGTTCCGGATCCTTGGCGAAAGAGTAGAAATCAAAGGAAGTTATCACCGCCCCCGGCAGCGCCAGCTGGTCCAGGGCCGCCTCCAGGGCGGCATTCCACTGCATCGTCCACGCCGTGGCGAATGCCGCAGTCCCGGGTGCAACGGCGTCGATCTCCTGGAAGCGAGGCGTCGCGCCGATATCCGGCACATTGGACACCAGGAACTGGCGGACACCTTGGCCGTACAGGTTCGTGACTTGGGTGATGATGCTGGTGATGCCGGCGTTAAGCGCCGCCGCATTGCCGAGATTGTTGGCGACATCATTCCCGCCGATCATGATCGAGACGAGCGTCCCAGCGCCCGGCGAGCCGCCGCTCAACTGATACAACATGACCTGCTGGTCGAGCCACGGCACACCGATTGGGTCTAAATTCACGCCCGTCCTTGCGCCGCCCCACGCATAGTTGTTGCCGCCCGGCACGAGCGAGGGCGTCGCCGTTCGGCCGAACATGGACGCAAAGAGCGTCGGCCAGGATGGTCCTCCCGGACCGGACCACTGACCACCAGTGAAATCGGGCGGTCCACCACTGCTGCCCTGATAGTACGGTGCCGGGGGAAACCCTCCCGTTGCATACCAGACGTTTCCGGTGTCGGACAGGCTATCTCCAAAGAACACAATGTTGTCGATGCCGGTCGCCCCGGCCGGCACCGAGATGGCAGTCATGGCCAGCGCGGCCAACAGGCCCGCTATGCGATTGATACGATTCATGATGCTATTCCCCCTTGCGTCACCGGTTCATTCTCGTGGTTTCGACGTTCTGCACGCGCGACGGCGGCCAGATGGAATCCTTTAAACCACATCCGCGAACGACGTTACAAGCATCTAGTAACATAACGCGAAGCCGGCGTGTCCGAAGACTGGGTACCTGGAGGCGTTAGCAGCCCCGTGCCGCGCTGCTTCAGCATGTCCGCCATGGGTGTTGCGGAAGCAGCCGTCCGCGGCTTACCAGGTCAGGTGGCTGGGCTGGTACCTGCCAAGGGGTCGGCAATCGGCCAGGAGCTGCCGGTCCGTCGGCCGGGAGGCAAAAAGCGGTCATGTTGGTCGGCGAACGCCAGCGCTCACTCGCGCGGTCGCAAGCCGCGTCGTGGTGGAACGGGTGGTTAGGCGGATTCATGTTCTGATGCGGCACCGGTTGCGGACCTGACACGCACAGACTGTCCCTTTCGCTCAACCACTGGAGAGTATGGACACCGTGTCCGGTAGCGCATGAGCGATGATCACCGGCCAGAGCAGCTTGCCGGAGCGCCAGAAGACCAGGCCGAACAAGAGACCAAAAAGCCCGGCGATTACCATGCCGAGCTGTGAGGCGTGCAGCGCGGCGAAAATCGCAGCCTGGACGACGATGGCGAGAATCCATCCCGCACTGGTGCCTCCCAGGATGCCAGCCAGCTTCGGCAGGACGAAACCGCGAAAAGTGACCTCTTCGCCGAATGCGGCAGCGAACCATCCGACCAGTATCAGCGTCGTGAGGCGGTGGCTGCCGACTCCGCCAACGCCATCCCCCGTATCCGGGGGTGCGGGTAACCAAGAGGCAATTAGAGGATAGAGCACCAACCCGATCATCACGGTGCCGGCGAGCGCCACGCCCGTCCATGCGAAGAAACGCTTCCAGCTCACTGGCTTGCCGATCCCCAGGCTGCGAAGCCCCTCGCCGGAGACGGTCACAACCAGGAAGATGACCGCCAACGTCACCGCCATGAAATAGGCATTGCGATAGGGCACTTCCGGCACCAGCGCCCGCGCCGCAAGCAGCACGCTCAGAGCCACGACGATCTCGATCGCCGACCGAAACCGTTTAATCATGTCGGTCACGTGATTTCCTCGAGGCCTGGACGTTGCATGCTTCGATTCTCTCGATAGTGTCGCCGATGGTGATCGCGTGTGAACGCCTGACTTCCAACTGGATGGACTAAATGCGCTGAAGCTATCAGGCAATTGGGTCCGTATAACATCCCACGAAGTAGACTATTCCATGCTTCCCGGCGACTTGCCAGACGGCAGCTTTGGGTCGATTACCGCCAGTCGCGTCAAGTAAAATCGGCCAGGAGCGGACGTCCGCCTGGTGATCCAAAGTGAAAACAGTTCGTCTTTTTTGGGTTGCGCCGATCGTGTTGCTTTTGGCGTCAAGCCAGCTGTTCGCGCAATCCGGCAATGATGACCGGGTACAAAAGCTTGAAGAGGCTGTTCGAGTACTGGAACGCCGAGTGGCCGATCTTGAAGAGCGGTTGCGGGAGCGAACTGCATCTGCCCCCGTCGCGTCTGACAAGGCGAACTGGCGCAAGCTACAAAGAGGCATGTCTGAACGTGGCGTAGAGAAGCTCCTCGGTAGTCCTACGAAGATTGATGCGAGTAGTGTGTTTCAGACGGTCTGGTACTACGGTGACCCGGTCGGAGGAAGTGTCAAATTCGACGCTAACTCGCGCAAGGTCGTCGCTTGGCGCGAGCCGTGATAGGACTTGCGGATCCCTGACAAATCCCGCGGCGTCTGCCCGCTTCGGGTCGGAAGCGGACCTGTTTAGCTTGTTCATGCCGATTTAAGGGCCTGGGGGTTGGCCAAAGGCCAGGAGCGGACAGTCACTGGAAGCAGAAACCCCGCCGAAGCGGGGTTCCTGCCACGCCTGGTCGTGTGCATCGCTCAGGGCAGTGTCGAGAGCGTCGCCGCTCCTGGTATGAGCCCGTTGGTCACGACGGAAATCTTACCGTTCTTGTCCACCGTCGCGGCGGTGGCCATGAAGAGGCCGGTGGCAACTTGCGTGCAGCTCGACGTAGCAATGTTGCAAGCGTTGACCGACCCGCCTATCGCCTTGCCGACGTCCAGCGCAAACCAGCTGTTCTCGTCGAGTTCCACGACGTAGAGCGTTCCATCGGGTCCGAACGTCAGATCGATGATCGACGTGAAGCCATCCAGAACGACGCTGCAAGCGGGGCTGCTACCACATTGAGCGTGGCGTGCCATGGGATCGATCCTCCATACCCGCGATTCGCCGGTCGGGGCGGGGAAGCCCTTCAGTTCACTGACATAGTACGCGCCGTCCGGTCCAATCGCGATGCTCGTCGCGACTGCTTGCGCAGGAAGCATCGATGGAAGTCCGCACTGCGGCGCGCCTGAGCCCGGGCATCCCAGCAGCGACTTGATGTTGGCGGTCGACACGAGTTCGGTTGGCAGGGTCGCCACCCAATCGATATTTCCGCGTTGATCGACAACCAACAGTGAGTTGCCTCCCGCATCGGTGACGAGAACGTGGCCGCCGTCCAGCACGGCGACATCGAACGGGTTCGGATTAACCTCGGCGTCATCCGGATTGACGGTCGCCTCAAACGCGCCGAGATCGGCGATCTCCCTGACCGAGCCTCGCGCGACCCGATACAGCCTGCCGTCGCCCCCAAATCCGCCACTCGTGATCACGAACACGTCTCCGCGACCGATGGCGGCGACGTCTGTTGCGCCAGGCAATTGCGCGATGGGACGAAAGACTCCATTCCGGTACTCCTGCACGCCGGATCCCACATCCGTGACAAAGACACTGCCGTCCGGTGCCGTCGCGAGGCCGAAGACCGGCCCCGCAGCAGGAATCACGGTCGAATCAGCCTCCGCAACCCCGCTAAGCGCCAGAGCGCCGCTGACCGTCAGGATGCTGCACACGGTTCGCCAAAAGATATCTGACATGACCCGCCCCCCCATATTTGTTTTGGTTCGCTTGAATGTGACTCCGCTTCGTCCGGTGGACGATGACGCCACGATTTGTTTTTCGCTCACGTAACCCTCCCGTGCTTCCCGGCGGAACGCTTCGCACTAATGGTTCGTCAGAATGAAACAAGGCGACAGGCTGAGCCTGTACGCCCCGGCGCGAGTCGCGGGAGCGCCCCCTCTGGCAACCGATCCAGCGGCTCCAACGGACTGTGGCCTTCCGTACAAAAGTCCGGTGATGCTGAACATCACTTATACGCGTTCCGTACGTATGGA
>CAVQGR010000021.1:0-9910 GCA_963712105.1 uncultured beta proteobacterium
ATCGAGTCGTCGCACTCGAGCCGCCCTATGCCGGCCTGGTCGATTGGGCCAACGGCAGCGGCGCGCCGATCCTGGCGCTCGACGTTCCCAGCGGGTTGAACGCGGCCACCGGACAGGCCTATCCGCCGGCCATCCGCGCCACCCGCACCGCGACCTTCATCGCCTGGAAGTCCGGCCTGCTCACCGGCGACGGCCCCGACCACTGTGGCGCGGTCGACGTGCATGGGCTCGACCTCCCGCCGCCGGATGACGCGGCCGGACACCGGCTCGACTGGCCGGCGCTGGCCGCGGCCCTGCCGCCGGTGCTGGCCCGAGGCGTCCGCAACGTGAACAAGGGAAGCTTCGGCACGCTGGGCATTCTGGGCGGCGCCGAGGGCATGACCGGGGCGCTGATCCTGGCCGGGCGCGCCGCGCTGCGCGCCGGAGCGGGCAAGGTCTGGCTGGGTTTCCTGATGCCCGCCCCGCCGCACTTCGACCCCGGCATGCCGGAACTCATGCTGCGCCATGCCGGCGCCATTCTCGACGCCCAGCCCGATGCGCTGGTCGTCGGTCCGGGTCTCGGACAGGACGACGCGGCCAGGACGCTGCTCGCCCGGGCGCTGGCGCTGCCGGTGCCGATGACGCTCGATGCCGACGCGCTCAACCTCCTCGCCAGCGACACCGGCCTGCTGGCCGCAACGCAGGCGCGCACGGCGCCGACGCTGGCCACGCCGCATCCGGGCGAAGCGGCACGCCTGCTCGGGGAGGATGTCGCGGCGATCCAGGCGGACCGCGTTCGCGCCGCGCGCGAACTCGCCCGGCGGCTTCGCGCCGACGTCGTGCTCAAGGGTGCCGGCAGCGTGCTGGCGCAGCCGGACGGCCGCTTCGCCATCAACGCCAGCGGCGGACCGGCGCTGGCGAGCGCCGGCAGCGGCGACGTGCTCTGCGGCATGCTCGGCGCCCTGCTGGTGCAGGGCATCGATGCGCCGACGGCGCTGCGGCTGGCGGTCTGCCTGCACGGCGCCGCGGCCGACCTGCTGGTCGAACGCGGCTGCGGACCGCTCGGCGTCACCGCGTCGGAACTGCCCGACGCGGCGCGCGAGTTGGTCAATGGGGCGGGTCGGCGCTAGGCTAGGGATGGGCGGTCCGATCGGTCGTTGCGATCGCCGCTGCAAGCAGCTGAAGCAACCGATCCAGTGACTACCATGCGCGCCAATCGTCGCCAGGCATGATCCGCTTCATGAATTCGTCAAACATCGGCACCGTGAAGCCGGTATCCCCGTGGCTGGGACTCCATATCATTCCCTTGGCGATTAGCTGATTGCGCGTGGGGCCGAGCGACGTCACCTTGCGATCAAGCGTTTCTGCGATGTCTCCGGAGCGATGGGGGCCAGGTCCAAGTTCCGCCATCGCGCGCAAATACCGCTTCTCCAATGGCGTGAGCCGATCGAACCTGACACGAAAGAAGCTCTCGTCCAGCGCGGCGATCGCGACCTGTGATGCGTTTTCCACGTCGTCCTCGGTGACCGGGGACGCTTCCGCGGCGTCCCACGCATGCTTGCCCCATTCCTGGAGGAAGTACGGATGTCCGTGGGTGCGCTCGACGATTGTCGCGAGGGCGGCATCGGTGATGTCGGCGCCCTGCTCTCGAATTGGCTTGACGATCGCATCCCTGGCGTCGACCCCGGGCAATGGGCCGATCACCGGAAAATCGAAGAGCCGCTCGGCATAGGATTTTGCACGCCCCATCTGGCCCCTGAGTTGGGGGAGCCCGGCGCCGACGAGCACCACCGGAAGGCGCTGCTGCGCGGTCCGATGCAGCGCGGTGACCAGCGCCGCCAGCTGTGCTTCCTCGACGTACTGAAGCTCGTCGATGAATATCACGAGCGCCGTGTCGGCCTGCTTCGCCGCAGCACCGACCGCCTCCAGCAGTGCTTGCAGGTCGTGCTCGAGGTCACCGTTGTCCGCAAGCCCGGGCTCTGGTTCAAAGTCGAGTCCGACCTCGATGTCGCCAAACTTGACCTTGAGCGCGTTGGCGAATCCGGCGAGTCCTTTGAGCGCACGCTGGGCCAGGTCCCTGGCCTTGGCATTGGCGGATAGGCGCAGCAGAGCGACGCGAAGTTGAGGTGCGAGAAGGGCTGGAAGTGATCGCCCCTCGGGTGCTTCGATCCGCGCCGTATGAATACCTGCGGCCTCGGCGTCTTCGCGCATGCGATCGAGCAGGACGGTCTTCCCCACCCCGCGCAGCCCGACCATCAGGATGCTTTTGCTGGATCTGCCAAGCCGCAGCCGTTCCAGGGCGATTCGTACCGATTCCCGAACCTCATCCCGGCCGGCGAGCTCGGGCGGAGGCGTCCCTGCGCCCGGGGCAAAAGGATTGCGCACGGGGTCCATCGGGCGATTTTATAGTAAAATTATCTAATTTACAATTAAACGATAATATCGCTAACTATGGTCAAATTCCGCACGGCGGGCCACAAAATAGCACAAAGTAGGGTCAGACTCGACTTTCGCCGGGCGAGGTCGGCTTCCGGCGCGGCCGGCCGATCGGCAGTCGACCCGGACGGCGGCTCAGCGCTTCGATCTTCCGGCAAAAGACCTCACTCCCAAGCGCCCATGAATTCTGGGTTGCGTCCCTGATGTTGCACAGATCGGACTCGGCGATGGCGGACCGGAAGAGCTCGCGATAGGCGGCCTGACAATCCTCCCGCAGATGCCCGAGTCGCCGATAGACCGGGTGAGCGACGACCAGTTCGTCCGGCGCGCCACATGCGTTTGGACGAAAGCTTGACCAGGCGAATTCGCCCGGGCTCGCCACCATACGCGCTCGCACCGGGTTGAGTTCGATGTAGCGCATGCAGGTCAGCAGATAATGCTCATCGTCGACGATCGCCGCCTTGTACCGACCTTCCCACAGGGTCCCGGTCCGGTGATAAGCGGAATTGAAATATGGCACATAGATCCTGCCGATCGATTGCATCATCTTTGGCACGCTGGCCGCACGGCCTGGCGTGACGAGAAAGTGGATGTGATTGGTCATCAGCACGTACGCATGGATCGAGACCGCATGGTCGCGCGCGGAGCGGGCAAGGCATTGACGGAAGAACCGGAGATCGTCGACCCCGCCGAAAATCGGCGCGCGATCGTTGCCACGCTGGATGACGTGCAACGGAAGATCGGGCACGAAGAAGCGCGGCAAGCGAGGCATCCGTCGCAGCATACGGCGAGGCATCGCCTTGCGCTATCGTCCGAAAGTCGAATCTGACCCTACTTTTCTTTTGCGCTATCGTCCGAAAGTCGAATCTGACCCTACTTTTCTTCACGAACACGTTGTCGCGCCAGCAACCCTTGCCGTCCATGCTGATCCGGACGCCGTGGCGGCGCAGGACCTCGATGAACGTGGCGGCGGTCAATTGGCTGCCCTGGTCGGTGTTCATGATGTCCGGCACGCCGTGGTTGGCGATCGCCTCTTCCAGCGCCTCGACGGCGGCATCCGCCGCCAGACTGATCGACAGTCGCCACGCCAGGACTCGACGGCTGGCCCAGTCGAGGACCACGGTCAGATACACGAAGCCGCGGCGCATCGGGATGTAGGTCGTGTCCATCGCCCAGACTTGGTTCGGGCGGTCGATGGTGACGCCGCGCAGCAGATACGGGAACACGGGATGCTCGCGATGCCTGCCACTGGTCCGCGGCCGCTGGTAGAGCGCCTCGATGCCCATCCGGCGCATCAGCGTGGCGACATGCTTGCGGCCGACCGGGATGCCTTCGCGATTGAGCAGGTCACGCAGCATCCGACTGCCGGCGAACGGATGCTCCAGGTGCAGTTCGTCGATACGCCGCATCAGCGCCAGGTCCGCGTCCGAGGTCGGCTGCGGCTGGTAGTAGACCGTCGAGCGCGCCAGGTCCAGCAGCTGCGCCTGGCGCACGATCGGCAACGCGTGCGTCGCGTCAATCATCGCTTTGCGCTCGCATCGCCGATGCGACCGAGCGCGCCGGCCAAAAAATCATTCTCCAAGGCCAACTGCCCGATCTTGGCGTGCAGCGTCTTCACATCCGGCCCGGCGTCGCGCCTCTCGGCCGCCGTGGCGAACGGTCTTGCTGATCATCCACTGGCCCCACGATCGTCGGATCGTAATCCCGGAAGTAGTTGTAGTACTACCCGGGTGATCGCAATTGTGCGCGGTCGCGCATCGATATGAGCAATGTAACAGCGGCGAGGACGCCTATCGCAGCGGTGATCGTCGTGGGAATAGCTCCGGAAGCTGCACCACCCAATAGCACGAATGCAACTGCGTACATCACAAACGAACCCGCACAAACAGCCTCAAGCCCTTTCGACACTCGTCTCCAGAGAAAGCTGAACGCCAACAACATCGCACAGAGGCCGCCCACGACTCCCAATGCGACCGTAGTCAGGCCCGCCAGTGGATCGGGTACGCCCGACGTGATCTCCAGTACTGTGGCGACCGCCAAAG
This sequence comes from uncultured beta proteobacterium, assembly GCA_963712105.1. GTDB lineage: Bacteria > Pseudomonadota > Gammaproteobacteria > Burkholderiales > Casimicrobiaceae > VBCG01. The sequence goes on from CAVQGR010000021.1 coordinate 4,458, forward strand.
CGGTTCCCACTGCAATCCATAGGACTCCCACTATGCGTTGGAATGCCATCACGGAGCACCAGAGAAGGTACTTCCGCTACCCTTACTGCAAGAATCGCAGTCTCCCATTCGACCGCCCGGGGGTCCCGGGTTAGTGATGCCAAGCTTGGCCAGGCATTGATTTGCTCGTCGATGACAATCATTTGCGTAGGGAAACCACCATCCCCAGTTAATTTCGTTGTTACAGCACTTTAAAATGTCGTCTTCTTTTCCGCCACTATCAGGAATGAGATTGCAAGAGTCTCCTCCGTTGGGACCCCTCTCATTACAGTTCCCAATTGGATCATTGCCTTGGTCTCTACCACAACAACGGCCATTGCGACTGTCCCAGAAGTACGAATGATTCCCTGGCATTCCGGGAATGCGCACAGCGCGATTGCAAAAGTAGACCTCGAGCCCTAGTCGGTCAACAAGACGCAAAGGCTGCTGGAAAACGTACCCATAGGTGTTTAATCCGCCGCCCAGTCCAATCGGATCGCTCTGCACATACCTGCCGATCGTCGGATCGTAGTCGCGGAAGTAGTTGTAATGCGTCCCCGTCTCCGCATCGTAGTACTGCCCCGGGAACCGCAGGTTGTAGCTGAACGCGCCCAGCCCCGCCGGATTCTCGTTCGCCGCATTCGCTCCGAAGGGATCGGCGTTGTCCCACCGCCACAGCATCGCGTGGTCGCCCGGCCGGGTCACGGCGCGCGGACTGCCCAGATGATCCGCATGCACGTAGTAGACGTTCACCGGCGCGGGCGTGCCCGTCGCCCCGGTCGGCCGCAGCGTGGCCACCGGCAGGTCCTCCAGCCAGATCGTCTCCTGGATGATCTTGCCGGCATTGTCGTATTCGCCCAGCAGCCGTCCCTGGTCGTCGTAGACGAAGCGCGTGGTCGTGCTGCCCACCGTCTTGCTGATCCTCTGGCCCAGGGCATTCACCTTGTACGTGGCCACGACGGTGGCGCCGTCAGTGAGCTTGGTCAAGCGGTTGGCCAGATTGTAGGTGTGCGTTCGGCCGTTGACCAGCGTCGGGTTGCCGGCCCCATCGTAGGTGTAATTGCGGCTGCTGGCCCCGCTCAGCGCCAGCAGCTGGTTCGCGGTGCTGCCGTAGGCGTAGTTGGTCAACGCGCTGTTGACCGTCAGGTTGGTCCGGTTGCCCACCGCGTCGTAGCCGAACTGCTGGGTGGTGGTGATCGGGTTGCCGATCTGCGCCAGGTTCAGCCGATCCAGCGTGTCGTAGCCGAAGGCCCCGTTCGTTGCCGGCTGGGCGGGGTCGGTGATCGCCGTGATGCGGCTGGCTACGTCCCAGGTCAGGTCATTGCGCGCGACGGACGTGCCGTTGCGGTGCTCCCAACGGGTCAGCCGGCCGTCCTGGTCCTGTTCGCGGAAGGTGAAATTGCCGTTCGCCCACTGCCACGCGCCGATGGCGGCAAAGGGGGTTGTCACCACACCCTGGATCAGCGGCGCACCGTTCAGGGTAATGCCAAGGACCCGGTTGTTCAGATAGGTGAGGCCAATAACCTGGCCGGAGGGTGTCGTAATACTGCTGCGCTGGCCGGCGGCGTTGTAGTCGTAGCTGATTGTCTGGGTCAGCGTGCCGACCTTTTGCGCCGCGGTGGCAATGCGACCCTGCGCAGTGTAGCTCCAGGTGGTGGTGGCGGCAGGATCGGTGAGCTTGGTCAGGCGACCCTTGGCGTTGGGAGCACCGGCTGTACCACCATCGTATACGTAGGTATGCGTCTCCGAGGTTTGGCCGGCCTGGCTGTAGACGACCTTGGTCACCCGGTTGATCACGTCGTAGGTGTACGTGGCCGTCACGCCGCGGGCATCAAGGGCGGTTTTCACATTGCCCGCGGCGTCGAAGGTACGGACCGAGGTGCCGGTGTCCGGGCTGACCTGCTTCGTCTGGTTGCCCAGGCCATCGTAGGTATACGTGGTGGTCAGGCTGCGCGGGTCGGTAACGGTGGCCAAATTGCCGCCGGCGTCGTAGCCGTAGACGGTGCTGCCACCGGCGGGGTCCAGCACCGTCAGCAGGCGATTCAACGCGTCGTAGCTGCTGTTGGTGGCGTGGGCCAGGGGATCGGTGCTGCGGGTGCGGTTGCCGTTGTTGTCGTAGAGATAGCTCGTCGTCTGTGCCTGGGCGCCGATGTCGGCGACCACACGGTTCAAGCCATCATAGGCGCGGCTGCGGGTGCGCGCGAGGGTGGCCGAAGGGTCGTACACATCCTCGCGGATGCGGTTGCCCATGGCGTCCAGCGTGTACACGATCTTGTTGCCGAGGCCGTCCTGGACCTGCGTCAGGCGATGCGCGGCGTCGTAGGCGTAGGCCAAGGTCGAGCCATCAGGTGAAGAAACTCCCGTCAACTGGCCGACCCCATCGTAGCTGTAGGTCGTCAGCTCGCCACCCACCGTGCGCGTGGCGAGCCAGCCGCGCGGGCTGTAAGTCACGGTGGTGACGAGGCCGTTCGGGTCGGCAATCGTCAACGCGCGACCGTGGGCGTCGTAGCCCGTGATACTGGTGACGTGGCCCTTGGGGTTGCTTACGGTCGCAACATTGCCACGCCTGCCCAGGTCGGGGTCGTCGTCCGCGTAATAGGTCGTGGTGGTGACGCGGTTGTTGGGGTCGGTGGCGGTGAGCACGCGACCAAGGCTGCCATAGCTCCATTTCCAGGTGCGCGTGGTGGTGGCGCCGGTGCCGTCGTTCTTGGGGCCGGTGATCGACTTCTGGGTGAGGTTGCCGGCCACATAGGTGTGGGTCGTGGTACGCACACCCGTGCCTCCGGCGGCGGGCTCGGTGACGACCAGCGGCAGGCGGTAGGTGGCATGCCAGGTCGTGGTGATCTTGCGCACGTCTGGGCGCGCCGGTGGGCTCCCCAATGCGGTGGTGCATGATTCGCCCGCAAGAAGGCCTTCGACTCGCGTGGTTTCGAGATTGCGGGCGAGGTCATAGCCAAAGCAGACTTTCCTGTCGTTGAAGTCGGTTCGCGAGGCGACGTTCCCATTGGTGTCGTAGGTAATCGCCTTGAACGCGTTTCCGTTACACCCAGGGCAGGCTTGCGACAGCCCCGCGTCCTTGCTGATACCGTCGGTGATTACGAAGGAATGCGTCCGCATCGTACCGAGCGCATCGGTTATGTTCGTCGACGGTATCCCGCCGTTCCCATTGATGGTGTAGGCGAAGGTCATCCGGTTCGCCCCGCCGGCATGCTCCTCTGATACGAGTCGGCCACTGGCGTCGTACGCATACGTCGCGTAGCGTTGCCCGTTCTCGTCCAGGATGCCTGTCAGAAGGTGCAGGATCGACCCACCCGGACTGGGATCACGGTTTTCGTACAGGTACTCGCGTACATCGGCGTCCGGATACGTAACCGTGGTCAGGTCGTTGCCCGCGTTGAAAGCATAGGCATATGTTCTGCCTTCCGGGTCGGTCGCGGAAACGAGCTGTCCGGCGCCGTTGTAGACGAAGGTCAGCTGCCGGCCGAAGGAATCGGTGACGGAGGTCAGTCGACCCGTTGCGTCGTATCCCATTGTCTGGGTCAGGCCGTTGCGCTTCGTGATGGACGTTAACCGGCCATCGGCATCGAATGCACTCACCTCATCGTCGCCAATCGTGTACTGCCAGCCGGTCGTGGCGCCTCCCGCTCCAGTCAGTTGGACAAGTCGCTCCGGACTGTCCGCCCGACCCACCCAGACACCGCCGACCAGGCGAAAGTCGCGATAGTCCCCATCCGCATGAGTGACCTGGGCAATGTTTCCCAGCGTGCCGGTGGTCCCGATCGTCACCGCACGGTGATAGGACAGGCGCCAGTAAAGTCCAAGTCCGTAGTCGCCGCCTTGTATTCCTACCGGACGGACAAACCCCTGGCTGTTGTAGTGCCGTCGAATCTCAAGTGGGAATGGCCCGGCTCCGGTGTAATCGGTGGCGAACTCCAGTTTCGCTCCACTGTTCGGAACGCAGGGGTTTCCTTTGCAGGCAGCTTCCGGTTTCGCTTCCCGCCAGCACACTTGCGTTTCCAGGACACAGGTCTTTTGCAGGTTCCAGCCCGCCGGGCAGGCCGGGCCAGTGTCCCTGACGAGACCACCGGTGTCCCAACTGGTATTGCTGCAAGCCGGGGCCGGTGGCGGCGACGACCAGGTGAAGTACCCGGTGAACCCCTTCGTATCGCGCACCGGTATTCCTGCACAGGAGTTTCCGTCCGGAATCCAAGCGGGCCCTGTGACCGTCCAATAGGTGCATACATTGGGCCCACTGGCGTAGTGACAGGCGAATTCCCGGTCGGCTCGCGCTGCCGCCTCGGCCTCGGTCGGGTAGACGCTGGACCCCTCGCCAGGAACGCAGTAGTTACCGTATCCGGCAGTGTATTTCGGTGCCGCCGGATCAACCGCGCTGCATTGGGTCGTTCCTCCGTCCTTGGTGCAGGCGCTTGGCAGGTACGCGGCGCTTCCGCGCGCGACCAGCAGGAACAGCAGCCCGACCATGAGGTGCAGCCCAGCGGCGCGCCAGGACCACAACAGCGCTGGCAGCCTCCGTCCCGGATTGACGATTGGCGCCAACGCAACGCGGCGCGACGAAACTGGTTCAGCGATCTTGCGCACGGCAGCGTCCGCGGTACCGAAGCCAACTTGTTCGAATCGTTCGACTCAACACTCTTGCTGCTGTCGGAGTTGGTTCCGATACCAACGGCCGCACCGCGTCCATCCGTTTTGGCAAACAGCGTGTAAGTGCCGGCGGAGGTTGTCGGTGGCCGACAAATAGGCGCGGTCATACCAGGTCGCCGATGCGGCGGCACTACCAGCATTGTTTACCTGGTACGTGACAGGCACATTGAACGATCCGTTCGCATTGACCGTGACCATGCCGGCCGCCAGATTGCTGACAGTCAGGTCCGGTTTCGGCGTGACGGCGGAACGCGTTACCTGGATCAGGTTTCCAGCCGCGTCGTAGATGTACTGAATCTGCGCGGGGGTCTTGCTCCGCGCTGTTTGAGGAGCGAACAGGAACACCGGTGCAATTGCAGCAAGCCACCACCTGGTCGAAGGGGTTCTATCGGATTGAGCCACCCGCACCGCTTCGATATCCACGGGCTCCTCTCCCCAGGAGTAGGTGCTTCGATCTGGAAATCCGATTATCTCGACCGCCAGCAATTTGGTCGCTATCAAACACGTTTTCAGGCCAGTAAGCAAGTCCCCAAAAACAATGCTTTCCTACCTTGATGGGCGACGGGAACAATTGCGCCGGATAGTCGAACAGTCGGGCAAGTGGAAGCCCAGCTCCAATGGACGATGTCGTCGCCGAAGAGCCGACCATGAAAGGTCAGAATCGTGCCAGCCGTTCTGCTATAGTTCGGCGCGACTTCCCGGGAAGGCCTCACGCCATCAGTCGACATCAGCGTTTAACAAACAACCTCCTGACGCTACTCTCCTACGGCACC
>CAVQGR010000022.1:0-9488 GCA_963712105.1 uncultured beta proteobacterium
AGTTCCCTTCACTGGTGGCATACCTGATGAACGTCACCATCCTCTACAGCACCTCCCGGCAGCGGCAGGCGCAGAAACTCACCGATCTGTACATCAATCCCCCGCTCGAGCGGGTGGGACTGCTCGAGTGGAACAAGTTCGACGAAATCGTGAGTCAGGGGCATGCGCATGCATTGACGGTGCTCGATGGCCTTGCCCCGGAGGAACTCCGGCGCCTGGGCGCGCGGACCGCCTGAGCGACCGCGCCTGCGCCGCGACGGGCACCCCCCGGGCGGACGGGCCGTGGTAACGTAGCATTGCCGTTTTCGGGAGCATTGCCTTGACGGACGACGCGCAGACCTCGACACCCGGCGGAACCCAGCCCGGGTTCCTCGAGCGCATCAAACGCAGCCTGCTCGGCCACCCGGAGCCGGCCGCCGCCGCGAACACCACCGACGCGCGTCTTGCGCCCTACGCCGATCGCGTCACGTCCGCGGAGGACGCGCTCGCGCGGATACCGAGCGGCAGCCATGTCTTCGTGGGAACGGCGTGCTCGACGCCGCGTGCGCTGACCAATGCGCTCGAAACCATGCGGTTTCCGCCCGCCGACATCGAGTTGCTCCACTTCCTCACCACCGGAGCGGTTCCGCACGACGCGCAGGGCAAGTCGACGACACGATTCCGCCACCGCAGCTTTTTCGTCGGCTCGGACATGCGCGCGGCGGTCCGGCAGGGACAGGCCGAGTACGTCCCCATGTCGATCGTGCGCCTGCCGCAGCTGATCGACATCGGCCGCGTGCAGGTCGATGTCGCGCTGATCCAGGTATCGATGCCCGACGAGTTCGGGTACGTGAGCCTGGGCATTTCGGTCGATGTGCTGCCGGCGGCCATCCACAAGGCGAAGCTGGTCATCGCCGAGGTCAATTCGCTGATGCCGCGCTCGATGGGGGACTCGGTGGTCCATGTCAGCCAGATCGATTGCCTGGTTCCGCACAGCGCGCCGCTGACCGAATACCTGCACCCGGACACCGAGGAGCAGGTGGTCGAGCAGATCGCCCGCTACATCGGCGGCATCATCGAGGACGGTTCCACGCTGCAGACCGGCCTGGGACGAATCCCCGACGCTGCGCTCAAGTATCTTGCCGACCGCCGCGACATCGGCATCCATTCGGACGTGATCACCGATTCGATCATTCCGCTGCTCGAGAAAGGCATCCTGACCGGCCGCCGCAAGTCGACCCAGCGCGGCAAGATCGTCACCAGCTTCGCGCTCGGCAGCAAACGCCTGTACGACCTGATCGACCGGAACCCGCTGTTCAGTTTTCAGTCCATCGACGCCGTGGGCAATCCGGAAACGATTGCCGCGCAGCACCGGATGGTGTCGGTGACGCAGGCGTTCGCGATCGACCTCACCGGGCAGGTCTGCGTCGACCAGCTCGACGGCGAGTTCTACGGCGGCATCGCCGCACAGGGTGAATTCCTGCGCGGCGCCTCGCGCTCGGAGGGTGGCAAGGCGATCATCTGCCTCGCCGCCACGTCCGGCGACGCTGCGGATTCGCGCGTGCGCGCCGTGCTTGGCCCCGGCGAAGGCGCGACCATCGCCCGGACCGACGTGCACTACGTGATCACCGAGTACGGAATCGCCTATCTGTTCGGAAAGTCGATCCGCGAACGCGCCATAGCGCTGATCGACGTCGCGCATCCGAAATTCCGCGCCGAGCTGCTCGAGCAGGCCAAGGCCATGGGCTACCTGCCCGCGTCGCAGACGCTGAAGAACATGCGGGCGTATCCGGTCGAAGAGGAGGTCACCGTCGAGCTGAAGGACAAGCGGACGCTGCTGCTGCGCCCCGCCGTCGCCGCCGACAGCAACGACATCCGCGACCTCTTCCACAGCATGTCCGAGGGCGATGTCTACACGCGCTTCTTCCGCAAGGTGCGCGAGCTGTCCGGCCAGGACGTGCAGCGTCTTTGCAACGTCAACTTCGAGAACGAGGTGGCGTTCGTCGCCGTGAGCGGCACGCGCGAAAATCCGCGCATCGTCGCGCACGCGTGCTATTTCATCGACCCGTCGACGAATCTCGGCGAGACGGCGTTCATGATCAGCCCGCAGTGGCAGGGCTGCGGTCTCGGCTCGGCGCTGCAGCGGCGCATGATCGAGCACGCCAAGGCGCGCGGCCTGCGCGGGTTCGTCGCCGACATCATGTCGTCGAACGCGAACATGGTTCGCCTGGCGAAGTCCGGATCGTCCGAGGTGAACGTCGAGTCCAGCGGCACCACGGTGCGCGTCACCGCGCTCTTTTGACCCGCGAAGCGGCGGAAAAGGCCGCGCGGACGCCGACAATCCGGGTCAATAGCCGGCGGCCTGAATCGTCCCGGTCGCGAAACGAAGCCGCGCCGACAGCTGGAGCGCAAGGTTGAGCAGCACCTGAGTCGCGAGCGTCGGATCGGTGCGCCGGATCTCGTCGAGCGCATCCCGCGTGAGCACATGCACGACCGAAGGCAGGTCGGCAACGCCGGTGGCCGTGCGCCCGCCCCCGTCGAGCATCGCCGTCTCGCCGAAGATCACCCCCGGCGCGAAGCTCGCCAACCGCTGCGACGTCGCCGCCAGGTCGAGTCCGGCGCCGGAGAAAATGCTGACGGAGCCGCTGGCCAGCACATACAGCCGGTCGCCCGGCTCACCCTTCCGGAACAGCACGTCGCCGGCAGCGAGTTCCACGCGGTCCAGGGTCCGCCGCAGCCGCTCCCTCTGCTCGGTCGTCAGATCGCGGACCAGCGGCAGGTCGTCGAGCGGCAGCTCCGTGTCGAGCGAGACCATGCCGGCATCGTCGAGAAGACCACGCTCGGCGTGTTCCAGCGCGCGGTCCGCGTCGGCAAACCACTGCCGCCGGTCGCGAAGCTCGGGAACGCCGAACGCGTCCAGCGCCCGCGCGTGCCGGTCGCCGGCAACGATTCCGGAAAGCAGCAGCGTGACGCCGGCTTCATGCAGCTGACGCGCCATGCGTTCGAGCGCCATCGCTCCGGAAGCGTCGACCGTCGTCACGCGCCTCACGTCGATGATGACGTACCGGGCGTCCTTGGCAAGGGCGTCGACCTGCAACGCGAGCCTGTCGGCGGTTCCGAAGAATACCGCCCCTTGCAGTTCGATGAATTTGATGCTGTCGCCACGCTCGCGCAACAGCTTCTCCTGGTCCGGATAGTAGATTCGCCGCGACATTCGCGTCGCCCCGGTGCCGATGCTGCGCACCAGCGAGCGGTTCATCGCCACGATGAACAGCGCGAACGACAGCAACACGCCGACGGCAATGGCGATCAGAAAGCCGAACACGATGGTGGCGAGGCACACCAGCAGCACGACGGCAAGATTCCATCTCGCCTCCAGGTTTCCGGAATCCGCGCGCAACTGACGCAACGCGCCGACGCTCCATTGGTCGAAGATTCCCAGCGCCACGACCAGCATGATGCCCGCGCTCACGGTCAACGGAATGAGGCCGATCAGGAACCCGCCGAAGAGCAGGATCAGCAGCAGCACAGCGATCATCATGCACGCGGCCAGGTTGCCGCGTCCGCCGGCTCGATGCATCGACATCGCGATTGTCGGCGAATAGGCAACCGGGACGCCGCCGACAGCGCCAACGGCGATGTTGGCCAGGCCCTGGCCGATGAGCATGCGATTGGCGTCGTGACGGGTATGCAGCGTCGTGTCCATCGCGACGGCCGCCAGCAGCGAGTCCAGCGAGCCGATGACCGCGATCACGAACGAAGTCGTCGCGAGCTGTGGCAGGTGCGCAACCAGCAATGCCCATGGCTCGGCGGCAGCCAGCCACTGGAGAATCACCGGCTCGGACAGCCCGGTCGCCGGAATTCCCAGCACCGGGCCGAGGTTCAGCCCGGGAGTCAGCGCGTGAATGGCGCCGTAGGTGGCCGTCCCGAACAGGAAGGCGGCGAGCGACCAGGGAACGCGCAACCGTCGTCGCACCAGGACCCACGCAAACAGGGCAGTGGCGAGGCCAAGCGCAAGGCTGGGAACGGATAGAAGCGACAGCCGATCGACGACATCCCGGTCCCAGCCAAGTCCCGGAACTCCGAGCAGCGGCCCGATCTGGGAGAAGGCGATGAGGATGGCCACCCCGTTCATGAATCCGGCGACCACCGGCACCGGAACGTACTTGATCAACGTTCCGAACCTGGCCAGCCCGAAAGCGAGCTGCAGCAGGCCCGAGCCGACGACACAGAGCATGCACAGCGCAAAGATGACCGGCAAATCGGGGCCCGCCGCCGTCCGCAGCGTCGGCTCCCCGGCCAGGGTCGCCACGAAGCTGGCGTAGATCAGCGTGGTCGCGGTCCTGGGGATGCTGCCCGGAATGCTCGCGCCGCCGATCAGCGCCGCAACCAGGCCACCGACAATGGCCGCGGCGAACACGGCGCGCACGCCGATGGCGGCGGCATCCTGTCCAAGCGCGGCCATGGCCAGCATGCCCAGCGGCACGACGACGCCGACGCCGATCATCGCGCCGGCAATTCCGCCGCGCAAATCGCCGACCGCGCCAGACTTGCCTCCGGAGCCGGTCAGGTGCCCCCGCATGCTTCGTCGATGTCCGTGGCGCGTCCCGGCCGGTTCAGATCCGGAAATCGGCGCTGATGCGCCGCCGCTGCAGCGTCTTGGCGTAGTCATGCCGCGCCCGAAGGCGCGGATCCTGAAGAATGCCGCCGATCGTCCCCACCACCGCGCTGACCACGCCGGCCAGCGGCAACGCCAGCACCAGCCCTGGAACGCCGGCGACGGCGCCGCCGATGAAGACCATCAATACCGTCGGCATCGGGTGCATGCGGATGCTGCGACCGACGGTGAGCGGGATGAAGAAGAAATTGTCGAGCACGCGCGAGACGACGAAAACGCCGACGACGCCGTAGACGACCCAGGGATCGCTGGGAAACTCGGTCGCCGCCACCAGCACCACCAGGATGCAGCCGACCGCCGAGCCGACGACCGGGATCCACAGGAAAACCGCGGCCACCAGCGCCAGGACCGGCGCATTCGGCACGCCGACCAGCGACAGCCCGATGCCCAGGATCACGGTGTCGACCAGGGTCAGCTTCAGCAGGCCCTGGAAGTAGTTGCGGGCGGTGACGTCGACCTGGTCGAACATGTAGATGGTGCGCTCGAAGAACGCGTTCGGCACCTCGCTGGCAAGCAACTTCGCGAACACGCCGCCGTCGCGCAGCATGAAAAAGGCAAAAAACGGCGCGAGCAGCAGCGTCGGCAGCCACGCCGCGGCGGCGAGCAGCACTTCTCCCAGCTTCTGCTGCAACTTGTTTTCGCCGAACTCGGTGGCCCATACGCTCATCTCGGCGTGAAAATTCATCCGCCGCAGGAACCCGAACTGATTCTCCAGCGTCAGCAGCGTCCGGTCGATGAGCACGCGCCCGCCTTCGAGGTAGCGGCTGAACGTCACCTCGCCGGTGAGCGCCTGCGTGGCCAGCCACGGTCCCAGCGGAATCATGATGCCGACGGTGACCAGCGTGACCCCGGCGACCACCAGCGCGGTGGCGGTTTCGCGGGGAACCCCGGCCAGGACCAGCCGGCGCACCACCGGGTAGAGCATGTAATAGAGAATGATCGCCAGCAGAAACGGCACGACCAGCCAGAGCGCCTTCGCCGACGCCACCAGCAGCAGCGTGGTGACGCCCATGGTGACCATCCAGACCACCGGTCCGGTGGCGAGGTACGGGGTTTTCACAGCGGCCGGGATTCCAGCTTCAGGATGCGTTCGCCAAGCTTGCGGCCGAGGTCGCGGGCGAGCTGCATGGCGATCTTCGAGGCGATCCGGGCGTGCGTCTCCATCAGGTTCTCGAAATCGGAGCGCGAGAGCGCGGCCAGCACGCAGTCCTCCGCCGCACGGGCCTGCGCGGTCCGCGGCGTGCCGCCGAGCAGGGCCAATTCGCCGAACAGCGAACCCGCCGGATTTTCCGCGAGCACCAGGGGGGCGGGCTCGGCGGGCCGGCAGATGAGGACCCGCCCGTTCAACACCACGTACAGCGCCTGGCCCTCCTCGCCCTCGTCGAAGACGATTTCGTCCTTCTGATAGACGCGCTCGTACAACAGGCCGTCGATGACCCGCAGCTCCTTGGGCAGCAGCGTGGCGAACAGGACAATCTGCCGGATCTGCGCGAGCCGGGGATGTTCCGTTTTGCGATGCAGGAATCCGAACATCGTGGTCATACTCGCAGGCCGGACAGAGATTCCGGAACGAAGAGTTACGCCGTCCGGCGCTTCCGACGGTGCCCAACCCCGGCACATCGGGTATCGCCCCGCCCTTTGGCCCCAGCGCCGGCAAGGTTGCGATACGCGGTGCAGTTTGCCATAGTATCGGCCAAAGGTTGAGTGGGCGACGTCCTTGGAGACAACCGCCGGACTAACGCGCATCGCGCCAAACTCGGGAGGCAGCAGTTGGTCGTCGATACGCGTGCGGAACGCCTTGTCCGGATATCCGGCCGCTTGCCCGTAGCGGCGCATGCCGGCCGCTTTCGGCAACGCGCCGGGGCACGCCGCCGATGAACCGCGACCTCGACGCCGCGCGTTTCGAGGCGCTGTGGCGCCGGCGCATTCCGTCCCCGCCCGCCGCGGCCGCAGGCGCGGTGTACGCGGATCTCTGCCGCCGCCTGGGTGGGGCGGATCGGCGCTTTCATGATCTCAACCACATCGGCGACTGCCTGCGCCGCTTCGACAAGGTCGCGCCGCTGCTTGCGAATCCCGATGCGGTCGAGCTGGCGATCTGGTTTCACGACGCGGTGTACGTTCCCGGCGACGCCGCGAACGAGCGGCGCAGCACCGAGTTGTTCCTCTCCTATGCCGATGGCGCCGATCCGCGGTTCCGGCGGCGGGTCTGCGCGCTGATCCTGACCACGCGCCACCAGCGCCAGGCGCCCGAAGGCGACCGCGGCTTCATCGAGGACATCGACCTCGCCGGCTTCGGCGGGCCCTGGGAGGAGTTCATGCGCCAGGGCGACCTGCTGCGCGAGGAGTTCGCCGCGCAGCCGGACGCGCAGTACTACGCAGGGCAAGTCTGGTTCCTGGGCTTCCTCAAGCGCCGCCGCCGGTTCTTCTCCACAAAATATTTTCGGGAGCGCTACGAGGCCAGGGCGCAGGAAAATCTGGACCGGCTGCTCGGCTTGCTGGCGGCGCAGGGGTATCGGCCCGCGCCCGGGTAGGCACTCCAAGAGGGCGATGTTGTCGTGCACAACATTCCACCCCCGGCCGCCGCCGATCAGCGTCGCATCGGGCGCCCGGAGCCGTCGATTCGGCACTGAAGCGGCCGTTTCGTCGCCAGCGATCGGCGCGCGTGGAAACCTTCGCCGAATACGGCTTCTGTAGCAAACGGAATCGCCGGCGTCGCGATCGCTGGATCGATCGACATGTCGTGCATGCGCTCCGAACACGCGATTTTTTCGGTCGCCATGACTACGTCATATTCGCGTCGAGGACTGTAACAGTCGCCGGCCGCGCTGTTGCAAATGTTGCAGTAGCGACTATCATGCCGAACCTTGGACTCCGTGCAGAGCGGCCGAGCCGCAGACGGAGGATCGGATGGCAATCGACTTCAATGCTCAGCCGAGAAGAACGCTAACGAACGAGCACCTGGGGAAGGTAAACGATGAATGTCCTGACTAGAATGTTGCGGGTGGTGATGGCGGTGGCGGTGGTGGCGCTGGCGCTGCCGGCCGGCACGGCCTTTGGTGCCGAGAAGCAGTACACGCTGACGGTTTCGCCAGCGACGCCCACGGCATCGACGGGACCGTTCACCTTCACCTTCACCAACGAAGGCAACTCGTCGTTCAACTCGCTTGAACTCTACGCTCCGGTGGGCTGGTCGATTCCGGTGGGTACGGTCGTGTCCTCGAGCCGCGGAACCGCCTCGGTAAACGCCGACGGGAAAGGGGTTACCGTCAACGCGATCAACCTGCCCAACGGCGCCGGGCAATCGATGACCGTCACGGTAGACGCGGTGACTGGTACGGCCACCTGCGGGGCGCAATCGGGTGAATGGACCGCGCAACCGTGGACCGGCAGCAGCGTCGGTAGCGGACAGAAATTCCGGCTCAGCGGCCCCCGGCCGTCGACGTCGCTCCCGCCCGCCTGCTACACGGTGACATCGTCCGCGAACGCGAACGGGTCCATCAGCCCGCTGGGCGCGCAGACGGTCGGCGCGGGATCCACCAAGTCGTTCACGATCACGCCGGCGACCGGATACGACATCGGCACCACCGGCGGCACCTGTGGCGGCACGCTGGTTGGCAACACCTTCACGACGCTTGCCGTCAATGCGAACTGCACGGTCATTGCCAACTTCACCATCAAGACGTTCACGGTGCAGGGTTCGCCCGCAGCCAACGTCACCCCGACGCCGCAGACCAAGAACTACAACCAGACCGCGAGCTTCACGGTGACGCCTCCGCCGAACTACCACACGACGTCGGCGAGCAGCGATACGTGCGGAGGATCATTGGTTGGTACCACGTTCACGACGGGACCGGTCACCGCGAATTGCACGGTGACCGCGAGCTTCGTGGCGAATGCGCTTACGGTTGTCGCGCCCGACAAGGCGTACATCAAGACCCCATTCGACGTGACGGTCACCCAGGACGGGCCGCCTTCCACCGTCGGGATCACGTCGAACTGCGGCTACGCGGTCACCGCGACCTCCACGTCCGGCAGCACGACGACGTTCACCGGCGAAATTCCGGCCCTTCCGTCGACGGGCAGCTGCCTGCTGACCGTGTCCGCCGACGGCTATCCGTCGCAGCAGAAGACGCTCTCCGTCTACACGGGCGAACTCGGGTGCTACCCGACCAACTGGACGGCTGGCGATCTCATTCCGGGCGAACTGAAGTCCTACGTCAAAGCGTCGGATCAGGGAAAGTGGGGACTGGTGCGCGGCAGCAACAAGGACTCGACGGGCTGCGTCGCCGTTCCGTACATCTTCGACCTCAAGGTCGACTCGACCCCGCAGATCGCGAGCTTCATCGTTCCCGATCCCGCGGTCACGCCATTCCAGAAGGTGTCGGCCGAGTACGTCGTCGTCTGGGGTCGGGTTGCGGTCGATGCCTCGGGCGATTTTTCGAGCTGGACTACGAAGCGGCCGAAACTGTCGTGGGGGACCGCCGTGGCGCCGGTTCCCGGAACCAACGATTACGTCCCGGCGCTGTCGTGCGTGCTCGATCCGGACAATCCGGATCTGATCCCGGTGCCCTACGCGAACGGCTTCGTGTCGGTGCCGACAGCGGACCTGGACAGCCTCCTGCCGACGATTCCGGACGTGCCGCCGTTCAGCAACCTCTACAACGCTACGACCTGTCCGACGTGCATCAAGAACAACCCGGCGTATCCGCAGTACCAGCCGGGCTTGAAGGCCAAGATGTGCATCGCGCAGCAGGGCTGGACGGCGGTGGGCCAGGACGACTCCTCCGGCCCGACGCTGGTCCAGTACTGGACCAGGGTGATCGACCAGGCC